>DAISIM010000027.1:0-67379 GCA_036821995.1 Bryobacteraceae bacterium
TGACCTCGCACAGACACAGCCAGCGAAGCGCGACGAACTCATCGATGAGATTCTCACCTTTTGGAAGCGAACCGACGCGGTGCTGCCCACCGAACGCAATCCGGACTACAATTCAGGCGGATAATGACATCGACCGAAGCAGCCGATGGCGGCCTGCGCTACGATCTGTAACAATAAGGCCCAAGGTGCCGTCCCGACAATTGGCGCCAGCCGGTTCCAACCGGGCGGAGCAATGCGTTGCCCCCGATCGGCTTGAGAGGAGTACCAGGAATGTTGAAATCAATCGCTGCTGAATGTCTACGGCTTGCCCTCGCGGGCATCGTGATGACGCTACTGCTGCCAGCTCAGGTTAATGTAAGCCACAGCGGAGACAAGATTTCTATCACAGTCGACGGGAAGCACGAAAGTGACCTCTATCTGGCCTCCCCCAAGCCCTACCTGCACCCGTTACGCTCTGCATCCGGCAAGATCGTCAGCCGCATGTATCCCATGGCAGAGCGCGAAGGTGAAATGAAAGATCACCCGCACCACCGGGGACTGTTCTATGCCCATGGCGACGTGAATGGCGTGGATTTTTGGGCCAATGAATCCATCTACAAGCGCGACAACCTGGGCCTGATTGAGCTCATCACGGTAGAGGATACCCAGAGCGGGGCCAGCCAGGGTTCCTTGCGAGTACGTTTTGCGTGGAAGAGTCCGAAGGGCGAGTTGCTTCTGGAAGAAGACCGCACGATGGTCTTCCACAAAGCACCTGGGCAGCGCGCCATCGACATCGACCTCCGATTGACGGCCAAGTCCAACGTCCGTTTCGGTGACACCAAGGAAGGAACCTTCGCTCTGCGGACATCCCCTGAGTTTGAACTGGCCGGCAATCCCAAGGCACCGAAAACCCCACAGCGAACTGGACGGATGGTGAACGCAAACGGTGTGGAAGGAAAGGAAATCTGGGGTAAGCGTGCACCTTGGGTTGACTACAGTGCGGTGGTGGACGGCGAAAAGCTGGGAATCGCTATGTTGGAGCACCCAGAGAACCCTCGGTACCCCACCTACTGGCACGCCCGCGACTACGGACTGTTCTCACTGAATCCCTTTGGCGTCCGCGACTTTGAGCGCAATAAAGATCTGGATGGCAGCCTCACATTGAGCCCCGGGCAGAGCGTTCGCTTCCGCTACCGGATCCTGATTCATTCGGGAGACGAGAAAGAGGCCAACATCGCGGAAGTTTACGAACGCTACAGCCGCGGGCAAACTGAGTAATCTCTGCCACAACTGCTTCTGATCCGGTCTGCCCCTAGCGGGTAAGACTGCCGTATAGCTCTGGGCGGCGGAATCGATAGGTGTACTCAAAGGCGGAACGCGCTTCCACTAGGGCCTCCCGCGTGAGGGTTGCGACGGCCATTCCCGCATGGGGTCCGCTCAACGTTGACCCATTCGGATTGAGGATCGCCGCCCCGCCGGGAAACCGCTGGCTCACGCGCGCGAAGCTAACCTCCCCCAGATAGTTGCAGGCCACCCCAAACACCGCGTTCTCAAGGCATCGCATCTGCAGGACGGGCTGAGCCCAGGAAAACCAGCCCTCCGGTGTCACCGGCTGAGGATCCGCAGCGAAGGGGAATAGTACGATCTCGGCATTCTGGACAGCCAGCAATCGTGTGGATTCTGGCAAGAAGGCGTCAAAGCAGATATTGATTCCGATTCGTCCGAGGGGTGTGTCCGCCACAGGTGGCGGGCCCCCGCCGTTATAAAAGGGCATTTCAAACAGCGGCACGTGCATCTTGCGCCACACGCCCCAAACCCTCCCTTCCCCAATCAGCAGGTGGCTGTTGTGCAGCACATTGCCACCATGCTCCAGCAGACCAGCCGCCAGGAACAAGTTATGCGTTCGCGACATTTCCCGCAGCGCTTGTACGGCAGGGCTTTCGATGGCAAGCGCCATCCGCCAGGCTCCCGCCAGCGCATCGGCAAGCCAAACCGCATGCGAGGCCTGCGGATGATTGGGCAGAAACCCGGTAAGCGAAAGCTCAGGGAACAGGACAAGGCTAGCCCCCAGCGCCGCCGCGTCGCGGCAAGCGGCATCCATCAGAGTGAGATTCTCTTCCAGCGCCCCGGGAATGGTGGCTACTGGCGCAGCGGCAACCTTCAGCTGTTCCAACATCATGGGCTTCATTGTAGCGAGGGCCGTCGCAAGTGGAAGCCGTCCCCTGACAGGCCCGCTTATGCGCTCTGGCTCACATGTGCGGCACAGAAATCCTGTAGTCGACGAAAACGCTCCATGGCGCTTCCGGATTGAATGCAATCCAAAGCGACGTACGCCGCCTCCTCCAACGAGGACACCACCCCGGCGGCAAGCAGCGCGAAGGCCGCGTTCACTACCACAATGTCACGCCGGGGGCCTGGCGCACCTCGCAACACATCCAATAGTATCTGTGCATTCGCCGCCGCGTCCGCTCCGGCCAGATCCTCGGGCCGGGCCAGCGGGATACCCAACTGCGATGGGTGGAAGGTAGACTCCTCCACCGTGGCGCCTCCTTCGCGAGTAACCGCGAACAGCGATGTGGAGGTGGTGGTAGTAATCTCGTCCAGTCCATCCGCACCGTGAACGACGAAAGCCTTCGTAATGGAGAGCCGGGTGAGTGCTTCGGCCATCATGCGTGCTTCGCGCAGGCCTGGAGCCCCAATCACCTGATGCGTGGCGCGTGCAGGGTTCGCCAAAGGGCCAAGAAGGTTAAACGCCGTGCGCATTTTCAGTTCCAGCCGCGCCGGCATCACATGCTTCACCGCAGGGTGGAAGGCAGGGGCGAACAGGAAGCCGATGCCCGTTTCCTCAATTGCGCGCGCGGCGAGTTCCGCGGAATCCAGCAGCGGGATGCCGAGCGCTTCCAGGACATCGGCGCTGCCGCAGCGGCTGGAGATGGCGCGGTTGCCGTGCTTGGCCACCCGAATGCCGCAGCCAGCCACCACAAACGCCGCAACCGTGGAGATATTGAAGGTGTGTGCCCCATCTCCCCCGGTGCCACAGGTGTCCACAACCGGACCCAGAGAGAAATCCAAGGGCACTGCGGTGCCTGCCTCCCTCATGGCCATAGCAAAGCCAGCAAGTTCCTCGGCCGTTTCGCCTTTGGTTCGCAAAACGGCCAGAAACGCGGCAATCAGGGGTAGGCTCTCTCCGCCCGTAAGCAACACACGCATTGCGGCTTCGGCATCAGGCAGGGGCAAATCTTCCTTTGTGACAATGCGGTGGAGGTAGGGCAGAATGGCCATGCTAGACTGGAGTTTTGAGTGTAGCGTAACTCAAAGACCGTCTTCCCCGGTTTGTGTTCGAAATCTTGTCCGGGCGAAGCAGCAGGCTTACATCCCATGAAAATTCACGAGTATCAGGCCAAGGCCATCTTGGCCAAGTACGGTGTTCCCGTGCCCAAGGGGAAGGTGGCGTCAACAATAGAAGATGCCGTGGCCGCTCAAAAGGAATTGGGCGGCCGAGTGGTGGTGAAGGCGCAGATCCACGCCGGCGGACGGGGCAAGGGCGGTGGCGTGAAGCTTGCCGCGGATGCCGCTGAGACCGAGAAGATCGCGGGCCAGATCCTGGGCATGACGCTGGTGACCCACCAGACCGGCCCCGAAGGACGCCTCGTCCAGAAGGTGCTGGTGGAGCAGACCCTGCCCATCAAGAAGGAACTGTACCTTGGCATCGTGCTTGACCGAGTGATCGGCAAGAACGTCTTCATGGCCTCCTCCGAGGGTGGCATGGAGATTGAGGAAGTCGCAGCAGCCACGCCAGAGAAGATCCTTCGCGAAGTGATGGAGCCGGGCCTCGGGCTTAGCCCATTCCAGGCTCGCAATCTCGCCTTCGGCATTGGCGTACCGGCCAGCAGCGTCAACGCCGCTGCGAAGGCCATCCTGGCTCTCGCCAAGGCGTATGAGGAAATCGACGCAAACCTCGCGGAAATCAACCCATTCATCCTCACCGAAGATGGTGGTGTCTTCGCACTGGACGCCAAGATCGGCATTGACGACAATGCCTTCTTCCGGCACAAGGATTTGCTGGAACTGCGGGACTTTAACGAAGAGGATCCGCTTGAGGTAGAGGCCTCCAAGTTCAGCCTGAACTACGTACGGCTGGACGGCAATGTGGCTTGCATGGTAAACGGTGCAGGGCTGGCCATGGCCACCATGGACATCATCAAGTACGCCGGGGGCAGTCCCGCGAACTTCTTGGATGTCGGCGGTGGCGCAAACGCTGAGCAGATCAAGAACGCTTTCCACATTCTGCTTTCTGACGACAACGTCAAGGCTGTGCTGATTAACATCTTCGGCGGGATCCTGCGCTGCGACACGCTGGCCACAGGGGTCATCGCCGCCGCGCGCGACCTCAACATTCAGGTTCCCGTGGTGGTGCGCATGGAAGGCACTAACGTGGAACTCGGGCGGCAAATGCTGGCCGAGAGCGGCCTGAATCTGGTGAGCGCCGCCACCATGAAAGACGCAGCTGAGAAAGTAGTGGCATTGGCCGGGCAGGTAGCCTAGCCTTGATTCCCGAGGAGACACACGATGAGCATTCTCGTAAACAAAGACTCGCGGATTCTGGTGCAGGGCTTCACCGGCAAGGAAGGCAGTTTCCACGCCTCGCAATGTATCGCCTACGGAACGAACGTGGTGGGTGGAGTTACCCCCGGCAAGGGCGGCAGCACACATCTTGACCGTCCGGTGTTTAACACCGTTGCGGATGCCATGTCCATCACCAAGGCGAATGTGGCGCTCATCTTTGTGCCGCCCCCGTTCGCCGCTGACGCCATCATGGAAGCTGTGGCCGCGGAGATTCCCCTGGTGATTTGTATCACCGAAGGCATTCCCACGGTGGATATGGTAAACGTCTGGCAGTTCATGAAGGGCCGTAAGAGCCGTCTGATTGGCCCCAACTGCCCGGGCATCATCACTCCCGGAGAGGCCAAAATCGGCATCATGCCGGGGCATATCCACAAGCCGGGACGGGTGGGCGTGGTCTCTCGTAGCGGAACCCTCACCTACGAGGCCGTCCACCAGCTCACCCAGTTGGGTATCGGGCAAAGCACCTGCATTGGCATCGGTGGCGACCCGATTGTGGGCACAACCCACGTGGACGCCATCCGCCTCTTCAATGAAGATCCCGACACCGACGCGATCATTATGATTGGCGAAATTGGTGGCGACAATGAAGAGCGCGCAGCCGCTTACGTTAAGGCGAACGTCAAGAAGCCGGTAGTCGGGTTC
This sequence comes from Bryobacteraceae bacterium, assembly GCA_036821995.1. Classification (GTDB taxonomy): domain Bacteria; phylum Acidobacteriota; class Terriglobia; order Bryobacterales; family Bryobacteraceae; genus JACTMJ01. Next base: position 5,248 of record DAISIM010000027.1, read on the forward strand.
ATTGCCGGACAGACGGCGCCTCCTGGCCGCAGGATGGGCCATGCGGGGGCCATTATTTCCGGTGGTAGCGGCAAAGCGGAAGACAAGATTCAGGCCATGCGCGACGCGGGTATCCACGTATGCGAATCGCCGGCCGTAATTGGAGAGACCCTGAAGGCGGTTTTATGAGCGAAGTTTCCAGAACTTACAGCATGATTAAGCCCGACGCCGTGGCTAATGGCCAAACCGGCGAGATTCTGGCCGTCCTTGAGCACGCAGGCTTCCGGATCGTAGGCATGCGCATGCGGCAATTGACGCAGGAAGAGGCGGAGGGCTTTTACGGAGTCCACCGGGAACGCTCCTTCTTCCCGGACCTCATCCGCTTCATCACCGAAGGGCCAGTGGTGACCCTGGCACTTGAGCGGGAAGATGCCGTGGCCAGGCTGCGGGAGGTGATGGGTGCCACCAACCCTGCCAATGCGGCCGAAGGCACCATTCGCAAGCGCTTTGCTGAGAGCATCGAGCGCAACTGCATCCACGGTAGTGACTCGCCGGAAAATGCAGCCATTGAGCTGGCGTACTTCTTCAGCCAGGTGGATCTGGCCAAGTAAGTTCTCCGCCAATCCCAAGCTCTGAACCCACGCCACCCGGAAGGGCCGCGTGGGTTCGTTTCGTATGCGGGCAAAGAATTGCGGTAATCCCAGTAGCATCGCCAAACGCCGCGCGCGAGATTCACGATAATCAAGGGGAGGCTTCCGCCGTCCCATGGTGCAACGACAACATCTCGCATTCGTTCTACCGCTGTTGGCGCTACCACTTGCAGCCGCATTGCTGTGGGGACAGCATGACCATCGTCACCCTCCACACCCACAGCCTCCCGGCGGTCTGCCAGGCTATACCCTCCGCGAGACGCCATTGCGCGCTGCGTTGATGCTGCTGCGGGAGGGAAAGACGCAAGAAGCACGCAAAGAGCTATTGCGCCTGCAGCAGGCCAGCCCGGATGACGCTGAGATCTGGTTCCAGCTGGGACGTTCGCATCTGCTGGACTTCTACGCGATGCCAGATCCGGCCAAGCGCCGCATCTCTCTAGGGCTGGCCATGGAGGCGTTGGGTACAGCCATCGCCAAGGACCAGAACCACATCCCCGCCTTGCGCACCAAGGCCATCCTTCACGCCCGCGCGGAGTTGCTCTACTACGACCCCAACCTCGCCTATGCCTATGCTTCCCGAGTTGCCAAACTGGAACCCAACGCCAGCGAATACCTTCTCACCCTCACAGAGTGGATGTCAGGAGAGGTACGCTTCACCCACGGGCATGGCCACGAACATGGGGCAGGCCAGCGAGTGCCGCATGACCCCCTCCTGGGGCTCGACCGTTCCATCGAAATCCTCGACCGGCTGATTGACCACGTCGTGCCCTTTAGCAACGAGGAAACCGCGGCCTATTTCCAGATGGGCAAGACACTATCCCGGCGGGCCAGCTTCGCGGAGTCTATCCGCTATTTCCAGCAGGCTCTCGCACGGACGCGCGTGCCCGCACAACGCCTGGAGGCCCTTCGGGAACTAGGCACCAGCCACTACCGGATGGGCGACTATGAGGGTGCCGCGCGGCACTTTTACGAGGCCGCTCAGGGCAGCCGCGACTCCATTGACCAGTGGCTACTAAAGGTCACCCTGGATCAACTGAAGGGGAATGCGCCGCCCCTGCCCGCCCACGTGCGTTTCCCTTCATCGAAGCCGGCCTTTGATCGCGCGGCCCTGGATGCCTTCGCCTTTGAGGATATGGCCCCTGAGTTGGGCGTTGACCGCTTTGACGGCAACGGCACATGCTCCTGGGCGGACTACGACAATGACGGCGACATGGACCTCTTCCTGGCCGGTGCCGGCACATTCATGGCCGTCTTCCGCAACGACGGCAAACGCTTCACTGAGGTCACCCGTGAGGTAGGCCTGGCCGATGTCCCCTCGGGCTATAGCCTGAATCTAGTGGACTACGACGGCGATGGCCATACAGATCTTTATGTTACCTACAACGGCTGGAACGGCCCCATGCCCAACCGTCTGTTCCGCAATCAGGACGGGCGTTTCGTGGATGTCTCTGCCTCCAGCGGGCTTGGCGACGAGGGCGATGGCTTTGTTTCGTTGTGGGGAGACCTAAACAATGACGGATGGCTGGACGTAGTAATCGCCAACGGAGTCCTGAAAGACGGCAGCGTCCCACAGATCTACCGCAATAATGGCGACGGAACGTTCACCAACGTCACCAAGGCATCTGGGATTGACGAGCCGCCACACTACGGCGTAATCGGCATCGCTGTTGGCGACTACGACAAGGACGGCCGCCTGGATATCTTCATCAACGGGCTGGACAACGCCCCCAACCGGCTTTACCACAACGAAGGGGACTGGAAGTTCACCGAGGTGGCGCGCAAGGCCGGAGTTACCCAACCCCCTCACAATGGTTTCGTCAGCTTCTTCTTCGACTACAACAACGACGGGTGGCCAGACCTTCTCACCACTAGTCTCGCCCCTTGGGAAGCGGTGATTGAGGGGCTGAAGGATGGCTACCGCCCTCCCACCGCCAAAGACCTTCACCCGGATGCCAGCCGCCTCTTTCGCAACAACGGCAACGGGACCTTCACGGACGTTACCTTTGAGAGCGGGCTCTTCTATCCCATGGGCACCATGGGCGCAGGCGTGGCGGACCTGGATAACGACGGCTGCGTGGATATTTACTTCGGCACCGGAGACCCGCAGCTTACACGTCTTGAGCCGAACCGTTTCTTCCGCAACCAATGCGACGGTACCTTTCAGGATTGGAGCGAGGCTGCTGCGTTTGCCCGTCCCGGCAACAAAGGGCACGGAGTATCTTTCGTGGACATCGACAACGACGGCGACCTGGATATGTACGCGCAGTTGGGCGGGCACTATCCCGGCGATATGGCCCGCAACGCGTTCTACCGGAACTTGCGCGGTAACCGCAATCACTGGCTTCAGGTGAAACTGCAGGGCAGTCACAGTAACCGTGCGGGCATTGGCGCACGGGTAACCGTCACTGCGGGTGGACGCACGCTGTACCAGGAACTCAAGGGCAGTGAGGGTTTCGGAGCCACCAACCCCATGATGCTGCACTTCGGGATGGGGAAGCTTGCCATGGCGGAACAGGTTAGTATCATCTGGCCCAGCGGGAAATCGCAGACACTGCGCGACGTGCCCACGAGGCAGCGAATCACGGTGACTGAACCCGACTAGCGCCTATTCGTAGCGGAGCGCATTTGCCGGATCAAGCTGCGCGGCCTTCCTCGCAGGCACATAGCCGCTGGCCAGGCCCACCAGCAGTAGAAAGAACATGGAGAACAAAGTAGTCTCCAGCGACACCTGCAGCAGGATGTCGCCACGCCCGGAATCGTCTTCAAACAATGCCCCCAGCAGGGGCAACTGGCCGATACTAACGGCAATGATAAAAGCAGTAAGCATGCCCACCACGCCGCCCGTGAAGGTGAGCACTAGCGTTTCCGCGAGCACCTGCAGCATCACCTGGCCGCGTCTTGCGCCCAGCGCGCGCCGCAGGCCAATCTCCCTCACCCTTTCGTTGATGGAAACCAGCATGATGTTCATCACACCCACCCCGCCAATGCCTAGGGTCAGCAGACCAATGAAGATCAACAGTACCTGCAGACCAATGGTAATGCCGTCAATGATGGGACGAAACTCCTCGCGGTCCATCACTCGCAGCGCGCGCTCATCGGTGGGGTCGAAGTTCTGCCGCTTGGCGATGGCGAAGCGCACTTGGTGGATGGCCTCTCGCTGCAGCTCGAGAGTGACGGCACTGAACACCAGCACGCTGGCGTATCGGGTATTCCAGATGTCGCCGGCGGTGGAGTAAGGAATGAAGATGGAACTGTCGTCGCTGGAAAAGTAGTTGCTGAACTGGAGCTTGGGCGCCATCTCCCCAATGACGGTGAACCGCGCGCCATTGATTTGGATGGTTTCGCCAATTGCTGGGCGTCCACTGAAGAGCTTCTTCTTGATCTCGGCACCCAGAAAGGCGACGCGACGGCGTTCCAGGAGGTCTTCTTCGGTAATCCAGCGACCGGAGCTGGGTACCTGATTGCGCATGACGCCATAGGAAGGATAGACGCCCCGGACTGCGGAGTTCTCCCGGCGCAGTTCATAACCCACATCGAATCGGCGTACGGTTTCCAGGCTGATGTGCTTCACCAGGGTGCCTTCCGCGCGGATGGCGTGGAAATCCTCCATCGAAATGCGCACGGGCTTGCCAGCCTTCTCCCCACCCGCCTGGCTACTGGTTTGACCCGGCCAAACAACGATTGCTGACTTGCCAAAGGCGTCAAAGGCCCGCACCATCTGGGTACGGAATCCATCGCCATAGGCAATCAGAAGTGCCACCGACACCACGCCCCACATCACGCCCACCATGGTGAGGATGCTGCGCGTCGGGTTCCGCCGCAGCGCAATCCATGCCTGGATAAGGATCTCGCGGAACATTGGCTAGCCTCCTGCCTCGTGGCGTAAGGCTTCAATCGGGTCAATCAGTGCGGCGCGCGTGGCCGGGTACATTCCGGAGAGCAGCGCGATCACCCCCAGCAGCCCGATCGACAAGGCGCTGAACTCCCATGCCGGAATCAGTCCCGCGAAGAACTGCGGCATGGGGAAGGAGTTGACCATGGCGCAGAGGCTATATGCCACCGCCAGGCCGGTACCGCCGCTGATGGCCACCACAAAGATGGTTTCCACAAAGAACTGGAAGAGGATTGACCGCGAGGTAGCGCCTACGGCTTTGCGCAACCCAATCTCACGGGTACGCTCACGCACCGCCACCAGCATCACGTTCATCACGCCAATGCCGCCAATCAGAAGCGTGGCAATCCCCACGGCTCCCAGGAAGTACTTCATCCCCTCGCTGAGCTGGTTGAATGCCTTTGTGTTCTCGATGGTGTCCCAGATGTATAGGGCGTCTTCATCATTGGGGTCGCAGTCGTAAATGCGAGCGAGACCTGCCCGCAGCTCGCGTTTGCAGGCCAGATGATGGTCAAAGCTGCGGGCAGCTACCAGCAGGCGGTCGACATGGGTTGGCAACGCCGGCGGTAGGTTCGGAAAGTCGCCCAGCATGCGCGGAAAGGGGATGAAAACCTTGCGGATATCCTCGCCGTCATAGCTGGAGTCCTGCTCCTTTGTCCGCATCACCCCAATCACGGTATACGGTTTGTTGCTGATGGATACCGTCTGGCCCAGGGCGTCCCGATCACCAAAAAGCTGTTTCTTGGCGTCTGACCCGAGGAAGGCCACCGCTCGCCCGTAATCACAATCCGCCTGCGTATAAAAGCGGCCTTGGGCCACATCGATGCTTCGAATATCCGCAAAGGCAGGGAAAGCACCGGTGACCGTTAGCGTGGCGCTGTTATGACTGGATTTCACGGTGAGGCCACGGCCCAACTCAGGCATGATGTGTTCACAACTGGGGCAGTATGGCGCAATCTTGAAGTGGTCATCGGCGTGGAAGCGAATAGAGCGCCCGGCACGGGTACCCCCCGCCTGCATGCTGGTACGTCCCCCAAACAAAATCAGCAGGTTCTTGCCGAAGCTCGCGGACACCTTTTCCTGGCCCACCTTCAGCCCCTCGCCCGCACCTGTCATCAGCGTGATGGACACCACGCCCCACGTGATGCCGAACATCGTCAGCAGCGTGCGCAGCTTGTGCGCCCACAACGTCTGAACGGTGTCGACGAAAAGATCCTTGAGGCTCATTCCCATGTGAGGTATCCGGGCTAAAATCCGCCTTCGCGCCAGAGCTTAATGGCAGCCGCTATTGCAGGATGATGCGGTCTCCGCTGCTAAGGCCAGCCACCAGTTCGGTCTTCACGCCATTCGAGATGCCCAATTCCACTGGCACCCGCTTCTTGCCCGTCTTGCTTGTAGCATCAGGCACATCGACGAAGGTCTTGCGGTTTGCGTCGTAAACCACCGCAGCTTCGGGCACAAGCAATACTCCGGTTTTCTCTTCCAGAATCACTTCCGCGTTAGCAGTCATGTTGGCCTTCAATTCCCCGCCCGGGTTGGCGATGGATACCCGTACCTCGAAGGTAGTGACGTTGTCTTTCTCCACCCCCAGCGGGGAGATCTTGGTTACCTTTCCCTCGTACTTCTTGTCCTTGAAGCTCTCCACTACGATGCGGGCGGGTTGCCCCAAATACACCTTGCCGATATCGGCTTCGTCCACCTTGCCCAGTACGTAGACATCGCTCACGTCACCCAAGGTCATCACCAGCGTGGCTTGCGAACCCAATACCAGAATGGAGGACACCGCATCGCCTACCTCCACATCGCGCGACAGCACCAGGCCATCCATGGGGCTGACGATGGTAGAGTTGCGCAGGTCCTCTTCAGCCCGTTCCAGGGCCGCACGGAACTGGGCCACCATCGCTTTGGCTTTCGAAACCTCGGCGCGGCTCACCCCCACATTCCGCTGGGCCATTGCCTGCTTGTTCAAGGTCATCTGGTAAAGCCGTTCCGCCTCGTCCAGCGTGCTTTGCGACACCAACTTCTGCGCGTAGAGTTCCTTGGTCCGCTCCACGTTCCGCTTGAGGAACTCACTCTCCGGGTTTTCTGCCTCCACCTGGTTTCGCTGCAGCGACGCCTCAGCCGATTGCAGCGAGGCTTCAGCCGCCAGGACGGCGGCTCGCTGTTCCCTTACCCGCGCTTCCAGTTCCTCTTTGTCCAGTTCCGCCAGCAATTGGCCCCGCTTCACCTGCTCACCGTACTCCACGTAGAGCTTCTTTACGATGCCGCTGGCCTTTGACTTCACCTGCACCTTGGCAAGGGGCTCGATCTTGCCGGTAGCCACCACGCTGCGCGCCAAGTCTCCGGCTTCCACCGTGCTTAGCTTGGCCGGGTCAATGGTGGGATTGCTGCGAAACGCAAACGACATCGCCACGCCGCCCCCCACCAGCAACGTCAGCACGGCTGCCACCCATATCCAACGGCGACTCTTCCTTTTGCCATTCGCGGCCATTGCGTCCTCCAAAAAATCAGAACGTGGCGACACTCTCACGCGCACCGGCGTTTATCGGGAATGCGCCCTACTGGCGGTGGCACCACCACCAGACGCTTCATCGGGGAATACGAGGATGCAACCGGGAAGTTCCGAAAAATTTAGCAGGAACCGGCGAAGTTTGCCGGTTGGGCAGTGGTGGCAGAAGCGTCGCCAAGCAAATGCGCCATCCACTGAATGACAAGTTCGTTCAACCAGAACTTGGGCGTCCGGCGGGCCAGAAAGCCCATGTGGCCACCATGCGCAACGGGCACGAACTGAATCCAGGGGTTCCGCTCTACAGCGGGCTGACGATAGATCTCTATGGGAATAAAGGGGTCATCCTCTGCATGCACCAACAGCATGGGCACCCGCACGGTGCCAAGGAAGTTCTGTGCTGACTGCGTGGCGTAGTAGTGGGCCGCATCGCGGAACCCTCCAAGGGGGGCCACGAAACGATCGTCCAAATCCCAAATCGTGCGTAACTTGTCCACGCCATCCAGGGAAAACAGTTGCGGAAACAGCGCATGCTTGCGGCGCAGCGTAGCCTTCATCCGCAGCACAAACTGCTTCTGGTAAAGCCAGTTTGCCGGAGACTGGATCGTGCGCGAGCATACTGCGAGGTCAATCGGCGTCGATACCGCGCACACCCCTGCCAGCAGGGTACGGGCAGCTTCGCCAAGTTCGCCTGCCAGCTTCGACACCTGATTGCCACCCAGTGAGAATCCCACAAGAAACAAGGGAAGGCGATCTTGGGAACGGAGATGATGCATCCAGGAGAGGATATCCACCACCAGACCCGCGTGGTAGAGGGCCGGGCAGTGGGCCTCTGTGCCGCCGCAATTGCGCATATTCATGCGGTGCACGTGGAACCCTGCCGTCAGCGCGCGCTGCGCAAGGCTGCGCATATAGGAACCCTCAGTGTTTCCTTCCAGCCCGTGCACCAGAATCAGGTGTCCACTCGCTGCCTCCATCGGAGACTGCGACACAACCCGCACCCTCACCCCAGGTTCCGTCTCAAACAGCCTTGCCAAAGGCGGAAAACGCTGCTCATCCAGAAAAGGACGAACTGCCACCGTGCTCAACGTTGACAAATGGCCGCTGCGAAACAGCGGATCAAATGGAGGAACCTGAATGGGCGGTAGCGGTTGCACAGCGGCCAGACAAGAAGACAAGCCACTAGTGTAGCGTGACGCCATACGCTACAGCAGATCGGCAAAACCCCGTCGCAGCCTGTGAAACAAGCCATGCCCCAGGAAGAAGATCAACAGCGAGCCAGCGATTAGTCCCAGCAGCGGTAGTGGCTCCGGCGAATGGCCCGCCAGCAGCACATCCCGGAAGCCGCGTACGAGCCAGAAAAAGGGGTTCAAGGAGAGATAGGGCAAGGCAGCCGCAGGCAGGCTCTCCTCCGGGTAGCAGATGGGAGTTAGAAAAAACCACAGGGTGAGCAGGTAGCCGATAATCTGGCCAAGGTCCCGAAAGATGAGACCCAGGGCGGCAAACAACCAAGCCAGCCCGGCAGTAAGCAACACCTGCGGCAACATCAAGATCGGCAGCCAGATGGCGCTAGTGGGAATCGCGCCCCGAAACAACAGCAGCCCACCCAGGAAGATCAGAATGGCGAAGCCCTGCAACACCAAGCCCGCTGCCACAAGATTCACCGGCAGCGTCTCCACGGGAAACACTAGCTTCTTGATGAAGTTGGCATGCTCCAACAGCACCCCGGGGGCGCGCCCTAGGGCTTCGGAAAAGGGGATCCAGGGAAGCATGCCCGCCAGGAAGTAGAGCACAAAGCCTTCCCGGCTGGGGTCGCCGCCAAAACGTGCCTGCAGCACGACGCCGAACACGAAATAGTAGGTCACCAGCAGCAACAGTGGATTCAGCACGCTCCACAGCACGCCCGCAAAAGAGCCCCGGTAACGGCCCATCATGTCACGGCGCACCATCGTGCGAATCAGGCGCTGATTCCGCGCGATGCTGGACACCGGCAGCACAACCGTCCTGCGCAGGGCACGGGCAAGACGCGGCATCAAGTCACGTGCCGCTGAGGAGACCTCGGCCCGCAGCAACTGCAGAACCTCGCCTTGATTCTCCAAGTCCAAGCGCAGATAAGGGTCCCCCTGCCGGTACCGCCACCCAGTCTCATCCAGTAGGGAAACGACCACGCGTAACCGGCCCCGAGGCAACAGCGCCGGCTCCAACAGCAGTTCCTGGGGCAGATCCACGGTCCGACGGGACCGCTCCGGGACGCCGTCCAAAGGGCGATGCTCCCCCTCCTGCAGGTAGTTGCCCGTGTCCGGGTCAAGCACCTGGTAAGCCAACACGGCGGGTTTGCTAGCCTCTCCCTCGATATGCCGCAATCTCAGTTGGAAGCGAACAACTAGCGCACCATCCTGCGTTTGGGTCTCAACATGGGATAAACGGCTTAGCATGGGCTATCCATAGTAGAGCCAACCCGGATATCGATTCAACGCCGGGCCGCACTTCCGCCCCAGTGCAAAGATGCATTCCCCTCGCAATTCGCGCTGGAGTTCATAGTGTTCCAGGAGGTGCTGTACCCACGCATGTTCCGGGGTAGGGGCACTCCAATAGGCACCCGTGCGTAAGGACTCCACCGCAAAGCCGGCATCGGTAAACGCCTGCTGGATCTCGCGCGGAGCGTACTCACGATGATGCCTTGGATCCACCTCACCGTCTGGATTCGCCCGGATGAAGGCTGGGAAAAAACCCGGATGATACCCGGTGAGAATGGCGGCAATGGCTCTCGTGGAGCACACATTCGGCGTGCTCAGCAGTACGCAGCCGCCAGGTTTCAGGATGCGGTTGATCTCCACCAGACAGTGCATCGGGTCATAGCCGAGATGCTCAAACAGCTCCGTGCACAGGACGGCGTCGAAGTATTCATCGGGATACGGATATCTGTCGCGCTCAGCATCGAAGGTATCTACCGTACATGAAAAGGTGCGGCCATCCGTGGCGGACGCTGTCTGCTGACGTGTGTGACCGGCTGGTCCGTAATAGCACCCGCGAACCTCGCCATAGCCCTTGATGTCCTTCAGCAAAGGCGTTAGTTGCATGTAGCAGCCCATCTCCAGGATTCGCTGTCCCGGACTGCCCTCAGGCAGCAGGCTGAGCGTATCTTCCAGTCTGCTGAGGTGCTGGATGAGATAGCCGCGGGCATCCTGGTTAGGAGCCCAAGCCAAGAGTTCCCTCGCCATCGCCGTTTCCAACTGCGTCAGAGCAGCGGGCGGGTGGCCTTCACTGGGCTGTTCCTCAGCGAGAGGCGGCACTTCACCCTCAGCCGAAGCATCAGCCGTTACTTCTTCAATCGTTGTCTCCTCCGCCGGCGTCCCCGGCGCACTGGACGGCTCCGGTTCACCCACGAAGCTTTGCGGGATAGACGGAATTGACTTCGCTTCCTTTGACTTCGTATCCTCCTCGGACGGAGTGGCTTCCTCCGGCTGAGTGGCCTCCTGTACCGGCGCGATCGCACTCCCTGAGGCAGCGGCAGAGGCGGGAAGTGTGGAGGCAATCCCCACCGGCATCTCTGGCTCAAGATGGCTATGCCCGTCCGCCGGCATCACATCCGCGGCGGTGCCTTTCTGTTGAGGGTGGACTTCTGCAGGGGCAACCGCCGACCCGCCATCCGCAATCTGGCGGCAGAAATGCATGTACTCTGCTGCCACCTTGTCCCAGTTACAGGTTTCGCCCACCCATGCCCGGGCGGCCTCCCCCAGAATCTTCGCACTCTCCGGTTGCTCGCAAAGATAGCGCAGATACTCGTAGATCAGCTCTTCCTCATCTGGCGTCCCGGCAGGGATCTTGATGCAAACTTCGTCGGGAAACTCGGCAAATGAACCCACCTCGGATACCAGCACCGGCTTGCCCAAGCCCAACGCGCGCAGCATTGATCCGGAGCTCTCTCCTACAGTGGGATATCGCAAATTCAGGATGATGTCGCAGGCGGCCATATAGCCGACGAAATCCTCGATGGGGGCGAAGCCGATGTGCTGTACCTCCCCGTGCAGGTCCAAGTGATCCAACAGCGGTGTCAGGGGGAAATCCGGATGTTCCTCGCCTACCAGAATCATGCGCGCGAAAGGGTTGCCGCGGGCCAGCCGGCGGAAGGCGCGCAGAGACTCGGCGATCCGCTTGTAGGGCTTCAGGTGTCCGAAGATGCCAACTAGTACCATTTCCGGCCCAACGCCCAGTTGCTGCCGCCATGACTGACCTTGTGTGTCCGGCAGCCACGCACCGTGAGGAATTACCGCAATGGGACCGTGGAATCCGTAATCGCGCGCAATCGACCCTACGAAGTGGCTATGCACCACCAGCCCTCTAGCCGCCTGCAACACCTCGCGCAGCATGGGCACGCCATCATAATCCGGGCCCACCTCCAGGCGCCTCACCGCCTGCGCGTAGGCCAGCGCGGTCGCTCCGCCGTCAAACTCCACGGCACGCATATAGGCATTCCAGTCTCCCTGCTTGATGGTGATTTCCGCAATCAGGTGATGAAGGTTCGCCTCATGCAGCACGACAATTCCCGGATGCGACAGGGCCGCCTGGTACACAAATCCGTGCGCATCATTGTTTCCAATCTGGTAGACGCGGAGCGCATCTGGCGTCAGCCGTGCCAGCGCATCCGCACTCGGAACCGGCAGCACCTCCCCCAACTGAGCCAGTGCCGTTGCCAAGGCAGCCGTATAGTCGGCGATGCCGCTCTTGGAAGGCGGAAAGGGACTTACGAGTGCAATCTGCATTAGGATCCTGACGCAACAGCGCGTGGCACCGTGGTAATCGCCTTGGGAGCCGTGATCCCCGCAGCATCGCGATAGGTACTCAGCACGATTTCCGCAGAGCGGCGCCAGCTGAACTCCCGGGCGCGGTCCATCGCGGAGCGGCCCAGGGTCGCCGCGAAGTCCAGGTTTCTCAGCACGTCGCACACTGTCTGCGCCATGCTGGTTACTGAATCCGGGTTGAAGTAAAGCGCTGTGTTGCCAGCCACCTCAGGCAGCGCAGTCCGGTCGCTGCTAGCCACCGGGCAGCCACAGGCCATTGCTTCCAACACGGGAATACCAAACCCCTCATAGAAGCTGGGGAACACGAACAGATCGCAAGCGTTATAGAGCCAGGGCAGCATGCCGTCGTCAACAAAACCCGTGAAGTGGATCCGGTGCCGCAACGGGGAGCGCCGTGCAACCGCCTTGATGTCAGCGGCTTGGGGAGTCTCCTTCCCCACCAAAACCAGATGGTGGGGAAGGTCCGGCTGGTCGATCATGAGTTGTTCAAACGCGCGGATCAACCCCAGTTGGTTTTTCCGCCTCTGCAGATTGCCGACGCACAGCAGAAACGGTGCCCGGATGCCATAAGAGCGCTGCACCTGGTCAATCGCCTGCTGACGGTCAAGTGGCCGGAACACCGGCGATGCAGCATTCGGGGCAACAGCAATCCGCTCCGGATTCAGCCCGTAAGCACGAGCAATCGCTTGGCGCGAAAACTCACTGCACGTTAGAATCCGCGCGGCATTCCGCACCGTCCGGCTTACCGTGATGGCCAACTGCCGCTGCCGGAATGCGGAGAAAAACGATGGCTCTTCCAGAAAGCTCACATCGTGGACGGTCACCACCACGGGAATGCGGCAGCCAACGGGCGCCGTGTACTGCACATGCAAAACATCGGCGCGATCCTGGCGAAGTCTCCGCTGAAGCTGGTAACCCAAGCGCCAATAGGGATTCGACGAAATCTGCCGCATTTTCATCCCAACTGGAATGTGTGGGACTGCATCCGGACCACAGACGTAAGCAATGAAATCAGTGTCCTGGGCAAGCGGGATGAAATGGTCCATGAGGCCACGGATGTAGACCTCATTCCCAGTCTGCCGTTTCCCTATGGCGTGTGCATCAATCGCAACCCGCACCCAAGCCCCTCATTCCAGCTCCGACGGTACGGGCGCATCGCCACCGAGATGAGGGATATACCCTCAGGCAATTGTCCCGCCAATCCATCACAGCCATACATTTCATTCATGCGTAAAAGCGTCACTACTAAGAATACGCGGCCTACAAACCGCAGTTTCGAAGATCTGCCCAAGCCCTCGCCCAGGAATAGCTGCCTTCAAATCTCCGCCGCCCAGCATCTGCAAGCCGCTGGGCATTCTCAGGGGAGTCCAGCAAGTCAGAAACGGCCGCGGCAAACTCGCCGGGGGATGAGCGAATGAGGATGTCAACGCCATCTTCATACTGCAAACCCTCAGCGCCAACAGAAGTGGACACCACGGGACAGCCCGCGGCCCACGCCTCAATGATCTTCAGCCTCGTGCCGGTACCCATGGTCAAGGGAACCACGGCTACCTGACATTGCGCTATTTCCATCATCGCATCGTCAGGGTCAGGCACAAGAACCGCTCGCGGCACCCCAGCCAGAAAATGCTTTAGATTGGCAGCGCCTTTGCCGAGAATTTTCAACTGTAAACCTGGATGACGTCTGCAGAGCAGCGGCCAGATGGCGCTTGCAAGATGGCGCACGGCCTGCTGATTAGGCAGGTATTCCATGTTGCCACTGAATACGACACCCGCGCGCTGCTCCACCACGGGGCGCTCGCACAGGGGTATCGTATTCGCCACCGAGGACGCATCTATTCCCGGAAACCGTTCCGTAATCCAATGACAGTCTGGTTGCGACGTGGTGAGGACCAGATCAAAACGCGGCAACAGTTCCGCTTCCAACCGCGCCGACGCCCGCGCAAAAGCCAAGTGCAAAGGGGCAAGCCAGGGACTTACCGCGGCTGCGCACCGCCGGTGCCAGATTGACTCAATGTTGTGCAGGTCCAGCACCAGCCGCTCACCATACGGGCGTAGTAGGGCTGCATAGGTCGCGCACCAGAAGTGTTCCACGATCACGACTTCGTATCGACGGCCCCCCAATGCCTCTCGCACTGCGTCTTCAAAGCCCGCAAAGCGGTCAACGAGTGGAGGCACCCCCCGTAGAGCGCGGCCTGCGTTGCGCCACCCACGGTGCAGAGTTCCACGCTGGTTGGCAGGCAGAGGAATCTCAGACCACTGGCGCAGATTCGTCGCTTGCCCGACAGATGACGCCAGCGCCCCGCTGGGGGCCCCCGGCTGCCGGAAGCAGATCACATCCGTTTCGTAGCTCTGCAGCAGATACTCCAGGATGGAAGCCGTGCGCATCGCGCCACCTCCTATCGTGGGGTAAGGCGACTCGGCGGTAAATAGCAGCGCCCTGGGTTTAGCGGCCAAAACGGGAGATCGCCTCCAGATAGACAAGTCTGGTTTTCTCCGCCGTAGCCCGCCACGTGAACGCTGCCGAGCGCTGTAGCGACTGGATTTGCATTTCCTTCCGCAGCGTATCGTTTGCAGCAAGTTGTTGCAGCGCGTCCCGCCAGAGCGATGGGATTTCCGGCGGCAACAGCATTCCCGCGTTGCCGGCAACTTCACGCAGAGCTGGGCAATTGCCCGCTACCACGGGCGAGCCGCACTGCATGGCCTCCAGCACGGGCAAACCGAACCCCTCGTAGACCGACGGATACACGGTAGCGATCGCGCTAGAATACAGCGGCGCCAGTTCCTCGTCCGGCACCACGCCCAGTTCCACCAAGCCAGGTAACTGGGGTAGCGGCATACCATCCTCTCGCATCCGGCCGGCAATCCACAGTTCCGGCCGCCCTTCCGACGGCAATTGCCGCCACGCCTCAACCAGCGTCGTCAGGTTTTTGCGAGGCTCATTGGTGCCCACAAACAAAAAAAATCGCGGGGGTGGACCCGCGCAGGAAACGGGACGAAAACGTGCATCCGCCGCAAGAGGCGTGGCCACTACCCGCTGCGGATCCAACTGGAAATAGTCAATCACTTCTTCCCGGACGGCCTCACTCACCGTAGTCACCATATCTGCCATCCCCAGGCGCAGTAGCCAGGGAGTGCGACGGCGGATGCGTTTGGCCTCCGGTTGCCACTGCGAATAGCGCCACGGCGAAAGATCATGAATCGTCATCACCGCCGGGTGTCGATGGCGATAGGGCACAGCAAAATCAACCCCATGAAATACCGTGGCATTCACATCTTCCGCGACGCTGGAGACACCCAGGCTCCACCACCGGCGTCGCCAGCCGGTGGCTGGCTGGTCATGCACCTGAATGCCCGCTCGCACTACAGGCCCCGCCTTCAGAATCGGACGATCGCAAAGAAACGTCACCTGATCACCGTAGGGCAGTTCACGCAACGCCAACGCCAACTGCATCGCGTAGCGTTTGATGCCCCCGGACTCCACGGTCAGCGGACTTCCGTCAAGGACGATGTGCATGGCAGGCAAAAGGGCATCGTGTGGCCATGGACGCGCCCTGATGGGCATTACTTGTGCTGTGTTTCCCAGTCGTAGGCCAACATCGGATCATCATAGGGAACCCGCCCCTCATCCTTCGGATTGTAGGTGCGGTTCGTTACATACACCAGCATCGACGGCTCACGGCTCACAACCTTGTAGCCATGGGCAACACCTGGAGGAATCAGAATCTGCCAAGGCCTCAACTCCCCCGCATACAGCGTGTTCTTCGCCCCAAAGGTTGGCGATCCAGTCCGCATGTCAACGAGCGCAATCTGCAGCATGCCACGGCTGGGAACCCAGAAATCCGTTTGCTCCAGATGATAGTGAAAGGCCTTCACGACCCCTGGGTAGTTGCAGGCGGCCGATACCTGCATGGTTTCCAGTGGAAAATCCGCCGCCAGTCCCTGCCCGCCACGAATCACCTCGAGAAAGTAACCCCGGTCATCCGGCCAAAGGGCGTAGGGTTGAATACGCACGCCGTCAATCAGGGCCGGAGCGTCAGGAGTCAAGATCAGCGAACCGATGCCAAGCTCACAGTTTGGCTTTTCCAGCAGGAGAGAGGAGTTGGTGGCAAGAATGCTCATGGATTGAGATAGCCGTGAGTAGGTCGTGGCACGTTCGATATCGGCTATGCCCCGCCTTTCGGTATTGTACCCGACACGCGCGTCCGATGGCGCAAATTCCCGCCATACAAGGAAAGTTAGCCATCCGGGGCCTTCCTCACACTAGGGAACCTTCCTCACAGTAGGGAATCCACTACCCTTTCCAGTGGTCGAATGCGGTTTGGTACACTCCGCACATGCGATCCGTTCGATGGGAAGCCATTCCGCTAGAAGAGATGAACCCGCGCATTTCACGGCGGGTTTGGCACGGAGAGAACATGACCACAGCCCAGGTGAACCTGCGCGAAGGTGCTTTGGTGCCCCTGCATCATCATGTACACGAGCAAACCACCACCCTCGTTTCGGGCAAGTTGCTGTTCCGGATGGGCGGGGAGGACATTGTCCTCAACCCCGGGGAAATGTTGCGTATTCCGCCACACCTACCCCACGAGGTAACTGCCCTCATGGACTCAGTGGCCATTGATTGGTTCGCACCCGTTCGCGACGACTGGCAACGCGGTGAGGACGCTTACCTGCGGGGATAGTGGCTTTCTGCGGGCTGCCAGCCAGCAGGCTAGCGCATCTTCACCTAGATGCCTGGCCCGTTTTGCATCAGGGCAGTCACGCGCTGGGAGTCAATCTTGATCTTGCCTTCCTGCTCCAGGCGGGCGCGTACTCCCTCCAAATACAACTGCAGGCGCTCTTGGGACTTCATGTTGATGAGGGCCTTGCGAGCCTCAGTGCGTTCACCCGCAAGAGCCGCCAGATTGGCTTCCTCCCGCGCTACCACCTTCACCACGAACATCCTTGGACCTGACTGGAAGGGGTCCAGCGTTGCACCCACCGGCACGTCGAATGCCTTGTACACGTCGCCAACGTTCCCAATCCCCTCCGCCGCACTGATGCGTGTGAACGGTGGCGCTTCCCCAAAGGTGAGCCCCATGTTGCGGCCAACCGTCTTCATGTCGGCCCCTCCATCAACGGCCTCTTTGGCCTCGGCCAGCTTTCGATTCGCAATCAGCCGCGCGTTCTGGGTCTTGATCAACGCGATGGTACGGTCCATCGCCTCTTCCTTGGTGGCCTCCCGATCCGGCTGCACTTTACGCACCACCGCGAATGCAAGCGCATTGCCTCCGGCCTCGCCAATTGCAGTCACCTGCCCTTCTGCGATCGAGTTCATGTCCTGACGTAGCTGGCTGTTAGGCGCAATGCTCCCCGCCGGAGCCGTATTCGGAATCTGGTTGTAGCGGATAAACTGCGCGATTGGCTCCGCGTTGGCAAGCGCTTCCGCGTTGGCGGAATTGGCCTGAATCTGGGCACGTAGCCGTTCTGCCGCCTGTTGCATCAGGCTCTGCGCCCGCTGCTGGCTTAGCTGGCCAGCAATCTCATCCCGCACCGCTTCCAGAGGTCGCACACGGGGAGGCTCAAACCCTTCTGACTTGATGATATGGAAACCATACACGGTCTCAACCAAGTCGCTAATGGCACCGGGCTTCAGTGCAAATGCTGCCGCCTCAAACGGCGGCTCGGTTTGGCCACGGAAAATCCAGCCCAAGTCCCCACCCTCTTTGGCGCTCACTTCGTCGGTGGATTTCTCCCGCGCAACCTTCGCGAAATCCGCCCCGCCGCGCACTTGCTGCAGAAGCGCCTCGGCCTCACTGCGAACCGACGCCTTCTGCTCAGCATTCTTGCCCTCAGTGGAAAGCAGAATATGACGCAGCTTGGCCTGCTCTTCTAACCGCCACTGCTCAATGTTCGCGTCGTAGTAAGCCTTGATCTCGCTCATCGGAACCGGGGATGCTTCCAGCGCCCGCTCCATCGAAAAGCGCACGACGTCGAAGTCGCGAAGTTCGGGCATCCTTACTTTGTTTTCAGCCCGTGAGTAAAAGACGTCAATTTCTTCGGGCGTAGGAGCAATCTGCGCCTCAAGTGACTGCGGGTCCAAGTACAGATACTGCAGCGAAACCTTCTCGTTCCGTTCCTTCAGGACATCGTCCACTTCCTGCTCACTCACAACCACTGTGCGAGAGATCATTGCACTCAAACGCCCGCGCGTGAGCTCCCGGCGAAGATCGCCTTCAAATTGGGCCGGTGACGTACCATTTTGCTCCAGCAGCATCCGGTACTCATCCGCCCCGACAAACTGCCCGTTGCGATGAAATGCGGGGATACTGCGGATGGCGTCCACCAGGTCGTCGTCGCTAATCGAGAAGCCCAGCCGGTTGGCTTCGTACTGAAGCGCCCGTTCCTGCACGAGATTGCGAAAGGCAACCGGCATCATCGCGGTCATCCGGTCCGCGGTCATGTCGGTGCCACGCGCCAATTGGGAAAGCGTCGTGCGCAACTGGTTCACGGTGATGGGTTCGCCGGCCACTTCAGCCAGATTCTGGGCGCTAGCGCCAAACTCAGCGCCGCCAAAACCAGGAATCAGCGTAATCACCATCGCGGCGGCCACCACGGTAAGGATGGCGCCCAGCATCATACGGACCGCTTTGGCGCGGCTACGGAAAAGGTCAAACATGGGAGTGTCTCCAGCGGGAGTGCAAACCTTCAGTATATCGTGGTGGGGGCGATTCGCAGTAAGCCGAGCATCATCGTGCCGGACTGAGTCCACAATCCAGTCAGCCCGGCGGCATCCCCTGCCCGTCCCGCACGCAAGGCAACATAGGCAGACTAGGGAAGACCGGCGGTCACTGGCACTTCCATGAAGAAGAGCTCATTACCCGTGGCCGCTTCGGTGAGGCCCGTGATATAGAGGATTCCGTTCTCGCGGTATCGTGCCTGGAAATAGAAAAAGCCCCACACGGTCTCTCCGGGAGGCAGCATCGGAGCAGCGAAGGCGCGGTCTTGGATCTCTTGTGCATCCAGCGGGTTCTTTCCCCGCCGTACGCTCACCCGTCCGGGAATGGGAGAGCCCTGGGCCTTCGGACGCTGGACGCCCCGCAGATAGGGAACTTCTGAGGCAGGAATCGACGCAGAGCGAGCCCGGTCCGCATGGTACTCCACCCGCATTCCCTCCAGCCGGATCACCTTCTGCGAATCGTTGCGAATCAGCAGCAGTACGGGCAGCACTCCGTTCTCGTAGGGCTTGGCCTTTGAGCCAAACGCCACCTTGGCGCGTTCCGCCTCATGGAAAGCGTCCGCCGCCAGCACCAAGCCGCTGACCTTCTGGGCCTGAGGGTAGCGGTCAAGCGCTTCGGGCTTAAACTGGGAGTTGTCAGCGGCAAGGGCCGGTTGGGCAGCCACGGTAAACAAGGCCGATAGGCCAAGCAAGGACGGGAAGCCCACGAATGGCAGCAGAGCCAAGGCTCCCACGATACGAAACAGAATGCACTGGCGGCGACGCATCATCTTTTCCCTTTACCGGTTTCTTACCTGGTTGGCGTTCCCGTTCCTTCTACTCTATTTGCTTCGACGCGTCCTGCGCCAATCAGATTACGCCCGAAACCTGATTGAACGATTCGGATTCCTTCCCGCTGAGCTCAAGCAGACCGGCCACAGCGCGATCTGGCTGCATGCCGTCAGCGTTGGTGAAATCGCCGCCGCGGCTGGCCTCATTGACGCCATGCGCACACGCTTCCCTCTAGCCACCGTGTTTGTGAGTGCATCCACACTGGCCGGACGCCAGTTGGCCGAACAGAAGCTGGGGCCGCAAGTGGACGGCATCTTTTACCTCCCCGCTGATTACTGCTTCGCGATCCGCCGGGTTCTGGCTCACATCAAGCCCGTGGTTGTAGTGATTCTCGAGACGGAAATCTGGCCCAATCTCTATAACGAAATCAAGAAGACCGGAGCCGGCCTGGTGACCGTTAACGGCCGCATTTCTCCGCGGGCCTTCCCCAGTTACCTGAAGGCACGTTGGCTGTTTCGTGAAGTGCTGGCCTTGCCGGACGCGATCCTGGCCCAGGATGAAGTGAGTCGACGCCGGTTCGAAGCTCTCATGGGCGATACGTCCACACTCCAAGTGGGGGGAAATCTCAAGTACGACCAACAGGCATCCAGCAAATCGCCTCCAGAGGCAATCACCACCCTGTTAGATGCGATTCGCCCCCAGCAGATTTGGATTGCCGCCAGCACCATGCCGCCCGCCCGGGAGGGAGACCCGGACGAAGACGACCTAGTGGTGCAGTGCTTTCACCAGCTGGCGGCCACGTTTCCCAAGCTCCTGGTAATTCTGGCTCCCAGGCGTCCCGAACGCTTCGTTCTCACGGCGGCGAAACTGGGCGAGGCAGGCATCCGCTATCTCCGGCGCACGGAACTCACACACGACAGCCAGATGATGTTGCCCGGGGTCCTGCTATTGGACACCATCGGCGAGCTGGCCAGCGTATTTCCGCTGGGGGATGTCGTGTTTGTTGGAGGCACCCTCAATCACCGCGGCGGACACAACATTATTGAGCCCGCCCAAGCCGGACGCGCCATCGTCATTGGCCCCCACATGGAGAACTTTCCTGAGATTGCCGCCGACTTCCGTGAGGCAGGCGTGCTTATCGACATACCCGGCCCGCATGCGCTTGCCGATTCCGTCGCCAATCTGCTGCAGCATCCAGAGGCCCGCCAGGCATTGGGCGATCTGGCGCGACAGAGGGCGCTTACTGGCAGGGGCGCTACCTCTCGCTGCATTCACGCCGTTGCCACGCTCTACGAGCGCTGCCTTCCCAGAGACCCCCGTTCCTGGTGGCACTATGCCACGCTCTGGCCCCTAGCACGCATCTGGGCCGCCGGGGGAGCCTGGAAGCGACAGCGCGAACTGCTGCAGGTGCGCCAGTTGCCGACCCCGGCAATCTGCGTGGGCAATATCACCATGGGTGGCGCCGGCAAAACACCCACCGTTCTCTGGCTGGTTCACCGCCTGCAAGAGGCAGGCTTCCAGCCCGCCATCCTGACGCGCGGTTATGGGCGAATCAGCCGTGAGGCGATACTCGTAGCCGGTCCGGCAGAAAGACCCCCTCGGGAAGTCACCGGCGACGAGGCCCAAATCCTACTGGAACGCAGCGGTGCACCCGTTGGCATTGGCGCGAATCGCTTTTTCACAGGTCTCGCACTTCTGAAGCGGCATCCCGGCGTGAACGTCTTTGTCCTTGATGACGGACTGCAGCATTGGCGTCTCCACCGCGAATTCAACCTGGTGGTGATCGATGCGCTCCAGCCCTTCGGCCAATACGACATCTTCCCGCTGGGCCGCTTACGCGAAGCCATCCCTGACGGCCTGAACCGTGCCAACGCGTTCCTCCTCACACGAACCGAAAGCGGCGCCCGCCTGAAGGGCATTGAGGATTTCCTCAGCAAGTCAAACCCCTCAGCCCCCATCTTTCGCTCCCGCGTCCGCCCCGAATCGTGGGTGGACGCACGTACAGGCGAAAGCCTAACTGTTGACGCCCTAGGGAACACACCGGTGTTGGCCTTTTGCGGCCTGGCAAACCCCAACAGCTTTTTTGTTACCTTACGCGCGCTCCGCGTCCCGGTGCGGGCGAGGGTACCATTTCCAGACCACCACCCCTACCGTCCGCACGAATTGCAGCGCCTGGAGGCGATGGCCGCCGCATCAGGCGCCAGTGCCCTTGTTTGCACGGAAAAGGATTTCCAGAACCTCACTCCGGCATGGCGTCAGTCCATTCAGGGCCATCCCCTCTATTGGCTGCGGATTGGTACCGAAGTCGAGCGGGGCGAAGATCTGGTTCAGTGGGTTTTGCAACACGTCGACGCCACCAACGTACCCTCCGCCCGTCCAGATTAGGACGCAGGTGTCGCAGGCTTGTGCCGCTGGATGATCTTGGTGAACCTGTACCGCACCGCGACATGCGGCCTTGGCTAGACTGGAGGTATGAGTGAGATGGCAGAGCGACAATCGATGAGCGCAGCTACGATGGAACTTCCGGCCTGGAAACGAACGAGCAGCCACGTGGCCGCGCTCTTGATGGCGGTGGTCTTTGTGGCAAGTGGTGGCTACAAGATGCTGATGCCTCTGGATGCCGCGGAAAGGCTCACCCAGGTACTCATCCCTGGAAATCTCAGCTTGGCCGCTGCCGTGGCGCTGGCCGTCACAGAGCTCTTTGCCGCCGTCATGTTGCTGATGCCCCGTTACCGGCGCTTTGGAGCAGCCATCATGCTGGCAATGCTGGTGGCATTTTGCGTCTACGTTGGCGTCAATTTTGAGCGCCTGCAGGGCGAGGATTGCGGCTGCTTCCCGTGGATCAAGCGCGCGGTCGGACCGGTCTTCTTCATCAGCAACGGCGTGATGATGCTGCTTGCCGGGCTGGCCGGATGGTGGGCGTCAAGGGATTCGGGCTGGCTGCTCCCGCACCCACCGCGGACCAGTCTCGCGGTGTTGGCGCTACTCACCGTCTTCAGCGTGGGCTCCGCCACCTGGGCTTCCGCGCGCGAAAGTGGATTGGAAGCTCCCGCCACCATTGACCTCAACGGCGCTCGGGTGTCGCTTGCTGATTCCCCGACCTTCCTGTATCTGTACGACCCGGAATGCGCCCACTGTCTGCTGTCAGCAAAAATGATGGCCCAGTGGAACTGGGGTTCCACCCGAATCATTGCCGTCCCTACCGTAAATCCCGACTGGGGTCAGATCCTGTTGGACGATTCCGGCTTCAAGGCCCAACTGGCCAAGGATCCCCAAGATGTGCAAGCCCTCCGTTCGGTATTCGAGTTTGCCAATCCGCCCTATGGCGTCGCCCTGAAGCGCGGCCGCGCCAGGCTAACCATCCGCTACGCGGAGTTCACACCCGAACTCGAAGGTAAATTGCTGGCAGAAGGCTTCCTTTCGGAGTAACTGCAATCGCGCGCACTAGTCCGTGTCTTGTGCGGCCATCCACTCCAGCGTGTCAGGCAGGCTGCGAATGCCCTCGATAGCTCCTGGGTGCTGCACGCTGAGGGCTGCCACGGCGTTGGCAAAGCGCGCCGCATCCGTTGCCGGAAGTCCCGTGCGCAAACCCGCCAGGTAGCCCGCCACAAATGCATCCCCCGCTCCGGTAGTGTCCGCAACGTCCACAAAGAAGGCCGGAATCACTTCGCGTTCGTCCTCGTCGCTCAACAGACAGCCTTGCTCGCCCAGCTTCAACAGCACCCGGCGCGCACCCAACCGGTGCAGCGCGCTGGCCATCTGTCCCGCCTCACGGTGCCCCGTCAATTGCTCAGCTTCCCGGTCGTTCACAAACAGCACATCCACCAACGGCAGGCATGGGGCAAGATCCTGCAACCAGCGGCCTTTGGAATCCCATCCGGTGTCCAGCGATGTGGTGGCTCCCAGTCGATTCGCGCGCAGCAAAGAGGCTGCGGCGTGTTCGCGGAAGGCGGGAAGGGCAAAGGGGTTGGCCAGGTGATAGTGCCATGGCGCATCCTCTGTCAGCTTACACTGGTGAAAATCCACAGGCCCCGCAAGTGCCTCACGGTTCACCCCGGGTAGATGCAGGAATGCGCGCTCGCCCTTCCTGTTCACTAATGCGATGGTAAGGGCCGTGCTCGCCGCCATCCGCGGGGCAAACGCCGTCTTCACCCCCACCTGCCGCAGAACCTGCAGGCAGGCGTTGCCCGCATCATCATCGCCACAGGCGGAGACGAGTGTCGCTGGCGCGCCAAGCTTCGCCAGGCCATAGGCCGTATTCGCCCCATTCCCGCCCAGGCTGGGCACGACACTTTCCACCCAAGTCGTCGCGCCAAACTCCAGGCGCTCCACGCTGCGAACCACCGTATCGCGGACGAGGTTTCCAGAGACTACAAAGACACATTGCGCGTGTAAGGCAAATGACATAAGGCTACGCTACTCATCGGATAGCAGCCCCGAAAGAAAGTTGCGGGAAATAGGCCAAGCCCCTTCCACCATCTTTCCATTCGAGGTGAACTTGCCAGTGGAGAGTACGGCAGCCAGTTCCGTTTCAGTGGGTTGCTGTTTCTCAATAGCCAATAGCTTGTTCAGCCAGTCTGTAAGCTTGGAAAATTCCGCGCTGGTGGCCGTGGCCAGTTCTTCGGTCGCGCACTGCGCCCTCAATTCCAGCCGAAAGGCATCCTCCGCCGGCGTCAGAAAAAGGGTAGCATTCTGGGTCCGCTCCAGCAGTCGCAGGAAGCCCTTCAAGCCAGGAGCCAGCGGGTAACCGTCACGAAGAGCGGCCCCGTCCAGATGCAACCAGAAGGGTGAATCCGGAGCCGCGAACGAATGCCTGTAGTCCAGCCGCAACCTGTCCGCCGCATAGCGATCTGGCGAAACAGCCAGTGCCATCACGTGGCTGCGCCAGGCGAAGAAGGAAATCTGCCGCTCGGGCTGGCTGCCTGCGATGGTGCAGAAACCGTCCCGGCACTCGCCGCCTTCTTCCCGTACGAACTCCTCCAGGCGTGACCAGTCAAATCGTCCGCTGACGAAAAAGAAACGCGCGTCGGAGGTGAATGACCACACTAAGTGGTCAAGGTCCGTCTCCCAATTGAAGCCGCTCTTGCGAATGAAGGCGTCATAGTCAGGTTCGCGGCTGGCCGGATTCACATCGGGACGGAGCATCCCGCTTTGCCGAAGAGCCGCAATGCTGGCAAAGCCCATCGCCGCGTTCTGGCTGGGAAGGTGATTCACCAGCGCCGGCAGCGTGCCGCCCCGTTGGTAGTCCAGCCAAAGCCATGCACCGAAGGTGGTGATCCCCAGCACAAACACGACTGGCGCGAGGGTAAGGAACTGTCGACGCAGCTGCTGCTGAAGATTCACGCTATACCGATGATGCCACGAAGCCGGCGATGGTCTCTGATCAGCAGGATTCCGGAACAAGGCTAGCGTCAAGCGCAACCGCCGCATCTGTGGCGTTGTCCTCGCCATTCGATTCCTGCTGAGCGCGCCGCAGGGTCAGGTACGGAGCCAACTGCCGATGCAATTGTGCGAACTCCCCAAAGCTAAGGCTTTGCTTGCCGTCGCTTAGCGCGTCTTCCGGTGCCGGGTGCACTTCCACCATCAGACCATCCGCACCCACCGCCACCGCGGCTCGCGAAACCGGCGTCACCAGGCTGCGCCGTCCCGTGGCATGACTGGGGTCAACAATCACAGGAAGGTGCGTCAACTCCTTCAGCAACGCCGCCCCGGCAAGGTCGCACGTGTTGCGCGTTGATTGATCGAAGGTCCTGATCCCCCGTTCGCACAGCACAATCCTACTATTGCCCTGCGCAGCAATGTATTCCGCCGCCAGCAAGAACTCCTGAATCGTAGCGCTCAGCCCTCGCTTCAGCAGGATGGGCTTCCGTGTCGCCCCTACCGCCTTCAGCAATGCGAAATTCTGCATGTTGCGAGAGCCGACCTGCAGCATATCCGCATAGCGCGCCACCAGCGGAAGGTCCTCTTCGCTGAGGACCTCAGTCACCACGCACAGGCCATACGCGTCCGCCGCGCGGCGGATCAACCGCAACCCCTCTTCCCCCAGCCCCTGAAACTCATAGGGGGAGCTACGTGGCTTGAAGGCCCCTCCACGCAACAGCGGTACACCTAAACTGCCTAGGAAGCGCGCGCTATCCATGATCTGCGCTTCGCTCTCTATTGAGCAGGGGCCCGCAATCAGCGGGAACTGCCGGCCCCCGAAAACGGCATCGCCCACCCTCACTTCGCTCGACACGGGGCGGTACTCGCGACTTACCAGCTTGTAGGGAGTGGAAACCCTAACCACCGCATCCACCTGCGGAAGCGCCTCGAATACGTCGCAAGATGGAAGCCGGTCTCCCGCAGCCAGCACGCCCAGCAGCACGCGCTCCTCTCCCTCACTCCGATGAACCCGGCACCCATACTGGGTGGCGCGCTCAATCACGAGTTCTATGTCGGAGGCCTCCGCCTCTGGCTTCATGGTGACAATCATGGGGTCTCCTTTTGCCAGAGCGGGCACAAAAAAACCCACTCCAGCGAGTGGGTTGATGATGGATGCCTGGAGGTGATCTTGATTACCGCCCCGCGCCCACACCAACCCCGGAACGCCAATACCAGCGCCAATATCCGAAGCTCGTGATGGAGACGGTGAGCAACATCCGAAAATCCAGAATAGCCTCCCTTCGGGTGGATTGCAATAGGACACCACGAAAAAGTGGTGCTCTATTCCCAGTTTCTGGGCGCTGGAGTCCGAATTGTTTTGCGCGCGCCCATGCCGCTGCGAGAAGATGGGTGCTTAGCCTGCTAGCGCCCAAATGGCACTGCCGGAACTTTGGAAGCGTCCCCAGGGGGAGCCTTGACATGGAAGCTGAATCGCCGGAAACATTGTGGAACCTGATGAGTTTGCTATTCAAGCCGCACCCTTGGCACGGGATCGACATAGGAGAACGGGCGCCCAACACAGTGACCTGTTACATCGAGATTGTGCCAACCGACACGGTAAAGTTTGAGATCGACAAGGTTTGCGGCTATCTGAAATTGGACCGCCCCCAAAAATACTCAAACTTCTGCCCGGCCCTCTACGGTTTCATTCCGCAAACCTACTGTGGAGACGAAGTGGCGGCCCTTTGTAACCAACGCACCGGTCGCACCGATATCGTAGGCGACGGCGACCCGCTGGATATCTGTGTACTCACGGAGAAAGAAGTGATGCACGGCGACATCACGCTTGAGGCCATCCCCATTGGCGGCCTCCGCATGATTGACGGTAACGAAGCCGACGATAAGATCATCGCCGTCCTGAACAACGATGCGGTCTACGGCGAATACGAGGACCTGGAGAACGCCCCGTTCCCCGTCATTGAGAGGCTGCGTCACTATTTCCTCACCTACAAGGACACTCCCGGTTCCAAGAAGGTGAGCGAGATCACCCACGTGTACAACCGCAAGGAAGCCCACGAGGTGATCGGCCGCGCCATCGCCGATTACCAGGAACGATTTGGCGCTCTGGCCGGTTTTATGCAGGCTGCCGGCCGTGCCAAGGCCGCCACTGGCCGTTAAAGATCATTGGGGTTGGTGTCGCACACGAACCAGTGCCACCCTGCGAAACCGCTGACCACCAGAGAGGATAGAAACGATCCATGCTGATCTACGAGAAACTGGAAGCCGCGCTTCAGGAGCGCGACTCTGCAGGCTTGCGCAAGCGCGAGCGCATCATTGCCACCTCGCAAGCCACCGAACTCATGCTGTCGGGCTCCACCCAGCCCGTACTGAACTTTTGCGCCAACAACTACCTCGGTTTGGCCAACCACCCCAAAGTGATTGAAGCGGCCCATCTGGCCATGAACGTCTATGGCTACGGGTTGTCCAGCGTCCGCTTCATTTGTGGAACCCAGAAGATCCATAAGCAGTTAGAGGAGCGCATCGCGCGCTTTCTGGGTATGGAGGATTGCATTCTGTACACCTCCTGCTTCGACGCCAACGGCGGACTCTTCGAAAGCATGGTTGGGGCCGAGGACACCATCGTGAGCGCCCGTCTCAATCACGCCAGTATCATCGATGGCGTGCGCCTCACGAAGAGCCGCCGTCTGCCTTACGACGAGCGCAGTCCTGAAGATTTTGAGCGTGCCCTCCAGGAATCCCGCGATGGCGATGCTGCCCATCAGCGCACCGTGATCGCCGTTACGGACGGCGTCTTCAGCATGGATGGCATCCTCGCTCCACTAGACAAATTGGCACCACTTGCCCACAAGTACGGCGTCCTGCTGGCAGTGGATGATTGCCACGCAACTGGCTTCATTGGGGACAACGGCCGTGGCACCGGCGAGCACTTTGGCGTCCAGCCAGATGTCATTACCGGCACCCTTGGCAAGGCGCTGGGCGGTGCGGTGGGAGGCTTCACCGCTGGTCGTCACGTACTGGTGGAGTGGCTGCGCAACACCTCGCGCCCTTATCTTTTCTCTAACTCCATCCCGCCCAGCCTTGCCGCTGGCGCCATGGCTGCTTTCGACATCGTCGAAGGCGACGAAGGCGCCCAATTGCGAAGGCAGCTTCAGGAAAACACCCAGCAGTTTCGCAGCAGCATGCGACACGTTGGATTCGTCGTGCCTGAGGGTACCCACCCCATCGCACCCGTGATGCTGGGCGATGCCCGCCTAGCTGCCCGCATGGCCGAACGCCTCCTTGAGCTGGGCGTCTACGTGGTCGGCTTCAGCTATCCTGTAGTACCGAAGGACGCCGCCCGCATCCGCGTCCAGTTGAGTGCAGCCCACACTCGCGAACAGGTGGAGCGGTGCGTTGAGGCCTTCACCATTGCCGCCCGCGAAGAAGGCATTTTCAGCAATTCCTCCACCGGAGACCCCGCTGCTTCCGCGGCGACCGCCCAACCCAAGCGGACCATGCGCGCCTGGACCTATTCCCGCCAGAGCACCGCTGATGGAGGACACCTCACTCTCACTGAAGTGCCCCTCCCCCGGCCCATGCCAGGTGAACTTCTCGTTAAGGTCCGCTGTGTGTCAGTTTGCGGCACCGATGAGGACCTCTTCCGCGCCAAATTCCCCCAAGTCCAGGATGGCACCATCCCGGGCCATGAAGTATTTGGCGAGATTGTCGACGTCGGCCCGAATGTCCGCGGCTTCAAGCTTGGCCAGCGCGTAGTCGCCGAAAGCCACTACACTTTACCCGGCTACCCAGAAGAGGGCATCCTCGGTCTTTGGGGTCCTAGTGTCAACGGCGATTATCTGCGGCCCCTGAATGGCGGGTATGCCGAGTACCTCACCATTCCCACCTACTGCGCCCACGTTGTACCCCGCGTGCTGAGCGAACCCGCCTTCTTCCCCTCTCTCCTGGAAGGTGTCGGAAACGATTGCCTCGTGGCCAAGTACCTATTCGACAACAACTTGCTGGGAGACGTCGCCGTCATCGGCTGCGGTTACCACGGGTTGATGACTCAGCTTTTCGCCAAGAACTTCGGTGTCAAGCGACTCGCCGCCTTTGAGATTGATCCCGCGAGGATGGAGCGTGCCAGGACCTTCGGTTCGGATGCCGTCCTCAATTCTGCCTCGCCAGACCTCATGCAACAGGTGGATTCCTTCACCGGAGGCAAACGCTTTGAAGCCGTGGTGGACATCGCGGGCGGCTCCCGCAAGGTGTTTGAGCAGTGCCTCAACCTCGTGCGCGATGGCGGCACTCTGGTGCTCTTCGGCCTCTATGGAGACCCCTCCATTGCCATTGACGGCTATACCCTCAACGACATCATCTTCCGCATGCGCGAGCTCACCTTCGTTCATGACGGCAAGCGGATTCACGTCAAGGGCATCACCGGCCGCGAGGGCATCTGGCCTTACCTCATCGATACCGTTGCCACCTCTCCCGAAATGCAGCAGAAGATTATGAGCCTGGTAACGGTAATGGGAACGTTGGACCGCTTGGGCGCTGACACCTTGGCGCTGGATACCACCAAGACCCTCAAGCGAGCCTACCTCCCGTTTCCGGCCTAGGCCGCATATCGCGTAGCGCCAAAGAGGTAACGAATGCCAGTACCAACTGCGTAGCTCACGGGCTTTGCTTGCTGCTACTGTGAAGGGCGTGGGCGCCTGCAAGGGAACCAACTCGGCAAGTCACCATGGGAAGCGTCCGCGATGAAGAACGCAGCGCTTCCACACATCCGCGTGGGCATTGTGGGCTGTGGCGCGGCTGCCCGATTGCTGCACGGGCCTGCCATGGCCCAATGCCCCCGCATCTCCGTTACAGGAGTGTTTGACCTCCGCGCTGAGCACGCGCGTCAGGTGGCTTACCAGTTTCCCGCAGCCCGGCTATACGATTGGGCAGAGGAGATCCTTGACGACCCCGCTATCGACGCCGTCGCTATCCTCACCCCGCCTTCCGCCCACGCCTCCCTTGTTGAGACGGCCATCCAGACTGGAAAGCACGTCTTCGTGGAATCGCCCCTCGCCCTCTCCTCGTCCGATGCCTGGCGGTTGGCCGAACTGGCCCGCCATTCCGGCCTGGTATGCGCGGTGGGCTTCCAGTGGCGTCAACACCGTCTGGTTCAGCGCGCACGGCATGCCATCGCTGCCCGGCGCATCGGGCGCGTTGCGGCAGTTCACAGTGTCTGCGCCAGCACCAGCTTCCAGCGCCTTGCCCCGAATTCCTGGCGCAACGCAGATCATCTCGGCGGAAATCTGTTGCACGAATTCGGCCTACATCACCTGGACCTCTGGCGACTCCTACTAGGGGAGGAACTCAATGCCCTCCACGCTGAAACACTAGACGTTGGCGAAGCCAGCGCCCGTGTCCAACTGGTCACTCGCAGCTACAGCGGCGTCCTTGTCCACACCACCTTGATGGCCGGGAACGTCGATACCCAGGAGGTGGAGATTTTGGGGGAGCGTGGCGCCATCCGTTTCGCGCTCCATCAGCCGGCCAGCTATCGGGAGATGCGATTAGAGCCCGGCCGTCCGGTTCCCAAGCCCGCCTATGGCCGGTGGAGCGGCAGCCTCCCCGAGTGGCCTGAGGCTGCCGCGGTAGCGCTGCGCGGCGGCGATGAAGCCGCGGCGTTTCGCGCCCAATGGGAGAGCTTTGCCGAAGCTGTGATGTTGGGCGGCAGAACCGCCGCCGGCTTTGACGATGCCTACATCGCCCTGGAATTAGTTGAGCGCGCTTATGGCGCTACCCTTCGCCAGATTGACCTTCAGCCCAGCGCCGAACAGGGGATCGCCGAAGCCGGTCCCGCCTCCGTCTCGCAGGATCGCTACGCGAAGAGCAGCCCGCATGCCGCTCCCCTGCTTTCCCTCGTTCTCACAACACCTTATCAATTTGACTCCCTGAAACCCCTGTTGGCCCACCTTCGCGCCCAGACCATCGCCGCCGATTTGGAACTGGTGATCGTCGGGCCGGGACGCACGGAAATGGAACCGGACCCGCTCTGGATGGACGGCTTCCACAGTTGGCAATTCGTGCGTGTCCCCGCGCTGCCCTCACTTGTCCCGGGCTATGCCGCCGGTGTTCGCCACGCCCGCTCTGGCATCGTCGCGCTCTGCCTTGATCACTGCTTCCCGGAACCCCGCTGGGCAGAGCTCCTGCTGGCCGCGCACCGTGGTGGCCACGCCGTGGTGGGATCTGTGTTGCGCAACGCCAACCCCGCCACCAACGTTAGTTGGGCTGACTTCCTCATGCACGCCGGTCGCGCCCTCACTGGCGCCCGTGGCGGCCTGGTGGAATCGCTTTCCGGAAGCGGCCTGTGCTACCGCAAAGCAGTGTTGCTGGATCTGGCTGAAGACCTTGACGCCCATCTCGCTGATCAGGAGGCACTTGTCCGCCTTCTGGCAGCTCAAGGCCACAGCCTCTATCTCGAAAGCCAAGCCGTCGCCGCTCGCGTCAACTATGCCATCTTCGATAGTTGGATCTCAGCCAGCTTTTTTGAGGGACGAGTCGCCGCCGGGCAGCGCACAGAGGACTGGAATGCCGTCCGGCGGCTAGCCTACTGCCTGCTTGCTGTGTTTCTCCCCTATATACGGCTGGCGCAATCCCTCACCGCCGGTGCGCAGGCCGGCTTTTCCGCCACAGCAATACTGAAGGCCACACCCTATCTATGGCTTGGCCTCACCGTAAGGAGCCTCGGCGAGTGCTTGGGCTTTGCAACCGGTGCCGGCCGCGCCCAGGATGCCTTGGCCCACTACGCCCATCACCGCTCCCGCCATGTCACGCCGTGGGAGAAGGAAACCCTTTTTGATCGGTTCGAGCGCGCCTGATCACCCTCTTGAGTATGGGAGCCCCGCTCGCCTGAGCACCCCTTGCAGGCTACCTAGCGAAGTATCCTCTGCCTCTCCAGAAACTCGAACACCTGGGGGTAAATCACTTCATTCCAGGTCTTGTCGTCGAAGCCATGCTTTCCACCCGGAATGCTGATCAGTTCCGCCGTCACACCCTTCTCGCGAAGCTGGCGAGTGAGCCGAACGCTCTGCTCGTAGGGAACTAGCGGATCTTCCGTGCCGTGAATTGACTTCACCGGCGGCAGCCCCTTGCGCACGTAGATGATCGGAGACATCGCACGGGCCAGTTCACGCTGGTTCGGCCCGGCGGGGATCCAATCCACAATCACATCCAGCTTTCGAGGGCCGCTCAACAGTTCACCCATATCGGCCACGCCATACACATTCACGATCGCAGCCACGCCGCGCACCGGCCCCAACTTGGCCTGCTTGTTCACCATCCCCGCCATGAGAGCCAGATGCCCTCCCTCGGAGTCCCCGGCAACCACCACCCGGTTTGTATCCACATTCAGGCGTTTGGCGTTGCTGTGGAACCAGTCCAGCGCAGCCAAAGTATCGTTCACCGCCGCCGGCGCGGGCGCAGTTTGGCTAAGCCGGTAGTCAATGGACACCACAACAAAGCCCTTCCGCAGATACGGAACGGCATACAACCTCAGGACGTTCTTCCGAGACCCCTCACGGTACCCGCCACCATGGATCAGCAACAGCCCCGGCCGCTTCCCGCTGGCGGCTGCTTTCGGCGTGTACACATCCAGCTTCTGCTCAGGGGCAGTTCCATAAGCGACATCCGTCTCCGCGGTCACCCAATCGGGAAGCGCGAACGGAGCTTCGCTCACCTGCGCGCTGGCGGGATGCAACACCACAGCCAGCAGCAATGCAGCCAGTATCGACACCCATGGCATACGGACCCCCAGTACCCCACGCATGGTGAGATTAAATCCTATCTGGCGATGGAAGGCAAGGGGCCCAGCACATTGCTTCTTACGGTAGCGCACGCCAGGCCCATCGATTCAGGCTCGCACTGGCTTCATGCCCGTAGCGTCCCAGCGCATGTAGCGCCGCTGCCGGAAGCTCATGGTGCCCAGTTCGCAGGCCACCACGCCCCGCAGCCCAAGGTCGGCGTCGCAGTTCAGCGTCCCGCCCTGGCGGATCACTGTCATCAGGTTCCGGTGATGCAGCACCACATCCTCCCGGCCTTCGCGCTTGTACTGGATGGGCTGCATCGTCTTGGCTAGATGCCGTTCCGGTACAATCTCGAAACCTTCGTTCGTAAAGGTGAGCGTGGCCTTGCTGCCCCGGATCATGTGGCGAATCGGCGCACCATTGGCCATTGACGATACCAGGCTGATCGTTGGCCCGTTCGCATAGTCCAGCATGATGTTGAAGGTATCTGGAATCTCGGCCTTGCTGCTCTTGAAGTGGAACTTGCCGCCCACTCCAACCGCATATTGCGGGAAGCCTAGATTCAAGGCCTTGATGAGACGCGTCACACGGTGTACAAACAGGTCGCTGGCAATTCCGCTGGAGTAGTCCCAGTAACGGCGCCACCGGAAAAAGCGATCCGCGTCATACGACCGCTTCGGAGCGCTGCCCAGCCACGTCGTCCAGTCAATGTTCACACCCGGCTTGGCATCCGCATCAATTTCGTAAGCCCAAAAGTCTCCTTCGTCGCTGTAGTTGCGCGAGTAGTCAATCTGCGCCATCACAATGTCACCCAGCGTCCCGTCCTCGACGTATTTGTTGGCGGTGATGTACGACATATCTGAGGTACCCTGCACGCCCACTTGAAGCTTCACGTCGCTCGCCTTGAGGGCTGCCACCAGGCGCTTGCCCTCATCGCTGGTGCGTGTCATGGGCTTTTCCAGGTAGATGTGCTTCTTGGCCTTAATCGCGTCCATGGCCACGTCAAAGTGCCGGTGTTCCGGCGTGGCAATCAGCACATAGTCAACGTTCTGGTCGTTCAGCAAATCCTGATGCCGCTGATAGATCTTCGTAACGCCGGTAATGTCCTTGGCCTGGTCGCGTCGCTTATCGTAAAGGTCGCACACGGCAGTGAATTCAAAATTGTCCTGCTCCTTCACCCGCACCAGACTGCGCATGTGGCCCTGGGCCATCCCTCCGCAGCCAATCACACCTACCCGGATGCGGTCATTGGCGCCGATGACAGCGGCGTAGCTGCTTGCGGTCCAGGCTGTGCATGCCGCCGTTGTAAGGAAACCTCGTCGAGAAAAGCTCATACTTTCATTGTAACGGCTGCTGGCTCAACTACTGAGGGCCAGTGCCCGACCTGCCAATATCCAACTCCTTGCGCTATCGTGAGGTGCAGGAGATCCCTATCCCGATGACCACCCGCCGCAACTGGCTAAGGAACAACATCGCAGCTGCCACGGCTTCCGCTGCCCTTCCCGCCGTAGGGCAGGAACCTGGGGCCCAAAATGCCAACCCCACACTTTCCCCCATCCAGGACCGCCCCGGGCTTCCTCGCGTGCTCCTCATTGGTGACTCAATCTCCATCGGCTATACCCTCCCCGTGCGGGAAATGCTCCAGGATATCGCCAACGTCCATCGCATTCCCACCAATGCCGGTCCGACCTCAAAAGGCATCGAACAACTGGATTCCTGGCTTGGCACTCAGAAGTGGGATGTCATCCATTTCAATTGGGGTCTGCATGACCTTAAGTACATGTTCGACGACAAGCCACAGGTGGACCTTGGCCAATACGAGCGCAATCTTCACCGGTTGGTGGGACGCCTGAAGCAAACCGGCGCGAAACTGATCTGGGCCAGCACCACGCCAGTCCCCAGCACCCGCGTGAGTCCCAAGCGCGTCCCTGGCGATGTTGCCCGCTATAACGATGCTGCGGCACGCGTAATGACCCGCCATGGCGTAGCCGTCAACGATCTCTACCACTTCGCCATGCCGAAGCTTCCCACCATCCAGCAGCCCGACAATGTGCACTTCCATCCCGAGGGTTCGCGCCTTCTGGCCCAGCAGGTGGCAGCGGCCATCCGCGACGCGTTGCCCAAGTAACAATCGGCGGATGCAACGTGAACGGGCGTCGCGGTATAAACGGGTTGTGTCTTATCGCAATCTTTCCGCGCTGCTGATGCTGTCCGCACTTTGTGTCTGCGCTTGGGCACAGCACTACGCCACGCCTGCTGGCGAACGTCCCGCCATCAAGCGCCTAGGCGCCGAAAGCATCCTGCCCGGCGGTCGCATCGTCACGCCGCTGGGACGCCAGTTCTCCACGGGCGCCGGTCCCTTTGGCATCGCCCTCAGCCCCAATAGCCGCAGGGTGGCCACCGCTGACGGGGGCAAGGACCGCTACTCCATCACCGTCCTCAATGAGGCTGGCAACACGATGCGCCGCTCTCGATTCGACGCGCCTCGCAGCCGCACACCCGAAGGCGAAAAGAATGACTGGCGCAGCGTCTTCCTCGGTATCGCCTTTGATGGTAACGGCCGCCTCTACGTTTCTGAAGGAAACTCCGGCCAGGTCCGCCTCGTCAGCGCGAGTTCTGGAAACAAGATCCGCGGCTTTGACCTCAATCAGGGAGGCTTTCGCGACAGCTATTCCGCCGGACTCGCCCTGGATGCCAAGCGCCGCCGCCTCTACGTTGTGGATCAGGCCAACTTTCGCCTCGCCGTCTTTGACACGCGAAACGGACGCGTCATGCATTCCATTCCCGTCGGCCGTCTGCCACTTCAAGTCTCCCTTTCCCCCGACAAGCAGTTTGCCTACGTCACCAACCAGGGGATGTTTCAGTACAGCCCCGTCCCTGGCGCTGACCCCAAGCGCGCCAAGGAAACCGGCCTACCCTTCCCCGCCTTCGGCTTCCCATCCAATGAATCTGCCCAAGGCGTCAGCCGGCAAACCGAACAGGGCGACGTCCAAGTGCCCGGCCTCGGCGACCCCAATGTTTCCGAATCCAATTCCCTCACCGTCATTGATCTCTCTAACCCCAACCAACCCCGCCCTACTCAGATGATCCGCACTGGTCTCCCCTTCGGTGGGAAAACCAAGGGCGGCAGCAGTCCCTCCGGCGTCCTTGCCACCGCGCATCAGGTGTTCGTCACTAACGGCCACAACGACACCATCACCATCATTAGTCGGTCCTCTCACACGATTGAGGGCGAGATCGCCCTCCGCATCCCAGGCCTGGAGGACTTCCGCGGTGTCATGCCCATCGGCATGACCATGAACCCTTCCACCAACCTGCTCTACGTGGCCCAGGCCGGCATCAACGCCGTCGCCGTCATCGATATCGCTACCCGGCAGGTCCTCGGCCACCTCCCGGTAGGCTGGTTCCCCACTTCCCTTGAACTGCGTGATGGCATCCTCTATGTCGCCAACGCCAAGGGCCACGGAACCGGACCCAACGCAACCCGCGATGCCCCCATGGCCAGCAGCTTTCAGGCAGATATGCGCCATGGCACCGTCTCTATCCTGCCCATCCCTTCGCGCAACGCGCTCGCCGCCCACACTCGACAGGTGATGGCCAACAACGGCTTTATCCAACAGCCTGGCAGTGCCCTCCCCGTCCCCCCCGAGATCAGGTACGTCGTGCTGATCGTCAAAGAAAACCGAACCTTCGACGAGGTCTTCGGTGACATCACCCAGGCTGCCAACGGCCCCGTCAACGCTGCCCCCGGCCTGGCCCGCTTCGGAGCCCTGGGCTACGCCCAACCTGAGCGCACCGGGCTCACCACGCGTGGTGACGTTCGTGACATCAACATCACCCCCAACCACCACGCCCTGGCCGAACGCTTCGCCTTCAGCGACAACTTCTATTGCGACTCCGAAGTGAGCGTCGATGGCCATCACTGGGCCGTCGGCAGCTATCCCAACGCATTCACCGAAAGCACCCTCATGGCCTCCTATGGCGGGCAAAAGGACTTCCGTATGCCCACCACCGCGCCCGGCCGCCTCATCTACCCCCAAAGCAACTCCAGCCTCCATCCGGAGGAACAGTTGGAAGCCGGCGCTCTTTGGCATCACCTCGAGCAGCATGGCATCCCCTTCCGCAACTTCGGCGAGGGCTTTGAACTCGCCGGCGTGGACGAAGGCGAAGGGCTCAAGCCCACCGGCGCCCGCTTCCTTACCAACGTCCCCATGCCAGACCCGCTCTTTCGCAACACCTCGCGCAACTACCCCGGCTACAACATGAACATCCCTGACCAGTTCCGCGCATCCCAATTCATCGCCGAGGTGGAAGAGCTCTACCGTAAGCCCGGCAAGGACCTCCCGCAGCTTCTCTACATTCACCTGCCAAACGACCACATGGACAAGCCACGCCCGGAGGATGGCTACCCCTTCCGCGCCTCTTTTGTTGCCGACAACGATATCGCCCTTGGCCGCATCATTGAGTACCTTTCCCACAGCCCATGGTGGCGTCAGATGGCCATCCTCATCACCGAGGACGATGCCCAAGGCGGTGTGGATCACGTCGACTCCCACCGCAGTATCATGCTTGTCGTCAGCCCTTACGCCCGCAAGAACTACGTCTCCCGGCGCAACGTCAGTATGCCCGGCATGCTGAAGACTGCCTTCCGCCTCCTCAACCTGCCGCCCTTGAACCTTTACGACGCCACCGCCCAGGATCTGGCCGATTGCTTTACGCCAAACCCCGACTTCACACCCTTCACGGCGCTATCCACCGACAAGCGCCTCTTTGATCCTGCCCTCGCCAAGGAGCCAAAGGACCCAAGGCCCTCCCCGCCCATGGACGATCCGGATCACCTGCGAGGGGACCATCAGCGGCAGGCCCCAAATCCCTAGCAGCTTATTTCCGTCCGAAACCCTATCGAGATCCTTTGGAGTGCCGATGGATTGGAGTAAGCGATTTCCTCCAACCGTAAGACTTCAATGGCTCTCCTGCAAACCACCATGTTCGGCGAACTGGAGTATCAACCGGAACAGTTGATCTCCCTCGTCGCGCCCCTCCCTGGTCTCCTGGACACCTTCTGGCTGCTTCCTGTCAGCCAGAAGGTAATGGCCCCCTTCGTCTTCTTTCAGTCTCTTGAGGAGCCTGACCTCTGCCTCTTGGCCACCCCAGCCCGCGTCGTTCAAGAGGACTACCGGGTGCAGCTTAGCCCCGAAGACCGCCAATTGCTTGGGCTGGCTGCCACCCCACCCGAATCAACTGAACGCGCGTCCAGCGAACTGGGCGTCTTCGCCTTCGTCAGTGTTTCCGGCGATCAGGTGGCCACGGCCAATCTTCTCGCTCCATTGGTGATTCACCTGCCTTCCAACCGCGCCATTCAGGCCATTCAGCCGCTGGACGAACACTTCCTTCGCTACCCGCTAGACCTTCCAGTGGCGGGGGTGGACCCATGCTGATCACCCGTCGTCGCGAGGGGGAAGCGATCGTCATTGATGGTTCTATCGAAGTCCGCGTCCTAGAAATTGCCCAGGGCCGCGTCAAGCTTGGCATCTCCGCCCCGGGTAACGTCCCCGTCGAACGCAAGGAACTCCGCCTTGTCTGCAACCAGAATCAAGAAGCCCTCCTCACCGCCCAATCCGCCTTCGCCCAGCGCCTCATCCGTCCACCGGAATAGCGCTCCCGCGCACCAATCCGGCAGTTCCATAACCCATCCTCGTTGACATAGCAGGGCGTTACCTATACACTTCCCAGCAATCTGGGAGGTGGCAATGACACCTGATGTCGCATTGAGTGTGAAGCAGTTTATCGGGGCCTGGAAGCTAATGTGCTGCAATGAACCGCATTATGCTAATCACGCCATGCCCGGGTTGGAGATGGTCTTTGGAGGCCTAGCCAGCCCTTTCTTCAATGTCGGCTTCACCACCGGAGAGATTCCTTCGGCTGAGGCGCTTGGCGATTGGGCGCAGGCAGCAAAGACGTGGGCGGACTTGCGGCAGGTTCCATGGTTTTTCGCCATCACGCAGGATCTGCTGGCTGAGGGAATCGACGCCCACGCCGTGCTGGGCGAATGTGGGCTAACCCTGGCTATGCAACTCACCGGAATGCACGCCCAGGATGTCACTCCGCTTCCAGCGTCACCCGATGGGCTGGAGTTGAAGGTCCCCCAAGACGATCCGTCGTGCCGGGAAATTATGGAGATCAATGGGGCAGCCTATGAGATGGACTTAGCCTCGCTTGGTTCCCAACTTGCATGCAGTGCCAGTTGGCTTCAGCACTTTCCGGTTGTGGGAGTCGCAGCGGGGGAGCCCGCTTCCTCAGCGGCTGTCCTGATGGTGGATGGC
This sequence comes from Bryobacteraceae bacterium, assembly GCA_036821995.1. GTDB lineage: Bacteria > Acidobacteriota > Terriglobia > Bryobacterales > Bryobacteraceae > JACTMJ01. Next base: position 44,046 of record DAISIM010000027.1, read on the forward strand.
TTGCGCTATGTCGCTCTCGTCGCCACAGCGCCCCGGCACCAGCGCAAAGGATATGCCTCCGCTGCCATGCGGTACGCCCTCACCCTGTCGGCGGCCCAGCACGGCGCAGTCCCAACCATTCTCCATGCCACCGAAGCCGGCAAACCCGTATACCAGCGCATGGGTTATCGCTCCATTGCCACTCACATGCTGTATATCGACACGCGATTCGTGCACGCTTAGCAGAGTGCGCCGCCCTCCGTCACTCGAGCCTCCGAGTTCCAGCGAATCCTCCGTCCGCTGCGCAGGCTCTCCAGCGACATGGTTAGCGCGATCGCCGTGTTCAGCCCTGCCTCCACCGGTGCATTGGGTTCCTTGCGCGTCTGGCAACACTCCAAGAAGTTCCGGATGTGTGCGCGCGTGGCGGGTTCGAACGAGCCCGGTTCCGCCTTCTCCCGTTCTGGCTTATGAATCACCTGGCTGCTCTGCGGATACAGCGCATAACTTTCCCGCATCATGTCGAACCGCGCCCGGTTCCCGTGGAACTGCTTGATCTGGTCCTGCGACCAGTGATACCTCATCGCCTTGTAGCCAATCGTGAACGTCGCCAGGAAGTTCTCTGGAAACTCCAGAATCATGCTGGCCGTCTCCGGAATCTCCGCCCCTGCCAGTTCCACTTTCCCACCTGAACACATCACCGCGGAAGGGGCCCCAGCGTCCAGGAACCACTGGATGCAGTCCACAATGTGGGCGGCCTGGCCAATCAGCAGCCCCCCTGAGTAATCCCAGTAGTAATACCAGTTGAAGAACCGCATGGCGTCCGGTTCACGCGCCGTAGCTGTTCCCAGCCACTGCTTCCAATCCAGCGCCCCCGCAAACTGCCTGCTACTCAAGCCAGCCTGATGGTTCATCCACTGGGAGGTCACCAGCCTAACCTTACCAAGCACGCCGGAATCCAAAATCCCCTTGGCCTCTTGAAACAGGGGCGAACTGCGACGCTGCGTCCCCACCTGTACGATGCGCTTGGTCTCGCGCGTGGCAGATACCATCCTGAAGCCCTCGGCGATGGTGTGACACAACGGCTTTTCAACATATACATCCTTGCCCGCGCGCACAGCGTCGATCACCATCTGCGCGTGCCAGTGGTCCGGTGTAGCCACAATCACCGCATCCAGGCTGCGGTCGTCCAACATCCGCCGGTAATCGTTGTATGCGTTCGCCCCTGTCGAGGCCGCAGCCAGCCCCCTCTGCAGGTTCGGCTCGTACACGTCGCAGACCGCACTCACCTCCGCTCCCACTTCTTTGAACTGGGCGGTGAGGTAACTGCCACGCCCCCCGGTGCCAATCGCACCAACTCGAAGACGGGCACTGGACTCCTGCCCCCGGCCCGCCTGCGCACTGAAGGCGGACAGGCCTGCTGACCCAACAAAGGTGCGGCGTTTCATGGCTGCATTCTATCGCCGTGCCACGACCTTGCCCAGCCGATTACGGCCTCGGCCCTTCCGGGGTGGTTTCCGTTTGCGGTGTAGGCATCGCTTTTGCTGCTTCCGCCATTTGGCCCAGACCCTTCTCAAAGTCCTTGCCAATCATCCCTTCCATGTCCATGAACAGGCCAAAAGCCTTTTCCATGAAGCCCAAACTACCTTTCATCTCCCACGTCACCTGCGTTCCGCCAGACGCCGACTGAAAGCGGAAGTCGGTGTCGCTTAGTGACGCGAAAGGTTCCATGAACTCCAACTCAATTGCTACGTGCTGATGTGGATGGCTTTGCCGAATAGTCATCTTGCCCTTGCCTACATCCGAGTTTCCTTCCCACTCGTAGACAGAGCCTTCGCCCGTTTCCGGGCCGGAATGGCTAACCTTCATGTTCGGGTCCAGCTTCGCCCAGGGCGACCACTTGTCCCAGTTCCGGAAGTCATTCACCAAGGCAAATGCAACTTCCGGAGTGGCTGGAATCATCGCGCTCCTAGAGACTCCATATTCGGATGGGCGCATCGCAATCACAACCACCAGAGCAATCACGATGGCCAGCAGCGCCAGAAGGATTTTCTTCAGCATGTTGCATTCCCGCGCGGAAAGAATACCACCGTGTATTCGTTAGTCAACCCTTTTCAGGCTGCCGCCTAGCCGAAATGCTATCCCCGTGCGGTCATGGGATTTCATCACACGAAGCGCTTACCCTAAGGAGATGGGCGACACTCCGCTTCCGCGCATCATCCTCTCCATCGGTTTGCCTGCCAGCGGAAAGTCCACCTGGTTCGCCAACCAGGGCATTCAGCCGCTTTCCTCCGATGCCCTGCGCGCTATCCTCTTCGATAGCGAAGAAGACCAATCCAACCATCGTCTGGTCTTTTCAACTCTCCGCTGGCTGCTGCGCCGCCGTCTGGACCTGCGCCGACCGGCCACCTACATTGACGCCACAAACCTAACCCATTGGGAGCGCAGCCCCTATCTGGCCCTCGCCCAACTCTACGCCTGCCAGGTGGAAGCGCTGTGGTTCGATGAACCCCTCGATATCTGCCTACAACGCAATGCCTCCCGCCCACGCATCGTTCCGGAGGAGGCCATCCGGCGCATGCACAAACGCATGCAGCCACCCACCCTTGAGGAGGGCTTCTCACGCATCACCATCCTCCGCCAGGGGCGCCTCATTCACATCCCTCCACAGCCCCTGTAGCCCCAGCCATAAGGCCAACGGGATCAGCAGGCTTAGTGCCATCGTAAGGGCTGCGCGCTGTGGAGACATTCCCAGGTCAATCGCACTACTCGCGCTGTAGCTCGCCGCCGACACCATCACGAAATGGATGGCATACTCCGCCGCGAACACCCTGCCCCGGAATCGGTCCTCGGTCAGTAGCATCAGCAGGGTCGTGGAAAACACCCAGATGATTGAGCCCCCGGCGTGCGCCAGCACAATGCACAGCCCGGCCAGGGTGGCGTTAGGCGCCACCGATAGCAAGCTGTATCCCGCCACCGTCATCCCGAAGCCCACCGCAATTCCCTTGCGCATCCGTTTTCGGCTGTCGCCCGCCCAGGTCGCTCCAATCAGCGGCCCCAGCAGCGCCCCCACTCCCCGCCACGCCATCAACAGGCTCATTCCCAACATGCCTGCCCGGCTTGCGTCCTGTAGGATCTGCGACATCGGAAAGATGCGCTCTCCGAAGATCGGCAGCAACACGTTGTGCGCGCCCATTAACCCCAGCCCGCCCTTCAGGCACAGCACAGAGAGACGCCGTGGGTCGCCCTTCACATAGCGGATGCCATCCAGCGTTGGCGTGAAATCCACCAGTTCGCGTAGCCGGAAGGCCGGCTTGTCCTGCGTGTGCTCCTCATGAAACTGCATCCGGCTGATGAACCAGGCCGATAGCAAAAACGTGCCTGCATTAATCACAAACGCCGTCGGACGCCCGAAGATCGCCGCCACCAGCCCACCCAGCGTTGCCCCCACCGCCAGATTGAAGCTCCACGTGGCCGCTGACAACGCATTCCCCACAATCAGATGCTTACGAGGCAGGATCGTTGGCACTACCGCTGACCGGCCCGGCTCAAACAGGCCCCACGCCATGGTCTCCAGCGGAAGCAGAATGTAGATGATCCAGACCATATCCGCGGACTGGATCATCAGCATTGCCAGCACCACGAACACCCGCACGATGTCCGCGAAGATCATCAGCTTCTTGCGGCTCAAGCGATCGTTCAGCGCGCCAGCCGCCGGGGCAATCAGCACCTGCGGCAGCACTTGCAGCACAATTGCGATGCCAATCGATTTCGCGCTTCCCGTCAGGTCCAACAGAAGGCTGTACAGCGCCACTGCATAGAACCAGTCCCCCAGTTCGCTTACAATCTGTGCCAGCCAAAGCAACCGGAAGTTCCGGTTCTCTCTCAGCAGCGCCGCGTATTGCGTGATCCTTGCGGACAGCGGTTTAGGATCCATGCCGGTATAGGCCCATACGCTCCTTGGCAAGCTGGACGGTTGCCTCGGCAATGGGCCGCACCCGGTCGGCTCCCGCATCCAGGAGGCGGTCCAATTCCTCAGAATCCGCCGTAATCTCCCTGTATCTCAACTGGATTGGCTCCAGTCCCGCTACCACCGCCTCAGCCACGCGCTTCTTCAGATCACCGTATCGCATTCCTGCAAATTCCGCCTGAAGCGTCTCTGTACTACATTCTGTAAATGCCTGGTAGATCGAAAGCAGATTCGCTACGCCCTCGCCCATCTGCTCAAAATCCACCGCCGGATTCGAGTCCGTCGTGGCCCTCATGATCTTCTTATGTGCCACCTTCAGGTCATCCAGCAGCCACACCGCGTGGCCCGCCGCCTCCACGGATTTCGACATCTTCTTCGTTGGATCATCCAGGCCCATAATCCGTGCCCCCACCGATGGCAGCGCCGTCGCCGGCATCACGAAGGTGTCCCCATAGAGCGAATTGAAGCGCTGCACAATATCGCGCGTCAGTTCCAGATGCTGGCTTTGGTCCTCGCCCACCGGCACCACCGCCGCCTGATACAGCAGGATGTCGGCCGCCATCAGCACCGGATACTGCAGCAGGCCGGATCCGATCGCCTCCCGGTTCTCCGTCTTCGCCTTGAACTGCGTCATCCGCTGAAGCCAGCCCAATTGCGTCACGCAAGTAAGCATCCACGAAAGCTCAGCATGCCCGCTCACCGCGGACTGCACAAAGATCGCCGATTGCTTCAGGTCGATCCCCGCGGCAAGGTACAACGCTGCCACCTCGCGAATCCGCCGACGCAATTCCGTGGGATCCTGGTATTCCGTGATCGCGTGCAGATCCACGATGCAGAAGATGCTCTCGTAATCAGACTGAATCCTCACCCAGTTACGTAGCGCGCCCAGATAGTTGCCGATATGCAGATTGCCGGTGGGCTGCATCCCAGAGAAGACACGTGGTTTCATCGAAGTAAGAAAGAAGTGAACCTTCCATGTTATGGGAAGCGCCTCGCGGGAACCAACTGCGCGGGCAAATGATTGCAGCATGAACGAAACGAAACCCACCTACGGCGGCCCTACGCCACCCTCACCTGAGCCTTCAACAGAGTCCTCACCCTCGGCCCATTCCGGCGCAGATATTGACAACCCGCCACCCATCACACAGCAGGCAACGATCACCGGCCAAGTGGAAAAACTCGTCTTCGGCGGCAATGGACTCATCCGCCATGAAGGGAAGGCCCTGATGGTGCCCCTGGTCGCGCCCGGTGAGCAGGTTGAGGTTCAGATCGTAAAGCAGCACCCACAGTGGGCGGAGGCATCCCTGGTTTCTGTCCAGCAACCATCACCCCAGCGCGTTGAGGCCCCCTGCCCCGTTTTTTCCCGATGTGGCGGATGCCAATATCAACACCTCGACTACCTGTTTCAGCTGGATCAGAAACGGGTCATCCTCCAGGAAACGCTGAGCCGCGTCGGCAAGCTAAAAGATCTCCCTGAGGTGGACCTCCTCCGCGCTGAGCCCTGGGCTTACCGCAACCGGATCCAGGTCCATCTCGACGGCGCGCGCATCGGATTCCGACTCCAATCCAGCCGGCGCCTCGTCCCCATTGACGATTGCCCCATTGCCTCTCCTGCCCTCAACGCAGCCATTCGCGCACTCCGCCAGATGGCTCGCGAGCCCCGCTTCCCCCGCTTTGTTGAAAGCATCGAGCTGTTTTCAAATGAACGTGATACTCTCCTCAGCGTTCTCGCCACCAAGGGCGGACAGCGGCACGTCGCCAAGTGGTTCATTGAATGGTGTGCTGAGCGTATTCCCGGCGCCAGCCAGAGTGCGCTGGTCTACGATGCCGCTGGTTGCCGCTTTCAGGTGGGCCATCGGAGCTTTTTCCAGACCAACCGTCTCTTGGTGGATTCGCTCGTCGAGCGGGTCCTCCGCTCAGTGACATCCGGCGTCGCCCTTGACCTCTACAGTGGCGTCGGCCTGTTCGCCATTCCGCTTGCCCGCCGTGGCGCGCGCGTCACCGCCGTCGAATCCTCCGCCAGCGCCATCCGCGATTTGGAAGCCAATGCAGCTAACCACGGCGCTCGCGTCGATGCCGTCCGCGCCTCTGTGGACACCTTCCTGCCAGGCCTGCATGCGATCGCACCCCACGTCATCGCTGACCCTCCCCGGGCCGGACTGGGCAAGGCGGTCGTCCACGACCTGCTCCGCATGAGGCCCGCTCGCATGACCATCGTCAGTTGCGACCCCGCCACGCTTGCCCGCGACCTTAGCGCCCTCACCGCTGGCGGCTTCCAGGTAGACGCGCTCACTCTCGTGGATTTGTTCCCTCAAACCGCCCACGTCGAAACCGTGTGCGATCTCTCTCTACGTACGTAGATGGGCTAATGGGCGTGGTGGCCGCCAGACTTCTCCTCGGGCACTTCCCCCTGGCCGGTCACCTCCACCCCTTCCAGCCACATCGTGTTGTTTTCCATCACCAGCGTTGCCTTGATCTTCGCTCCCGGCTGCAATTTCGCCAAGTCGGTCGCCTCCGGTACGCTGAAGCCCATCCGCATCGCCCCCATCACGTCCGGGATCTCGTCATGCTCTACGATGGCTTCCTTGGCGTCCGCGTTGGCAGAAACCACCACACCGGTTAAGGGATACCGGGACGAAGTCAGGCCGCCCGGCGGCGCTTCCTCCACCTTGGGCGCTGGCGCACACGCCGCCAGCCCCACCAGCAAGATCACAAGCAGTGCGTAGGCCACACGATGGCCGCTAAGTGGTTTAAGCATCACGATGTACCTTTTCCGGGGAAAATGCTGGAAGGCAGATGGCCACATACTCCGCGCCGTCACTCTCGGGCGTGCTGTAGCGAATCCACTCGCCCTTTTCCGTAATCACCGCCTGGCCTGCCCGAACCTCCATCACTCCTCCCGCATACTCTACCTGCAGCACGCCCTTCAGGACTACGGTGATCTCGTCAAACTCCGGTTGCTGTCCCGGTTCGGTCCAACCTCCGGGGCTCTGCATCCGGGCAACGCTCAGGTCGCTATGCCCGCTGTTCACCCTTCCGACATATTCCTCGATAACCTTGGGCTTGGTCCCCACAGCGGGGACTACCGTAGGCGCGTCAATTTTTCGCGGCAAGGCACGCTCCTCCCGTTGGCATCCTAACATGCACTTCTCTTAGGATGCCGTTGAATCGCCAACCGAAGCTGCAAATCCAATGAGTCACATGCAAAACATCCTCATCCTGGGCTGTGGATTCACTGGCGAACGCGTCGCCACCCAATTCATCGCCCAAGGCGACGCCGTCACCGTCACTTCCCGTAGTCCCACCCGCCTCCATCAACTGCGCCAGTTGGGTGCGCGTGCAATTGAGTTCGACGTCGATCCCACTCAACCAAAACTGCCAAAGTGTATTTCTGTCGTTTCTTGGGACGCGATCTTGTACTCCATTCCCACCCTGCGAGTTGGCGATCTCCTTATTGAACCCGCGCCCACCCTCGCTCAGTCCTTATGCACCCTTGCCCCTAGAGCAATCTATCTGTCTACCACCGGCGTCTACGGTCACCAGACACAGATTGACGCCACCACCTTGCCACTTCCACGCACCCCGCGCGAACAACTCCGGGTTGATGCGGAAAACGCTGTACTGCAGTCATTTGCCTCTCCTCTTGTCCTCCGCCCTGCCGCCATTTACGGCCCCGGCAGAGGGGTCCATGTCTCTCTCCGCCAAGGCCGCTATCGACTCACCGGCAGCGGCGATAACTACATCAGCAGGATTTACGTCGACGATCTCGCCGCTCACGTCGCTGCTGCCCTCCACCATCCCATCACCGGTGCTTGGCCTGTCGCTGACGCCCTCCCCTGCACTCAACTGGAAATGGCTTCCTACTGTGCGTCTCTCCTCGGGGTACCACTTCCCCCATCCATTCCACCTGCAGAGAATGCCGAGTCCCTCCGTGCGAATCGCCGCGTCGACGGTTCCGCGATCCGCAAGGCTCTGCGCATCGGACTGCGCTTCCCTAGCTATCGTGAAGGAGTGGCCGCGGCTCTCCAGGCGGAGCAGTCCGCCGCGAGGGACAGCGAGAATACTACATTTGCAACAAAAGGATGACTGCCTGCGCCTCAGCCGACAGCCTCTCCCCTACCGGCCCCACCTGCTCTGCCGTCTTGAATTTCACCGAAACGTGCTCCTCCGCAAGTTCCAGCATCCCTGCCACACTCTGCCGGATCGCCACCCGGTAGTCCTTCAGCTTCGGCCTCTGGAGAATTACCGTGGCATCCACATTCCCGATCCGGTACCCGTGGGTGTGCACCAACTGCCGCGCGTGTTTCAGGAAGCGGTCGCTGGATGCCCCCTGCCACTGCGGATCCGTATCGGGAAAGTGCATCCCAATATCGCCCAGCGCCAGCGCCCCCAGCAGAGCGTCGGTGATTGCATGCAACAGAATGTCCGCGTCGGAATGTCCATCCAGGCCAAGGTCTGACGGCACCGTAACCCCACCGAGGATCAATGGCCGCCCTGCGGCCAGCCGGTGGGTATCCCATCCCTGCCCCACTCGAAACGGCAGCGTGCTCACGGCAGGGCATCCTTTTGAGCAGACTCCTGCTCCTCGCGGGCAATCAGAAATTCAGCCAGCACCAAGTCGGCGCTTCGGGTGATCTTGATGTTCCATTCCGTACCTGCAATCACGCTCACCGGCGTACTTTCCAGCCGCTCCACCAGGCTCGCTTCGTCCGTGCCAACAAATCCGTCCGCAGCCGCCCTTTCAAAGGCCTCGCGCAGTAGCCCCACGCGGAACACCTGAGGTGTCTGAGCCAGGACTAGCCGCTCCCGCGGGATTGTCGTCTGCACCTCATGGAGATGCACCTGCTTCACGGTGTCCACGGGCACGACTCCTAGAATCGCGGCCCCCGTCGCCGCCGCCTTCGCGATCACCTGCTCAATGAGGTCAACGGGAACCAATGGACGCACAGCATCGTGCACCGCCACAAGTTCTACATGCTCCCCTAGTGACCGCAGCGCATTCCATACGCTCTCCTGCCGGCTCTCACCACCCGCAACAGCCCGCACCGGTTTGCTAAAAGGCTGGTTCTCAATCAGCTGCTCAAACCCTGGGATATCCTCAGGGCGAAGCGCCACGACGATTTCGTTCACCGCCCGGCACGCATCAAAGCGCCGCAGCGTATGCAATAGCACCGGTGAGCCGCGCAGCACCAGAAACTGCTTGCGCCCGCTGGGCATTACCCCTGTGGCACTTGCCATCCGGGTCCCAAGACCCGCGGCGGGAAGAATAACGGTAACGTTCATGGCCTATTCAAGATTGCCCGCGGGTGTCTATTCACTGACTGCCGCACAGCCCTAGTCTCCTGCATCCAGTTCGCCCCATTATGCCGGATCCATCCGGACATCTGGAAGCATTTCCTTGGACGTAACTCCCTCAGCATGGTTCCACATGCCTCATCACACGCTCAGGCCGTCTCGCGCCCCGCCCGTTCCCGGCCCGTCTCGCGATCATGAATCGAATGGACCCGATCATCATAGCGGCCGAAAATCATCTTGCCGGCTGTCGTCTGCAGTACGCTGGTGACGCTAATGTCGATCGTCTTGGAGATCAGACGCCGCGCATTGTCTACCACCACCATCGTTCCATCATCCAGATACGCCACACCCTGGTTAGGTTCTTTGCCTTCTTTCAGAATAAACACCCGCATGATCTCGCCCGGTAGAACCACCGGCTTGAGCGCGTTCGCCAGTTCGTTGATGTTTAGTACAGTCGCCCCCCGCAGTTGGGCCACCTTATTGAGGTTGAAATCGTTGGTAACAATCGCGCAATCGTACTTCTTGGCCAGTTCAATCAGCTTCAGGTCCACTTCCGGCACATTCGGAAAGTCATCTTCCAGCAACTGCACATTCAAGTGCGCCATCTTCTGGATCCGCTGCAGGATATCCAAGCCTCTCCGCCCTCGATTACGCTTCAGTGGATCCGCCGAGTCAGCCACCATCTGCAATTCCCGCAATACAAACTGCGGTACAACCAACGTACCCCCAAGAAAACCCGTCTCGGCAATATCGGCAATCCGCCCATCGATAATCACACTGGTATCCAGCACCTTAAACGCTTGCCGGACATTCTTCTCCCCACCAAACAGCCCGCCCAGAGCGGCAAGGTTCAGCAGATCCCCCTTTGTGGCCCCCACCATCAGCCCTACATAGGCCATCCAAAGCAAAATCAAGATCTGCAGGAAAGGCACCGTCGATGCGCTGCCGGGAATCGCCCTCTCCAGCACCAACGAGATGAGATAAGCGCCTAGAATCCCAAGGACTGATCCGATTGCCGCTCCAATCAGCCGCTTCAGGCTCACCTGCTTCAGCCTGATTTCAAACAGGACAATCAGAACACCACTCGCCACACCCGCTGCTGCCGAAATCCCAGCTTCAAGTTGAAAGGGCCGCAGAAAATAGGCGCAAATGGCCACGACGAAGACGAATACTGCTCTTATTAGGGCAAGACTAAGAGCGTCCAAGGGTTACCTCAACAGCGCTCGCGCTGGGCTGCCCCATTCAGGGCTGCCCGGCTTTGGGCAGCATTGCCCGGCGGCGTGCCGCAAGTATACCACCATAGGCACCCTTAGAATAGCGCCCCAGGATGCGCGCATCTATGCGACGATGGGGCCTTATCTTCAGTACTAACCCTATTCTGCACCATGAAGAATCCATGGACCACTCTCGCGTCTCGGCTCATCTACGAAAACCCATGGTTCCGGGTAATTGAGGACCAGGTAATCCGTCCTGACGGGCAGCCCGGCATCTACGGCATCGTCGAGCTCGCCCCTTCCGTCGGTGTCCTCGCCGTCAATCAGCACCAGGAAGTGGCCTGCGTAGGACAGTGGCGTTACACCCGCCAGCGCTACTGCTGGGAGCTACCCGTCGGCGCCTCCAAACCCGACGATGCCTCCATGCTCGACGCAGCAATTCGCGAGTTGCGCGAGGAAACAGGTCTGGTCGCCACGAATTGGCATGAGCTTGGCGTGCTCGACAGCATTGTCGGAGCGACGACCGAACGTGCAACCCTTTTTGTCGCCACCGGTCTTCAACAGCTCGCTGACGCACAGGACCCCGAAGAGCAGATCCAGCTTCGCTGGATTCCCCTGACTCAAGCCCTCGCCATGGTCGACCAGCACGAAATCACTGAGTGCATCAGCGTGGTCACGCTCCTTCGCGGTGCCGCGTGGCTGGCCAGCGGCAGCGCTAGGCGCTAGACGGCACGATCCGTTCCATTTCATGGATGTGACGCCGTTGGAGACCCCTATGCCCCGGCATCATCCGGCTGTTAGCATAGGCCCAGACGACCATCGGTCTAGTTATCTGGAGGAATACATGCGTCAGTTTCTGGTTGCGCTGGGCATCACTGGATGCCTGCTGTTTCCCTGGTACGCTTTGTCCCAAACGGGCAAGGAAGATCCCACCCGCCAGGTAACTGACCCCGGCGTTGTCACGACCGGCCAGCGCATCTCCCCAGCCGGCGTCCAATCTGTATTCCCCACCCGCGTCTTTGGCGTCCGCTTCGGCGCTAGCCCCGAGGAAGTCTACGCGCTGTCCGCCACGGGAGTCACCCGGCTCAACTGGCTCCAGAACATGGTTCAGCAGCGCATCACGCTTCCCGCCAGCGACGGTCGCGGCGCATTCAGTGCCGGCATCCAAAGTATCGCCTTCCATCCCGAAACAACTACCCTCTTGACGGTGGGAATGGAACAGCGCCGAGGAGCGCCTCCCGCTGTGGTGGCGATCGTCAATGGACCACAAGGCGCCAGGGAGATCCCCGGTCCATTGGGTGAGCAACTGGGTGGCGGCGTCGCCATCGCGCAGCGCAGGAATGCAGCGGGCCAGCATCTCGCCGCCGTAGCCCTTACGTTCAACAACCAGGTCGCCATTCTGGATCTTGCCTCAGGCACGCTACTCCGCAAAGCAAAGGCGGAGATTGCTCCTGTAGGTATCGCTCTCAGCGCCGATGGCAGCGCTGCCTGGGCCTCCAACTGGGGCGGAAAAGTCCCGTCACCCGGTGAGCAGACCCTGCCCACCGGACTCGCCCCGGATGCCGATCAAGTGGTCGTTGACCGTTACGGCATCGCCTCTACGGGCACCGTGTCCCGCATCGATACCGCCACCGGGCAATCCACCCACATTGTCCGTGTGGGTCTCCACCCCACCGCCTTGCTGCTGGATGAGCCGCGCCATCGCCTGTTCGTGGCGAACGGCAACAGCGACAGCGTTAGCGTCATCGATACCCGCCAGAATCGCGTTACGCGCACCATCGATCTCCAACCCTTTTCCCGCAAAGCCGTTGGTGTTGCCCCCACAGCCCTGGCCCTCAGCGGCGACGGCGCAACCCTGTATGTGGCCTGCGGCGGTATCAATGCGGTCGGCGTTGTCCAACTACCCCAGGGCTCAACACCTCCGTCCATCCGCGGCCTCATTCCCACGGGCTGGTACCCCAATTCTCTTCACCTGAGCCCCGACGGAAAGCACCTCGCCGTTTCCACCCTACTCGGCGTTGGCTCTGGCTGGCGCGAGGAACAGAGCAAGCGTTTTGTGCACTCCTATCGCGGCACCGTTCACGTGGTTGATTTGCCTGATGACGCACAGTTGGAGAGCTACACGCTCGCCGTCGCCGAAAACAACCGTATGGTTGTCGGGCCATCCACCCGCGCTCAGGCACCCCGCCCCGACGCTCGTCCCAAGGCCATTCCCGTCCGCTCCGGAGAGCCCTCCCTTATCCAGCACGTCGTGTACATCATCAAGGAGAACCGCACCTACGACCAAGTCTTCGGAGACCTCCCCAAGGGCAACGGCGACCCAACACTCACCATGTTCGGCGAAAAGGTCACGCCCAACCATCATCGCCTGGCCGATCAGTTCGTCCTGCTGGACAACTTCTACGCCACCGGCGGCAATAGCGGCGACGGGCACCAGTGGGTTACCCAGGCCAATGAGGTTGATTACGCCATGTGGCCCGGATACCGCGGCCGCAGCTACCCCTTTGATGGGACTGACCCGATTGCATATTCCTCTGGAGGCTTTATCTGGGACGCCGCCGCCCGCGCCGGCAAGACCGTACGCGTGTTCGGCGAGTACGCCGGCCGCATGGCCGAACCCCCTGACCAACGCATCCCCATGCTTCGAGAAGTCCTCGCAGGCCAGGACTTCAGCACTCGCTACTCCATCGAAGCACCCCTCAAGCCCCTCAACCAGTTCCTGGCCAAGAACTATCCGCCCTATACCAACTCCATCCCTGACATCGCCCGCGCGCAGATCTTCCTCAAAGACGTCGAGCGCTGGGCTGCGGAGGGCAGGATGCCCAACCTCGTCATTGCCCAGCTCCCTTGTGACCACACCTTCGGCACCCGTCCCGGCACCTCGACCCCCGCCGCCATGGTTGCTGACAACGATTGGGCGCTCGGCCAGATGGTTGAGGCTCTCACCAAATCGCCCTTCTGGAAATCCATGGCGATCTTTGTCGTAGAAGACGATGCGCAGAATGGCGTCGATCACGTCGACGGTCACCGCACCGTCGCCCTCGCCATCAGCCCGTACACGAAGCGCGGCTACGTCGACAGCACCTTCTACGCCAACCAGCACATGCTGAAGACCATTGAGCTCATCCTGGGCCTGCCGAACCTCTCCCTCTTTGACCTCATCGCTACGGAGATGCGTAACTCCTTCACCGATCTCCCGGACTTCACCCCGTACGAAGCGCGCAGGCCCGAGCAAGACCTTTTCGCTGTCAATCCGCCCTTGAGCGCATTACAGGGCAAGCCACGCGAGGCCGCAGAAGCCTCACTCCGCATGCGTTTTGATGTGCCAGACGCAGCGCCATCTGACCTCCTCAACCGTATCCTCTGGCACGATGTCCGGGGTTGGGATAGCCCCTATCCGGGAGTCCGTCAGGCGGCGTTCGCACCCCGCTCGCACGATATTGAAGACGAAGATAGGGAGGTGGTGGAAGACGAGGCCAAGCAGTAGCCGTCCGCTTCCCCCTCTACCCAATTGGTCTGCTCCCGGAACGTCGGTGGCTCGTTGGTAAATCCTTCCGCCAGCCGTCGTTCCTCCCGGCGCGCGCTCCACGCGGCCACCGGCCCAATCAGTTTGGCGCTCATTGCACTCAGCCAGCCCCCACGCTCCCTGGCGATCTCCTGACGCAATGCTCGCGCCTGTTTGGCAATTCGCTGGTTGCTGCCTCGCAGCCGCCGCTCCATCGCATACAGCGCCGCACTGTACACCGTGCGTAGCGTCAGCGCCTCACGCGCAAAACGCTGCCGCACCCTCGCCTCCGGGTGCTCCCTATGCCGACGCCACCCCTCCAATGTTGTCCTGCAAATCCTCATCAGGCTGGGCCCGTTGGTCTCGTAGTCCAATTGGAAAGCTTCATCCAGGTACTGCTTCGATGCTTCCCGGCTGATGGCCGCGTGCTGGAAGTTGAACTTGTACTGTCCGTGAATGTCCGCCAAATCCACATCCAGCAGCCGCCCCTCCTGCTGAATCTGTTGGTATAGCGGAGTACCAGGCACCGGCGTATAGAGCATGAACTGATGGAAATCTGTGTTGTGGGCCACCGCGTGTGCCATCTCCGCGCCGATGTTATCCGGCGTGTGGTGCTCCAATCCCACAATTGTTGATCCCAGCACCCTGATGCCGTTCGCTCGCAGTTCCCGAGTGAGAGCCATTGTGTCTGTTCCGTTCAACTTCGCATACTGCGACCGCGGACTCTCCAGGCCCATCCAAACCCACGACACACCCAGCGAGACCAACTCCTCCATGCTGTACTTCTTCAGCGCATTCGCTGAGGAAAACACATACAGCTCCCAACTCTTCGCCCCGGCCCTCATCCGGTCCAGCAACTGCATCGCACGCGGTTTGTGCAGCAGGAAGTTCTCGTCCATCACGAAGAAGCACTGGCACTGGAGTTCCCGCTCTAATCTCTCCATCACGGCGAACAACTCGTCCCCGGTCTCAAAGAAGTTCTGAAATTTACCTTTCCCTCCAAAGAACGCAGAGGTGGTGCAGAAATTGCACCCCAATGGACACCCTACCGATGGAATCACCGTCGCCGCCGTCGTCGCCTTGGTCTTTCGGGCCGTCATGCCCATCATCCGCGTTCCAAAGCCAGACTGGATATTCGGGTGGGTGATCGGCTGTTCTGGGTCATCTCCCAGGTAACTACGCATCCACGCAATCCCTTCGCCGCGCACAATGTGGTCAGCGTCAATCATCTGCTCCAAGCCCGCAATCGCCGCCACGTGCCCGCCCACCACAATTTGGGAATGCGGAGATACTTCGCGCACCACCCGGCACATCTCCTTTACCTTGCCCACGTTGACGATAATCGACGAGATCCCCACCACGTCATACCGGTGCGCCCGCAGTTCCTCCCGGAAAGCTTCCAATGTCGGAAAATCCAGCAGCGTGCAAGGGGCACTGATGTTCTTCTGAATCATCATCAAGCCCCACGATCGGTGAAACATCCGCAGCGAGAACGGCCCTTGCGCTCGCGTGACCTGGTTGTGATACAGCTCCATCGGATTGATGGCGCGGCTCCCAAACTCGTCATCTTGTGCGTAGGGTCCAAACACAGAGGAAAGCAGGACGCGGGCCTTCCGGCCCAGGGGATGAACTGGCATTACAGACTACTCGACCTCATACTACTAACCTCATCCATCAGCCCCAGCATACCCCTACCCAGCTCACAAACCGGACTCCGCGAGAAAATCTTACAAAAGAATTACCATTCCGAAATTGCCTCAGCGCGGGTGGCCTTCTCCGTGTTCCACCTCGGCGTCGCCGAGCCCGGCGGATGAGGGAGCATGGCGGATGCCGACGCCGCGATAGCACAAGCTACGCCAGCCCTCCGGGCTGCAGCCCGCAACCTGGCCAGCTTCATCTCAGCCAAGTTCATGCGAACTGCGCATAGCGATACATTTCGCTCCGTCGCGCAGCGGCAACCGCTTATACGTCTATTGCTCCAGTGCAATGAACTTAAATGGCGGTGCCGCTTCAAACTGCGCGCTTACCTCACCCGCCAGCACCCGCGTCTGATTTGGACCAAGCCGTAACCGCCGCGCCCCTGTGCCTACTGCAAAGTTCACCTTCGTCAAGTCCACCCAAAATACATTGGGCGTCAACGCAGACTCGAAGTAGTAGATCTTATCTTTATGATCTGCAACGGTTCTCCACCGCGTCGAGGAGATGTTCGGCTGGTCCGGAGTACTGATTCCATAAGGTACGGATGCGTTCCGGATGACGCTGAACACACTAGCCGTCGCCACCAGCCGGTCATCTGTCTTTGGAATTGCGTTCACATAGTAACTCGCCCGAGCAAACCGGTCCGCCGCGCGATTGGTTCCCGGCAGCATCACGTCGCCACCAATTGCCAACCAATACTTTGCCAGCGCAAGCTGTTCATCGTAGGTTGGTGAATTGGTCATCACCTGAAACTCTCGCCCATGATGGATCGTGAGCTTGCCTCCGATATACTCGAGGATGGCACTGTCCCCGCTCGCATCGGAAAACGATAAATGAATTGTCGCTAGCCGGTCATCGCCCGGCACTGGACCCGTCACCACAAGAAATCGATTTTTTCGCGCATCTTCAACTGCCTCTGCCACCGTCGCAAACTGGTCAAGGTAATACTGCGCCCAGAGCGATAGCGCTAAGGTTGGCGTCTTGCCGTCCGGCTGCGGATACTGTGACTCTACTAGCCACAGCATGTTCACCATCAGCCCGGCTTCGTTCATGCCATCACTGCTTGACCCTTCATACGCGCTAGCAATTACACTGCCGTACTTTGTGGTCCACTTGAAGGATGTTGGGCCTGCCGCTCCATCCCGCTCCATCCCACGCGGGAAGATCCAAAGATTCGTGAATAAATCGGACTTCCAGTCCATTGACCTACCAGTAAGAATTCGGCCATTTGTACCGTGATACACAAACCGCGTGCACGCATCTGCCATCTGCGCTGCTAACAGCAGCACTACCATGAAGGCCATCCTCGAACACATACGTCCGTCACTCATTCTAAGAACTCCCCTTCTAGACATTTCTTGAGCCAACGCATAGCCCCTCCTCTCAACCTAACATCAATGGTCCACATCCTTAAGGCTGTAGATCGGCGTGTAGTCCAATCGTTGCCTCTACGTTCTCCTCTCATCCCCAGAAGCCACAGTCAGTAAATCTGGGCCCGGTTACGCGGAAGGCTGTGATAGAAGAAAATGATGACTCTCCAGGATGTGATCGAGGAATTGCGATCGGTTGGCAACGCGAAGGTGCGTGCGCAAAACACAAAGCTTGGCGCCGGAGAGCAGCAGTTCGGGGTACAGCTAGGACATATCCGCAAGATTGCCGCCAGAATCAAGACGAATCATTCGCTTGCCCTTGACCTTTGGCGGACCGGAAATGCGGATGCTCAGTTTCTTGCTACGTTGCTGTTCGATGTGAAGCAACTCTCCAAGGATGAACTGGATGGCTTGGTTCGGTCTGTCCACTTTTCTCGCGTTGCCGATTGGCTGGATGCGTATGTCACCAGGAAGCACCCAGACTGGGAGATGCTTCGACAGCGGTGGATGGCTGACCCTGACCCGTGGGCTGGTCGCGCCGGATGGAGCCTTACATCCCTTCGCATCGCTAAGAGTCCAGAGGGCTTGGACTTGGGCGGGCTATTGGACCGCATTGAGTCTGAGATGGCTGGCGAGGACCCCGAAGTGCAATGGACGATGAATTTCTGCCTGGCGGGCATCGGCATTCACTTCCCCAAACACCGGGAGCGCGCGATGGCAATCGGAGAACGTTTGGGCCTCTATCGCGACTATCCGGTTTCCAAAGGATGTACGTCTCCGTTTGCCCCAGTCTGGATTAGGGAAATGGTGCAGCGCCAAGGCTAAGTGCGGGCATGGACAATCCGGTTGGCCTGATGGGTTTCAGCGGGGGATCTTGTCTGCCGATACCGAACCAGTGGCCGCAATTGCCTTGGGCTTGCTGGCGCTGTAGTCTCCTTGCTTCTTCGCTCGCCTACGCTGTGCGCAGGAAGAACGACAACCGGGCTCAAGTCCTCGCTAAGGCTTCGGCGACGATCGTGTGTGTCTACGCAGGTGGGCGATACGCGCAACCGACTGCACGGGTCCGCGACCTGTTGCGCGATCAGCCGCTTCTCCATCCGGTGAGCAGGCGCTTGCTCCTGCTCGAAAGGTAAGGCGGATGCGGCTTTGACTACGCCGTTTGCATGCCAGCACACCGTTGCTGTGCGCTGAGTGAGTACTACCCGATCGCACCCACCCCGCACCCCGAGTTCTCCTAACGAAATCCGATCCCTGACAAGAAGCGTGAGTGGCATCGGCGAAAGGCGTAGAATATGGGTGCTATGCTCTTAGATCGCCGGAATCTGCTGAGCGGACTCCCGCTCCTGGCGCCCGCCCTGGCAGCGGCTCAAAACCCTGCCTCCGCAGCAAAGGAGGCGAAGACTCGCTTTTACGTGATTGAGCAGTTTTTCCTGGAGAATGGCTCTCAGCCAGAGCGCATCCACCGGTTCCTATCCGAGGTGTTGCTGCCCAAATTGCGCGAAACGCATCGTGGTCCGGTGATGGTTCTGGAAGCGCTTACCGCACCCCACATGCCGCAGCTAATGCTAATTATGGGCATTCGTGAGATCGGGGAGGTCTGGAGCGTTTCCAAGGCACTGTTCGGTGACCTGAAGTTCCAGGCAGCTTTCGATGCCTGGGAGTCAGGAGAGCCGCCGTACCTTTCAACAAGCGCCACATTGCTGCAGGCGATGGACTACTCGCCTGAGATCTCCGTGCCAGCCAAGCCTCCGGGAACACGGCGAGTCTTTGAACTGCGCACTTACCACTCGCCCACCGCGCGGCAGGCGAAACTCCTGCACGAACGATTCTCCGGCCCGGAGATCAAGATCTTCCATCGCGTGGGTGTGCACCCCGTCTTTTACACTGAGACAGTCTTCGGTGCGATGCGCCCGAACCTCACCTACCTGACGCCATTCGCCAATCTTACTGAGCGAGAGAAGGCATGGAACGCCTTCAGCGCCGACCCGGAATGGATCAAGGTCCGAAAGGAATCCATCGACCGTGGGGGCCAGATTTCAAGCCAGATGCAAATCTCCCTGTTCCGTGCGACAGCCTATTCCCCCGTGGGATAGCGGGAGGCCAGTGCGCCAAGGGATTCGCGAGCTCGCGAGGGCGACGTCCCCTGGCATTTCAAATGCCGTCCTGGCGCAGCGCCCCGGTGAGGCGTTCGAGCAGCAAGTCCAGATCCTCCGCCTCGATAGCCGTTTCAAAGCGGCCAACCATGCTGCCAGCAGTATCCAATACGACGGTGGTGGGATAGACGCGGCCGACCCGGTAATCCCGGGCGACGCGTGGAGTCCCCAGAAGGATCTCGTAGCTAACCGGGCTGCGCTGCAGGAAGGGTGTGACGGTGCGCCATCCGCCGCTATCCATGGCGATACCAACGATGGCAACGTTGCGCTCGCGCCACTTCTGTTGCGCGGCGGAAAATACCGGCATCTCCACGCGGCAGGGCGGACACCAAGTGGCCCAGAAATTCAGCAACAGCAGCTTGCCGCGATAGTCACGGAGACTGCGCAGCTGACCATCGGACGCTTGCAGGCGAAAATCTGGCGCGGGGGAAAGCTTCCCTTCCTCGGCTCTTTGCGCGGCCAACGACGGCGTCCGGACCCCGAAGCACACAGCCATCCCGGCCCCCAACAGGGCCTTTGCCACCCAGGAACGGCGGGTCCGCAGCGTGGTTGCACTCATTTGGAGGATTCCCTCATTCAAGGCAATTGCCGTTGGCATCGCCCAAATCGCTGGAAGACACCGGATTCACAGAAGGAGCTGATGATAACGATGATACACTCCACGTCCGCACACGGAATGGCATTTCGGGCAACGGCACTGCGTATTGCCGCCACTATGACGGGCGGCGCATCCGCGATGCTGCGCCCGATTCCGCCTTGCCTGCTTATCTGCCTGCTGAGTTTGTTCGCCACTGCGCAGCACACAGGCTCCATTGATGGTCAAGTGGTGGACGTGGATAACCGTCCGGTCTTCCCGGCTACGTTGCGCCTTGAGCCCTCCGGCCTGGAACTAATGGCGACCGAGGACGGCCGTTTCACGTTCCGGAATCTGGCGGCAGGTTCCTACAGGATTGCTGCCTCCGCGCCTAGATTCGGCAATCAACAGCGCGTGGAAGTGCAGGTGGGCGAAGGGCAGGCTCAGTCGATTACCCTGCAGCTGACCACGCTGGGTCCGCGCAACGAATCGCTAGTGGTGACGGGAACACGGACCCCCCATTTGCTGGTGGAAGCGCCGGTTCGCACGGCTCTCATACTGCCGGAAGTGGCATCCCGGCAGGTGAAGACGAACCTCTCGGAACTGCTGACTGCCACGGTAAGCGGGATTCGTGTGGAGAACAACTGCCAGAATTGCGGGTTCACGGCTATCCGCTTGAACGGGCTGGAAGGGCCCTACACGCAGATCTTGGAGGACGGACTTCCCAGCTATAGCGGTGTCACTAGTATCTACGGTTTAGACCAGATTCCGGCGGAGTTCCTGGATAGCGTAGAGATCGTGAAGGGTGGCAACTCCGCCCTGTACGGACCGAATGCCGTAGCGGGCGTCGTCAACCTGATCCGGCGCGAGCCAACGCTGAATGCATTCCGCTTCGACGGCCTCTCTGGGGTCCACGCATCGCGGCCGGAACATCAGGTGGGCGCCAATGCGCAGGTTGTGAATCTGCCTGGCGATTTTGCGGCGGACTTTTATTATCGGGGTGCACAGCGCACGCACATCGACCGCGACCGAGATGGCTTCACCGAGATTCCCCGCCGTATTTCCAACGCAGGTGGCGCCACCGCCTACCGCCGGTTTTTTGATGGCAGCGCGCGGTTGGCATTTGGCGGCAGTACGATGTCGGAGTTCCGCCGCGGCGGCAGCCAGTTTGATTTGCGTCCCGAGCAGACCTTTATGACCGAGCAAACGGACGCTACCCGCCATGCGGGGTTCCTTCGCTGGAACCACGCCGTCTCACCCAGAACCTTCTACAGCGCGAATTCGACGTTCACCTACCTGCGCCGCTTCAGCTATTACGGCGCGGATTTCGACCCGAACGCGTATGGCGATACGCAAAATCCTTTGTTTGCCACGGATGCGCAAGTCGGCCACACGGCGGGAAATCACACGCTGGTGGGTGGTATGCAGTATTGGTGGGAGCACGTGCAGGACTTGATCCCCGCTTACAACCGGCAGATCAGCCAGAGCTTCTCTAACATGGGGCTGTTTGTACAGGATGAATGGCGGATGACCCGCAACGTCACCCTGGTGGCGGGCTTACGCGGGGACAAAAGCAATGTGCTCGACAACTGGGTGTTGAGCCCGCGCGCAAACATCCGGGTTGGCCTGGGAAGCGACTGGAACGTGCGTTTTGGGGCGTCTCGCGGATTCCGGGCGCCGACGCTCTTCGACGAAGATTTGCATATTGCTGCCGTGGGCGGCGAAGGCTTTGTGATCAACCGCAGCGCCGATTTGCGGGAGGAGCGATCACTCAGCTATACGGCCTCTCTGGACTACAACACCAATGTTCAGGGCCGGCCGCTGCAGGTGGGCAGCACGTTCTTCCATACGCGCCTGCAGGATGTATTTGTATTTGAAGAAAACGAGGACGAAGAACAGGGCTTCCGCGAATTCCTGCGGATCAACGCCGACGGCGCTCGTGTGCAGGGCGTTCAGTTTGACGTGAACTGGCGCTTCCACCCGCGCGTGGCTCTGCGTTCGGGGGTCACCTTTCAACAGGCACGCTTCGATGTGCCGGAACCCCATTTGATAGCTTGCGCTTCTTCCGGACTCCCAACAGCTATGGCTTTGCGGGTGTGGATGCAGACTTGCCCGGACGGGTCGACCTCAGCAGCACCCTGGACTACACAGGAATCATGCTGGTGCCCCATTTTGCCGGCTTTATTCCCGAAGACCGGCTGGCCACCAGCCCGCGCTTCCTTACCTGGGACCTCGTGATGGGCAGGACCTGGAACCTTGGCGGGAATGATGAGAAGCAGATGCGCCTGTTTTTCCGTGGCCGGAACCTGACCGATTCGTTCCAGCGGGACTTCGACCAAGGCCCCCTGCGCGACGTTGGTTATATCTACGGACCGCTGTTCATGCGGTCGCTTGCCCTGGGAATGACGTTCCGGTTTTAGCACCGGAACGTCCCCGCGGCGGCCACAGGGTACTTAGCTACAGGATCGCCGGAATGAGAATTCTCCAAACTTGGAATCAGCAACTTGAGTGCCGGGATAACCCGGCATGTTCTAGGAGATGAGAGAGCCTGACAGGAAGGGAATGGCGAACCATCCGGCCCCGAGTTGTACGGCGGCAACCCCGAGGACTGCTCGCTGCCATCCAGAAGGCGCTGCATCTGCCCTTCGCGCGTTCCCCGAGGAACCCACTGTCTGGCGGGTGTAGATGACGCAGCGAACCGGCCTTCGCGTGCGACCCCTGCCGGAGGCATCGAATACCATGGCGGATCCCTTCCATCGTCCCCCTGGAGACGCCGAGTTTGAAGATCAGCAGACCGGTGCCGATTCGTTGACTTCGAACAGCTTGGCAAATCGCCCCCCTGATAAGCTGGAAATGGAAAGGTGCTCGATGGAAGTTGAATCCGTCATCGTGAGTGATCCGGAGATCCTGGGTGGCACGCCGTGCTTCCGGGGGACGCGTGTGCCCGTCGATTCGTTGATCCACTACCTTGAAGCCGGTGACACGTTGGATGAGTTCTTGGACAACTTCCCCTCGGTTACCCGCGAGGCTGCTATCGCCGCGTTGGAAGAAGCAAAAGCCCTCCTCACCAGCCCACGATGAAGATTCTCATCGACGAGAACCTGCCGCGAAAGCTCGCTGCACATCTCGAAGGATTCGAATCCGCACGGTCGTCGAGTGTGGTTGGTCAGGGAAGAAGAACGGCGAGTTGTTGGCGCTGGCGGATTCCCTGTTTGACGTCCTTCTGACACTCGACTAGAACCTCCCCTACCAGCAGAATCTGGATTCCGTTCGAATCGCGGCGCTGATCATTCGCGCCTACTCAAACCGGACCCCTGACCTACTCCCGCTGCTTCCGGAATGTCTTGCCGCCCTGGCTACCATCCAGCCCCGACAATTGGTTCGCATCGGAACTATCCCGTCCCGTTGATCCGGGCAATCCGGGTTCTTTCTCCAATCCACCTCATCATGGCTCTGATCCGGTTTGTACACGACAAGCCACCATTTGCCGTAGCCGACCTCCTGCCGCCAGGTCCAACGCTCCCAGATCCTCAATCTGGTGTTGGAGCGTCCTCTTCACGCCTCTACCTCATGACAATG
>DAISIM010000028.1:0-66001 GCA_036821995.1 Bryobacteraceae bacterium
GGGGGAAGTTTCCCCGCTGCGGCGCTTCCCGGATCTGCAGCGCTGTGATGACGGACAGCCCGACGAAGATTACCGCTAGCGTCAACCCGAACCAGGCCAGAATTTTGGCAAATAGAGTATTCATCGCCACCCCATTCCTTACGCAGCATCACTAGCATCAACGCAGAACTGGTAGCCTACACCACGGACGGTCTTGATGAGGGTCCGGCCAAACTCCAGCTTTCGACGAATATGGCTGATGTGGACATTCACGGATTGGTCAAAGCCGCTGGCCTTCCGGTCGTACAGATTCTCGATGATGGCGTCGCGCGAAAGGACGCGCCCGGCAGCCCGCATCAACATCTCCAGAATGTCGAACTCAATGGTGGTGAGTTCCACCTTACAGCCGTCCACAAGAACGGCGCGCGCGGCAGGGTCAAGCATTACACCGTTCACTTCCAGTCGAGTACTTTGCGCGACACTGCGCGGCTCCAACCGGCGGAATACGGCCTTGATGCGTGCCACCAGCTCATGCGGGTTGAAGGGCTTCGGGAGGTAGTCATCGGAGCCAAGTTCCAGGCCGGTGATGCGGTCAATATCCTGGCCGCGCGCCGTCAACATAATTACCGGGATGCGGCTCTTCTCGCGGAGCTTGCGCAACACGCTGAAGCCGTCCAGGCCAGGCAACATCACGTCCAGCACCACAAGGTCATGCCGTCCAAGCAGAGCCTCGGCCAAGCCTGCTTCGCCATCGGCGATAGCGGTTACATGGAAGTCCTCCTTGCGCAGGAAACGGGCCACTAGCGCACTCAGCTCCACGTCGTCATCGATTACCAGGATCTCCACGCCCTGACTGTAACATGCGCCCCCCGGCAGGTTACATAAAGATTCGTAAAGCTCCCTTCAACATTCTTTAGGTTGTCCACACGTCCCCTTTAGCTTCATTTCTTAGCCTTGAGTTAGCTCATACGGGCAATCTCCAGGAGGCATTCCATGCGACAGTATTTTTCTTTGGCACTCTTCCTCACACTGGTGTTGGCATTGTTTGCAGTTCACCCAGCAAATGGGCAGTCCGCAGTATCTGGCGACAGGGCTGCCACCTTGGAAGGTAGTGTCGTTGATGTAACTGAGGCTTCCATCCCCGGCGCAACGCTTGTACTGCTTCCCGCGACAGGGCGGCCCATCGCAGCGGAGACCGACGCCCTTGGCGCGTATGTTTTCCGCAACCTCGCTCCGGGAGAGTATCGGATGCAGGTAACCAGCGTGGGCTTCCAGCCGATCGAACTGGCTTCCTTAACCCTGGTTGCGGGACTAAACCGCAAGGACTTTGCAATGGCAGTCTTCTTAACCAAACAGGAAGTGACCGTCGAGGCAGACCCCGTAGATTCCGTTAGCGTGGACATGGCATCCAACGCCAGCGCGCTGGTGTTGAAAGCAGAACAGCTACAAGCCCTCTCTGACGACCCCGACGCCCTGGGCAACGAACTGCAGGCGTTGGCCGGACCCGCCGCTGGACCCGACGGTGGTGCCCAGGTGTTCGTGGATGGCTTTAGTGGCGGCCGCATTCCTCCCAAAAGCTCCATCCGCGAAGTGCGCATCAATCGCGACCCTTACTCGGCTGAATTTGACCGGCCCGGCTTCGGCCGCATTGAAATTCTCACCAAACCCGGCAGCGACCAGTTCCGTGGCCAGACCTTCTTAAACTTCAGCGATGAGAGCTTGAATTCGCGCAATCCCTTCGCCGTTAACCGGGCCCCCTATCAGGCACGCAACTACGGGGCGAACCTCAGCGGACCCATCAGCCGGAAGGCTTCATTTTTTCTCGATTTTGAGCGCCGCGAGATCGACGACAACGCGGTGGTGAACGCCACTATGCTCGACAGCCTCTTCCAACCCGTCACGCTACAGCAAGCCTACGTGACGCCGCAGCGCCGAGGCACAGGAACCGCCCGGATTGACTATGCGCTAAACGACAAGAACACCTTGGTGGGTCGCTTCAACGTGCTGCGTACCATGTCGCGCAACAACGGCATTGGTGGCTTCACGCTGCCTGAGCGCGCCAGCGACGGCCGCCAGAACGGCGAGACATTGCAGCTTACAGAGACCGCCACGCTCTCCAGCAATGCCATCAACGAGACCCGCTTTGAATACTCTCGCATGCGCAACGAACAGGAACCCTTCACGCTGGCTCCTGCCGTCAATGTACTGGAGGCATTCCAGAGTGGCGGTGCAACGCAGGGTTTTGCCTCCAGCGGACGCAACAGTCTGGAGTTGCAGAACATGACATCCATTGTTCGCGGCGGGCACTCAATCAAGCTCGGTGGGCGTCTGCGCGGCAGTGACTTTACGGACGTTTCGCCCAACAACTTCCTTGGCTCCTTCACGTTTGCGGGCGGGCTGGCGCCTGCTCTCGATGCCTTCAATTCCCCGCTAACGCAAGCAGACGGCAGCATGCTTCTAACCTCAGTCACTTCACTGGAACGCTATCGCCGGACCCTCTATTTCCAAAGCCTCGGCTATACTCCACAGCAGATTGGTTTTCTGGGTGGCGGCGCCAGCCAGTTCACCTTGTCGGCCGGACTGCCGGAAGCTGCGGTGCGACAGTACGACCTGGGACTCTTTTTCACGCATGACTGGCGTGTCAAGCCTAACTTGACACTCGCTTTCGGCCTCCGCTATGAGAACCAGACAAACATTCGAGACAACCGTAATCTTGCGCCCCGCCTTAGCCTTGCCTGGTCGCCTGACTCAAAGGGCGGCCGAAACGGCAAGACGGTCATCCGCGCCGGCGCGGGAATTTTCTACGATCGCTTCGACGAAAGTTACACGCTGAGTGCGTTGCGCTTCAATGGCGCCAACCAGCAGCAGTTCATCGTGGCCAATCCCAGCTTTTTTCCCACCGTGCCTACAGCGGCGGACCTGACAGGTAACGCTGTCCCACAAGCTACGTACCGGGTCTTTGATAACTTGCGCGTGCCCTACATGATTCAAAGCTCTTTGGGCGTTGAACGAAGCCTGCCTGGTAGCAGCACCCTGTCCGTAAATTGGGTACGAACGCGGGCGGTGAATGTGCTGCGCACGCGCAACATCAATGCTCCGTTGGCTGGGACAGGCGAACGCCCATACGGCAGCGAGAACCTGTTCCTCTACGAAGCCACGGGCCGGATGGAACAACAACAGATGATCGCAAATCTCAGCACGCGCTTCCATCGACGCGTGATGCTGTTTGGCTTCTATTCCTGGGGCAAGGCGGAGTCAGACGCCGACCGTGGCAATGCCCTGCCCGCCAACCAGTACGACCTCAGCACGGAATGGGGCCGAAGCATGATGGACATCCGCCATCGAGTGGTGATTGGTGGCAACGTCAACGCACCTTGGGGCATCAGCCTCAATCCCTTTGTGATGTACCGCTCAGGCATGCCCTTCAACATCACCACAGGCCGCGACAACAACGGCGACACCGTGTTCACTGACCGTCCAAGCTTCGCCACTGACCTCAGCCTCCCGGGCGTGGTCCAAACCGCCTGGGGGACCTTTGACCCCAACCCCCAGCCAGGGATGGCCATGATCCCGCGCAATTTTGGCGAGGGTCCAAGCCAGTTCACGGTGAACTTGCGCCTCAGCCGCAGCTGGAGCTTCGGCGAACGTGCCTCTGGCGGATCCATGCCCAGCATGATGGGCGGTGGCCAGGGTAGCCCAGGCGAAGGGGGGCCTGGCGGAGGAGGACCACCTCCTATGATGGGTGGCGGCGGACCCATGGGCGGAGGAGGCATGCGCGGCGGTGGAGCGCGCGGCGGCATGGGTGGTTTTGGTGGGGGCAGCGGACGCTACTCCCTGAACCTATCCGTCAGTGCGCGCAACCTCTTCAACACCACCAACCCCGGCAATCCGGTAGGTAATCTGGCCTCTCCGCTGTTTGGCCAGTCTACATCACTGGCTGGGTTTGGGCCTATGGGTGGAAACGCAGGTAACCGCATCCTGGAGGCGTCGCTACGCTTCACGTTCTAAACTGCGAGTGGATGATGGAGGATCAATCAATGACCAACCGATGGTTGACCGTAATCCTGGCCGCGGGACTCCTGGCAACAGCCTTGGCGGCCGCGCCTTTCTGGACCACCAAGCCTTACACCCAGTGGACTGAGAAGGAAGTGGAGAAGCTGTTGGGCAATTCGCCGTGGGTACGCAGCGCCGATGTCTCCATCGACTTTTCCAACATGCCTAGGGGAGGCCCTGGAGGGGGCGGTCCCAGCGGCGTCGGCCGGCCCGGCGGGGGAATGGACGCATCCACTGGAACCATCGGGCGTCCGGGTAGTGGCCTGGGTGGACCCGGCGGGGGGATGGGCGGTGGAGAGATGGGCGGCAGGCAGATCCCCAGCGCCTATGTGATGTGGCAAAGCGCGCTGCCTGTACGTCAGGCGATGGTGCGCGCCGCCCAACTACGAGGAAGTCCAGCTGCGGATGAGTTAGCGAAGCAGTTGGCGAGTGAATCCACACACCACATCTTGGCCGTGATGGGCTTGCAGGTTGGCCCTGGCGGAGGCCCCGGTACGATGCGCCGACCAAATGGAGGAGGACAGTCCGCGGAAGGCGAAGCCCTGAGTGCGGGGCAAATGCCCAGCGCTCCCCAGATGGAAGCGATGCGCGAACGCATGCAGGAGCAGCTGAAAGGAACCACCACTCTCACAATCGACGGCGCCAAGATCGCGCCAGAGAAGATTGAAACCGTGGTGAGCGGAAAGGAACGCATTACCCTGTTCTACTTCCCTAAAGAAGTGAACTTCACCGCGAAAACCAAGTCGATGCAGTTTCAAACTCAAATGGGCCCCTTGAAACTGCTGGCCAAGTTCAAGCCGAAGGAGATGCTGGACTAGCGCCTGGCAACCATGGACCATCGAACTCGGAGGCCTGCCAGCGCTGGCCTCCGACGGACGCGGAGCAAGGTGCGGACCCTACTTTGCTCCGCACACGCAATCAGGCTGGCGGCTTTCTATGCGCAAATTAGGAGGCGTGTTAACCCACAATCCGCCGTCGCAGCACGATCGCAAACAGAAAGGCATACACTGCCAGCATCAGCACTTGGGCCTCAGTAAACTCCAAGCCCCCCACTTTCACCATGCCTGGCGAAGTTCCACCGGCTGCAGGACCTGCCGCATATGCATGCGTTGCCATTCCAACAAGGAATGCGCTTACCACTGCGTTCCACGCTGCCTGTGCCTTACACATCCCGAATTGCTCCTTTCGTAGATCGTGTCCAGAGCCCCAGGGTTGGCCGGAGGCTCTCGGAAATCGCGCTGCTACGGATGGATCTCCCGCCGGTACAAGCGCTGATGAAAGTACCATTACAACGAGTATCCGTGATCGTCATGCAAACCCTAACGAACTAGATGCTCCAGTACTACCTAGAACTTGGAAAATAGTACGACTGTTTTGCGAAAGGCTCCGTTTCAAGTATCTTTCCTTCTACATATGCGTGTGATCCTTTGACGATGAGATCTGTCCTTCGTGCCCAGTTGCAGAACGTCCGTGGACGGCGAAATCGGATGCCAGGCCACCCCAGTCCCGTTGGAATCCCCCCCCAAGCCCCATGGGACAGGGTGGTTCTAAGGCTGCGGGACCGGTACCCTTGCCTGCCCTGTGGATTCCAGCAATCAAAAAAGGGGGCCTTTCGGCCCCCACTCGCATTGAGATCGCGAAGAGTCTAAGCAGTCTTGCGGCGGCGAAGCACAGCCAGTAGACCCAAACCAGCAAGGACGGAAATCATGGTGCCTGGCTCCGGTATATCGCCAGGAGTGGGGACCGAATTGATGCCGATCCGCACGCGGTAGGACCCATCGTTATCGTCATAAGCACCAGGCGCACCGATGAAACCGAATCCATCCGGGATACCCAGAAACAGGCGCGTCGCCCCGGTTGGCGCCACGTACTCGCGGAACACGTTCGAGCTGGTGACACCCGTCCCGATGTAGAAGATCTGCCCAAGCAGCGGGTTCAACGTAAGGAAGTCAGTGCCCAACCCTGCAGGATTGAAATTCAATGTCGCCGGAGGTCCTGCTAGAGGCACGTTCTCATCCAGAAAGACGCCGACCAAAGCGCCTTGTGGTCCAATGTAGCCGCTGATTCCGCCCAGTGGATTCAGATTGCTGCCACTAAGCCCATTGCCTGCCGGGCCAAAGTACGGAGGCCCAAAATTGTTGAAAAAGTTGATGCCGCCCACTGCAGGGTCAAGCGCGCGAATCACGTCGCCACCCGTCACGGCAATCATCGGAGGGAACTCTTCTTTGGCTTCCTCGGGTGTGGGTCCCCCGTGGCGCACCAGAAAGGTGCCTGGCAGGTCTCCGGGGCCAGGCCACGGTTGGCTAGGGTCAGGAATCATGATGTCCGTTCGCCCCGCCAGGAAAATCGCGTGCGTACCGTTGATGGTGACATCAATGGTGCTGGCCGCTGCGGTTAGGCCCAGCGCTGCCAGAACCAGCACCAGCGTACCCTGTTTCCAAAGTGAAAGTGGTAAATGTCGAAGTTTCATCTGCCCCTCGTCGAAAGATCATGATTTCCCCAACCGCTGTCTTTTGCGACGTCTGTCGAGGACAGCCGATCAGATCTTCATCATTGGTCGACTTTGGCAAAACTATACCCTTCGAGGATTCATAGTACTTTCTGCAACACGCTGGATTTACATCATACTTCACATTTTTGCCCTGAATAATTAGCCTTACGTATACATTTACCAAACGCTACGCGAAGTTTCGTTGCCCTCTTGGCAGCAGCAGAATGGCTGCACTTCTTGCCTATCCACGCTCGGGCAGTCAGCTTAAACTCCAGCGCGCCATGCGGAGTTCCGCCTTCCGGCGGCGATTCGATACCTGTGGGCGGACTTCATACCAGATGCTAAGGAGATCGCCCTTGGAGAGTTCCACCGTGGACGGATAGCCTAGGTCCCCTGCTCCGTCGTCAGACAGCATGACGGGGCTAGTCCACGTGCTGCCGCCGTCTTCGCTAATCCGTGCCTGGTTACCAAGTGGAGCCCGCCGGTGACTGTAGCTCATTAGCAGCCGGCCATCGCGCAATCGTAGCAAGTGCGATGGCAATCCCCAGACTCCGATGGCCCGAGGTTCAGTCCAGGTGCGCCCGCCGTCCCTCGACTCTGTCTGCAAGGTCTCGTTCCGGTTGTTGGGGTTATGGTTCCGAATGTGGACTACAACGTGGCCGGAGCTTACTTCCACGCCGTGCAACTCGTGATAATCCAGCGCCTTGTCGCCTGCCCGCGCGGGGATCCGCGCCAGCCAGCGCCACGTAACGCCATCGTCGGTGGATTCGCACACCCCGACGCCCTGGTCCCCTCCTGGATACTCCTTGCCCGGATACAACAGCCTGCCGTCGCGCAACGCAATGGGCCCGTGGGGACTGGTAACCGGAACGCGATACGGTGCCTGCCAAGTAAAACCACCGTCTGTGGACCGCAGCATCCAGGCCCCCACCAGACTCTGCCGTTCCGCAACTGTAGTGGCACGCTGAACCGCGTGCCATCGCTCAAAACGCGCCGCGTCCCAGTTTGTTGCCTCGGCCAGCAGACCTTCGTACACCAGCGAGGTGAAGGTGGTGAGTAGCAGCGCTCCTGACGGCGTTTCCAGCAGTCCCGCATCGCGGTCGTCGATTGGGGTATCCAGCACCGTCTGCGGCCAACTCCAGGATTGCCCTTCGTCGCGAGACCGCATCAGGTCAACCCGTCCGAAGGGGCAGACGTGTTGCTCCCTGCCGCCTGACCAAGCCACGATCAGTTCCCCGTTTGCCCGGCGGATAAGCGTTGGCCAGCCGTGGAAAATCTCCGGCTGGTGTGAGATCGTTCGCACGTCCAGGACATGCGCAACGGGTGTGGCAGCGCCGCTCAGAATCCCTCGGGCCGCCAGTAGCGCAGCACCGCTCAGGGCAAGGCGGCGGGACGGTAGGTAATTGTCGGGAGTGGTCATTTCGCACCTCGGTGTATGTTCTGCCGCTGGGTCCATATCTTCTGCGGTTGCATACTCTATCCCGTCCCGAGAATGGGTTTTGGTGAGACTGCCTCAGTCCTGCCGTGCGTGCCCCGCGCCAGCCACGCCTGTCCTAGAGACAACCCTCCATCGTTGGGTGGCACCACCCGATGATGCAGAACCACAAAACCCTCCGCGCTCAGCGCGTCAACGGTCTCCCCCAGCAGGCGTACATTCTGGAACACCCCTCCCGTGAGACCCACCCGGGTCAGTCCCCTGCGCTCACGCTCCAATACGCAAACACGCACGATGGCAGCCGCGACACTGGCGTGGAATCGTGCGGCCATCAATGAAGGTTCGACACCGGCCTTACGGTCTGCAAGCATGGCTCTCCATAGGGGACGCGGATCCACAACGAACGGCCGCGCATCGTCCCCATCAACGCCTAGCGGCAGAATCTCCATTGGATAAGCTTCGGCGCTAGGTTGCCCCTGGCACAAGGCCTCCAGTTGCATCGCTGCTTGCGCCTCAAAGCTCACTGAGTGCCGAAGCCCCACCAAGGCCGCGGCGGCGTCGAACAAGCGGCCTGCACTGCTGGTAGGCACGCAGCGCAGTGCCCGCTCCAATTGTCTGAGCAGCACCGCGAAATCGGCCCCATGTCCCGGCAATGCCACCATTATCTCGTCGGGGGTGCAGCCCGCGTCCCACAGATGCGCCACCGCGCAACGCCATGGATGGCGGATGGCCGCATCGCCACCTGGCAATGGAACATAGCGCAAATGTGCTACCCGGCGAATGACAGACCCTTCCACACGCAGGAACTCGCCACCCCAGATGGCGCCGTCCTCGCCGAAGCCCGTTCCATCCAGTGCCACACCCAGCAGTGGCTGGCGGTCATCCAAGCCATGCTCCGCCATCAGCGACGCCACATGCGCATGGTGATGCTGGACCTGCATGAAGGGCAAACCCCGCTCCGAGGCATAGGTACGCGCCCAAGCCGTTGACAGATAGCCTGGGTGGAGGTCACAAACCACTGCCTCAGGCTTCACCCGAAACAACGTGAGGAAATGCTCCAGTGCACGTTCAAAAGCCTGCTGGGTCTCCAGGTTTCCTAAGTCCCCAATGTGCTGGCTGAGGTAGGCATCGCTTCCCTTTGTAATGCAGAATGCCGCCTTCAACTCACCTCCCACGGCTACCACCGATGATCCATCGCCGTGCAGCTTCACCGGCAGCGGCGCATACCCTCGTGACCGGCGCACTGGCAACTCGCACCCGGAAAACACGCGCACTACGCTATCATCAGCCACTACGTGGATGCCGCGGTCATGCAGCAGGAAAGCATCCGCCATGGGGGCCAGTCTTTGCATGGCCTCCGCGTTGTCTCTGGCAATCGGTTCTTCACTGCAATTGCCGGAGGTCATCACCAGGACGCGCGGCGCATCACGTTCATGACGCTCCGCGCCCTCACCGGAGTCCAGCAGCAGATGATGCAGCGGCGTGTATGCCAGCATCAAGCCCCAATGCGGACTTTCGGGAGCCACTTCGCGCGCCAGCCCTAGCGCGGCATCCTGCCTCTTCGCCACCAACACAATGGGACGCTCTCTTCCCGCAAGCAGCGTCTCTTCTTCTCTATCTGGAAAAGCGATGCGGCGCACGGTGTCCAGCCCATCCACCATCACCGCAAAAGGCTTTTCCGCTCGCCCCTTGCGAAGGCGCAGCCTTGCAACCGCGTCCTCATTCCGGGCGTCACAGGCAAGGTGAAAGCCACCAATCCCCTTCACCGCAAGGATGCCACCGCCGTCCAGCAGCAACCGGGCTGCCCTCAATGCCTCTCTGCCGCGCGGTTGGAAGGTGGCTGAAGCCTCACCGCAGGTCACCAGCCACACCGTCGGGCCGCAGTCCCAACATGCATTCGGTTGTGCGTGAAAGCGCCGATTCCCGGGATCCTGATACTCGGCCTGGCAGGCTGCGCACATCACGAAAGGCGCCATCGTGGTTCGCGGCCGGTCGTACGGAATGTCCAGCGTGATTGTGAAGCGGGGACCGCACTGCGTGCAATTCAGGAACGGATAGCCAAAGCGCCGGTTCGCCGGATCCCGCAACTCTCGCAGACAGTCTGCGCAGATGCCCAAGTCAGCGGAAACCGGCGTGCTTGCCGCTGTCGCTACCTTACTCTCAACAATCCGGAAGCCCCGCTGCGCATGCAGGGGAAGGTTACTCACCGTGATTGAATCCACCCGCGCAAGCGCCGGCGGCTGTGACCGTAAGCGGATCACAAAGGCATCCACTGCTTCTGGCGGACCCTCAATCTCCACGAACGCGCCTTCGCTGTGGTTGCCCACAAAGCCAGAAAGCCTCAACTGTCGTGCTAACTGCCAAATGAAAGGCCGAAATCCGATGCCCTGCACGAGGCCCCGCACCTCCAACCGAAGGCGCACCGTCGCCGTTCCAACAGGGCTATCCATGCACTCGCATTCTACAGCGGCCAGTGCAAGCTTTTCCCACCGCATCCTCCATGGCTGAAGGCCTCAAGGGTCTCTGGCTCTCCTAACGAAAACGGCGGACTGCAATATCGCAGTCCGCCGTTGCTGAACACATAAACCAACGCTAGCCACAAGCAGGCCAAGTGCCTGTCGAGTATCCCCACCGTCAAGTGTCACACTCCGCCAATGCCAAATGGCTAGGCGGGCAGCACCTGATCCGCGTGCAGGCCCTTCGGGCCTTGCTTCAACTCAAACTCCACTTCAGATCCATTCTGCAGAGTCCGGTATCCGTTCATCGCGATGGCGGAATGGTGCACGAACACGTCCTCCCCCGACCCGCGCTGAATGAAACCATATCCCTTCGCCGCGTTAAACCACTTTACCGTTCCCATTTCCTTCATTACGCTACTCCTTGGCAACTTCGGAGGTCTCTGTTCCCAAAAGCAGCTTCTCGTACGGACGAAGCTTCTGTCGTCGACAGAATCTCTCAATCGAAGAACGGTTCCCGTCTTCTTTCCGGATTCTCGCATCCTTTTCGTCGGATTTCAAGAGTCTTAACTGATTTGCCAGGTAGATTACCTAGTTTCAAATACGATCGGCTTCATGTCGCGCATCAACACATGCAAAAGTAAGAACGCAAAGAGATGAAAGCCACCCATCATGATGAACATCGGGGGATAGCCAAAGTTCTGGATAATGTAGCCGGGCAGCAGACCCGTGAACAGTACTCCGCCAAAGGCGCCCATAGCACCTCCGAAGCCGGTGACTGAGGCCACTGCTCGCTTCGGGAAAACGTCGGAAGTGGTTGTAAATAGGTTGGCTGACCATCCCTGATGGGCAGAGGTCGCCAAGCTTACCAGGGCGATGGCTCCAATAACTGAACCCGTGAAGGCCGACATCGCCGCCACCGGCATACACATGGCCATCAGCAACATTGCGGTCTTCCGGGCGCGGGAAGCGGGCATGCCTCTGCGGATGAAGTACCCGGACAGCCAACCCCCGAAAATGCTGCCGAAATCAGCCATCAGATAGATGACCGGCAGTGTCCATCCTACTTCCTGGATATCGAAGTTCCGCACATCATACAGGTACGGCGGCAGCCAGTAGAGGTAGAACCACCAAACGGGGTCAGAGAACATCTTGGCTAGCGCAAACCCCCAGGTTTCGCGATGCTTCAAGGTCTGGCTCCAGCCGATAGCCGGCTCGTCCTGCACCTGCGATTCGGGGTCACTTTCGATGTAGTCAAGCTCCGCCTGGTTCACGCGAGGATGCTCCCGTGGCAGCCGGTACACTACCCAAAACAGCACCAGCCAGATCAGTCCGAAGCCGCCGGTGATGTAGAAGCACTCCCGCCATCCGACGTGCACTACCATCCACGCAAACAACGGCGGACCGATCATTGACGCAACATTCGTGCCGGCGTTGAAGATTCCCGTGGCAAAGGCCCTATCTTTCTTTGGGAACCACTCGGCGACGGCCTTGATGGCGGCCGGGAAATTCCCTGCCTCGCCTAGACCCAGAACCGCCCGCCAGAAAGCGAGCTGAAACGCGCTGCCCGCCAGGCCATGAAGCATTGCGGCCACGCTCCACCAAGCGATGGAGACGGCGTAGCCAATGCGCGTGCCTACCTTGTCGATAAACCACCCGGCGAACAGAAAGCCAATCATGTAGGCAAACTGAAAGGCCGAGGTGATGTACCCATACTGCAGGTCATTGAGGTGGAGATCAGCGCGGATATCCTTGATCAACACCCCCAACACAATGCGGTCGAGGTAGTTCACGGTCGTCGCGGCAAACAGCAGCGACAGCATCAGCCACCGGTATTTCGTCATATCAGTAAAGGCTAGACCAAGCGGTTATTATACAGGCACAAGCAGGAGTTGCCAGGTTAGTTGGGCTGCGCCCGCCTGCCAGGCGGCCACGTGAAGCGCACGGCGGGCCTCAGAACGTACTCTCACCTGGGCTTAAGGGCATGCAGGAATCGGCGCCGTGTGGTGATTGAGCCTGTCCACCGTACGCGTACGACCGGCCAGCAAGGCGGCAATGAAGGACGCGAAGTACGTGAAGGCGGTTCACCCGGTCGAAGTCCGGGATGGCGATGAACGCTTGTCGTGGACCACTCTCGACGTCCAATACCAGCGCTTGGCAGTCATCCCTCCCGTCGGGCAGTCTTCCCTCCCGTCGTCAGGCAGACGAAAGCATCCTTCCCTCAAGCTGGCCGTGAGCCACGCGCGCGAACGAAGCGCCCCATTCGGAAAGCCTCCGAGCGGATCGCGAACCTGATCGCGGTGTTCTGTATGCTCAGCTGGCTGATCTACTGGATGGCGATGAGGAACCGGGTTGCTCCAACCGTCCTACCGACACTTGCACTTACCGCAATAGAGACCCGACTACTGGACCGATTGATCCCGGATCGCATGGACGAACAACGCACCAACAAGCAGAGCCAACAAGGATCCCTCTCGAGCCATCTGACCAAGATCGACCGCCAAGGTGGCTATTTCGCCAGAGCAAAGG
Organism: Bryobacteraceae bacterium; assembly: GCA_036821995.1. Taxonomy (GTDB): domain Bacteria; phylum Acidobacteriota; class Terriglobia; order Bryobacterales; family Bryobacteraceae; genus JACTMJ01. The sequence continues at coordinate 12,944 of DAISIM010000028.1, forward strand.
ATCCTCCACGAGGGAATAGGGTGGCTAGTTTCCCCGACTTCGCTAAGTTCTGCGAAGATTGAGCTTATGTTCTCCAAATACTCGAGGATTGCTGGCTTGCTGGTTTTGGTTGGCTGCATCCTGATAGGGATACTTGCTGGCTGGCAACACATCCGCGCACTGCGTAGCTTCGTGGCCGGGAATTGCCATGAGTGCACATTCGCCGAAGCGATGGACTCCGCGCGAGCTGCCGTTGCGGAACGATCGGGACATGTTCGGGAACTGAAGCGCATCCAGATCGTGGAGACAGACGGTAGCCTGACGCAAAGTGAAACGTCACTCGGGAGGTTTTGGGCTCCGGCTAACACCGACGTTGCGTTTCTGGTAGCGGAACAGCTAGCAGAAATCTATGGTCCGATCCCGGAGGGTTCAGTGGTTGCGGATTGCGGCGCCAACATCGGAACCTATACCCGGCTGGCGCTGCAAGCTGGCGCTGCTAAGGTAATCGCGATTGAACCCGTGGCCGAGAATGTCGAAGCGTTACGGCGAAACTTCGCCCCAGAGATCACCGATGGCCGGGTGGTGGTGGTGGCCAAAGGCGTCTGGGATAAGGATGAGAATCTGGAAATGAAGGAGTGGGAAAATAGCGCGCTGGACTCCTTCATCTTGAACGTACGGCCTGAGGCAAAAGGTCCGCCGAAGGTAACCATTCTGCCGGTCACGACCTTGGATCGGATCGTCGTTGAGCTGGGTCTGGATCGGCTTGACCTCATCAAGATGGATATTGAGGGCGCGGAACTGAAGGCGCTTGCGGGTGCAAGTGAGGTGATTCGCCGATTCCAGCCCCGACTGGTAATCGCAACAGAGAACCAAGCCTCGGACGCGAGAGATATCCCCGCATTTGTCCGCGATACCTACCCAGACTACCGCTTGGAGTTTGGCGCCGTGAGCATCCAATCCGATAACGGCCTTCGGCCCACGGTCGCGTTCTTCTCCCCCACCGCCGAGGCGCGTCCTGATGCGGCGAAGTGAGATTGCTGTTGCCGATTGGAAGCGCTGGCTACCGGGCCTACTACTTGCCATTGCGGCATTCGGAACGCTAGCAGTGCCGTATTACCGCGCGCTTTCCACACCCGCGGTCGGGCTTTTTCATGACGACGGTATTTACGCTGTTACAGCCAAGGCATTGGCGGAAGGTAAGGGCTATCGCCTGACTAACCTCCCTGGTTCGCCCCCGCAAACCAAGTACCCCCCCGGATTCCCAGTGTTGCTTTCCGGGGTGTGGCGGTTGTTCCCGAACTTCCCCGCGAATGTCTTCTGGCTGAAAGCGGTTCCGCTGGTGTGCGGGCTCGTCTGGCTGGTTCTCTCATACTTGCTGATGCGGAGCTTAGACACTCCCCCCGTGCTCTCAGGTGCTATTTGCTTGGCAGTGGCAGCGTCGCCACTTGTGGTTTACATCTCGACATCACTTCTCTCTGAGACCTTGTTCGCCGCCCTTTGCACGGCATCGCTTCTTCTGCTTGAGCGGGGTCCCCAGCGAGGCGACGTGTCGAAACGGAATGTGGCGTTTGCCGCCGCGCTGGCTGGCTGTACGGTGCTTACCCGGGCTATCGGCGTGGCTCTGCCGTTGGCGATTGCAGGCTGGCTGGCGTCCCGACGGGAGTGGAGGAAACTGGGGCTTTTCACCGCAATCCTGGGCTGCGTCCTGCTCCCTTGGGCATGGTGGGTATTGCAGCACCGTGGAGAGGGCTATTACACGGTAGAGAACTATACGAGTTGGCACATATTCGCCGCGGATTTGCTGCCGGAGCTTGGACAGAAACTCCGTGTACTGGCCAGCAATGCCCTGATGGTTTTCTACTCCCCCAATCTTTTGTGGTCGCTTCCTGCTGTGTTGGCACCGGTGACGATTCTCGTGGGGCTGGGCCTTTTCTGCGCAGGGTTAGTGCGCTGCCTGCGCCGGAAACTCCTACTTCCGTGGTTTGCCGTCGCTTATCTCGGATTGGTGGTTTGCTGGCTTTGGGTGCCGCTGCGCTTCATTCTGGTTGTGATTCCGATTCTGTTCTGGATCGCCCTACAAGCACTTCCCCAGAGTTGGCAGACCACACGCCGACCGTGGTTGGCGCTTTCCATCATCCTGCTGGCAGGGACAGCCGCCATCGATACCTGGCACCGGTCCGAAGCGGCAACCTCCAGCGGAATTTATGCCTGGCTGCCGAATTCCCAGGAATCCTGGAACGACGTTCAAGCTACCGCGCGTTGGGTAAGGGAGAACTCCACCGCAGATACTGTCGTCCTGAGTAACCTGGACCCTCTGTTCCATCTCTACACAGGCCGGAAAGCGCTGCGCGGCTTCTCGATTAACCCCTACCGCTTGTTCTACGTCGGCGGGGAACAACCCGACGCAGTCCAAGCCTACTTTTCCCTTCCTACTGCATCGCTGTCCACGCTGCCGGTACTCATCGTTCGCACGCCAGATTCATGGTTCTCGGAACGACCAGGGCTTCATGCCGCGATTGACCGTGAACAACTTCGTGGTGTCCTGCAGGAGGTCTTCCGCTCTGGCAATGTCTCGGTGCTGCGCCCTACCTTACCTCAAAACGGGAGCCCGGCAAAACCGTAAGCTTCAGCGGAGGAATTCACTGATCACCGGAAGCAGCTAGCGCGTGTGACCGATGGAAGGCTAGCCGGGATCGTTCGAGATATTGGAGACATCGTCCTCAGTGGCCAGCTGGGCCTGGCGAAGGCGCTTGCGCTCAGTGAGAGCGCGACGCAGCAGAAACTCGATTTGGCCGTTGAGACTGCGGAGTTCATCATCAGCCCAGTGCTTGAGGGCGTCGTGGACCTCTTCGTCGATGCGCAGCAGGAAACTCTTTCGGGGCATAGAAACATGGGATGGGGGCGGACGGTAAGCCACCCCCGGCTGGGAGCTTAGTGGTGCATGGTTCCGGCGTTCACCACCGGCGTAGTGTTACGCTCACCGCATAGCACCACCATGAGGTTGCTAACCATGGCCGCCTTCTGGGAAGCGTCCAGGTCAACGATGCTCTTCTTGGACAGTTCATCCAGCGCCATCTCCACCATACCCACGGCGCCCTCCACAATCTTGTGCCGGGCGGCAACTACTGCCGATGCCTGCTGGCGTTGCAACATGGCGGCGGCTATTTCCTGTGCGTAGGCAAGGTGGCTGATCTTGGCCTCAATGATCTTCACGCCAGCAACATTAAGACGATCTTGCACCTCCTTCTGCAGGTGTTCCGCGATCTCGTGGATGTTGCCCCGAAGGGACATCTGTCCATCCTCATGCGAGTCGTAGGGGTAGTTGGTGGCCATATTGCGGACAGCCGCTTCACTTTGGACGTGGACGTAGTTCACGTACTCATCCACCTCGAAAGTGGCCTCGGCGGTATCGACCACCTGCCAAACGATGACGGCAGCAATCTCAATGGGATTGCCATCCAGATCATTCACCTTGATGTGCTCCGTTTGGAAATTGCGGACGCGGAGGCTGACGGAATGCTTGGAGTAGAACGGATTGGTCCAGCGAAGACCTGTCTCGCGGGAGGTACCGATGTAGCGGCCGAAAAGTTGAAGCACCACGCCCTTGTTGGGTTCCACCTTGAAGAGGCCGCTCAGCAACACCGTGATGGCCAACAGAAGCACGATTAGGGCAACAATCAGGATGGCGCGCTCGCCCTTGGGAAGCGCGGCCACCGGCACGAAACCGTATAGGGTTCCGGCGATTCCCATCAACCCCAGCAGTAGCATGGGGATTCCGGGCAATGTGGATGAAGGGACTTCGCGCATTGAAGGCTTGACGTCCATGGTGTCTCCTTGACTAGCAGAAATATGTCTATATCTAAATGATATCACTCTGATGTCAAAACGCAAGGCAAATCGATGGAAAGCGGCTGGAGCGGGGTTCTCGCGAGGAAGGAGAAATCTTCGGTATTCTGGAAGTTAGCCAGGAAATCCCCTCGCAACGTTATGCTTCGATACGAAACCGCTGGTGAATCGCACGGCGAATGCCTTGTGGCGACGCTCACCGGATTACCCTCCGGGGTCCCGATAGACACCAAGCGAATCAACCGTGAACTGTGGCGACGCCAGCAAGGCTTCGGCCGCGGCGGACGCATGAAGATTGAAACGGATCAGGTGCACTTTGTGTCTGGGATCCGGCATTCGCAGACAATCGGTTCTCCGATCGCCCTCTTGCTCGCAAATAAGGACTGGAAGAATTGGACCGATGTACTTCCGGTGGAAGACTACGAAGGCAGCGAGGAGAAGAAAAAGCCTTTAACCCGGCCGAGACCCGGGCATGCGGATTTGGCAGGGGCCATCAAGTACAACCAGCCCGACGCACGTTATGTACTGGAACGGGCGAGCGCACGCGAGACGACCGCACGCGTGGCCGTTGGCGCAGTATGCAAGGAGTTTCTGCGGAACTTCGGCATTCAAGTACTTAGCCATGTAGTGGCGGTGGGGCACGAGAAACTGGAACGGCAGGCGCGCTGGCAGGAGTTGGAGGCGCTGGCACAAAAGGACGAGGTGCTGCTGGGCTGCGTGGACAGTGAAACTGAGCAGCGCTTTAAGGCTGTGGTTGACAAGGCATTCCGGACCGGCGACACCGTTGGTGGGGTGTTTGAAGTAGTGGCGAATGGGCTGCCTGTGGGCTTGGGATCGCACATCGCTTGGGATACGCGGCTGGATGGACGGCTGGCACAGGCTATTGTGAGCATGCAGGCCGTGAAGGGCGTGGAGATTGGGTTCGCGGCGGACGGCGCGGCTAGCTTCGGCTCAAAGGTGCAGGACACGATCGGGTACGACAAGGAAGAGCGGACATTCACGCGTGGGGCAAACCGCGCAGGCGGCCTGGAAGGCGGGATGACGAACGGACAGGACCTGATTGTACGTGGCCTGCTGAAACCAATTTCCACGCTGCGGCGGCCACTGGAAAGTGTAGATTTACCCACGCGGGAAAGCGCTTCTGCGGCTTATGAACGTAGCGATGTATGCGTAGTGCCCGCAGCGGGCGTGATTGGCGAGGCGATGGTATCCATCGTTCTGGCGCAGGCAATGTTGGAGAAGTTTGGCGGCGATTCGCTGGGTGAGACTCTGCGAAACTTTGAGGGCTACCAGAAGCAGGTTCGGGAATACTGATGTTGTACAAGGTTGTGAAATACGGAGATCCCGTGCTGGAGACTCCCGGCGAGCCGGTGGAGGATTTCGGCACCGATGCGCTACGCCAGCTAGTGGATGACATGTTTGAGACCATGTACGCCAACCGTGGCATAGGGCTGGCGGCACCGCAGATTGGCATCAGCAAGCGGCTGGCAGTGGTGGATACCAGCGCTGGCGAGGATCCCGAGATGCGCCGGGTGCTGATTAACCCTGAGATCACTTACCGGGAAGGCAAGGAAGTGGACGAAGAGGGTTGCCTCAGCATTCCTGGCTTTCGTGAGAATGTATCCCGGGCAAAGGCGATTGTCGTGAAAGGACAGGACGTCCTGGGGAATTCGATTGAGATTCCAGCCGAGGACTTGATGGCGCGGGCCTTCCAACACGAGATCGATCACCTGGACGGAATTCTCTTTCTGCGCCACCTAAGCCCGCTGAAGCGGGATGTGATCCGGCGGAAGATTCGTAAATTGCAGCAGGCCGGCGAATGGGAGTAAGGCTGGATCTCGCAAGTGAGCGACGAAGCCTTCGATAGCCAATGCAACTGATTTTCCTGGGCACGCCTGAATTCGCGGTACCCAGCTTGCGGGCGCTGGTGGAAGCCGGGCACCATGTAAGCGCGGTGTACACGCAGCCTGACCGCCCGGCCGGGCGGGGACAGAAGCTCACTGCCAGTGCGGTAAAGGAAGCAGCCATCAAGTTGGGAATTCCGGTGGAGCAGCCGCGAAAGGTACGCGAGCCGCAAGTGGTTGAGCAACTGCGCGCCGCACGTCCGGACGCGATGGTGGTGGTGGGCTACGGACAGATCATCCCGCAGAGCATCCTGGATATCCCGCCATTCGGCATTATCAACGTACATGGATCCCTGCTGCCGAAGTACAGGGGCGCCGCTCCCATCCAATGGGCGGTGGCCAATGGAGAGACGGTTACCGGCGTCACCACCATGCGTATCGACGCAGGGTTGGATACAGGAGCCATGCTGCTGAAGGCGGAGTGCCCGGTCGGGCCGGACGAAACGGCGATGGCGCTATGGGAACGGCTTGCCGGGATGGGCGCTCAACTGCTTGTGGAGACGATGACCGGCTTGGAGGTGGGACGCATTCATCCTGTTCAGCAGAACAGTGCTGAGGCCAGTTATGCACCCATCCTGAAGCGGGAAGACGGCCTAGTCGATTGGACGCAGCCAGCCACCGTAATCTACAACCGCTTCCGGGGATTTCAGCCCTGGCCAGGAGCCTGGACTTGTTTCCGCGGCGGACGTTTCCAGTTAAAGGAAATGCGATTGGCTGGGACGGCGCAGAACGTCGACGCGCAGCGCAGGCCGGGCGAGTTGGTGGCAGATGGCAGGCGACTGCTGGCGGTTTGCGGAGATGGCAAGTCAGTGGAAGTGCTGCGCGTGCAATTGGAAGGCAAGGCGGCGGTGAGCGCGGAGGCATTCCTGCATGGCGCTAAGTTGCAGCCGGGCGAACGCTTGGTATCCGACCCGCAGCCTGGTACGGATGCGCTGGCGGAGTAGATCGAAGACAGACAATTGAGCAAGGACCGACAATGAGCAAGGATAAGCTGCATTTGCCGAAGGGCTTCCGGTACGCCACGACCTATGCGGGCATTCGCAAGAAGGCCAAGGACGACCTGTCTTTGATGGTGAGCGAGCCCGCAGCCAACGCTGCCGCTTTGTTCACCACCAACCGCGTGAAGGCGGCTCCGGTACTGGTTGGCCAACAGAACCTGGCGAGCGCCAAAGGCAAGGTGTCGGCCATTGTGCTGAATGCTGGCAATGCCAACTGCGCCACGCGCACGGGGATGGCGGTGGCCCAGGGAACTTGTGCAGAGGCAGGAGCGCTTTTGGGCATCCCTCAGAACCAGGTGATCCCCTCGTCCACCGGCGTAATTGGGATGGAGTTGGATGTGCAGAAGATCCAGCAGGCGCTGCCTGTCCTGGTGCAGACGCTGGAAGAGTCCGCGCTGCCGAAGGTGGCCGATGCGATGATGACCACCGACACTTTTCCCAAACTGTCTTCCCGCACGGTAAAGCTTGCGGGGGGCACGGTGCGGATTGCGGGCATCAGTAAGGGCGCGGGGATGATCCACCCCAACATGGCCACCACACTGGGGTTTGTGTTTACTGACGCTGCTGTGGCGGTTCCGATGCTAAAGCGGTTGCTGCGCACCGGCGCGGATGTAAGCTACCACTCCATCAGCGTGGACGGGGACACCAGCACGAATGACACGTTGCTGCTGCTGGCAAATGGCGCCAGCGGGGTGACGGTGGGTAAGGCCGATGAGGTTGCCTTTGCGAAAGCGCTGAATGCCGTCCTGCAGGACTTGGCCAAGATGATTGCACGCGACGGCGAGGGAGCCTCGCACTTCGTCACCATCAAGGTAAGCGGCGCCCAAACCGACGCTGACGCGCGTAAGGTCGGGCGCGCCATCGCAAACTCGCCCCTGGTGAAGACGGCTATTGCGGGCTGTGACCCCAACTGGGGCCGCATCCTTTGCGCGGCCGGCTACAGTGGCGTCGTGTTTGACCCCACGCAGGTCGCCATCCGGCTGCAGCAGACCACCGTGTGTAAGAAAGGATTGCTGGCGCCTTTCGATGAGCCCAGCCTGATTGCGAAGCTGCGCGAACATGACGTGGAGATCGACTTCCGCATTGGCGGCAACGGCAAGGGACAGGCCACTTTTTGGACCTGTGACTTCACGGAAGGCTACGTGAAGATCAACGCAGAATATCGGACGTAGGCTGGTCTGGGTGGTAAGGCGCTAACGAACGATCCTGACAGCGTAGGCGCCGCCACCGGGATTTGCACCGGGGTAAGCAGATCCGAGCACGGCTGACCCAACGTATTCACCGCAGAAGCTCTCACTTGGAGATATCGCTTAGGCACTAGGGATATCGAGGAAAAAGAGTGCGAAGCCCGCGATCCGGAAGTTCGTAGCGGGTCCTTCATTCACTGGAACAATCACCAGCCGCCGTCCATTTCCGTTACCGCCCGAAGCCGAATAGTCAGCATAATTACGTGCGCTGGTCTTGGAATCCTGTCGCACGCGGTCCTGCATCGCACGCTCCATGGACTGCTTGTTTCCACTAGCCATGAATACGGGGGAACCGACAGAATACGTTCGTCCGGAGGTGTGCTCGCTGTTGATGATGGCTTGGCGGATAGCAGAAGCACTGTTGCTATCGATGTAGCCCTGGACGCTTTCTCCAGCTTGTTCCTTCATGTCCAACACGTGCTGAGTGCCCGCATCTCCCGCGCATGGCTTGGCGTGCTTGTTCATGTTGTTTGGCCACCGCAAGGTGTATTGGGTACCCTTGGTAAAGCCGAAATCGCCCTCCCCCCCAGAATTGTCGTGCGCAAACGGAGAGAATGGAAACACTCCATTCGGAAATGAAGTCTTTTCAATCTGTCCCGCAATCGTTTCCGCGCGTACTTGCGCAACCTGATCGTTGGTAACGATTGGTAGGAAAGCCATGGGCGCATTCACGGTCACGCTCACCCGGGCATACCGCGCACCAACAGGACTAGCAGGAGCAGGTTCCCACGGGCCTCCTTCGCTCGTAGCGAACTCAATGACAACTCCGGCGAATCCCGTATTGCCATACAGCCATTGGTTTGGCATGCTCAAGGCCCGTTGCCTGGCCCTATTGATGCCGGCCGCAGTGCCATCAAGCTCCAGCGTGGCGGCGAGCGCAGCGGAATCGCAAAACGTCTGCGCCTCGTTGCGAACCACAAAGGCGGTGCCGTAGTCCATTGCCATGCCAATGGAGGCCACCAGCACTACGGCAAGCAGCGCGAAGGTGACGAAGACATAGCCGGATTCCGAGGATCGCATGGGGCCTCTGGATTGAGACGTCTTCTTAGTTTGCCACTTTGGCATCATGCAAATAGTCCTTAAACTCAGAATTCCGTTAGTTGGACGTTAACGATAAGTCCAATCCCGCCACGATTCCAATGGACTTCGCGAGTAAACTTAGTCCAAGCTTCTTTCACAGGCCCCCAGTTAGAAAGCCGTGATTGTATGTGGAAGTCATGGAAAAGCATACAAACACTCTTCATGGGAGTTCGACAGGCACCGTAGCCGATATTGCCTTCGCAGTGATTGACTGCTTCACGCCCGGAACAAAGCTTGGCATTTGGGCGCCAGAAATCGTAAGGACAATTCTGTCCTGGGGAGTATTGGCACCCAGACGAACTACTGAAACGCTCGATCCGTCAAGTCCCATGAATGTGGGGGAAGGCGTTGTCACTGTACCGTCGCCAGGAGGCTGATCGGTACCATATAGCAGCATATTCTTTGCTCCCTCAACATTCGTCGGATCCAACGCAGCGAAACGGGCAGCCAGCGATGCGCGGTCCTGAAGTGCATCAATCAGGAAGAAATTCAGCCCAAGGTTCACTACGGTAAGGGCCATTGCCAGGAATGGGATCATTACCAGAGCACCCTCGACAGTTGCGGAACCGCGTTGCCCTCGCCGGTCTCTCTTGCGTCTTTGCGAATCCATATTCTGCCTCCCAAGTTTCAGCAATCTGTTGGCACCCAGCACTTAAACCGGTGGCACATACCTTCCCATGAAAGGAAACGTAGCCGAGGGCTTGCTATCGAGCGTAATCGGACGGAAAAAATCAACCAGGGTGTAATTTACGATGGAAACCGTAACCTGGTGTGGCATGTTGTTTTGCATCACCACAGAGATACGAATGTTGGTTGCGTTCAAATTTGCGGTCGTCAGTGAGCCCTGGCCATCGGGTGAACCATAGAGCACCATGTTCCTGACGCGCGCGGTGTATACCCCACTGGGACTACTTGTTGAAGAGTCGTAGTCCTGGAGGCTGGCGAACCTCGCGGCATTGCGAACTGCCGTCTGTAACGCGTTGTAGTCGCGAATTGCGAGGCCAAAAGAGAACGTTCCCAGAATTACTGGGGTAAGCACGAGTGCCGCGAGCGCAAACTCCACCAACACGCCACCGCGCGAACCTTGCCGCTTTTGTCTTCGTTGCGTGTTCATCGTACTAACCTCACCGAGTAGGCTCCACTGCCGGGATTGGCACCTCCCGTGCTCCCGCCCAAGACCGCGGAACCAACATACTCGGCGCAGAAACTCCCGCTAGGAGAAACCTTATAGTCTTGAACCGTGCCAAGGAAGAAGGAAGCGAACCCAACGAGCCGATAATTCGAGGCAGGCCCTCCGTTTACTGGTACAACCACCATGCGGCGCCCATTCCCCGTTCCGCTGGCCACGTACTGCGCGTAAGTCGTCGCGGTTGTGTTGGTGTCCTGAGAAACCCGCGTCTGCATTGCAGTCTCTTCGGTTTGCTTATTTCCTGTTGACATAAAGATGGGATCACCAACCGTGTACACACGCACATCGTGTTGCTCGCTGGTAATGATCGCCTCGCGGATCCAGGCCGCGCTTCCACTGTCGATGTAACCCTGGATGGATTCGCCCGCTTCATCCTTCATGGCCAACACATCGGGGTTTGCCGCATCCGCAGGACACGGCTGAGCATGCTTATTCATGTTGGCCGGCCATCGTAGCGTATACTTCGTTCCTTGCGTAAATCCGAAGTTGGCTGCTGCGCTGGGGTCGTGAGCAAAGGGGGAGTAAGGAAACACGCCGTTGTGAAACGTCAATTTCTCAATTTGCCCGGCGACAGCGCGAGCCTGAATGACTGCCACGTCTTCACTCGTTACCAACGGCAGAAATGTCATTGGAGCGCTCGCTCCCGTGCTCACCCGAACAAAACCATGACCCACAGGATTCGCCGGGTCTGGTTCCCATGGACCTCCCTGACTGGTGGCAAACTCGATCGCCACACCGGCAAACTCGATCGCCACACCGGCAAACTCGATCGCCACACCGGCAAACTCGTTTTGGCCGTACATCCACTGATTGGGGACATCCAGCGCTGCCTGGCGTGCGCGAGAAATACCAAGGCTAGTTCCGTCAATGCGTCAAGCCGCAGCGAGCGCGGCAGAGTCACAGTAGGTCTGCGCGTCGTTGCGGACCACAAACGCAGTGCCGAAGTCTACGCCAAGCCCTACCGACGCCACTAGAAAAAGTAACAACATCGCCTAATTTTCAAGTACGTAACCAGATTGATTTCGAACCCTGGTCGAAAGCGACAGTTCTTGAGGATGTAACTTGTTTTCAAGATTCTACCCATCTCTCTCACTTCCGACGGATAATTGAATTCCTGTTTGAATTTATTACAAATGTCGATCATTTTCTAGGCTATTTCCCAGGATGCCGGGCTATTGCGTTCTATAGGTACCAGTACGGCGGTACCATTGGTTGGACCATGAAATTCTTGTCTAACGCTACTGCTGGTACCGAAGCGGTTCAACAGTTTCGTCAATCGACGGAGCTAGCCAAAGCGGGAATGCGATCGAGGCAACTTTCCGGATTGCGATGGAATTCGGAGCAGCTAAAGCGCGACTTTAGCGAATGCCTTTCGTGGCAATCGAGGCAGGCCATGCCTTCATAGGGGCCTAACGGCGTCTTGTCGTCGTTGGTGCCCGCCTGGAGATTGGCGTACGGCGCGTGACACTGGTAACAAAGGGCGTTCTGGGCGGTGGTGGGCACACGTACCGGGTACGAACCTTGCTGGATTGCGGGAACAGGCAGGAAACGGGCCGGAACATGCTGCTGTCCGCGCCGGTCAAAGAAGCCCAACGAGGGGCGAACCTTCCCTGGCAAGGGTGTCCATGGGGATGCCTCAGGGGCAGGGTCAGTGGGTGCCGCCTGGCGGAAGAAGCCCGCCTTAGCTTCGGTGGCGTCCACGTGCATGGCGTGGCAGGCAAGACAGGGGATGGTGGGGGCGTCCGCAGGTGTGGCAGCCAGAGTCCAGGGGCCTTTGCTGGCTACCGGCGTCACCACGCTGGCGATATCGCCTGGCTGATGCATGCCATGGCAGCGCAAACAATCGTCCATCAGGGGGCGCGCATGGTTGTGACCCGGCCGCAGGAAGATGGCGGAGTAGCTGGCGCTATGTCCGCCGGAGGTCCACTCACGGTACTCCTGCACATGGCAGCTTTCGCAGCGCTGCGTGATGGCGAACACGTCACGCGGCCGTAAGTGGATGCGCTCAGGCAGTTCGCTAAAGAAATGGACGGCGATGCGGCGCAGATTACCGAGATGGAAATCAGGGTCAAGCGTAAGCGCGTCACCATGGCAGGCCGTACAGGGGACGTCCTTGTGCGTAGAGACCCGCCAGGAGTCGTGATTCGCTGCGATTTCGTGGCAGCGCGCACAGCTTTCACCCCCGCCCATCTCATAGACGAAGCTGGCACCCGGTAGCGCCAGCAGCAGCAGGAACATCACCCCGCCAGCGGCAAGGAAAGGCCGTTTCCTGAGTTGGGGCAACAGCATGGTGTCCTCGCCTAAGCGCCGCGAAAGCGCGTTCCCTTCCACTCCCGCTGCATGTAGGCGCTAGCCCAGTAAGCAATTGCCATGATGGTGAGTACGGGGTTAAATCCTCCGTTTGTCACATGCACTGAGCCATCCACCACAAACACGTTCTCCGCGCCATGCACCTGACAGTAGCGATTCACCACGGAGCTCTGTGGATCGTCTCCCATACGGCAGGTGCCCGCCTGATGTTGACCTCCGCTTAGGCCCGGGCCTGCCTGGTTCAGCCAAGTGCGGATGGCACCCGCCTCCTTCAGCACGGCTTCTGCCTTCGTTGCCATGGCTGCCGCAATCTCCAGTGTGTGCGGGTGCTTTCCACCAGAGAGGCGAGCCACGGGGATACCCCAATAGTCTTTCACCGCAGCATCCACCTGAACGCGCGCGTCGAAGACCGGAATCTCCTGGGTGGGTCCGCGGAAGCCCATCGTGCGCCGGTAGTTCTGCTGGATGAATCGCTTGTGTTCCCTTCCCCAACCACGAATGCCCGGAGGAAGTTCGTTATAGGCCTGTACTGGGAGACGGATGAACTCGTTGCACAGCAGTGCACCGCCAACCAGGCCCGGATTACCGTGGTTGTAATCGCAGATGGCTACGCTGGCGCCAGGTCCAAGGTCGTCAAAGGTGTCGAAGGGAAAGATACCCGTGGCACCGGAATAGGCATGGCCCTGGAGATTGCGCCCCACCCAATCACTGTGATTACCCAGCCCATGGGGAAACAGGCGGCTCTTTGAATTCAGTAGCAGACGTGCGCTCTCCACAGCCGCACCGCTGACGACGATGAGCGATGCCAGCACCTGCTGTTTACGATTATGTCTATCGAAGTAAGTCACCCCGTTGGGGCGGCCATCGGCACCGGTAGTAATTTCGCTGGCGATGGCCTCAGTTTCCAGGCGGCAATTGCCTGTAGCCAGGGCGATGGGGATCACCGTGTTTTGGGTACCCCCTTTCGCGTTCACCTCGCAGGCAAAGCCCACGCACCAGCGGCAGCGCATGCAGGGTGGCCGGCCATCATAAGGCACGCTGTTGCGCAGCATGGGGATGGGGAATGGGTGTAGGCCCATCCGTTTGGCCGCCACTTCAATCACCTGATGCTCTCTTGTGGGCGGTAGCGGGGGCATAGGCAATGGCCTGCGGCGAGGTCCATGGAAAGGGTCAGGCGTCATGTCGCCGGAGACGCCCAATTCATACTCGGCCTTCTCATAGAAGGGTTCCAGGTCGTCGTAGGTGATGGGCCAGTCATCCAGCGTGCTGCCTTCGGGAACCCCATAGGTTTCCTTCATGCGGAAATCCTTGGGCAAAAAGCGCCAGGCCATCGCACCGTAGCTTTGCGTTCCGCCACCCACGCAAGCGGCATTGTTGTTGTAGCCGCCGTCACGTACGCCAATCACGCGGGCATTGCCTTTTGAATCCACGGCCACCCGAGGGTTGCGCGCTTCGTCCGGACCAAAGGGCGCGCCAAGGGCGGAGGTCCGCTGATTTCGAAGATCGTCCTTGCGGCAATCGGCTGGCGTCACCGCTTTACCGCGCTCAAGCAACAGGACCCGCAGACCTGCCGTGGCCAGTTCCTTGGCGACAATGCCGCCCCCGGCCCCAGCGCCCACAACGACGGCGTCGTAGGAACTCATATTCGTGGCCTTTCGGCGTTGACAGCGCTTTTCGAAGGCTGCGCCTGCTTTGGGAACAGATAATCGTCCCTGCCCCGCACGGGCGGATGGGGAACACCCAGCGCGCGCCAACTGACGGCGTCCTGATTGCCGCCGTGCCGAGGGTCGCCGTAGTAGCCCTGCATCGTATGCGTGCGCACGGTGCGGAAGAATTCTCGTGGCGGGAGATCGCCCCAGGGTGCACGAGGGAGGTCCCCGGCTTCCATCCGCTCCACCAGTGTTTCCTGCTGCGGAAAGGGAAGCGCGGCAAAAGGCTGTTGATGGACAGTCAGGGCGTTTTGATTCAGCGCTTCCAGTCCAATGCGGTACGCCTGACGATGCTTCCGATACGCACGTGCCAGTTGACGGTCAAGGAAGCGCATGACGTTCGCGCCTGGCGCTCCGGGGGTCTCATCATCGGGAATGAGTTGATTCAACAAGGCGGACAGCGTCTGCGCCTCGGTCTGGTTGAACATCCGGTAGGGCTGACGTGCGCCGCCGCAACCGCCAAGGGCGACCAGAGCTCCCACCGGGAGCGCGCCAAAAACGATGTCCCGTCGTTTCATTGTTACCGATCTGATTATCTGTATTTTTCCAGTTAGATTCAAGTAGCGCGCCCCCGCAGGGCAGGAAGCCCCGCGGAGGCCGGCAGCCTTAATCACTAGCGGGAATGTTTGTAGATTAGGTCGAGTAGCTCCGCGGCCATCGCGTCTGTCTCCTCCGCTCCGCCATGGCGGAAGGTGGTGGCGGCACAGTGCAGGAGGTGGTTCTTCATCAGTCCCCTGCCCACGGCGCGGAGAGATTCCTGGGCTGCGGAAATCTGGATGAGGATATCGGCGCAGTAGCGGTCCTCTTCAATCATACGCTGGAGGCCGCGGATCTGACCCTCAATGCGGCGCAGACGGCGGAGGTTGGCGGCCTTGATTTCCGGATCTACGCCCAGGGCTTGCCGCTGGCCAGGAAGCGCATCACAACCGCAAGCGGCGTGAGTGGCGGAACCGGGCTTGTTCTTCATACGGTGGTCTCCCTGGATTCGGTGGTCGCTAGAGGCAAGCGAAGACTGCGCAGCCGCAGACTGTTTGTGACGACACTGACGGAGCTGAAGGCCATGGCGGCACTGGCCAAGATAGGACTCAACAGGATGCCAAAGGCGGGATACAGCACGCCCGCTGCTATCGGGATTCCCACTACGTTGTAGACGAAGGCCCAGAACAGGTTCTGGCGCATCACCCACATGGTGGCACGCGAGAGTGCGATGGCTGAGGCGACGGATCGCGGATCGTTGCGCATTAGACTGACACTAGCCGCTTCGGCGGCCACCTCAGCGCCAAGGCCCATGGCAATACCCACATCGGCTGCGGCCAACGCAGGGGCGTCATTCACCCCATCGCCCACCATGGCCACCTTCAACCCCCCGGCCTGCAACGCGCGCACTGCATTCAGCTTCCCTTCCGGAAGCACTTCCGCTTGCACGTGCGTGATTCCCAGTTGCGCGGCAATGGCATCAGCTGTCGCGCTACGATCACCCGTTAGCAAGTGCACCTGCAGCCCAAGAGAGTGCAAGCGGGCCACGGCGACGCGTGATTCTGGCCGCAACGAATCCGCAAGACCCACCACAGCCACCACAATGTCACCTCGCGAGGTGTATACCGGCGTCTTGCCTTGGGCCAACAGTGCGCTGGCCGTCTCTCCGGCAATCTCAAGACCCTGGATGCCCAGTTCCTGCAACCAATCCCCGCTGCCTGCACGAAACGGAATGCTGCCCACTCGCCCTTCAGCGCCTTTTCCAGGCACACTGCGCACGTTCGTGGCTTCCACCGTGGGGACATTCTGACGGCGGGCATAGCGGACAATGGCACCCGCCAAAGGATGGCTGCTAGCTTGCTGAATCGCGGCGAGTGCGGAAAGCGCTTCCTGCTGGTGTCCTGGCATCAGTTCCACCCAATCCGTCACTTGCGGCTGGCCCTCGGTGAGTGTGCCTGTCTTGTCAAAGACAACGGCCTGTACCTCCCCGAGGCGCTCCAGCGGTTCCCCGCCCTTGATGAGGATTCCCAGGCGCGCACCGCGGCCAGTCCCCACCAGAACCGCGGTGGGAACCGCGAGGCCCATCGCGCAAGGGCACGCAATGATGAGAACGGTGACCGCAACGGCCAGTGCCTGCGCCAACGAGGGCTGAGCGGGAACGATCATCCACACTGCAAACGTGCATATCGCAATCCCAATCACAACGGGCACGAAGACGCCGCTGATACGGTCAGCAAGGCGTTGCACCGGAGCTTGCGAGCTCTGCGCGTCGCGCATCAGCCGCACAATCCGGGACAGCATGCCATCCCGCCCTGTACGCGTCACCCGGTAGCGTATGGCTGCCTCCAGATTCAGCGCGCCCCCCGTGATGGCGTCACCTGGCTGCCTGGTGACGGGCACTGACTCTCCCGTGAGCAGGCTCTCATCCACTCCAGAGACACCATCCTCCACCACGCCATCCACCGGTATGCGCTCGCCGGGAGGCACCAACACGAGATCGCCTGGCAGTAGGGACTCTACGAGTGTCTCCTGCACCAGCTCCCCGTGAAGGACCCTGGCAGTCTTGGGTTGCAGAGCCGCCAGTTCGCGAATGGCGGAAGCGGCGCGCTGCCGGGCTTGCCGTTCGAACGAATTTCCGAGTAACACGAGGGCAAGAATAAAGATGACGGCCTCGTAGTAGACCTCGGCGGCAATTCCCCGGGCAGTGAAGAAGCCCGGTGCCAGAGTCAGCACCAGCGAGTAGGCGAAGGCAGCACCCGTGCCAACGGCCACCAATGTGTTCATGTCTGCGCTGCGATGCAGGGTAGCTCTCCACGCCCGCAGATAGAATGAACGGCCCGGACCCGCCATCACGCAAACGCTAAGCACACACAGCATCCACCGAAGCCACTGCAAGGGGACCGAATACAGCCAGGGAAACACCGCGCGTGCAAAGCCATCGGCAACCCCCATTGCAGAGTGGACCAGCGCCAAGAGTGCCGGCTGACTTGCGTGCATTGGCCCCTCGGCCATCAACGGCATCGACAACAACATTGCCGCGGCGGCCGCGCCCAATGACCAGAAAGCGCCTCGCTGCAGATTCTGGAACTCAGCCTGGGCGGCGGCATCCTGCCGCTGCTGCTCTTCAAAAGCGCTCTCCGCAAACGATGCCAGGCTGGCTTCAAACCCGGCAACATCAATGCGCCTCACCAGATCCTCAAGGCTTACCACGCTTGGGTTGTAAGTGACTTCGGCGCGGTTGGTCATCAGGCTGACAGTCGCGTGGCTAACCCCATCCACCTGGTGAAGCGCCTGTTGCACAGCTGACTGGCAAGCGGCGCAGGTCATTCCATCCACGTGGATTCGGGCAATACGCGCCTCTGAAGGGCGAGACGTGGACGACTGCGAGGAGGAATCGCTCATGCGACTTCACGAACGCGATACCCGGCAACCTGCAGAGACTCCACAATCGCCTGTGCACTCACGGCAGAATCGTCTACCGTGACTTGGGCAGAGCCGATACTCACGATCGGCTGTCCGCTGACGCCAGCTCGTACGAGTAGCTTTTCTACCCGGCGCACGCAGCCTTCACACATCATGCCGTCGATTTCCAAATGGAGGGTTTTCATCGCGCTCCTTCTTTCGCATTGTATACCCCCTGGGGGTATCCTGCAAGTCCTCTCCGATTGTTAACTTCGCGCTGGAACCCTTGCGGATACGTATGTCCGATGTTACGATCCCGGCAAGTGACTTTTACGAAACAAAAGGTATAAATGGCCAATGTCTACCCGGTTGTTGGATGTCGTTGTTCGGCAGTTGTTGTTGGTGATTGCATGTGTGGCGCCCAGCTTGCCGGCGGCGGAAGATCCCGCCTGGCCGTGGCGCTTCCCCCGTATGGTCTCCAGCAACATGCTTCACGCTGAGGGCGGGGATGTTCAGGTGGTAGACAGTGCACTGGATGCCCAGGGCCGCCTCTACCTTGCCGGTTCCATCATCCGCATTCCACAAGTAAGCCAGATTGGTCTCGCGAGCCTGGTTCCGCAAGCTAGCCTTGCATTGGGTGGAGGAAGCCAGGACATTTTTATTGCGCGGATAAGCCCCAGCGGCGACGCCATCGAGTATCTGGTGCACCTGGGAGGGTCCAACAACGACCAGATCAGCTCGATTGCCGTAGACAGCTTGGGCCGCGCGATTGTCAGTGGATGGACTGAGTCAGCGGATTTTCCGAAGGCGGCAAACCATCAGCAGCTTGGAGCAAACGGTGCGCGCGATGCTTTTGTGCTGGTGCTGGACGCGCAGGGAGCCAGTCTGGCCGCGACCGCGCGCATTGGCGGTGCCGAAATGGATCAGGCTACCGCGATCGCCGTCGCGCCGGATGGTGGGATCGTTGTGGCGGGTATCACGGAGTCGCCCGAACTTCCAACAACAGAAGGCGCCTTCCAACGCGCTCATCGAGGCAAGACCGATGGCTTCGCGATGAAGTTCAATGCCAACCTTGCCGGCTTGCAGTGGTCCACGCTGGTGGGAGGGCCTACCGCGGATGAAATCCGGTCGATCGCATTGACCTCGGGTGGTGGCGTGATCGCTGCCGGGGTGACGGGTGATGGCGATCGCACCGATCCCGAACTGCCCGTGTCGTTAGCCTCGTTCGGGCCGAAGTATAACGGGCTCCGCGACGCGTTTGTGTTGAAGCTAAATGCCAGTGGGTCCGGGGTGGAATGGGCTGGCTATTTGGGCGGCGATGAGCTTGACACGGCCAAGAGAGTACGCATTGCTCGTGATGGAAACGTTGTTGTGATGGGCGAGACCTACTCAGTACCTGCCCTCACCCGGTTCATGTATCAGCCGAATCCCGCGTTTCCCCTGGTTCCCGCTTTCACTCCGGCAGACCCGCCACTGGCCTTCCACCGTCTCGCCACCTTCCTCACCGCAATCTCAGCCGACGGCGCTGAGGTGGTTTTCTCCCGGGTACCGCGAGAGATAGGCGGATTCGCCTCGGACTTCGCCATCGCGCCAGACGGCAGCCTCGCGGTGCTGGGTTACCCATCTTCCCAGTCTAGGTCTCCATTTTCTGGACCCGCTACAGATTTGGTTTCAAATCCATTCAGTTTGGATTGGGGAGGCTGGTCGTACGCGTTTATCTTCAACGCGGACGCTTCATTGGTCCGTTTCTACACAAGGGGATTCCCCGTATTCCGGACGGGCTATGTCTCCACGGCTTTTCATCCCGACGGGCGGTTTAGTCTTATCGCCCTTACCCGAGAGGCGGATGTCCCCCTGGGGCCCGTAACTGGCACGGTGGCGCTCCTGGATAGGCCGTTTAGCCATACGAGCACCTATGTAATGACGCTTAGGAGCGATGGAGGGCCCCGCTGCGCGGCCACTTTGCAGGTCCTGCCAGCGCAGCTCAATCCGGCGGGTGGTGTGCTCTCCATCCAAGTGAATGCCGAACCGGGCTGCCCCTGGAACTTCCTGCGGGACATGTCAGCCACTCCGAATGCAGGGACAACATTCGAACTCGGCTTTCCGGCAGCAGGCGTGGGCGACGGGCAGATCGTAGCCAGCTACCCCGCGAACGAATCGCGGGCTTCGCGGCTCGGGACCCTAGCTGGCTCCATGACGACGGTAAGCGCTAAGCAACTCAGCGTGCTCTGCCAGGAAACCACAATTCGTCCGGGTGCCCTTGGCTTCCCGTCCACCGGAGGCACGCTGGAGGTGACGGTAGACGTCATCCCCGATTGTGGGATTCAAGCGGAGGCTGTTGTGCCATGGCCCTTCAGCCCTTGGTTTTCCCTGGTGAATCACGGCGACTCATCCACGTTGCGGCTTTCCGTGACAGCAGCGCCCAATCCCGGCCCAGCCAGAGTAGGCTCCATTCGTGCAGGGAATAGCACGATCACGGTGATGCAAGCCAGCGGCGCCGGGTGTTTGGCAGCGTTTCCAAATGGACCTTTGGAAATTGGCCCCACTGGTGGAACAGTTTTTGTGCCCTTCACTTTGGATGGCGCGTCGTGCCGGTGGACGGTGGCCTCCTCAGCCTCCTGGGCCACGCTGTCCAGTTCTTCCATCGGTGTTGGAGCAGGGTCAACCGCACAGATTCAGGTGGAGCCCTTCAACAGCCAGAGCTTCCGCGAAAGCAAGGTGGTTGTGAACGGCGTCTCGTTCCCCATTCGACAAGCTGGATTTAGCCTTGATGTGGCGCCGGAGATTACTGGCGTAGTGGATGCCGCGGCTTATCGGGCGGAGAGCCTTTCATCTGGTGGATTGGCCACGCTGTTTGGAAAGCAATTGACCGGTTCAGTGGCCCATGCCATCGCAAGACCATTGCCCGTCAGCCTGGAGGGGGTGGTGCTGCGCATCCGGGCTTCCGGCGGCGAGGAATCGCCCGCCCAGCTGGTCTACATCAGCCCAAGCCAGATTAATTTTCTGCTTGCTGATGGAGTGGTGGGGGACGTTGAGTTCCGCGTCGAACATGGCCAGCGCGTTTCGCAATGGTTCACGGCAACCGTGCTGCCCTTTCAGCCCAGCCTCTTTCAGATAAGTGATTCCATGGGCAATCCGTTGACCTTTGCGGGATATGCGCACCTGGTGCTGCCCGACGGAACCGTCCGCTTGACCCCTCTGACCGATTGCGACCAGTGGGCGAAATGCACCTTGCGCCCTGTTGATCGTGGGCCCGCTGGAAGCGAATTGCATGTGGTGCTGTTCGGGACGGGCTTCCCTGCCGATGCAACTGTGGAGGAGTATCAGGGACCCGCGTGGCAATCACGCTTTACGGTTTCCTATGCTGGCCGCCACCAGGACTTCGTTGGACTACAGCAGATCAACGTGCGCATTCCTCGCGATGTGTTCATCAGCGGAGTTGCCATGTTTGACGTTGCCGTCCGGGGGCAACGCACGCTACAGCTGCCTGTGCAATTCATGCCTCTGGTGGATTAGCCAAAGAAGTCCGGTACCTCCGCGTACACGGAACGTGCCTGGCGCACGACTGTGTTCCGTTGCAAGGAATCACTTGCGCCCGCATTGTATGATCGATCGCTCCAATGACCTTCGCGTTCCCTACTGTGAGCCCCTGGTAGTTGGGAAGGGGCGGCGGTTACCATCCGTCGTCTGCCACCGGGTGATCACCACAAAAGGAGAAGGAAGCGTATGGTCCCTCAGATGATGGAAGCAAACCCCGCCGAGATGTTCGCGGGGAAAATGATGGAAATGATGAACGGTGCGGCGCTGGCCATGATGACCAGCATCGGACATCGCACCGGCCTGTTCGACACCATGGCGATGATGCACGCCGCAACCAGCATGCAGATTGCCGAAACTGCCGACTTGAATGAGCGCTATGTCCGCGAATGGCTTGGCGCAATGACCACCGGCGGGATCGTCATGTACGACAAGGAAGCGAAAACCTACATGCTTCCTCCGGAGCATGCGGCGTTCCTGACGCGAGCCGCCGTCCCGAACAACATCGCAGCGAGCGCGCAGTTCGTCTCTGTGTTGGGCGCGGT
Source organism: Bryobacteraceae bacterium (assembly GCA_036821995.1). Lineage (GTDB taxonomy): Bacteria > Acidobacteriota > Terriglobia > Bryobacterales > Bryobacteraceae > JACTMJ01. The sequence continues at coordinate 34,666 of DAISIM010000028.1, forward strand.
GGAAGACGGCATCGTCGATTGCTTCTACAAGGGCGGCGGTCTGCCATACGAAGCTTACTCTCGATTCCACATCGTAATGGCTGATGAAAGCGCACAAACGGTGGGCAGCAAGCTGTTTGACTTCATTCTGCCGCTAGCGCCGGACGTGATGGCGAAATTGGAGGCGGGCGGGCAAGCCGCGGACTTCGGCTGTGGGATGGGGCGATCGCTGCGCAAGATGGCCGCGGCCTATCCGATGAGCGACTTCGTCGGCTTCGACATCTCGAAAGAAGCCATCAGCACCGCGCAACGCGAGGCCAGCATGGAAGGACTGATGAACCTTCGCTTCGAGCGGCACGATGTGGCAGCCATGGACATGAACAAGGAACTGGACGTGGCATTCGCATTCGATTCCATTCATGACCAGGCCCATCCTGACCGGATGCTGGCGAATATCTATCGCGCATTGAAACCCGGCGGCGTGTTCTTGATTCAGGAGATCCAAGGCCACACTCACGTGCATGACAATATGGAGCACCCGCTGGCGCCGTTCGTCTACACCGTCTCATGTATGCATTGCATGAGCGTGTCACTCAGCCAGGGCGGCATGGGCTTGGGCGCTGCGTGGGGAGAGGAACTGGCGGAGACGATGCTGGCGGCGGCGGGATTCACAGCCATCACCAAGCACCACGCGGACGGCGATCTGATGAGTACATTCTTTGTGGCGCGCAAGCCAAAGTGATCGCTACAGACAGGCCTAGCATCCACTTGAATTTCCCTTATGGGCCAGCGCGTAGCCGCTGGCCCATACTGTTTCGTTTCAGCGCCCCGACCCCGCGGGAATCACAGGAAGCAGGATGTGTGAGGGGTGCTGGGGGTCGAGATAAATCGTGTTGGTGGCCACGCGGGTACGGCGGTGGTTATTGAGCGGTTCCCCTGTGTTGGGATTGATATCAAAGCGGGGGAAGTTGCTGCTGGAGATATCCAGCCGGATGCGGTGGCCCTTCTTGAATACCAGCGAGGTGGGGTACATCTCGATGGTGAACTCGTAGGGTTGGCCGGGTTGCATCGGAACTTGTTGGGACAATCCGTCGCGGTAGCGCCCTCGAACGATGCTGTCGCCAATGTTCAAGTCGACTCCGTCCGGGAAATCAGCGCTGGGCGGATACACGTCAATCAGCTTCGCAGTGAAGTCTGTGTCCGGCCCATCGGAAGATGCCCATAGCTTCATCACCAGAGGGCCGGTGACCTCAATATCCTCCGCAAGTGGAGGCGTTTGGAAGACTACTACATCATTGCGAGCCGACAGCGGATTCGTATCGCTGCAGAGCCAGAAATCCGCGCGGCATCGCTGGTCAGCGGCACCCTGAAACATCAACGTGCCTTCGGATGAAATGTTGCCGCCAAGGGTGGGCACGGGATTCGCCGGATCAAACTGAAATGCGATAGGCGCGTTCATGCCTGGAGCAGAAGTGCTTAGCTGATTCCCGGCGTTGAGGTAGTACGGCGTATATTGCGTGCGGGCAAGCGGCCATTCGTTTTCGTTGCGCCAGTGGCCACCCACGAAGATGCGGCCTTCGGGCGTCTTGTGGCCATCGCCGCCACCCATCACATAGATGCGGACCGGGGGTTCTGTATCCACGCCGTTCTGCTTGTTCCGAAGCCAGCGATCGAACCACCGCACCTGAAAGGCCGGCAGATCCAGTGCCGCATCCGGAGTGAACTGCGCCATGCCGGCATGACTGAGATTCTCAGCGCTATGAATCCAAGGCCCCACAATGAGGCGTTGCAGGCTCTTCTTGGCCTTGGTGAGTTCTACAAAGTTGAGGTTCGCGACGGAGGTGCCCCAGGAGTCATACCAGCCGGTGGTGTGGTAAGCGGGAATGTCCTTGTACTCCTTGATGTGGTCCACCACACTCGACCCATGGTCACGCCAGAATGCATCATGATCGCCGTGGCTCATCGCTTCGATCAGCCAGGATTCATACTCTGGAGCAAACTTCAGGGGCGTCGTTCCGGCGCGCAAGGGCAAGGCACGCACAAACTGCCGGACCTGCTTGGCATATTCGACCAGTGCGGGGGCAGCCTTGGGATCCAGCGCTGCGCGTGCCGCCGCGGGAACATCATTTGACGTGGAAGTGGGATTGCCAAGCGTGGCGATCCAGTTGAACCATCGCAGCTCAAACGCACCGTTATGCCGCATGCCGTAGCGGCCAAAGTTCGACATGGCATTGCGCGGAATCATTGCCTTCAGATGGGGTGCATCGCCGATGGCCATCGCATGCTGGGTGGCGCCTCCGTAAGAGGAACCGATGCTGCCGATGTTGCCGTCGCACCAGGTTTGCTGGCCAATCCACGTGGTAGTGTCGAAGCCGTCTTGCGGATCATCACGGATTGGCACCCAGCGTCCCTCTGACTGGTAGCGGCCACGAACGTCCTGGATCACCACCGCGTAGCCAGCGTCGAGGAACGGCTTGGCCGAGGCGGCCGCGCTTGCCTTGTTGTAAGGAGTGCGCGTCAACACCACCGAAAACCTGCCCCCTGGGGACGGCAGGTGGATATCGGTGGCCAGCTTCACTCCATCCCGCATGGGAATCATCACGGTCGTTTGGGCTGAGGCCGCGATCGCGCAAAGCAGAAGAACGAGTAATCGGCAAACCATGGTGCCGCTGATTCTAGCAGATAGGCTGCTAGCCCTTATCCATACGCGAGATTGTGCCCTCACAAGGCCAATGCCGAAAGGTTCCGTGCCTGGCACCGGGATTCCGCAGGCACCTTCGACGGTGCATATTCTCGGGGTCTCGACCCAGGAGCGTCAGGCGGCACCTTCACGGCTGCGAATCATCGTTCCGTTGGTCTTACTTCATCACGCGCTTCAGCCACTCCATCGTCAGACCCAATGCGTGTTCCGTGGCGTCGATGAAGGGCTGGGGAAAGCGGACGGGATCGTGACACTGCGGACCCATGGGGAAGTCATGATAGCCGTTGCGATAGATATGCAGCTGCGCCGTCTTTCCCCCGGTTACCAATTGCTGATAGAGCACTTTGGTGAGCGGCAATAATCCGTCCTTGGTGCCCACCAGAAGCAGGGTTTCGTTCTGAAGGGCCGCCACATTGGCCTTCGCCGTGGCATCATCAATCGGTGGAGGTGCTTCGTTGGAGTAGTCGTCCTTGCGGTCACCACTGGAGTAGCGTTGCGCGCCAAGGAAGTTGCGCGAGGCGGGAGCCCCCAGCACCAGCGCCTTCAGTGGCGTTCTTGCCGCCACGTGCAAGGCGACGTCGCCACCCAGGCTAACCCCATAGACGCCAATGCGGTTCTTATCAATGAACGGCACGGAACGCATGTGCCCAAGAATTGCCAGGACGTCGGATGCCATGGCGTTGGCGGCGGTGGCGATGGGCGCTTCCACCGGAACCGGCGTTTCGGGCTTGGGTAGACTGCCACGGTAGTCGCCAACAACAACCACGTATCCTTCCTGCAGCAGGCGCTCCCACACGGGTCCGCCACACTTACCAAGGCTCCAGTTCATGAGCTGATCCATGCCGCGTCCACCCGGAGCGCCGTGCAGCACCAGCATTGCCGGGAAAGGGCCGTCTCCTTTGGGCTTGCGCATGGCGGCAGCGACATACAGCCCGTCACTGGTCTTGATGTAGAGGGTTTGCAGCGGAGAATCCATCTGCGAAACAACTTCCAGATACCGCTCGTGGGAAACTTGCCTGCCCGCAGTTTCGTGGACAGTGATTTCGGCGGGCATCGCAGCCGCAGCCACAGCGAGGCAAAGGGTAAGGCGGAGTGAGCGCATGGCCGCATTATGGCGCAGTCACGCATCCGATGCTAGAAGCCGATGCTGGTAAACATGTCGCCGGGCCTGTGCTGCAGTGCTTGGCAGATGGCCAAAAAGCTTTCCATGCTGGGTAGATGCGCACCCCTTTCAATGGAGCTGAGTTGGGAAACGCTGAGATTCGTTGCCGCGGCAAACTCCTTCAAGCTCCAGTTTCGTTCAGTGCGCAGCATGCGGATTCGCGGGCCCAATCGGTCTCGCAGCAGATCTTGCTGGCTGCGGCCGAGGCCGAACGTAACGGTGGCTTTCTCCAGGGCGCCGTGCAGTTGCTCAATGGTGAAGGGCTTGGCGAGATAGTCAAAAACCTTCTGCTGAAACTTGGCCCGCATGTCCTCAAGTGAAGGATAGCCGGTGACGATGATGACGCAGAGGTTTGGCCAGCGCTGCTGCACTTCCTGCAGCACGACGTCACCCTGGTTCTCACCCATCTTCAAGTCCAACAGGAGAATGTCGGGTAACTGGCTGCTGAAGGCAAGCAACATTGCATGCGGGTCAGAGTAACATTGCAACTGATAACGACGCTCGTCGCCCAGAACATCTTCCATGTACTGAAGAAAATCGATATCGTCGTCAAGCAGCGCGATGCCGATGCCCGATCCGGCACTGAGTTCCAGTTCTGTAAGCAGGTTGTCCGTCATCAGTCGCCCCCTTGTGGACCGCCACTACAAATGTTGCCAAAGAGCCATGCAATCGACATTGCTGCTTGAGCTAAAGCGGCTGGGCAGGCGCGCCGGCTTTCGATGCAATCCCGCTTGGTGCGGCCTCGGCCATGGCCGCCGGCAGGACAATCTCCACGCAGGCACCGCCCTCCGCGCGGTTGTATGCGCGAATGCTACCCTCGTGCTGGTGGACGATTCCTTCCGCTACCGTCAGCCCTAAGCCGGTGCCGTGCGCGTCGAGGCGCGTGGACACAAAGGCCTCAAACAGGTGAGGCAATAGCTGCTCAGCGAAACCGGCACCGTCGTCTTCCACGCGGATCACCACCCGTGTGGGGTCGGCGGGTGCCAGCGTGGCACTCACCCAGATGTGACCTGAGACGGTTATCTCATGCAAGGCGTTGCGAAGCAAGTTCACAAACACTTGGCTCATCCGGTCAGGATTCGCTTGCACCGCGGCGGATGACCCGACCAGATTCTGAAAGTGAACTTGCCCGGCCTTGTCGTCGATGGCGACCAGTTCCCAGCATTCGTCAATCAGAGGCGCCAGCAGGACAGGCGAGGTAGCCGAGTGACGAACCCTGGCGAAGTCAAGCAATTGCGAGCTGATACTATGCAATCGGTCAGTGACTCGTTCCATACGCTGCAGCCGCTGATCCGTGCGCGAGTCAACCACCTGCTCACGAAGTTTCTGGATGCTTCCCTTCAGCACGGCCAGCGGCGTGTTCAGTTCGTGAGCCACGCTTGCCGAAAGCATACCCAGGCTGGCCAGCCGGTCCTGATCCAGCAGATTCTGCCGCGCCGTCTCCAGTTGCTGGTTCTTGGTGGTAAGGTCCTCGGTAGCTTGGCGGAGTTGCGCAAGGGCCTGCGCCAACTGATCCTCCTGTTCGCGCATGGTGCGAACGGTAAGGTTTCTGGACTTCATCAGGTCACCGAGCTCGTCATCCGGAATGGATCCTTCCGGAACCAGTTCGTTGTCGCGATCGCCGGATGTGCTTGCACGATCAGCATCCAGCAGAAGGTGAATCGGCCGGTACACGTAGAGTGGTAGCACGAAGAACTCAAGCACCAGCACACCCATCACATAGGTGGCAAAGAGAACCAGGGTGACCGCCCAGCGCGCCTGAGCCACCATTTCCCGGTAGGTGGCCACCGGGAGTTTCACGCGCTGGTAAAGATCGCTCGAGCGGGGCTTGTGGTATAAATAAACAGATTTTTCCGGGCTTTGCCAGATCTGGCCTGGGTGGTCATCGAGCCATTCCACGGCCGCCTCCGGCATCCCAAGCTGGGCCGCACCTCCTTGCTCGCGTTCGTATTGCTGCAGGGCAGGCATCTGCCGAACGTCTCCGCCGGAGACAGTCAGCGCTGTCTGCAGCAATTGAACCTCGCGCTGGTAGGCGCTGTTCAGACGGGTCTCAAGCGCCGGAATGATTGACAGGTAGATGGTGAAGGCGAGCAACAAGAAGAACAAATTGTGAAACACCATCAACTTCAGCCGGATCCTCATGTTGCCAATCCGGCGCTCCAGCCTCTGGAGCACCGGTCTTGGTGGCATTGGATTCTGCGGCAAGGTACCCTGTGACGGGGGGCGCGCGCTGGGAGCGTTGTCACTCGTATTCGCCATCGTCTTTATTTTCTCGTGGAAAACCTCACTTTTGATGAGGCGCACTCGAAGGCGGCATCATCATTACGGTGAAACGAGAATTTTTGTACTGGTTGCGGAATTTCACCCAAAACGGTAAACTTGGACCAAGTCCCTCGACCTCCAATGGCTCAAACATTTAAGAAGTCTTTTGATCTAAAGCTGCGTGTTTTTGTGCCCCTGGTACTGTTGCTGGGTGCATCCGCGGCGCTCTCGGCGATTTATCTCTTCTTGCCGAGCAACAAAGATGTCGGCTACCGGCCTGAGCAACCTGTGGAGTATAGCCACAAACTGCACGCCGGGAACCTGGGCATGGACTGCCGCTACTGCCACAACACAGTAGATAAGGCGGCCCATGCGGCAGTGCCAACCACGGAAACCTGCATGAACTGCCACCACCGCGTGAAAACAAACAGCGCAAAGCTGACGCTGGTGCGTGAGAGCTACGCTACCAATGAGTCCATCTCCTGGACGAAGGTGCATGTCCTGCCCGATTACGTCTATTTCAACCATCAGGCACACGTGACGCGAGGCGTGAGTTGCGTCAGCTGTCACGGACGTGTTGACCAGATGATCAAGGTCTCGCAGGTAGCTCCTCTCAGCATGGGTTGGTGTCTTGATTGCCATCGCAATCCTGCGCCTAACTTGCGGCCTGTGGAGTTTGTGACGAAACTCGACTGGACCCCAGATCGTCCGGCGGAAGAAATTGGGCGGGAAATCATTGCACAGAAGGGGATCAATCCGCCAATCGATTGTGCGGGGTGCCACCGATGATTGTTCCAATCCAGAACATCAAGAAGGCTGAGCCAGGGAAGCAGTATTGGCGCAGCATGAGTCAGATCGCCAACACGGCGAAATTTCAGGACTGGATGCACCGTGAGTTCCCTGAGGGCGCGTCTGAACTGCCCGACGGTGCAAGCAGGCGTACGTTGCTGAAGTTCATGGGCGCCACACTGGCCCTGGCTGGTCTTACCGCGTGCCGCCGTCCGGAAGAAAAGATCATTCCCTTAGCCAAGGGTGCCGAAGATCTGATTCCTGGCAAGCCTGTTCACTACAACAGCGTGTTCACTTTGGGTGGCAACGCCGCGGGCGTGACAGTAGAAACCCACGATGGGCGTCCGACAAAGATTGAAGGGAATCCGAATCACCCCCAGAGTTTGGGAGCCGCATCGGCGTACGCCCAAGCGTCCGTGCTTGGTTTGTACGACCCTGACCGGGTGGCGGAACACAAACGGGATGGTCAGCCCGTTTCTTGGGATGATTTTGTAGCAGCCGCCCCGGCGATGCTAGCCGGCGATGGTGCCAAGGTTCGATTTATCAGCCAACGCATCGCATCGCCATCGTACTCCCGGCTGAAGACTGAACTTCTTGCTAAGTATCCCGCAGCGCGATGGGTGGAATACGAAGCGCTTCCGGTAGATGCAGCCAACGACGGTGCAAGAATCGCTTTCGGGCGTCCAGCAACAGTCAACTACAACTTTGAGCAGGCGGACGTAGTTTGCGCGCTCGACTTTGATTTCCTGGGGCTAGATGCATCCACAATTCTGAATCTGCGACAGTGGGCCTCACGGCGCAGGGTGGAAGATCACCACGACGGCATGAGCCGTGTATATGCCGTCGAGAGCCAGTTCTCCATCACTGGTGGATCTGCCGACCATCGGTTGCGCATGCGTGCTTCCGACGTAGTGAGCTTTGCACAGGCCCTGGCAAATGAGCTGGGCGTGGATGTACCAAAACCGGGTTCTGTTCCTGGTGGAGACAAAGCGCAGAAGTTCGCTCAAGTATTGGCGAAAGACTTACTGGCCCATCGCGGCAAGTGTCTGGTTGCCGCCGGACCTCGCCAACCAGCCGCAGTCCACGCACTGGCACACCTAATCAACCAAGCCTTGGGGAACATGGGAAGCACCGTGGTGCTTCAAGCCGCTCCAGATGGCCCCGGTGAAGTGGTGCAACTGAAGCAGTTCGCCACTGATCTGAACGCAGGCACGGTGGAGACGGTGGTTGTCATTGGCGGGAATCCTGCCTACGATGCTCCAGCCGATCTGAACCTCCCTGCTGCCATGGCGAAGGCGGCAAATAGGGTCTACCTTGGCGAGGACGATAACGAGACGGCAGCGGCGTGCAACTGGGTTCTGCAGGGCGCTCATTACCTGGAGTGCTGGGGCGATGCGCGTGGATTTGATGGCGTTGCGGCAATCCAACAGCCGATGATTCAGCCGTTATTCGACGGCAAGAGCCCGTTGGAACTCCTAAGCGTCCTCATCGGAAGACCAGCAGCGCGCGGCTACGAGATCGTTCGTGAAACGTGGATGCCTACGTTCTCTGGCGAAAAGGAGAAGGCCTGGCGCAAGGCTGTGCACGACGGCATCCTGCCGGGCACCGGTGTAGCCACTGTATCTGCTTCTGTTAACGTTGCAGCGGTACGAGACGCCGTAGCACAAGCTACCGCATCGGCAGGGGGCAGCGGCATCGAACTCGTATTCGTGCCCAGTAGCCACACGCTGGATGGCCGGTTCAACAACAACGCCTGGCTGCAAGAAGCGCCTGACCCCATCACAAAGATCACGTGGGATAACGTCGCGCTCCTCAGCGAAGCCACAGCCAAAAAGCTCGGCTTGAGGGCCGATGCCTTCCAGATCGAAACCCCGAGGGGTACCTTTGTGGCGGAGTACATCAGCATTCAGCATGCAGGTGCTGAAGTGAAGATTCCCGCAGTCGTTCAGCCGGGGCACGCCGACGATTCCGTTACCCTCGCGCTAGGCTTTGGCCGCGCAAAGACGGGGCAAGTGGGGGCCGGGACCGGATTCAACGTGTATCCGCTTCGCACCTCCAACGCCGTATCCATTGCCTCTGGCGCGACAGTAACGAAGGCTTCGGGCGAGTATGACATCGCTTCGACGCAAGATCATGGCACGTTAACCGACGCCTTGCGGACCCGATCAGAGATTGTACGTGAGGTTACGCTGGAGGAATTCCACAAGGATCACCACGCAATCCAGCACATTGCCCATGAGCATCCAGAGTTCCAACTATATGAATCCCCGGCGTTTGAGAGCCCCTATCAGTGGGGAATGACCGTGGACCTGAATACCTGCATCGGCTGCAATGCCTGTCTGGTTGCGTGCCAGAGCGAGAACAACATCGCCACGGTAGGTAAAGAACAGGTGCTGATGGGTCGCGAGATGCACTGGATCCGGCTGGACCGTTACTACTCTGGATCTGTTGCGGATGCGGAGATGGTTACCCAGCCCATGGCATGCGTGCACTGCGAGACGGCACCTTGTGAGAATGTCTGCCCGGTCGCGGCAACGGTGCATGGTCCCGACGGAACCAACCAAATGGCGTACAACCGCTGCGTGGGTACCCGGTATTGCTCAAACAACTGCCCCTACAAGGTACGGCGCTACAACTTCTTCGACTATCACAATAAGCGCTTTGACTGGTTCACGCTTGGCAACAAGGCTCCAGAGATTGCCAGTCTCCAGTACAACCCGGATGTCACGGTCCGGATGCGTGGCGTAATGGAAAAGTGCACCTACTGTGTGCAGCGTATCGCGCAAACCCGCATCCAGGCCAAGAGTGAGGGCCGCACCATCCGAGATGGTGAAGTGGTAACCGCATGTCAGCAGACTTGCCCCACCCAATCGATTGTATTTGGCAACATCGCTGATCCCGAAAGCGCGGTAAGCAAAAAGAAAAAGCTGGACACAAACTACACAGTGCTCCAGGAACTCAATGTCCGGCCGCGGACCACCTACTTGGGCAAACTCAGAAATCCACATCCGGAGCTTGCGTAACCGATGGCTGATATCGCAATCAAACCGAATACGCAGATCGATCTGTTGAACACCACCATCGATCAACCCTTGGTGACTGGCCAACCCAGTTACCACATGGTCACTGAGTCAGTATGCCGAATCGTTGAAGACAAGCCCACCAAGCTTTGGTTCGGTTTATTGGCAGTTACCTCGGCTTTCATGCTGGTGTTGTTTGTCATGCTGGGTTATCTCGTAGCCACGGGCATTGGCGTATGGGGTAACAACATTCCGGTCGCTTGGGCATGGGACATCACCAACTTCGTTTGGTGGATTGGTATCGGCCACGCCGGAACATTGATTTCAGCCATCCTTTTCCTGCTGCGTCAGCGTTGGCGCACGGCAATCAACAGAGCAGCCGAGGCGATGACCTTGTTCGCGGTGGCCTGCGCGGCAATTTACCCCGTTTTTCACACTGGACGCCCCTGGCGAGCAGTTTACTGGCTTCTGCCCTATCCCAATACGATGCAGATGTGGCTCAACTTCCGCAGTCCGCTCGAATGGGACGTGTTTGCGGTAAGCACTTACGGAACGGTAAGTCTCCTCTTCTGGTATGTGGGCTTACTGCCAGACTTGGCCACCATCCGAGATCGGGCTACGGGATTACGGAAGCTGATTTATGGCTTTTTCAGCTTGGGTTGGCGCGGATCGGCGCACCATTGGAAGCACTACGAATTGGCATACATGGTACTTGCGGGACTTTCCACTCCGCTCGTGCTTTCCGTCCACTCTATCGTGAGTTTTGACTTTGCAACGTCAATTCTTCCTGGTTGGCATACCACCATCTTTCCTCCGTACTTTGTCGCGGGTGCGGTGTTTAGCGGTTTTGGCATGGTGTTGACCCTCCTGATCATCACCCGCAAGGCCTTAAACATCGAGCACCTGATCACACTGAAGCACGTTGACTACATGTGCAAGGTGATGCTCGCAACGTCGATGATCGTCGGTTACAGCTACGCTACTGAGTATTTCATTGCCTGGTACAGTGCGGCGAACGGTGAGCAGTTCGCCTTCTTCAACCGGCTCACTGGACCTTATTGGTGGGCCACATGGAGCATGATTTTCTGTAACGTGGTTGCTCCTCTGCCCCTTTGGTGGGCTTCGGTGCGCCAAAACATAGCTGTTGTCTTCGTGATCACGATCTTTGTAAACATTGGCATGTGGTTTGAGCGGTTTGTCATCATCGCTATCTCTCTGCACCGGGACTTTCTGCCTTCGAGTTGGGAATATTTCCGTCCGACGTATGTTGATATCCTCACCTACATCGGGTCAATCGGTTTGTTCCTTACCCTCTACTTGCTATTCATTAAATTTGTGCCGATGATTGCGATTGCTGAAGTGAAGGGCGCCATTGCCCAGGACATCGAGAAGGGCGCGCATCACTAGGAGGAAATCATGGCTACAACCCAAATTGAAGATCATGCCATGCTACCTGCTGACGCAGCGGGCAAACCTTACGCGGTGGCAACCACATTTCATAGCACCACTGACCTTGTCGATGCCATTCGTGCGGTTCGCAAGAAGGGTTACCGCAAGATGGACGCCTACACTCCCTTCCCTGTGCATGGAATCGACGAGGCCATGGGAGAAAAACGATCCAAGCTGGGTTGGGTGATTGCCACCTGCGGCTTCCTTGGAATCCTGCTTGCGCAGGGTCTGCAATATTGGACTGCAGCTGTCGATTACCCGATTATTCTTGGGGGCAAGCCTTTCTACGCGGTAGAATTCTCAATCCCGATTACGTTCGAACTCATGGTTCTTTTGTCGGCATTTGCAGCGGTCTTTGGGATGCTGGCCTTTAACGGCTTGCCGCGATTTAATCACCCTGTTTTCAATTATTCTGACTATGCACGCGCAACCGATGATGGCTTCGTCCTCCTTGTCGAACGCGATGGCAATCACTTTGAGCCGTCTGCCATTGTCGAACTGCTGAATGAGTTGGGTGGTCACAACACGGAGATTGTGCATGAAGATGCCTAATGTGCCTACAAACCGCCACGGCGTTGGTTTACTGTTGGCAGTACTGCTTGTATTGGGTTTCAGCGCCTGCGGCGTTCGCTACTCCGAAAAGCCGCCAATTGAGTTTTGGTCTGACATGGCACGTCAGCCAAAAGTTGAACCACAGGAGCCAAGCGCGTTTTTTGCCAACAAAGTGGGTGGGCGCATGCCAGTGCCCGGTACCGTCGCGGTAGGCCACCTCAAGGAAGAGGATGGATTCTACACCGGGCAGCAAAACGGCTTCTACGTGAACAACCCCGTACCGGTGACGAAGGATCTCCTCATTCGTGGCCAAGAGCGATACGACATTTATTGTGCTCCTTGCCACGATCGCACAGGGTCTGGCCGGGGCATCGTAAGTTTGCGGTCTCAAGGCTGGATCGCGAATAGCATCATTGAAGAGCGCATCGCTCAATATGCTGATGGCGAGTTGTTCTATGTCATTTCCAATGGACGACGATCGATGCCCGGCTATCGCTGGCAGATCACTGAGCAGGATCGTTGGGCCATTGTCGCCTACACGCGCGCACTACAGCGCGCCGCCATCGGTAATGTTGCCGATGTCCCCACTGATCTAAGGAGCGAACTGAGATAGCCATGGCCCATCCAGTTTCACAATACGCCCCGGATACCTTCCGGTTGAACGAAACGACATTCACAAGGGTCAAGAATATTTTGATGGCCGTGGGGGCCATTGGATGGCTGCTCCTGGTGATTGGATTTTTCGTCGATCACGAGCGGTTTCATCATAGCTATCTTCTGAATTCGGTCTATGCAACTACGTTCGCCGTTGGGGCGCTCTTTTTCGTGATGATTCAACACCTCAGCGGGGCTACCTGGAGCGTTGTCGTACGAAGGATTGCCGAGAGCTTAATGGCAACCCTGCCTCTGGCGTTTATCCTTTTCCTGCCCAATTTGATTGGTCTCCATTCCATCTACGAATGGACCCATGCCGATGTGGTTGCGAACGATTACATCCTAAGTAAGAAGACGGGTTACTTGAACGAACCCTTTTTCATCGCCCGCACCTTGTTCTACTTCGGTGTATGGATCTTCTTCGCCTGGAAACTATGGAATTGGAGTGTCGCCCAGGATACTGACAGGCGCTTCGACTACACGGAGAAGAGCCGAAACCTATCCGCTTTCGGCGTCCTGGCGCTGACGGCCACTTTTGGTCTTGCATCTATGGATTGGGTGATGACTTTAATGCCTCACTGGTTCTCAACCATGTTTGGTGTTTACATGTACGCTGGCTGCGCATTGTCGTTCACAGGGTTGATGATCTTGATCTGCCTTCAATTCCGCGCCAACGGCATCCTGGCCAACGCTATCAGCGAGGAACACTATCACGATCTCGGAAAGTGGCTCTTTGCCTTCAATACTTTCTGGGCCTACTGCGCTTTCAGCCAGTACATGCTGATCTGGTACGGCAACCTAACTGAAGAGACTATCTTCTTCCGCCACCGTTTCCAAGGATCCTGGGAACCGGTAAGCCACCTCTTGATCATTGGTCACTTCTTTGTTCCATTTGGAATTCTGCTCGGTCGATGGGCGAAGCGTAGGTTGGCGTTACTTGGGCTAATGTCTGCTTGGCTACTTGCCATGCACTACGTGGACATCTACTGGTTGATCATGGGAAGCCTGTACCAAGGTGGCATTCAGCCGCACTGGCTGGACGCCGCTGGTCTTTTGGCCATGGTTGGAACGTTTGGAACCGTATTCTGGATACGTCTCGCGAAACAGAGCATGGTACCGGTAGGCGACCTGCGCTTTGAGCGCTCGTTGAACTTCCATCAAGTTTAGTTCTGGAGGTCTCGGCACGAATGTCTGAAGAGTTTCACAAACCGCCAGGATACGATCACTCCGTCAATGTTGGCTACGAAGAATCCGATGTCCGCGTCGGCTTCATCGCCTGGGCCGGCGTTGGCATTGTGGTATTCGTGATTGTCACCATCCTGGCAGTACAAGTCTATTTCGACTCACTGAAAAATCAGCAGGAGTTTGTCAAACTGCTTGAACCGGTCAGCGAAGACTACCGTAATTTGCGTGCACGCGAAGACGCCGAACTTTACTCTTATAAGTATCTGGACCGGGAGAAGGGCGTCGTTCGCCTGCCCATCCAGAGAGCCATGGACCTTGTCGTGGCCGAGGCCGAAGGGGGAAAGGTCTTCTATCCCACTTCGCCCCAGCCCGTAAAGGAATCTTACTCAGTGGTGCCAAACCCCGAAACGATGGGAGGAGTGAATGATCCTGCGACGAAGGCTCTGCTGGCAACCGCTCCGTAGAGTCTCATGGGCATTGGGCATCGTCATTTACCTTGGTGGGCTCGCTTTGGGCCAGGTTAACACCCCGGTTCCGATGCATGAAGGCGTGGGCATCGACGAAAAATCCGGAGAGTCCATCGACCTCTCCCTTACCTTCATCAATGAAGCGGGACAGGTTGTTCCGCTTCGGAAATACTTTGAGAAGGGCAAACCAGTACTGCTGAACCTGGCATACTATCGCTGCCCGATGCTCTGCAGTCTGGTGCTCAACGGGCAAGCGGACGCGATGCGGAAGATGCCGATTCTGCCTGGCAACGACTACACCGTATTGACGATTAGCATTGACCCGACGGAGACGGCGGAGTTGGCGCGGGAAAAACGAGCCACCTATATGGCCGGTTTTGACAAACCAACTACCGGTTGGAACTTTTTCGTTGACCACGAAGGCAATGCCAAAAAGTTAGCCTCTCAGGTGGGCTTCAACTACAAGTATGACGAGCGGATCCAGCAGTATTCCCATGCGTCCGTCATTATGGTCGTTACGCCGGAGGGCAAGGTAGCGCGCTACCTCTACGGCATCCAATTCAAGCCTCTCGACCTCCGGCTGGCCATTGCTGAGGCGAGGGAAGAAAAATTTTCATTCAGCACAGAGCAGCTTCTGCTGTTGTGCTATCACTTTGATCCTCAGGCGGGATCCTATGTGATGTTCGCCATGAACTTTATGAGGGCTGGTGGCGCAGTGGTTGTGCTCCTAATCGCCTTCATGATCTATCGCCTCCGCCGCATGGAGAAGGCCCGAGGCACGCTAACGAATCAGGAGTTGGTGGGATTACGATGAACTGGCTACGATCGATCATCATGCCCGAAGTTCAGGGATGGCAGTACGCTCGCGAAGTAGATGATCTATTCATGTTTATCACCTACGTGAGCGTAGTACTTTACGCCATCATCGCGATTGGTGTCGGCTACTTCGTATGGAAATATCGACGCCGTCGTGAGAATGAGGATACTCCCGACTTTTCACACAACACGATGCTCGAGATTGTTTGGACGGTCATTCCATCAATCCCGATCCTTCTTATGTTCTTCTGGGGCTTTAGCACCTACATGCACGCCCGAGTAGCTCCAGCGGACGCCTTGGAAATCAAGGTCGTCGCGCGCAAGTGGGGATGGGACTTCACTTATCCAAACGGCATGACCTTCGGACAAGAGATGCACGTACCTGCGGGACGCCCCGTGAAACTGGTGATGATCTCGCAGGACGTTATCCACGATTTTTACATTCCGGATTTTCGCACCAAGCAGGACGTGTTACCCAACAAGTACAGCACCATCTGGTTTGAGGCAGAGGGACCGGGAGAACACGTGGTCTTCTGTGCCGAGTACTGCGGACGTGACCATTCGAACATGCTGGCAAAATTGGTGGTGGACACCGAAGATCAGTACCAGCAATGGCTCGAGCGCAAAGCGGAGGAGGTTATGAACATGCCTCTTCCGGAGTTGGGCAAGCTGCTGTACGTCAGCAAGGGATGTAATAGCTGTCACTCAGTTGACGGAAGTCGCATCCAAGGTCCCTCTTTCCTTGGAATCTGGGGCCAAACTCATCGATTCACCAACGGCACGTCGGCCACAGTTGACGAGGACTATGTTCGTGAATCGATACTGCAGCCCGCCGCAAAAATTGTCACCGGCTACGAGCCTGTGATGCCATCCTTCCAGGGATTATTGAGAGAGCGAGAAGTACAGGCTCTTACCGAGTACATAAAGTCACTGCAGCAGTAGTGGCATCTGGGATCGCAGTCGCCAGTGGTTGAGGGGAATGAAAGAAGGGGAATACGCATGGCTGAAGTTTTAACACAAACGCAGCAAGCCACAGCGAGCCACCGTGAAGAGTTGAACTATCTCAACGAAAATCGCGGCATAAAGAGCTGGCTGTTCACTGTTGATCACAAACGCATCGGCGTGATGTACTTCTGGACCATCATGTTGATGTTTTTCGTGGGCGGAGTTCTCGCCCTGGCTCTCCGTACCGAGCTTCTTACTCCCAAGAGATTTCTGGTGGACGCGCAGGTATACAACCAATTGTTTACTCTGCATGGCGCCATCATGACCTTTCTTGTGTTGGTTCCACTAATCCCTGCCACCCTTGGTAACTTCGCCATGCCCATCATGCTTGGCGCTAAAGACGTGGCTTTCCCCCGCTTAAACCTTGCAAGCTACTACATTTACGTCGTTGGTGCCTTGATGGCGGTAGGAGCAATCTTGGGCGGCGGCCTGGACACTGGATGGACCTTCTACACCCCATACTCCAGCACCACCTCCGGCGGCGTGAGCGTGATGACTATGGCAGCGTTTGTACTCGGGTTCTCTTCCATCCTGACCGGGGTGAACTTCATTGCCACAATTCACAAACTTCGCGCTCCAGGCATGTCCTGGTACAACATGCCGTTGTTCATTTGGGGAATGTATGCCACAAGCATCATTCAGGTTTTGGCCACACCAATCGTCGGCATCACAATGGTCCTGCTGCTAATGGAGCGGGTCTTCCAAGTGGGAATCTTCGACGCAAACCTGGGTGGCGACCCGGTGCTGTTCCAGCATTTCTTCTGGTTCTATTCGCACCCGGTCGTCTACATTATGATCCTGCCGGGTATGGCGATCATTTCAGAAGTGATCCCCACGTTCTCCCAGAAGACCATCTTCGGCTACAAGCCAATTGCTTGGTCGAGTGTCGGGATTGCAGTGGTAGGGTTTCTCGTTTGGGGCCACCACCTGTTCGTTAGCGGCCAGAGCGAGTTTGCTGCCGCGATCTTCTCGTTCATCACTTTCCTTGTTGCGATCCCATCCGGCATCAAGATTTGGAACTGGATGGCCACCATGTATCGCGGCTCAA
This sequence comes from Bryobacteraceae bacterium, assembly GCA_036821995.1. GTDB lineage: Bacteria > Acidobacteriota > Terriglobia > Bryobacterales > Bryobacteraceae > JACTMJ01. Next base: position 51,755 of record DAISIM010000028.1, read on the forward strand.
TCAGCTTGAAGGCACCGATGTTGTACGCCATCTCATTCCTTCTCCTATTCGGGATCGGCGGCCTAACTGGACTCTTCCTAGGTGCACTGGCAACAGACGTGCATCTGCACGACACTTACTTCGTGGTGGCGCATTTCCACTACGTGATGATGGGCGGTACCTTGATCGCGTTCTTCGCCGGAGTTCACTACTGGTGGCCGAAGATGTTTGGTAGGATGTACAACGAATTCTGGGCAGCTATTGGTTGCCTCTTGGTCTTCCTTGGATTTAACGGTACATTCCTGCCGCAATTTATCCTGGGAAGCCGCGGAATGCCGCGCCGGTATTACAACTATCTGGACCAGTTCCAACCATTGCACGTGGCATCGACGATCGGATCTTACATCCTTGCACTGGGCTTGGTGATCATGGCGGTAGTGCTGATTGCGCCGCTTCTTCGCAAGCGCTATGATGCCCCGAATAACCCCTGGGGTGCCGCTTCGTTGGAGTGGACAGTGTCCAGTCCTGCTCCAACCCATAACTTTCATCACGATCCCGTGGTCACCCACGGTCCATACGACTTCAAGGCCGCTCGCGCAGCCGCTAAGGCAGGAGCCCACTCATGAGCGACATCGCCATTCCAGTAGCCGGCCATGGGGGTGAGCACGACGCTCACTCCCATCCACGGTTTCTTCAACATCATTTCCATACACTCGAGCAGCAGTTCGAAGCCTCCAAGCTGGGAATGTGGTTGTTCCTGGTAACAGAAATCCTGCTGTTCTCAGGACTCTTTCTTGGATACTTCATCCTCCAAAGCAAACACCCGCAGGCGTTTATCGAGGCGCATCATCACCTGGACCGCAACCTCGGGTTAATCAATACCATCGTCCTGCTGGTAAGCAGCTTCACCATGGTTATGGCTGTCCAAAGTGCTGCCTTGAGTAGAACGAAGGCTACTTTGGCTTTCCTTTACGCCACATTTACACTTGGCGGAGTGTTCATGGTAATCAAGTACTTTGAATATTCGCACAAGATTCACGACGGCCTGCTGCCCGGCTCTCTTTTTAGCTACGCGGGAGCCCAAGTACCCGGTGAGTACTTGTTCTTCAGCATGTACTTCATGATGACGGGGGTCCACGGGATCCACATCATCGCTGGAATGGCGGTGATTGCATATTTGATTTTCCGCACTCACAAAGGCGATTACAGTAGCAGCTACTACACCCCCGTGGACCTCACTGGGCTGTATTGGCATCTTGTCGATTTGATCTGGATTTATCTCTTTCCGCTTCTTTACCTGGTTAGCTAAACGGGGGACGCAACGATTATGTCAATGGAAAAGCAAACAATGGAAGGCACCCCGAAACACGGGGAAGAAACGCACACCCATGACCATACCAAATACTACATTGCCACCATCATCGCCCTTTTCGTCCTCACGGCCGTGACGGTTTTCGTCGCTGGTATCGATTTTGGGTCGAACTTTGTGAACCTAATGATCGCGATGGCAATCGCAACGGTGAAGGCATCTCTTGTGGTTCTCTTTTTCATGCACTTGCGTTGGGAAAAGGGAATGAATGCCATTGTTTTTCTTTCCTCTGTATTCTTTGTAGGTGTCTTCATGGTCTTCACGTTTATCGACATCAACAGCCGTGTGTTGATTGAAGCATCCGCTCCTACTGAACCGGGAGCTTCAGCCGGTTTTGAGCCCACACCTATGCCTATGTATGTCGGCAATACGGCTGCCGCCTCGGACCAAGCTACTCCCACGCCAGAGGCCGGTTCTGCAACAGGGGAAGCGGCTCCTCAATAGTTTTTCGCCAAGAATCAGTACGGAAAGGGCGCTCAAGGGAGTGCCCTTTTCTTTTTGGCGGTATCAACACTGCCGTAGAAGCCTCGTCTAGTGGTTGCTCCCCTGTACGTCCAATGTCGGTACTGACGCCCGCCTAAGCCTTGATTTCCTGTTGTCCCAACAAATTTGAGTAGGCGTCTGGACAGCCGGGCGGGTGGCCCGCGCTATCCTTAGCGTTTGAGAGTTGCACGGATTTTGCTACATGCCCTATTTGTCTTGGTGGGAGTGGGCACCACCATGTATGGACCCCTTCTGCCAGTGTTGAGCGAACGTTGGGCGATGGGGGATGGAGGGGGCGGCCTCCTGTTTGGAGCCGTATTCTTCTGCGCAGTGGCTGGGGCGCTGTGCGTGACGGCGTTGTTGCGCAGATATCAAGGATGGCGCCTGATGGTGACCGGCTTTCTGCTGGTGGCGCTGGGAGCGCTTGGGCTTAGCGGCAGCGCATGGATTGCTGGGTTTTTGGGAAGCTGTCTACTGGGCTTCGGTCTGGGGATGGTGAATCCTACCGCGAACTTGGCAGCGGCCGCGATGTGGCCGGGGCGCACGGGAAGCGCGCTCACACTGTTGAACTTGTTCTTTAGCGTGGGAGCAGTGGGCGCACCGCCCGTAATTGGCTATTGCATCGCTCATGGCTGGAGCGTGTGGTTTCCGGCCATCTACGGCGTTGTCACCCTGGCCGGGGCCCTGCTGGCTTTCCGTGTCGACTTCCACCAGACGCCTGCTCAACAGAACGAACGCATCATCACCCAAGCTGCGCAGGAAAGAGATCCGCCTGTAGCTGAGGGAGCCACTGGCGGGGGCGGCGATTTCCCCATCCGTGGCTTCACAGCGGCCTCCATGGCATTGTTGTTCCTGTATGTGGGGGTTGAGGTGAGCCTGGGAGGTTGGGCCACAACCTTCCTGCTGCGCACGACAGACGCCAGTGCGATGATTGCGGCGAGTGCGGCATCGGCGTTCTGGGGCGCCATCCTGGTTAGCCGGTTGGTAAGTATTGCCATTCTGCCACGGGTGGGCATGCTGGCAGTGCTGGTGGCGGGCAGCGGATTCGCGGTGGTGGGAAGCGCATGGATGCTAGGCGCAAAGGGGCCGGCATTGGTGCTGCTGGCGGTAGGCGTGGCTGGCTTTGGGTTAGGCCCGGTATTCCCAAACGGCGTGGGGTATTACCTGGAACATGGTGGAGCGCGCGCAAGGCGGCTTACGGGTGTGGTCTTCGCTTCAGGCTCAGTAGGCGGAGCAGTTCTGCCCATGCTGATTGGTCTACTGTCTGAGCGTAGTCGCGACCTGCATCTGGCTTTGGGAGTGATTCCACTGGCAGCGGCCTGCATGCTGGCAGCGGTTGGAGTGACTGCGTATTTGCGACCGAACAGGATTTCGTCTCACGAGGAGACGCGCGTGGAGCGCTAGTGCGAACACGGAAATCATCGTGGGTATTAACCACGCTGCGCAGTCTTGTTGGAATCGGTCCTTGCATTCTGTGGTGAGTTCCGAGATAGAATAACTGGCATTCAGGAGGCTCTTGATGCAGGAAACATCCGCTAACAACAATTCGATTGTGGTCGCTAACTCCATCCCGTCACGGCGGTCATTCCTTGGGGCGGCGTCATCGGCTGGCGCAGCGGCGTCGGCATTTATGATCATCAAACCGCAGCTTGTGCGGGGTCAGGGCAAAGAGCGCCTGAAGGCAGGGCTGGTGGGCTGTGGCGGCCGAGGCACCGGCGCGATGATGGACCTGCTACAGGGCACTGAAAACGTAGACATCACCGCGATGGGCGATATGTTTGAGGATCGCCTGGAGGGTTCGCTGCGCACGGTGCGTGAACGAGCCGAGAAAGCGGGGCTGGCGAATCGGATCAAGGTGGAGCCCGACCATCGCTTCATGGGGCCAGAAGCCTACAAGAGGGTACTGGCCACTGATATTGACATCGTGATGCTTTGCACGCCTCCAGGCTATCGCGCCCTACACTTTGAGGCGGCAGTGAAGGCCGGAAAGCACCTGTTCGCTGAGAAGCCCTTCGCGGTGGACGCAGTGGGCTGCCGCAAGGTGATGGATGCCTGCCGGGAAGCAACCCGGAGGAATCTGACGATCGTGACCGGGGCGCAGCGCCGATATCAGCGGGAGTATGTGGAGACGGTGGACAAGATTCGCTCTGGGGCCATTGGCGAGATTATGTCGGCGGAGGCGCATTGGGAGGGGACACCCGTCATCCAGCAGCGCACACGGAATCCGCAATGGAGCGACAGCGAGTTCCAGCATCGCGCCTGGTATTCCTTTGTGTGGATTTGCGGTGACCAGATCGTGGAGCAGCACCTGCACAACATCGACGTGATCAACTGGGTTCTGGGAATGCACCCGGTGAAGGTGACGGCGATGGGCGGGGCTGCATGGCGTCCCCGCGAAGAGATCTACGGCAACATCTTTGACCACCTGGCTTCTCAGTTTGAGTATCCCAATGGGGTACGCATGTTGAGCTACGGAAGGCAGTATCCGCGCGAGCTAGGCTACAACAACATCGGCGAGCTGGTGGTGGGCAGCAAGGGCAAGAGCGACTGCCGCAACATGGGCACGCGCGCCAACGTGAGTCCCTATGTGGCGGAGCATACGGCGCTGGCTGCGTCCATTCGGGGCGAGCGGCCGTACATCAACGACGGGATGGCGGTTGCGGAATCCACCATGACCTGCATCATGGCGCGCGAATCCGCCTACAGCGGGCAGACGATCACTTGGGACATGATGATGCAGTCCCAGCAGGACCTGATGCCCAAAGACCTCAGCAACAGTGCAAAGATCCCCGTGCCCCCACTACCGGTACCGGGTGTCTACAAGTTCGTGTAGACGGGCCACTTTGGCTCCAGATCGAAGGCAACAAAACAGGCGGAGCCAACCGCGGCTCCGCCTTCCTTTTTTCTGGAGTTTGTTGGAGACGGCACCCCAATGTGGACGCCTGCACTGCCATCCGCGATATGCTTCTGGTGGGATAACTATGGACAGACGAAACTTTCTTCGGGCCTTCGCCGCGACGCCACTGGCCCTGCACATGCTAGCACAGGACACGCGGCCTCCGAACGTGATCTTCATTATGGCCGATGACCTGGGTTATGGCGATCTTGGTTGCTACGGGCAGAAGCTCATCCAGACGCCGCGACTTGACCAAATGGCCGCGGAAGGCGTCCGGTTCACTAACTTCTATGCAGGGGCCACCGTTTGCGCACCGTCCCGGTGCGTGCTGATGACGGGCAAGCATCACGGCCAGTGCCACGTGCGTGGCAATGCCACCACGGACATGACCATGCAGAGCGTTCGCAGCCAGGATGTGACCGTGGCGGAAGTGGCCAAGAAGGCCGGCTACTCCACGGCACTGATGGGCAAATGGGGCCTGGGCGAAGTGGAACACGAAGGGCATCCGCTGAAGAAGGGCTTCGACCGGTTCTACGGCTATCTGAACCAGGTTCACGCGCACAATTACTATCCGGCATTCCTTTGGAGGGATTACCAGAAGGTGCCACTGCGGAACAGGCAGGTCCTGGCGCCCCGCGCGGGCGGGGGATTTCACGGCGGATACGCTGTGGAGAGGCTGGATTATGCGCACGACCTCATTGTGAGCGAGGCCATGGAGTGGCTGGACAAGAACCACAGCAAGCCTTTTTTCCTGTATCTGGCACCCACGCTGCCCCACGCCAACAACGAAGCGCCTGACCGGAATGGCGAGTTGCATGGGCAGGAGATTCCCGACTACGGCATCTACCAGCAGGACAACTTCGCGACGAAGGACTGGAAGCTGGCTGACCGTGGACAAGCTGCGATGGTAAGCCGGCTTGACCGCGACGTGGGGCGTCTACTGGACCGGCTGAAGCAGCTTGGCATTGACGGCAATACCCTGGTGATGTTCACTTCAGACAATGGTCCGCACTTGGAAGGCGGCAACGACGCCGTACGGTTCAATCCCTCGGGGCATCTGCGGGGTATGAAGCGCGACATGTATGAAGGTGGCATCCGTGTGCCATTCATCGCACACTGGCCGGGGAAGATTGCGCCAGGGCGGGTTTCCCATCACGTGGGCTACTCAGGCGACTTGATGGCCACGGTAGCGGAACTGACACGGGGGACGCTGCCACAGGGGACGCACTCAGTGAGCTTCTTGCCGGAGTTGCTTGGCGAGACCGCGAAGCAGAAGCAGCACGAGTACCTCTACTGGGAATTCTACGAGCAGGGTTCAGCGCAAGCCGTGCGCATGGGTATGTGGAAGGGCATCCGGAAGCCCATGTTCAAGGGCCCCATCGAGCTCTACAACCTGGAAGGGGACCCCGGCGAGAAGTACAACATCGCCCGCAACCATCCGGATGTGGTGAAGCAGATTGCAGCCATTATGGAGAAAGCCCACGTACCTCATCCCAGCTGGAAGGTGGGATAGCGTACAAAGCGCAACGGAGCTGGGGAGGCCATTCCGCGTTTGCGGGTGGCCTCCTTGCTGTTTGTGAGGCTAGCCGCGGGCAGCCTTCGCAGTGGCGTAGGTCCAGGTAAGCCAGGGAAGCAACAACGCCACATCGGATGGCTCCACCGTAGCGCCGCACCAGATGCGGATCCCTGCCGGCGCGGTGCGATAGCCGGCGATGTCGTGCGCAACCTTTTCTTTATCCAGTGGCTTTAGCATGTCCTTGACGAATGCGAGCTGGGCATCCTCGGGCTGGGCGATCAGCCAGGGGTCAGTGATCTTCAGGCACACCGACGTTGAGGACTGGGTATCTTCTCGCGCGGGCAGGAAGCTGATCCAATCATTGGAACCAACCCACTGGCGGATGTGTTGCAGGCTTTCCTGCGAGCGGGCAATAGCAGCAGAGCGGCCGCCGATGCTCTCCACCCACTTGAGGGCGTCCAAGCAGTCAGCAACGGCCAGCATCGACGGTGTATTGATGGTCTCCGCAGCGAAGATGCCGGCGCTAAACTTGCCCTTATTGGTCATGCGGAAGATCTTGGGCAGCGGCCAGGAAGGCTTGTAGGATTCCAGGCGTTCCACCGCGCGCGGGCTTAGCACCAGCATGCCGTGGGCAGCCTCTGAACCCAGCACTTTCTGCCAGCTCCAGGTGACGGCGTCCAACTTGTCCCACGGCATCTCGTACGCGAACACCGCGGAGGTAGCGTCACAGATAGTAAGGCCCTCACGGCTGGCGGGAATCCATTCACCATCGGGCACGCGAACACCGGAGGTGGTGCCATTCCAGACGAAGACGGCATCGCGGCTTCCGTCGTACTGCGCCAGATCTGGCAGTTCACCGTAGGGTGCCTCAAAAACGCGGAGATCCTGCAATTTTAGCTGTCCGGTGGCATCTTTCAGCCAGTCACTACTGAAGGCTTCCCAGGCAAAAATGTCCACGCCACGCGCGCCTAGCAGGCTCCACATCGCCATCTCCACGGCGCCAGTATCGCTTGCGGGAACTATGCCTACATGGTAATCGGAAGGGATTCCCAACAGCGCCTTGTGCCGGTCAATCACCTCCTGCAACTGCGCTTTGGCAGGCGCGGCACGGTGTGAGCGGCCAGCCATCGACGCATCCAGTGCGGATAGGCTCCAACCTGGTCGCTTGGCGCAAGGTCCGGACGAGAAGCAAGGATTAACGGGCTTGTGTGATGGCTTTTCGGGCAAGGTGCTCATGGAAGTTCTAGAGTAAATCGACGGGGATTGCAGCAGGATAGGTCCCGCGCTTTATGGTAGCAAAGGGCTAAGCGGAACGGCATTTGACATCCGGTTTCCTGGGCGCTACCTTAACGGATAACTTGGATCGCTGGTGGGAAGGGGTGCAGCCGATCATCCGCCTTCTGGCTGGTCTTCATTGACCACCGCCCAGAACAGCAGGATGATGGCTGCGCTCCACAATGCGTCTTGTGGAGAAGACTCTAAGCACAGTTGCCGCCTTTGGGCTTGCGCGCAAGGCTCCAGTAGTCCCGCACAGCGGCAATGACGCTTTGGTTTGCCCGGTATTGCCACTAAGGTTGGCCGAGCATCCGGAGCCTGGCGGCCCCTCATCCTGTGGGCAACCACTGTACAGAACCATCTTTGCAATCGGTCTGTTGAGGGCGCTGCTTCTGCTGGCGATGGCCACCGGCGTAGCGTCCTCCCAACCCATTCCCTTGCTGGCGCCCGCACCTTCGAGCGTCGAGGGCATGCAGCAGATTCCGCCGGAAGCACAGCCCGTTCTCGAACTTCTGCGACAACGCTCGGTTGTCGTTAATCCTGAGGCCTTGGCCGCGCTCGCCAAGCCGCCACGCATGGGAATGCTCCCAGCCGCTCGTGATGCGGAACTCCTCCTGAATCTGTTTCCGGATACCGCCCTTCACTTTCGGCCCCTGCAGGTGAAGGCAACCAATGATGGCATCGGCACGCAGTGGTTCGGCACAATTCTTCTGGACGGCGGTCCATCGGGAGAGGCCATCCTCACGCGGCACGGGAGCGCACTGGTGGGAACGGTCCACCTGAAGAACGGTGAGCACTACCGCATCGAGGTGGAATCGTCCGGTGCGGGCCAAGTGCGGCAACTGCGGTTCCACGGATATCCCGCTGGTGCGCCGGACGATGCGGTTCCGGTTGGTGCGGATGCCAATGGAGTTGTGCGCGGTTCGCCGCTGCGGGGGGTGTCCACGGACGGCTTCCCTACCCTCAGGAGATCTGCTCTCCACGGCAAGGGGCCAGATGTCACCATCTATACGAACGGCTCCCCGGCTGTGATTGACGTGCTAGTGCTGTTCACTTCCGCAGCGGGCGGGGCCGACGAGAACCTGCGACAGGCTCTGGCCAGCACATGGATAGCCGAAACCAATGCGATCCTGCAGCGCAGCCTTGCCAATATTCAGTTGCGATTGGTGCGTACGGCGCATAGCCCCTGGACAGACACGAATACCTCCTGGACAAGCTTTGATTACACCCAAACACTGAACGCACTGACCAGCAATGGGGATGGCCAGTTGGACTTCATCCACTCCGCCCGCGACGAGGCAGGCGCTGATCTGGTGGTAATGATCGTCGCGCCCCAACGCGGCTCTGGTTGGACCGTGATTGGCAAGGCAAACCTGATGTCCAACGATCCCGTTTCGTTTGCGCCCTTCGCGTTTTCCGTGGTGCATCGCGAATTCGCCGGAGGCCCGTCGAATACCTTCGCGCACGAAGTTGGCCACAACCTGGGACTTGCGCACGATACGGCCAACAGCCCGCAATGGGATGGCATTTCCCATTCAGCCAGGGGCTACCAGCAGAAGCTGCTGCAGCCTACTTTCTTCACAGTGATGGCGTATGCAAACGGGTGCAACGGATGCCAGGCAATTCCGCATTACTCCAACCCGGACGTGGATTTCCAACTCATTCCCACCGGCGTTCGCGGCGAAGCGGACGCCGCGGCGGCGCTACGCTTTACAGGGCCGATTGCCGCGCTGTGGCGCAGCCCTCCACCCGCTCAGGCTTGCACCTTTACCGTCAAGGGGGCGCGTCCACTACCCGTTGAGGGGATGGCGCTTGCATTGCAGGTGGAAACTCAACCTGGCTGCCAGTGGACAGCCGCTAGCACAGTGCCATGGCTGCGAATCACCGGTTCCGCATCGGGCGCGGGTCCGGGCAGTGTCCTGATAGAGGCGCAAGCCAACCAGGGTGTCAGCCCAAGAGAGGGAGGCGTCGTGGTGGCAGGGCAGTTGCTGGTTTTTCCACAGGCGGCCCAGAGCTGCCAGGTGCAAGTGGAGCCGCGCTACCTCTCCATCGGTAATGCGGCTGCTACTCTGGACCTCGCAGTCAGCGTGCCCGGAGATTGCCCCTTCGTGATCCAGTCACTAGCCGATTGGCTGGTGGTTCCGGGAACATTTGAACGGCTGGGTAGCCAGGTCGTGCAGGTGAGAGCGGGCGCCAATACCAGCGGCGCGGTTCGCACGGGCCGTGTGCGAATCCAGACTGTTGAGGTATCTGTGCAGCAGAGTGCAACGGCCACGCCGTGCCGGGTGGAATGGGCACAGCAGACGCTGCAGGCAGATGCAGCCGCCAGCCAGCAGGCCGTAGCGATTCACGCCGAACCCGGTTGCCGCTGGGAGGTGGCACTTCCCGAAGAGGCATTCGTCACCATCGTGGGCGAGCGCAGCGGCACAGGCGATGGCACCGTGAACATCAAGCTGGAACCCAACTTCTCTGCAGTGCCTCGCACTGCTGCCGTCGTGCTGAATGGCCAAGCCATCACCATCACGCAAAGTGGCCAGCCAGCGCGTTGCTTTTTTACGGCGGATCCAACGGGAACCACTCTGGACGCCGCGGGCGGCACCTTCACCATTGCGATGAGCGCGGCTGCGGGTTGCCAGTGGCAGGTGGATACGGGAGCGAACTGGGTAGTGCAACAGGTCCCCTTCACCAACCAAGGCCAAGCATCGTTGGTATTTCGGATTACCCCAAACCCGTCAGCGCTATCCCGCACCACAGTCATCCGCTTGGGTGCAGCATCGGTAACGGTGCACCAGCAGGGCGTCCAGCCACCTGCGTCTTGTAGCTACAGCATTTCCCATTTGAACTTGAACTACCCATTTCAAGACACCACCCAGTTGCTGCAAGTAGTTACTGACGCGAATTGTCCATGGGCATTCGACACGCAAAGCACCTGGCTGCACGTGGCCCAGCGTACCGGAATTGGTCCTGCCCAGCTACGGGTGAGGGCAGAGGCGAACTCCTCTATCGCGCCCCGCAACGCCTTTGTATCGATTGGCCGCTCGCAGGTGAACGTCATCCAGGCGGCGTCTCCGCTTTCCCTGCGGCTGTGGCCATCCCCGCAGGTGCTGCTGCGGCAGGTGCGCACGGGGATTCAGGCACCCTTTGCCGTCACGGTGACGGCAAGGCTAGGCAACACGAGTACATCGCTTGCGATAAGCCCGCCCACGGCTGATTGGATGCGCGAAGGCCTGCCCGCATCCAGCACGCAAGCGCCCTTTGAGGTTTCACTGGACGCCGCGAGTCTGCCACCCGGCATTCACAACACTACACTTGGGTTGACGAACCCGGCCGGATTGGCGCCGCCCGCTGAGCTTCCCGTGGTGCTGCAGGTACGTGCGCAGGATAGCATCCGGGTGTCTCCCCAGTCGTTGTCGTTTCGATCGGCGCGGGAAGCTGGGCCAGCAGCCCAGTGGCTGGATGTTTGGGGCGCACCCTCCCCGCCGGTGATTGAGGCGCTTACCATGGGCGGAGCCTGGTTGCGCGCGGAGTTGTACGAGGAAGTCGACAGATGGCGTGTGAAGGTCCAACCCGCCAGCAGCCTGATGCCCGTGGGCAAGTATGACGCCGCAGTTGTCATCCGCTGCCAGCAAGGTTGCGCGTCGGTGGCCATCCCAGTGCGCTTTGTGGTGGAGCCCGTTCCGGATGCCCCGGATATGCAGGCCACTACGATCACTTCAGGCGGCATCGTGAACGCGGCCAGCTTCGCGCAGGGCACGGCTGCAAGTGCATGGACATCGCTTTTTGGCCTGAATCTGGCCAAGACCTCACGAGCATGGCAGGCAAGTGACTTCGATGGTGATCAACTACCGCTGGCGCTTGAAGGCGTTCGCGTGACTGTGGGCGGCAAGACAGCCGCGCTCAGCTTTGTGTCTCCCACCCAGGTGAATTTCCTCACGCCGCAGGGCTTGCCCGTAGGATGGACCACCGTAGAGATTAACGGGCCGTCAGGAATGGCGCAGGCAGAGGTGTGGGTGGGTGAGGAAGCGCCGGGGATCTTCACCTTCGATGGCAGCCAGGTGGCGGCACTGCATCCGGATGGTACGGCTGCTCGTGTCCCCCCAAGTGGCGTAAGTGGCCGTGTGACGCGTCCTGGAGACACGCTGGCGGTGTTCGGGACGGGCTTCGGCGCCACCATCACTGCACCTCCTTCGGACCGCGTCTTGACCGCGCCCTCACCGTTGCAGTACGCCCAATCAGCCACCGTTACCATAGGGGGCGTGCCCACAGCCATTCGTTACATTGGCCTTACCGGAACCGGTCTCAACCAGTTCAATGTGGTAGTCCCTCACTTGCCGCCGGGCATATACTCCATGGAACTGGCATTAGAGGGCGTTCCCACACAACTGGGAGCCATACTGCACGTGGAGCGGCCGGCACACTAAGCACCCGCTACTACTGCAGCAAGTGCTGCTTCACGAACAACACTTCCGCGGCGAACTGGAAGTCGCGGTTGTTCTTCTTGCGGAATCCGTGGCCTTCATCTGCTGCTTCCAGATACCAGACAGCGCCGCCGTTGGAGCGGATCTTCTCTACCAGTTGGGTGCTCTCGGTCACTGGCACCCGAGGGTCGTTCTTGCCTTGGATCACCAGCAGCGGTTTAGTAATCTTGTGAGCTTCGTTCAGCGGGGAGATGCGCTGAAGGAACTCACGCATGTCGGCATCGCTTTCATTGCCGTATTCGGCGCGGCGGAGTTCGCGGCGATAGTCCTGCGTGTTCTTGAGGAAGGTCACCCAGTTGGAGATGCCCACAATATCCACCGCGCAGCGGATGCGTTCGTTGTAGTGCGTCATGGAAGCCAGCACCATGTAGCCGCCATAGCTGCCGCCGTACACCATCACGCGGCTGGCGTCCAGGTCTGGCCGGGTGGCGACGTAGTCCAATAGCGCACCAATGTCTTTGACCGAATCCTCGCGCTTGCGGCCATTGTCCAGCGACACGTAGGTCTTACCAAATCCAGAAGAGCCGCGCACGTTGGGGTAGATCATCGCCACTCCCATCTCGTTCATAAAGAAATTGCGGTTAGCCTGAAAACCAGGCCGGGATTGACCTTCCGGCCCGCCATGGATGTTGATGATCACCGGTCGCTTGCCGGGAAAGCGGGAGGAGGCGGGATACAAAAAGCCGCTGATCTCCAGGCCATCGAAGCTCTTCCAGCGCAGCAGTTCCGGTTCGCGAAGTTCCCCAGTCGGCAGGCCGCCCAGTTCGCTGAAGGTCCACTGGACAACAGTGCCACTGCGCAGGTCAATCGAGTAGGCATTGCCGCCTTGGGCGTTGTTGGAGGTGAAGCCGATCTCATTGCCGTCGTGCAGCCATTCGATGCCGCCGATGGTTCCCGTGGGCAGCGCGGGCAAGGGCATGGGCTTGCCGCTGTTGACGTCGATGAGGTAGAGCTTGCTGACGCCCAGTTCATTGGTCTCATACAGCAGGCGGCCGCCTTCGGGAGACAGGGCGATGGCCGTGATGTCGCCGTTGGTGTGGGCGGCGACGGTGCGCGCAGTGTTGTCCGCAAACGAGACGTAGACGAGATGCTGGAACTCCTGGCCCGCATCCGTAGTGTAGAAGATGCCTTTGCCGTCCAGGGCAAAGCGGGCCGGGCCTACGGCCTTTTCGCCGTCTGCGGGTGATGGCGTCAGGAGTTGCTTCGCGCCGATGGCCACGTCCACCAGCCATAGCTGGGAATCGGTGATTGAGCGGTAATCGGCAATCGCCAGCTTCGATTCATCGGGGCTCCAATCGGCGGTCGAGAGGCTACGGCCGCCTTCGGCCTGCATCACCAGGCGGGCGCTGGCAGGGTCTTCGGGGTTCATGACGTAGACGTCAAAGTCCTTGCCCGTGCGGCGCGTGGATGTGAATGCCAGTTGCTTGCCGCTGGGCGACCAGCGCAGGGATCCGTTTCGCGACTTCCCGTCGCTAATCATGCGCGTGCGGCCGGTGCGGGTATCCAGCAGGAAGATCTGATAGAACTCAGCCCCGCCCACATCCTTAGTGAAGGCAAGGTAGCGGCCTGTCTTCGGCTGATACTCGCCACCGCCGACGGGCTCGGCGAAGAAGGTGATCTGCGTCCGTGCAGCACCGGGCGCGGCCACGGTGTGCAGCTGCGGCACATTGCCGAAGCGGGTAGAAATCACCATCTCGCGCTTCGTGGGATGCCACGCCGCAAAGCTGGCGGTACGGTATTCGGCATAGCGTGCAAGGTCCGCCACCAGTTCCTCTGAGACCTGCGGAACCCCCTCCACCTTCATCGCAGCCGGCGGAGCAGCGCTCGCCGTACCGCTGCAACACAGCACCAACAGGCACCCCGCAAGAAAGGCCGAAAACTGTCGCATCATGGGCTGAGTGTAGCAAAGCGGCTAGGTGTAGGAGAGGGATGGACAGGGCGAGATGGGATGAGCATTGGTTAGGACATGGGCTGCCAACCTGTTTCGGCAAGCAGTTCATTGACCTGTACCAGGAGCGGCTCCACGGCTTGGTGGCCATCGCTCTGCGCCGAAAGAAAGGCCTCGCGCGCGGCCAGAAAATCCCGACACGCCGCTTGGGTGTCGCTTTGAGCTGCGGCCACCATGCCCCGGCTTGCGAGTGCCCTTCCCAAGTCCAGGAACACCTGGGGCGACCCTCGGCCAACCAGTTGATCAAGAATCGGGATCGCTTGGTCATAGGACGCAACCGCTTCCGTCAACCGCCCCAGTGAT
>DAISIM010000029.1:0-65953 GCA_036821995.1 Bryobacteraceae bacterium
CTCGTGTTGAAATTGTAAGGATGCGCGGGTGCGCGTCACTCGCAGCCACCGCGAGCCCCCATGCGCGCCCCGCAGGGGAGGCGATACCGGTTGAATAAAGCAATACTCGCTCTGGAAGATGGCCGCGTTTTTGAAGGCCGAGCATTTGGTGCGCAGACTGAGCGGGTAGGGGAAGTGGTTTTCAATACTTCCATCACCGGCTACCAGGAGATTTTCTCTGACCCTTCCTACGCCGGGCAGATCATCGTCCTCACGAACCCCCAAATTGGTAACTACGGCGCCAACGAGACTGATCCTCAGGCATGCAAACCCTATATTGAAGGGCTGGTTGTGCGCGACTTCTCTCCATTGGCCAGCAACTGGCGCAGCCAACAGGCCGCGGATGCCTATTTAGGGGAGCATGAGATTCCCATCGGGTCCGACATGGACACCCGCACCCTCGTGCGGCACCTGCGCACTCGCGGTGTCATGCGGGGCGCGCTCTCTACCGTTCCCCAAAGCGTAGATGCGCTGCTGGACAAGGCCCGCAATGCACCTTCAATGGCAGGTTTGGATTTAGCCACCGGCGTCAGCACACCCGCTCCCTACCCCTGGGAGGAGCCCATGCCGGTCGCCAGCCCCAGCGAGTTGCTGGGAGAGGCACCCCCTGCAAGACATCATGTGGTGGCTTATGATTTCGGAATCAAACGCAACATTCTAAGGCGTTTGCGCCAGAACGGCGCTCGCATCACGGTTGTTCCCGCTGGCACCACCGCCGAAGACGTGTTGGCACTGAAGCCGGATGGCGTTTTCGTATCGAATGGGCCCGGCGACCCTGAGCCGCTGGATGGCCCTGCGTCGGAAATCCGAAAACTTCTGGGAAGGGCACCCATCTTTGGCATTTGCCTGGGACACCAGGTGCTAGGGCGCGCGGTTGGCGGCAAGACCTTCAAGCTGAAGTTTGGCCACCGGGGAGGCAATCACCCGGTGCTGAACAAGCTCACCAATAAGGTAGAGATCACCGCGCAGAACCACGGCTTCGCGGTTGACCCGGACTCACTGAACGCCAACGACATTGAACTCACCCACGTGAACTTGAACGACCACACCCTGGAAGGCTTCCGGCACCGCAACTACCCGATGTTTTGTGTGCAATATCACCCCGAGGCTTCTCCAGGGCCCAATGATTCCCTGTACCTGTTCGCTGACTTTGCCCGTTTGATGGACGAGAACCCACGCTAACGATGCCACGCCGCAACGACATTCACAAGATCCTGATTATCGGCTCTGGCCCCATTATCATCGGGCAGGCCTGCGAATTTGACTACTCCGGGACACAAGCCTGCAAGGCGCTGAAGAGCGAAGGCTACCAGGTGGTTCTGGTGAACTCAAACCCCGCCACCATCATGACTGACCCAGAGTTGGCGGACCGCACGTATGTAGAACCACTCACCGTTCCCTTCCTGGAGGAGGTGATCGCCCGTGAACGGCCGGACGCGCTGCTCTCCACCGTGGGCGGTCAGACAGGCCTGAACCTTTCCGTGGCGCTTGCCGAGGCGGGCGTTCTGGAAAAGTACGGCGTTGAGTTGATTGGCGCAAAGATTGAGGCCATCAAAAAGGCCGAAGACCGTCTACTGTTCAAGGACGCGATGAACAAGATCGGCCTTGCCACGCCCCGCTCCCGGCTGGTGAGGAGCGTGGAGGAGGGCCTGGATTTCATCGACACGATTGGCTATCCGGCCATCTTGCGTCCAAGTTTCACGCTGGGCGGCACGGGCGGCGGAATCGCCTACAACCGTGAGGAGCTCATTGAAATTCTGGAGCGCGGCCTTGACCTGTCGCCTGTCCACGAAACTCTCATGGAGGAGAGTGCGCTTGGCTGGAAGGAATACGAGTTGGAGGTGATGCGAGATCTCGCCGACAACGCCATCATCGTCTGCTCCATTGAGAACTTTGACCCAATGGGTGTACACACGGGGGATTCCATCACCGTAGCGCCTGCGCAAACCCTCACCGATCGGGAATACCAGATGATGCGCGATGGCGCGCTGGCCTGCCTGCGGGAGATTGGCGTGGATACTGGCGGCTCCAACGTGCAGTTCGCCATCAACCCTTGGGACGGGCGCATGGTGGTGATTGAGATGAACCCGCGCGTTTCCCGGAGTTCCGCCCTGGCGTCGAAGGCCACCGGCTTCCCCATCGCCAAGATTGCGGCCAAGCTGGCGGTGGGCTACCGGCTGGACGAAATCGCCAACGACATCACCCTGAAGACGCCCGCCTGTTTTGAGCCGACGCTCGACTACGTGGTGGTGAAGATTCCGCGCTGGCAGTTCGAAAAATTCCCGGGCAGTGACCCCACCTTGGGCACGCAGATGAAGAGCGTGGGCGAAGTAATGTCGATCGGCCGCACCTTCAAGCAGGCGCTGTCGAAGGGCATCCGCAGCCTGGAGACCGGCAAGAGCGCGAAGGCCGAAGATGCGATGGACGAGTCGCTGATTGCACAGAAGCTCATCACTCCCACGCCTGACCGGTTGGCCTACGTCCGGTTTGCCCTGGAGAAGGGCTACTCCGTGGAAGACATCCATGAGATGACCAGAATTGACCCCTGGTTCCTGCGGCAGATGAAGGATGTGGTGGACGAGGTGCCCACGCTGCGCGAGGCCCACGCCAGTTGGCAATCCGACACGAACCTGCTGCGCACAGCCAAGCGGATGGGCTTCTCGGATGCGCAGTTGGCCACCGCGTGGGGAACCACGGAACTGGACGTGCGGGCCAAGCGTAAGGAGGCCGGGGTACATGCCGTCTTCAATCGCGTAGACACCTGCGCAGCAGAGTTTGAAAGCTTTACCCCCTATCTATACTCCAGCTACGAATCCGAATGCGAGGCCGAGCCCTCCAGTAGGCCCAAGGTCATGATTCTGGGCAGTGGGCCCAATCGCATCGGCCAGGGCATTGAGTTTGACTACTGCTGCTGCCATGCCTCCTTCGCACTGCAGGAATTCGACCACGAGTCGATTATGGTGAACTGCAACCCGGAGACGGTTTCAACGGACTATGACACCAGCGACCGGCTTTACTTTGAGCCGCTCACATTGGAGGAAGTGCTGAACATCTGCGACACGGAGAAGCCCACCGGCGTCATTGTGCAGTTCGGCGGGCAGACACCACTCACCCTGGCGCTGCCGCTGAAGAAGGCGGGTGTTCCGATTATTGGTACAGACCCGGACAGTATTGATATGGCGGAAGACCGCAAACGGTTCGGCAAGCTGATTGACGAGTTGGGCATCCCTAGCCCTCCAAACGGATCAGCCACCAGCGTTGAGGGTGCCATCGACATTGCCAGAAACCTGGGCTTCCCCGTGCTGGTGCGCCCCAGTTACGTGCTGGGCGGGCGCGCCATGGTGATTGCCTACGACGAGGAAACCGTACGCCGTTACATGCGCGAAGCCGTTGTGTTCTCACAGGAACGTCCGGTGCTGATTGACCGCTTCCTCCAGGACGCCGTGGAAGTGGATGTGGATGCCCTCTGCGACGGCGACGACGTACTGATTGCCGGCATCATGGAACACATCGAAGAGGCGGGTGTTCACTCTGGCGACAGTTCTTGCGTACTGCCGGCCTTTTCGTTGAGTGACGCCACCAAGAACACCATTATTGAGTACACGCGCAAGCTGGCCCGGGCGCTGAAGGTGGTGGGCTTGATGAACCTGCAGTTCGCCGTGGAGAATGGCACGGTGTATGTGATTGAGGTGAACCCTCGGGCCTCCCGTACCGTGCCCTACGTCAGCAAAGCCACCGGAGTGCCGCTGGCCAAGGTAGCCGTGGGGTTGATGCTGGGCAAGAAGCTGAAGGACTTCGCGCACTTAACCGGTGCGCCGGAAAGTGGCGTGCTGCCCGTGCCGCAATACTTCGTGAAGTCGCCTGTGTTCCCCTTCAACAAATTTCCGGGGGTTGACCCTGCGTTAGGGCCCGAAATGCGCTCCACCGGTGAGGTGATGGGCGTTGGCGACAACTTTGGGGAGGCCTTCGCCAAGGCGCAGCGCAGTGCCGGAACTCCCATTCCTGAAACCGGGACGGTGTTCATTTCGGTGGGTGACAAGGATAAACCCAAGGCGGTGGAGGTGGCACGGAAGCTCAGCCTGCATGGATTCAAGCTGGTAGGCACACGAGGCACGGCGAACGCCATGAAGGCGGCGGGCCTGGAATGCGCCACTATCTTTAAGGTGAATGAAGGCCGACCCAACGCGGTGGACTTCATGAAGGCGGGCCGTGCGCAACTAGTGATCTACACCGCCACGGGCGCCACCACCTTCAGCGACGAACGGCAGATTCGTCGCACGGCCCTGCTGAACCGCATCCCCTGCATCACCACCATCAGCGGCGCGCTGGCTTGCGCGGAGGCGGTGGCCAGCGCGCATCGCGACCCCATTCGCGTATGGAGCCTGCAGGAGATCCACAGCGGGGCGGCAAAGTAAATTGCCGTCACGCACGCCCACGGGCTAGATGAAGTAGTCCTTCACCTTTTCAAAGATGCCCTTATCCTTCGGGCTATCGGCTGCGGGCAGCATTTCGCGCAGTTGCTCAAACAGCTTGCGCTGGTCCTTGTTCAGCTTCTCTGGAATCACAACGTCCAGATGGACATACAGGTCACCACGTCCTGAGCCATTTAAGTACGGCACGCCTTGATTCTTCATCCGGAACTGCTTACCGGGTTGAGTACCTTCCGGGATCTTCAGAGGCGCTTCGCTCTCCAGAGTAGGCACTAGAATCTCGTCGCCTAGCACCGCCTGTGCCACGTTTACCTGCACACGGACGTGAAGGTCCTGCCCATCGCGATGGAACAGCTTGTGTTCCTTCACGCGCAGGACGACGTAGAGGTCACCGGCCGGACCGCCATTGGCGCCCGCTTCGCCCTCGCCCTGCAGACGCAGACGCGTATCATCATCCACACCCGCGGGAATGTTCACCTTCAGCTTGCGCTCCTTGCGCACATAGCGCCGCCCGTTACAGGTCTTGCAGGGGTCGCGCAAAATCTGCCCGGTGCCACCGCAGTTGCCACAGGTGCGCCGCATGGTAATGAAACCCTGCTGCATGGTTTGGGTGCCCGTGCCCTTGCAAACCTGGCAACTGGTGATGCCGTTCGTTGACGCCGCTCCCGTGCCGCTGCAGGTTTCGCAGGTCTCGTGACGCGGAACCTGGATTTCCACTGAGGTGCCGAAAACAGCCTCGTCAAATCCAATCTCAAGGTCAAAGCGAAGATCCTCACCCCGTACAGGCCGGTTGCGCCGCCTTCCGCCACTGTTGCCGAAGAGATCGCCGAAACCGAAGAAGTCGCCAAAGATGTCGCTGAAATCTGCAAAGATGGTGGGGTCGTAGCTGGCACCGCCACCGGCCGCCCCCTGCACTCCGGCGTGGCCGTAGCGGTCGTAGGCGGCACGCTTCTGCGGGTCGCTCAACACGCTGTAAGCTTCCGCCGCTTCCTTAAACTTCTCTTCCGCGGCGGTGTCTCCCGGATTGCGGTCAGGGTGATACTTCATCGCCAGCTTGCGGTAAGCAGACTTCATTTCCTGCTCACTGGCGCCTTTGGCTACGCCAAGAATCTCGTAATAGTCGCGGTTAGTCACCATGTGCCCTTCCTTGAGGGGGTCCCCAGCATGCGGGGAAGCTTACGTTGTAATCGGAGGCCGTGAAATCAAGATTCGGACAAGCGTTGAACCGGTTGCTGGGTACTTCGCTACGAGGGGCCCTCATCCGGGGTCACGGCCACTTTCACGACAGCCGGTCGGATGAGTTTGCCCTTAAACACATAGCCCTGCTGAAAGACATCCAACACGGTATTGTCTGGCGCATCAGCGGTTTTCACCATGTCGATCGCGTGATGCTGGTTGGGATCAAAGGGCTGGCCCTTTGCCTCCAGCGGCTCCACGCCCATCTTGCGGAGTGCTTCGCCCATGCGCTGATAGATGAGTTCCATGCCCTTGGCGTAGCTGGAATCCGCGCACTCCACGCCCAATGCGCGTTCAAAATCATCCACGATGGCCAACAGGGGGCGTACGGCCTCCATGCTGGCATACTCGTGGATCTCTTCCTTTTCCTTGGCCACGCGGCGGCGAAAGTTCTCAAACTCAGCGCGAAGACGAAGGAATTGGTCCTTCAGCTCCATATTCTCGCGCTCCAGCCGCGCCGCCGTATCTGGAGAAGCCTGCCCAGTGGATGCTGGTGTGCTGGTGTCCTCAGCGCCCAAGGACACCTCGTCCGCAACAATTTCTGTTTCGTTCCGTTCGCTCATATCGTTTGTGTGATTCAGCCAATTGAGGAAGGCCGGGGTACCGCGGCTCTTCCGGAGCCGTGAGAACCACGGCTGCTGTGGAGTCTTCACCCCTTATTATCGCCGGAACTCCGTTTGCGCGCCAAGTGGCGGCGGGAAGTGGCTGTGGCGGATAGTGCATCCGGGGAGAGGCAGCAAGCAGTAAGCGCACGCCGTGATACATTGGCGGCAGACCTTATGAACACCCACGCAGGCACAGGGAATTCCATCGGATTGATTGAGCTCAGCAGCATCGCCGCGGGCTTTCAAGTGTGCGACGCCATGCTGAAGGCAGCCGGCGTTCAGATTGTCCTTGCCCGGTCAATCTGCTCAGGCAAGTACATGGTAATGGTACGCGGTGATGTGGCCAAGGTGCAGGCCGCCGTGGCCGCGGGCAAGCGGGCCGGCAGTTTCTCAGTAATTGACTCGTTTGTGATTGCCAACCTGCACGAGGCCGTCTTCCCCGCCATTGCGGGAACCAACAAGCTGGAGACCCTGGAAGCCTTAGGCGTGCTGGAATCGTTCAGCGTGGCCTCATTAATCGAAGGTGCGGACGCCGCGGTAAAGGCAGCAAACGTGAAGTTGCTGGAAATCCGCCTGGCGATGGCCCTTGGCGGCAAAGCCTATGTCACCATGACCGGCCCCGTCGCCGACGTGGAGACGGCCATCGACGCAGGCGCCCGCGTGGTAGGCGCCAGGGGACTTCTGGTGAACAAGGTGGTCATTCCCCATCCGCGCGCGGAACTGCTGAAGGAGATGATTTAGGGAAGGGTGAGACTGGCCTGAGCTGCCCCCGGAAACAATAGCGCCTCAACAAACTCATCCTGAAATTGGGGCTGGGCGGCCAGTTCGATGTGCCGGGTTTTTGCGCGGAGTGCGGCGATGCGCTGCTGACGGCGGCCTGGAGCCAGCAGCAGTATGCGGGCTCCGCGGAGGGCGGAGTTCCCCGCCGGATGGATTTCGTAGCGGCTAGCGGAATCAACGTCTCCCATGGGCAACAAACCAATGCGGCGTGCGCTGGCCGGGCGGAGGTAGTTGCCGAAGGCCCCCGCAAGATGCAGCCGCCTCGCGGATACACCAGCGATTTGCTCCAGTAAGCGCAGTCCGCTGGAGATGGCGGCCTTGGCCAATTGCAGTTCGCGAACATCTTTCTGCGTGACAGCGACGCCATCAGCCAGCGCAATCGCAGACAGCCCAAGACGCAGGCGGCCTGGTGAAGTAAGCATCCCCGCATCCAATGCGCGGGCGACTGCGTCCACCAACCCGCTGCCGCAGATGCCTCGGGCTTGGCCTCCGCCTAAGACTTCGGCGCAAAGCATTTCTCCGACGAGATCCACGCGATGAATGGCGCCCGGTGCAGCACGCATCCCATGCCGGATGTTGGCTGCCTCAAAGGCCGGGCCCGCCGCAGTGGAGGCACAAAGAATTTCCCCTCCTGTCACCAGTGCAATCTCGCCATTGGTGCCCAAATCCAGCAGTGCTTCCGCCTCATCGCGGCCACCCAACCCCACTGCCACCAATCCTGCCAGCAGGTCACCGCCGACAAAGCCACCCAGGTTAGGCAGGAAGGTCACCGGCTCTTCCACCTGCGACGCCCATTCCAGCTCGGCCGCAGGGAAGCCTTGCGCATCCAGGTAAGGCGTACGGAATGGAGCAGCCGCCAATGCATCTACGGGTAGCCCGCAGAACAGATGATGCATGGCCGAGTTGCCCACTAGCAGCACCTCTTGCAAGGGTTGCCCGTTGCTTGCGCGCGCGATCATCCCGCCCACCTGCTGGCGAATGGATGCACCCAGTTCGCCTGGCCGTTGCAACTCGTGGCGGATACGGCTCATCACGTCAGCGCCCCATTGCGACTGCACATTCAATGCAGTTTCAGTGAACAGCACGATGCCCGATGCCAGATCAACGCATTGCACCACCAAGGTGGTGGTTCCCAGGTCAACCACCGCGCCCATGCCTGCGCGGGGCTCAACGGGAACCGGGGCGGAGTCACTCAGGATCGGTCCCGCGCCACCAGCAGATTCAGCCTGCCACTGTGCAATCTCCAACGTCAGGACGTCTGACGTTTCCGCACCGCTGACCTCCGCAAGGCAGCCAAGCCGCCAACCGGCCGAGATTTCTGCTTCATTCAAGCACACCCGCATGGCGGGGGTGGCTTCCACGGCGCCAGTCAGCACGCGTACTCTACATTGGCCGCAACTGCCCTCGCCGCCACAAGGAAACTCAACGCCCTGGTCCAGCAGCAAGTCGCGGAGCCTCTGGCCCGCTTGCGGACGCAGGCTAAGCATGCAGCGTTCAGGCATGGGATGCAGCGTAGCGCGAGAGCGCAAAGACGTTCGCCTCCGGTGTGTCGCGCGCAATCTCGCAGCCCGCGCCCACCAGGAAGGCATCGCCCGCTTCCGCGTGGCATTGTGCGATTGCGGCGGTTACCGTCTCTGGCGTCCCGTCGCGCAGCGTACGCACCGGATCCAGATTGCCCAGTAAAGGCTGCGCCGTGCCCGTGGCCGCGCGCGCATCCGCCACTGGCGACGGATAATCAAGGTCAATCATGTCCGCGCCGGTTTGCCCCATGCCGCCCAGAATCCGGCCCGTATTGCCGCAGATGTGTAAGCGCGCCTTAGCCCCGGCGGCATGGATCTCCCGGATCAACTGCTGTTCGCCCGGCAGCACGAAGTTCTGATAGATGCGTGGCCCCACCAGGGATGCGGCCGCGTCGCCAATGCCAATGATCTCCGCCCCTGCGGCAATCTGCGCTTTCGCAAAGGCGGACTCCATCGCGATTACGAAAGCGAAGAGATCCCGTACGAAATCCGGATCATCATGAAAGTCCAGCATCAGGTTGTTGATGCCGCGCAGGTCTGCCGCCATCGCGCAGGGGCCTTCCACCCAACCTTCCACGAACAGCACGCCACCTACTCCAGCAGCAAGTGCCTCCACGGCCAGCAGACGGTCATGCATGCGCCCCGGTCGCGCGGGGTCGGGCTGCACCAAGGAAGCCAAACGGGACTTGTCCAGCAACAGTGCCCGCTCTTCGATGATGGCGGGGGGCTGATCGTCGAAATACTCAATGGCAGCGCCAAGGTCAGCCGCTTCGCGAGCTGGATCAGAGATCGCGGACACGTAATCGAAGCCGTACTTCTCCGCCGTGCGTAGTTGCGCCTCCACCAACACCCGGTAATCGCGAGCGTAGTCGCCGTAGCGCACCCCCGCCGTATCAGCGGCGAACATCATGGTGATGGGCATCAGCGCGAGATGGTCTCGGGACTGCCCTTCCAGCGTCGCTAGAACGCGCTGCTTGCCGGTCATTCGGATGCTCCGTTCGCTCTCAAATGTGGGATGCCTTCTTTGGCCTCCACCGGAACTGCCCTCAAGATGTCCTCGTCGTAGGTTTGTGCACTTTGCTCACCCCGGCGCAGCACCAGGAAGTCCTCGTCCCAGTCACCGCACAGCAGCTTCCTTATCCAATCCAGGTTGCCCCCGATGGTTTCGAAATACCATCCTTTGCGCGCAGCCTCGTCCTTGGCCCAGGCCTCAAAACCATGGTTTTGCGCAACACCGGTATCGATATACACCAGCCGTGAATAGTTGGCGCGATAGCGGTGAAACTCGTCAAACAGATAGCGGCCGTTATCTTCGCCGTAGCGTGCGATCAACGCGTCCAGCGTGTGCTGCTGCTCACCGGGCTTCCGGCTCAACTGCAGCAGGTCCCCGCCTCGCTCAACCCAACCGGGAGAGCGGAAGAACGTGCCCGGGTTTTCCGCGAACTGCGCGTCGTAAGCGGCCCGGCCACCCAGCAACAACGCGATGCAATCGTGGGCGCGAGGAATCACCACGGGAATCTCACGCGCAACCAGCCCCGCAGTTCCCGTGCCGCACAAGGCGTAGCCCAGTAACACCGCTTGGTAGCGTAACGGATCTGTTTGGTCAATCGCCTCCTGCAGCCGCTGCCGCATGGAGTGGCCACCCTCATCATGCAGTCCCTTTGGAAGGAACTCCGGATCCACAATCAGCGGCCCATCGGCAAGCGCGGCACACACTTCGCGGCACAGCACCTCACAGGCAATTAAGCGGACACGCATGGGACCTCCGGCCACGCGGCCGCCAGCGCGGCCACAAACTCGGGCGACGTGCCGCAACATCCGCCCACAAACGACGCGCCCGACTGCAGCAACGCAGGCAGGTACCGCGCGAAGGAAGTGGCCTCGGCCACATAGACAGCCTGGCCATCGAGTACCTCGGGCATTCCGGCGTTGGCCTTCATCCATAGAGGAAGACCACAAACCGCCCGCATCCGCGCGCATACGGCTGGGAATGCCTCAATCCCATTGCCACAGTTGGCGCCCACAGCGTCTGCCCCGGCTTCCTCCATTGCGCGCGCAGCGTCTTCCGGACGCAGCCCGGTCATTGTGCGGTCGCGCTGCCGTCCACTGTCGAAGGCGAAACTCACCACGACAGGCAACCCCGTACTCTGCGCAGCCTCCAAAGCAATCCTCACTTCGTCAAGGTCACTGAAGGTTTCCAGCAGTAGCGCGTCCGGGCTTGCACCGGCCGCGGCATCAACCTGTTGGGTGAAGACACGCCGGAGGTCTTCGCTGCTTACATCGCCCGTCATCAGCAGCTTGCCACTGGGGCCGATAGAGGCAAACACATAGGCCTTGCCCGCGGCAGCCTCGCGGCTAAGCATCACACCCTGCTCATTGATGCGCCGCAGGTCCCCGGCGAGGCCGAAGTCAGCCAGCGCGATTGCGTTCGCGCGGAACGTGTTGGTTAACACCACGCGGCTGCCGGCAGCCACATAAGCCGCGGCGACAGCGCGCACGGCATCTGGCTTCGTCAAATTCCAGGCATCCGGACAATCGCCCAATGCCAGACCGCGCGCCTGGAGTTGCGTGCCCCAGGCGCCATCGGTCAACAACGGTCCCTTGGCAAGCATCTCATGCATCGTCAACATTGCCAGTGCTTCCCTTCCCCCTAGTGATGCGCGGCCAAACCAGCCGCCTGCCGCGCCAACGACACCGCTACACCGGCCGTCGCGCCATATCCATCCGCGCCGATCTGGTCAGCAAACTGCTGGGTTACCGGCGCGCCGCCCACGAAGACCTTCACTTTCTCCCGCACTCCTGCTTCCCGCAGCGCCTCAATGGTTGTCCGCATGGACGGCATGGTTACGGTAAGCAGCGCCGACAGGCACACGATGGAAACGTTCTTCTCGCGGATAGCTTCAATGAAGCGTTCCGGCGCGACATCCGCGCCCAGGTCGTACACCTCAAAGCCCCCGCCCTCCAACATCGACGCCACCAGGTTCTTGCCGATGTCGTGCAGGTCGCCTTTCACGGTGCCGATGGCCACTCGCGCCACAGGTTCAGCCCCTTGCGCGGCCAGTAGAGGCCTCAGCAGAGTGAGCGAACCCTTCATTGCCCGGGCCGACAGCAAAAGTTCGGGTACGAAGTAATCCTCACACTCATAACGCTTGCCCACTTCGTCCATGGCTGGAATCATATAGCCATGAATGAGGTCCATGGCAGGCGTGCCCTCTGCGATGGCCTCCTCAGTCACCGCAATGGCGAGCTTCTGGTCGCCCTCCACAACGGCCGTGTACAACTGGGTCAGGTCCGGCATTTGCGCTAGCTCCTTCCATTGAATTCATGAACGGCGTCAATCATCGCCAGGATGTTTTCCACCGGAGTCAACGCCTGCACGTTGTGGATGGCGTTGAACACAAAACCGCCCCCAGGAGCAAAGATCTCGCAGCGCCGAAGCACCTGCTGGCGAACCTCCTCCGGCGTCCCGAAGGGCAGCGTCTGCTGGGTGTCCACGCCACCGCCCCAAAATACCAGCCGCTCTCCATAGCGCGCCTTCAGCATCTCCGGATCCATACCCGCCGCTGAGCACTGCACCGGGTTGATGATATCGAAGCCCGCCTCAAGGAAGCTCTCGTAAAAGCGCTCAACCGATCCGCAGGAATGCTTGAAGCACTTCCATGTGGTGTGCTTGTGGATCCAGTCGCAGAGCTGCTTGTAGTAAGGCAGCCACAACTCGCGGAAAGTGGGCACGCTGCAGAAGGAAGAGGTCTGTGTGCCGAAGTCAGTGCCGCAGATAAACAGCGCGTCCACGTCGTTGCCCACCGCCGCGAAGCCTCGCTCCAGGTTCTGGAGCGCTACTTCAGTCTGCCGTTCAAAGATTGCGTGGATGTAGCTCTTGCGCGAACGCAAGGACATGTACCACTCCGTGATATCGCGAATCCCTTTGGGCGCCTTTAGGAATGGCGCGGGTACCAACGCAATGTCGCCGAAGCCCATTCCGCCCAGGTTCGCAATCACTGATCGCCCGGTCGCCCGCGCCGCGCGGACATCATCGGCAAAGCCGGCGATATCCTCATCGCTGAGTACGCGGAACTCTTCGGTGTTGTCGGCGGGGTCCAGATGATCTTCGTCGAAAGGCTGCTGGCGGATGATGCTATCGAAGAAGTAGAAGCCCTTCGGCATCCGTCCGCTGGGGGCGGTGCTTCGATCGCCGTGGGGGTAGATGAGGGTGTCGCCGTCGTCGTCCGTACTGGTTTCGAAGCCTTCCCCCACCAGCACATCCAGACCATGCAGTTTCCAGGGCTTCCAGGCATCGTTGCGGTAGCCGAACATGGTCTTGCGGCGGAACACGCCTTCGGTGTCAATGCCGATTGCCTGCTTCAAGTCACTGTCAATCAAGCCCAGCATTTGCAGGGGTTCGAAGACCTTTACCGGCCGGCGCTCAAGCCCGTAGTGATCCCGCAGCGCAGCCACGGCGGTGACGTGCATCCCGCTCACCGTGCTGCTGCCGAAGTCCATCGGCACGCGATCCGGCTGACGGTGGTTCAGGGTCTCCCACACTCGCTGACGACTGGGAGCCCAAACCTTCAGGTGGCCAGGAGATTGAATGGCAACAGCTTCCATATGGCACGCTCCCCGGCGGCCATCATCGAAGCCTGCAAGGAACAAAAGAGGCCGCTCGCCCGCATTACATCATTTTCAGACCGTAAAGTCCAGTTAGACGCGCATCGCCTTCTGTCAGCGATCACCGCCCAGAAATGCGCGGGCGCGCCATCGTGACAAGCCCGCGCCCGCGCTAGATGCGATTGAACTTCTTCACGGCTTCACCCAGCGAACGCAGTTGCTGGATGAGGGGCACCATGCGGCTCTCGCGGTCGTCAATCTCCAGGGCCACCTTCAGCACCGCTTCCGCGTGCTGCTTGGGCACCACCACCACGCCATCCTCGCTGGCCACAACAATGTCACCAGGGTTCACCAGCACGCCGCCACACCAGACCGGCTCATCTTTCACCACACTGGCGTAGCGACCCACGGCTGTGGCGGGCGAGACGCTCCGCGCATACACGGGCAGGCCCAGGCGGCGAATCTCCGCCACGTCTCGCACACCACCGTCAATCACCATCCCGGCCATCTCGCGCGCCTTCGCCGCAGTTGCCATCAAGCCGCCAATCGCCGCAACGTTCAATCCGTTTTCCATGACGATGACGCCCACTTCGCCGGGCTGCGCGCTGTCGATCATCTCAATGGAATGCTTCGTGGCCAGTACGGGTGTTGCTTTTTCGGCTGTCGTCGGCCTCACGAGCGCCGTGCGCGCGCGGCCCACAATCACGCCCTCCACCATCGGGCGGAACTCGTGCTCGAGATATCCTCGCTGGCCGGCCACCTGATCCACGGCATCGGCCACTGATGCCACGGTGACGCCACGGAAACCAGCAACCAGAGGTTCCTCCGGTGGGCGATTGCTGGCAGCCAGACCGAAGAACAACACAATCAGCAGCAAAAGGGGGATGGCAAGGAGATAAGGACGCTGTCTCATGGGTACACGATTGAAAACACAATAGTTCTTTCCATTGTGACGGCGTTTTCAGAATTGTCAACGAAAACAGAACAAAGGAGGGATGTTGGCGGGGACGACGGGGCTCGAACCCGCGGCCTCCTGCGTGACAGGCAGGCGTTCTAACCAACTGAACTACGTCCCCTGACGTGTGTCCAACCTTCCCAAGTTAGCACAGCAGCCACACTTAGACAAGGTACACCGGGAAGAATTCGCTAACCTGTTGCTGCAGGGGCTTAGCGAACCGGGAACCCGGCTTGCAAGAGCACCTCACCACAAGCTTCCCAGCCATCAGGCCGCCCTGCCCTCAAACAGATTCCGGCCCTCTACCATTGCCCTCATCTTTCCGTCGGACACGCTGCGTTGCAGCATCCAGAACCCGCAATCGGGATGGATATAGGTGACGCGTCCCGCGCCCAGCACCTCCTGCGCATGCTCCAATCGGCGCGCAATCAGGTCTGCCGTTTCGATGCCGTTGTCCTTAATGTCTACCACACCTAGGCCAACGCCGATCTCCGGACGCAGTTCCTTGAACGCCGCCAGTTCGTCATAGCCACGGCGGGCAAACTCAAGCACAAGGTGATCCACATGCAACTGGTTCAGGAAGGGGATAAGCGCATGGTACAGCCCCTTTTGCACGCTTTGTCCCCCGTAGTTGCCGAAGCAGATGTGCACAGCACGCTCCGCCTGTATGCCATCCAGCACATGATTCATGGCATCGATGGCCCATGGTTGGTCCTCAGGATGGCCCACGATGTTGGCTTCGTCCAGTTGCACCACGGTTGCCGGAATCTGCGCTAGTTGCGCGCGCAGCACTTCGGCGATGGCCATGGCAAGCGCGCCTCGGTCCTGATAGTGGCGGTCAGTGAGGACCTTGGCCAGCATGTGTGGCCCCGTACAGGTGAACTTCAGCGGCTGTCTCGTGAGGGAACTCGTCAGCGCGAAATCGCCCGGCAGATAGAGGCTGCCTTCACCTACAGGGCCGTCCACGACGCCCGCCGGAGCGGTGCGATAGCGCAGCTGCGCGTCCTGCCGGAAGGCCTCGTAATCCGTAAGAGAAAAGCCCGTACGTACACCTGACATGCGGCTAACGAAGTAGTCAATCATGCCGTTCGTCTCGGGATGCGACGGGTCAAATCGATTCAATTCGCCATCTGCCACCACGTCAATGCCGGCCAGTTCCTGCGTCTTCAACACCACCATGATGGCGTCGCGCAAAACGAGCTTGCTGGTTTCCCCCAGCAGCCAGGAAGGGGTGGGATAGCTACCCACTACCGTTGTCTTCACCATGGCCTCCATTCTACTGGTGTGCACGCCGCTGCCGGGACCACACGACCTCCCGCGCACCCAGTCTTCATCAATTGCCGCCACCTCAAACGCTCATTGACGGTTTCGTAGAATAGAGGCTTGGCAAAATACGAAGTATTGGTGGCGATTCCGACGCTGCATGCGGGCGAGCCTTTGCGGGCGGCGCTTGACAGCCTGGCAGCGCAGACCTGGAAAGACTTTGAAGTGATCGTGGTGGATAACAGCAGCGAGCGTCTGGCCGCCCCCCTGGCTGCCGAAACGCGATTCCCGCTCACCATGCTGTACGCGGAGAACAACGTAGGTTTCGGCGTCGCCATCAACCGAGCAGTGAACCGCAGTGAGGCACCTCTCATCGCTGTCCTCAATGACGACGCCGCGGCGCATCCAGGCTGGCTGGAAGCATTAGTGAAGGCAGCCAATGCCTATCCGGAGTACGGCATGTTCAGTTGTCAGATTCGTCTGGCCGGAACTCCATGGCTGGATTCCACCGCCCTACTACTTGGCCGCGACGGCAGCAGCATCCAGCGCGCCCACCGGCAACCCTGGGCCAACCACGAATCGCCGTCTGCTGCCCTGCTTCCGAGCGGGTGCGCTGCCCTCTACCGCCGGAAGGCCATGCAGGATGCCGGGCACTTTGATGTCGATTTCTTCCTCTATGGAGAAGATACTGACCTTGGCCTTCGCATGCTGTGGATGCGCTGGCCCTGCCGCTACGTCAATGACGCCATCGTTGAGCACGCCTACTCTGCCACCGCTGGGGTGGCTTCAGCGCTGAAAGCCTATCTGGTTGAGCGCAATCGCCTCTACCTGGTTGTCCGCAACCTCCCGTTCACCGACGCTGTCGCGGCTTTCGCCAGCGCCCCGGTGCGTTACCTGCTGCATCTGGCTGCACTTCTGCGCGGCGCGGGAAAGGCTGCCCAGTTCTCCGAAAGCAACAGCCCGCTGTGGCTGCCCTGGATGGTACTGAAGGCGCACTTCGCCGTGTTGTGGGCCATGCCGCGCCTCCTGCGCCAGCGTCAAGCGATCC
This sequence comes from Bryobacteraceae bacterium, assembly GCA_036821995.1. Lineage (GTDB taxonomy): Bacteria > Acidobacteriota > Terriglobia > Bryobacterales > Bryobacteraceae > JACTMJ01. The sequence continues at coordinate 16,482 of DAISIM010000029.1, forward strand.
GCCGTCACGCCCGCGTCAGCAAGAACACGTTCCGCAAAGCCATCTATGCCCACCGCGTAAGCCTGTGGAAGGTGGCGCGACACTAGCCATGAGCACTTCGCCCCTGAATACGGCCGTTCTCCAGGCAGCTCCCCGTGACCTGCTGGTGCTGATTCCCGCCTTGAACGAGGAAGCCTGCATCGAAGGCGTCCTGAGCGAGTTATGGGAGGCGCTTCCAGGCTGCGATGTGGTGGTGGTGGACGATTGCTCGCGTGACGCCACGGCATCACTGGCAGCCCAAGCCGGTGCCAGGGTGCTGCGGTTGCCCCACCACCTCGGCCTTGGCGGAGCCGTCCAGGCGGGCTACAAGCTGGCCTATGAATTGGGCTACCACATTGTCATTCGAATCGATGCGGACGGACAGCACGACCCCCGCGACATCCAGAGAATCTACGACACCTTGAAGGAAACCGGTGTCGAGATGGTGATCGGCAGCCGCTTCCTGCCCGGCTCCTCCGGCTACCAATCCACCTTCCTGCGCCTACTCGTGATCCGCTTTTTCCGGCTGATGCTGCATCCGATTCTTGACCACCCCGTGCGCGACCCCACTTCCGGATTTGTAGGCGTGAATCGCGCCGCTCTGGAACTGTTCAGCCGCGTTTTCCCGTTGGAATACCCTGAAATTGAGGCGCTCGTGGTGCTGCAGCGCTGCGTCTTCCGCTTTCGCGAAGTGCCCGTCACCATGCGCCCTCGCGCTGCCGGCCAAAGCACCATCACTCTCTGGAAATCCACTTACTACATCCTTCACGTGTTGCTTGGGGTCTTCGTGAATATCCTGAAGTATGACGTCCGGCGCTTAGGAGGAAAATGATGGCCCCGATGCAAACCATGGTGGCAGCGGTCACCCTGCTGCTGATTGCCGCCGTGCTGGTGCAGGTGCGCCGCGCGCACATCCGAGTGGAGTATTCCGTTAGCTGGCTGGGTGCTGGCATCGCTCTCTTACTGGTGGTCTTCCTGCCAGGACTGTTGCCTTCCCTGGCCCGGCTGGCGGGGCTTCAAGACGAGACGCTCACTTTGCTTCTGCTGGTGGGATGCCTCTTCCTGTTCGTGCTCTTCCGGCTGTCGATGGTAGTGTCCGCACTGAAAGAAAACAACATTGCACTGGCCCAACGGCTGGCCATCCTCGAGTTTCATCTCTCGCATCTCCATGAAGAAAAAACGAAGCGTTACTGAGGCAGACGCCCACGCCATGCCCGCCCCGAAGCCTCCAAGTGCGGCCGCCGGGACCTCTGCCATGCTCCCCTGGTGGGCCTGGGCGGCACTTTTCGCAGTGTCGTTCCTCGTGTTGCTGGTGGTGTATGCGCCTTCGCTCAACGGTGAGTTCCTGTTTGATGACATCGCGCTGAAGTTCCGTGCTGAGCCGGAGTATTTTCGCTGGACTGCCTGGCAGGCCATGCAGGGTGACCGGCCCTTGTCAGGCCTCAGCTATTGGTTAAGCTACCAAGCCGGCAGTGGAAGGCCTATGCCATTCCACGCCGCCTCGCTTCTGCTTCACGCGGCTTCAGCCACCCTGTTGGGCTACATCCTGCTGCGGCTGCTTACGTTGTTGAACCTGGCATTCGACTCCCGGCTGTCGCTCGCGCTGCTAGGCGCTGCTGTGTTCCTGCTGCACCCCGCGCAAAGTGAGTCCGTCGCCTATATTGCTGCCCATCCGGAAACTCTTTGCGTATTCTTCTACTTCGCCGCCATCGCCCTCTTTCTCTCCCGCACAGCACCGGTTGTTAACTGGTCAATGTCCGCGGGTATCGCCATCTGCTTTGTGCTGGCCATGCTCAGTAAGGAGCACGCCCTCACATTGCCCGCTACCTTGCTGTTGCTGGATTTGTGGGTCTACCGGCAACCTCTTCCGGCAATCCTGCGCGGAGGCTGGCGCCTCTACGCTCTGCTGGCGGCGGGCACCGCGATTGGTGCCGCGGTAGTGCTGCGCACGCTGGCCACAGCCACCACCGCTGGCTTTGCCATGGACGACCTGAAGTGGTGGGAGTATCTGCTCACCCAGGGACGCGCCATCCTGCTCTACCTGCGCCTGTGGCTGCTTCCCGTGGGCCAGAATGGAGATTATCTGTTCCCCATCTCGCGAGGATTCTTTGAGCACTGGGCTATCCTTGCCTGGGCCTTGATTGCGGCCGGTCTCGCGCTAGCGCTACGTTACCGCCAGCAGGCGCCCCTGATGGCCTTGGGCGCGGTGCTCTTCCTCCTGGTGCTGGCCCCCACTTCCAGTGTGTTGCCGATCCAGGATGCGGCAGTGGAACGGCGTATCTACCTCGCCTCCTTGGGGCTGTTGCCCCTCACCGTAGGATTGCTGCTGCGCCTGCGCGTCAGCCATTTCTTTCTGTGGGTTGGCGGCGTGGCGCTGCTCTTGCTGCTGGCTTTCGCCACCTATCAGCGTAGCCAGGTGTGGGCCTCCGGCAATGCCTTCTGGACGGATGTCCTGGCTAAGAACCCTGATAGCTGGCGCGCGAACGTAGCCATCGGGCTGCAAGCGCTGGAGGCCAACCGCTGTCCCGATGCACTGGCGCTGTTCGAAAAGGCCAGGCCCCGCGTAGCCGCCAACTTCCAGGCCAGTTGGCACTCCAACTACGCGCGCACCCTGGATTGTCTGGGTAGGCTGGATGAAGCGGAAGCCGCTTATCTTGAGTCCCTCAAGGGTGAGCGCAACGCCGCCGTACTTTCCCAGTTAGGCGTCCACTATGGTCGCCGCGAGCGCTATGTCGACGCACTTCGCGTGCTGGATGAAGCCATCCAGCTGGCTCCTAATTTCCCCCCCGCATTCTCCAATCGCGGCAACATTTATGCCCGCCAGGGGGATTGTGCCCGTGCCATCCAGGATTTCCAACAGGCCCTACGCTTGATGCCCGGGAACACCGCTGCCCAGCGCGGGCTCACCTACTGCCAGCAACAGGCACGCTGACACCTGACAATCGATACCCGACACCCTCACCCCCGTCAGGTAAGGCGCTTGAACACTTCCACCAGAAAGCCCTCTGCATTCTCACGCATCGACCTCATCCCTAGCGGAATCAGGTCGTTCACCGGCTTCTGCGAAACCTTTACTGCGTCTCCCAGCCGCACCTTAAACTGTCCCCAACCCGCCGACGGGCCTCCCTGCTTCAGTTTCACCAGGGCGTCCCAGATCACCTGCTTCATCGGGAACAGGTACGCCGTGAAATCCTGATAGCCTTCCAACTTCACCGCCGCGTTCAGCGCATCCTGCAAGGAACTCTGCAGAATATGATTCTTCAGGACAAGCTTCGCATCTTGCGGTTGCACCATCGCTCACTACCCCCAGCCATACGGTATCAATCCAACGTTTCATAGCGAGTAGCGAAGCATTCGCTACAGAACATTCCAGTGTACGCGCAGTATCGCCCAATTACCTCCTCTTGCCTGCATCCAATTCTGAAACTACACAATCCTGCAGTGCCAAGGCGCCTTCACCGGTGATTGTGGAAAGTAGATTCCATTCACGATACACTCGTCGTTTTTGTAATGCTTCGCAACGAAGAAGCGCCACCCTTCTTCAGGAGGACACTCTCATGAATCCATCACGCCGACAGTTCTTCCTGGCTGGGACGGGTGCAGTGGTTGCCCACGCAGCAGCCCCTTCCGACCGGGTTGTACTGGGCTTGATTGGAGCGGGAAGCCGCGGGTCCTTCGTCATGACCGTCTTCCAGAAGGACCCCTCTGTCCATGTGGGCGCCATCTGCGATGTCTATGAACCCCACCTGGAAGCGGCCCTCTCCCGTGCCGCCCAGCATGGCACTCAGCCGCGCGCCTACCGCAATTACAAGGAACTGTTGGCCAATAAGGACATCCAGGCCGTGCTGATTGGTACACCCGAACACTGGCACGCCCAGATGGTGCTGGATGCCCTCGCCGCCGGCAAAGACGTCTACGTGGAAAAGCCCCTCTGCCGTACTCCCGAGGAAGGAGTCGCTCTCGTTAATGCTGAACGCAGCTCCAAGCAAATTGTCCAAGTGGGCATGCAGCGGCGAAGCTACGACCTTTACCTGCAAGGGCGCGACATTGTGGCCTCGGGCGCACTGGGCAATGTCAGGATGATTCGCTCTTGGTGGCTGAACAACTACCTTGCCGCCCGCGAACCGGAAAAGCTCGAAGGAGTGCTCGACTGGGAGCAGTGGCAAGGCCCCACGAAGCAACGCGTGCCCGTCAATGCCGACCTGTTCCACAACTGGCGCAACGATCGGGACTACGCCGGCGGCATCGTCGCTGACCAGGGCGCGCACGTCTACGACGGCGTCCACCTGCTGATGAGTGCCAGCTATCCCCTAGCCGTCACTGCCGCGGCGGGTAAGCCGCACCGCCCCGGCTTTGACACCCCCGAATCGGTCGTCGTCACCGCCGAGTACCCTGAGGATTTCATCGCAGTCTTCACCATCAACTACGCCGCGATGAAGTATCGAAGCCTCAACGACCAGATGAACCACCTCGACGGCGACCGGGCGCGCATGGACATCGGACGGGAAGAGTGCCGTGTTTTCAACCAAGGCGCTGAGGATGCCCCCTACACCGTGAAGCGGTCAGCCAAAGGCTTCGGTTGGGCGACAGACCTGCACGTCCAGAACTTCATCCACTGCGTCCGCACCCGCCAACGCCCCACCGCTCCCATGGTACTGGGCTTCCAGGCCGCGCTGGTCGTGCAGATGGCCAACCTCTCACTGCAGAACGGACGGCGCATCCGCTGGAACGCCCACCAGCAGCGCGTGGAGATGTAGCTTGCGGGCTAGCTAGCCGTTAGCGCGTCTGCTCAACCCGTAACACCAACCCGGAGGCCATCGCCGGGCGGCGATACACACGCTGGGTTGCCTTCTGGTATTCCGACTCCGGCATATTAAACAGGTTGCCGTACTTCTGCGCGTTTCGGTTGATCATCGGGAACCAGGTGCTTTGTACCTGCACCATCACCCTGTGCCCGCGGCGGAAGGTGTGCAGCATGTCATTCAATTCGAAGCGCACCGGCTCAGCATTTCCTGGCGTGAATGGCTCCGGCTTCTCCAGGCTCTTGCGGAACTTGCCCCGGATCACGTTGCCTCGCACCAGTTGCTGGTAACCCCGCATTTGCACCTCAGTAGGGTTCGGGTCTGGATTGGGGAAGTCCTCCGGATACACGTCAATCACCTTCACCACCCAGTCAGAATCCGTGCCTGTTGTGCTCACGAACAGGTCGGACGTAATCGGACCCGCAATCGTCAAGTCTTCCTCCAGCACATCCGTTTGGTACACCAGGACGTCCGGACGCGTGGACGCGAATCTCTGGTCGGCCACCATGTGCTCCCGCGACAAGCTCACCTGGATCTTGCCGATATGCGGCACGGGCTTTGACGGATCGCTCACATACTCGTCGAAACCCCCGTCCGCATTCCCAGCCGGCGGCTGAAATGCCAGCTTCCCGTTGGCGTGGAAATAGAGTTTCTTTTCCTGTATCGTCGACGGCGGCCACTGGTCAAAGCGCCGCCACAAGTTCCGCCCGGTCTCAAACAGATAAGCTTCTGGCAAGTCCGGCGCATCCCCGCCCTTAAGGTAGTGCATGAAGAACGGGAACTCAATCTTTTCCCGATAGAAGACACTGGTTTTTGATCCGAAGCTTACGTCGCCCAGCTTCTGTCCGTCCTCGCGCGCCCATTGCCCGTGGTCCCAGGGCCCCATCACCAGCTTGTTCCAGGCCCCCGGCGATTGCCGTTCTGTACTTCGGTAAACCTCCAGCGCGCCGTAAAGGTTTTCCGCATCGAACCAACCTCCCACCGTCAGCACCGCCGGCCGCACCCGCACCAAATGCCGGTTCAGGTTTCGCGCCTTCCAGAAATCGTTGTAGCTCTCTTGCTCCATCAATTCGTTCCAGAACGGAATCTCGCTCTTGAAGTGCCGCGCATTGGCCTCTGGCATCCCGCCTAGGCCCAGGTAGAACTTATACCCGTCTGCGGTGCCGTAGTCGAAGGGCGTACCCCGCTTGATAGAAGGCTCAGTCCGCGGCTTGCCGAAGGCGGAGAGGAAATTGAAGGCATGTTGTAGCATGAAGGCCCCGTTGTGATGCCAGTCATCCCCAACAAACCAGTCACTCACTGGCGCCTGCGGCGACGACGCCACCAGTGCCGGGTGAGCATCAATCATGCCAGCCGCCGCGTAGAAGCCCGGGTAAGAGATGCCATACTGTCCCACCTTGCCGTTGTTCGGTTGGACCCTCGCCAGCAGCCACTCAATGGTGTCGTACACATCGCTGGATTCGTCAATTTGATTCCCCTGCTTGTTGGAGATATGTGGCCGCACATGCACAAACTCGCCCTCGCTCAGGTAGCGCCCTCGCACATCCTGATACACAAAGATGAAGCCCTCCTTGGTATAGATCTCCGGCGCCGGACCCAGGCTCGCCCGGTAATTGTCAATCCCATAGGGCGCGCAACTGTAGGGCGTGCGGTTGTAGAGGATGGGGTAACTACGCGTCAGGTCCTTCGGCACATATACCGATGTGTACAGCCGCACGCCATCACGCATCGGCACCATGTACTCGTACTTCGTGTAGTGCCCACGCACGAAATCGACGCCTTGCCCCGCAAGCGCACCCGCCCACACCACAAGCAGCAGGAGGAGACGGCCTCGCCCTGTGACTCGCGCTGGCTTCCGGAAATCAGCAGGAACACGAGGGACAGTGAAATCTGACATGTTCGCGATTGTCGCATACCCTCCGAACGTCTCACTGCATCTCTCGCTGCGAATTCGCTAACGAAGCGGATCCATCCAGCCGATATACCCATCAGGATGCGGCTATTTAGTAGCTCCAGCACCGGACCCCCAAGAACCTGGTCCAACCAGAGCGGATCAGGCCGCAACGCAGCCAACGGACGCCGCGGATGGTTGCTGCTGACCATGGGTGCGATTGCCGCCGCGGGATTCATCGGCAGTCTGGTAGTGTTGATGGCGCCGGAACGACCGCTACAGTCCGAAATCGTTGCCGCCACGGATCATTCGCCGCCGTTTCAGATTGTCTATCCCGACGGGCGCATCGGCGGCGCAGTGGTGGATGCCCTGAATATCGCCGCTCAGCGCGCAGGGATTCGCATTCACTGGAAGCACTTGGAAGTGCGTCCGGACGATGTACTTCGCGATCTGGACAGCGGCGTTGACCTTTGGCCCATGGTCACCACCACACCGGATCGAGCCAGCGCCTACCACTTCACCCAGCCCATCGGCCGTGCAGAGTTCCTGATTGCGGCCATCCACCATGACCATTTGGACCTGCGCCAGTTTCGTCCGAAGCGCGTGGCTCTCACCGCCGGGCATTGGCTGCAACGCAAACTGGCGGAGGACTTCCCCGATGCTACCCCCGTCGTTGTGAAGTCTGGCCAGCAGCTCACCACCCTATGCGAAGGCCGAGCCGACGCCCTCATTGCTGACGCCGCCTCACTCAATTCGATGTCTCTCAGCCACCCCCCATCCTGCTCCGGCAAGCAGTTGGCTAACCGCTTGCTCTTGGGCTGGTATTGGGACCTCGCCATCGGCTCCACCGTCGCCCGCTCCGCCGAGGCAGACCGCATCCGCGCTGAATTTGGCTATCTGGCCCGCACCGGCGCTCTCCATGAAGTGTTTGCCGACTATCCTATCCAGGCCCAGTACCGCAGCCACGATACCTTCGCGGAAACTCGATCGGAGCAAGAGGCCCGCCGTTCCCGTTGGATGCTCATCGCCCTGTGCGTCTGTTGCCTCGCCCTATTGGGGCTGGTGGTGGAGACCCACCGGCGCACCGCCCAGGCCATGCGCCTGGTGAAGCTGAAATCAGAATTCCTTGACCGCATGAGCCATGAACTCCGCACCCCATTGAACGGCGTGCTCGGCCTCGCCAGCCTGCTGGCCACCACCCCACTCAACTCCCAGCAACGCGACTACCTGCGGCTCATCCGGCAATCGGGCGAGCAGTTGTTAAAACTAGTGTCGGACTCATTGGCCTTCAGCCGCCTCTCCGCCCGGAAGCACGATACGCGGAGCGAGGTCTTCTGCCCCAGGAAACTCGTGGAGGATACGGTTGCAGTGCTTGCCACACTGGCGCAGGACCGGGGGATTGACCTCGTCTGGGTGGTTGACCGTCAGGTACCGCGCTGGGTAAGGGGCGATGAAAGCGCTGTCCGCCAGCTGCTCATCAATCTCACCGGAAACGCCATCAAGTACACTGCATCCGGCGCCATTCGAGTGAGCATGGGAGTCCTTTCGGCGGGCGCCACCTTTCCTTTCCTTCGATGCGAAGTGGATGACAGCGGGCCTGGCGTTCCGAAAGAGGACCGCACCCGCATCTTCGATAGCTTCGTGCGCCTGAACCGCCCCGCCGACAATCACGCAGTGGGTACCGGTCTCGGCCTTGCAATTGCCAAGGAACTCATCATCCTACTGAACGGGCGCATCGGCGTAGGCGACAGTAGCTATGGCGGAGCCCGCTTCTGGTTTGAGTTTCCGGTGGAACCCGCGGAACCCGCAGCCGTGCACCTGGAATCGCAAATTCCGGTGCGCGTGCTCACCCCCACAGCCACGCAGAATGACCCTATCCTCTCCGCGATCCACTCCCCGCCCTCCGAAGCGGAGACTGCTACACCTTCCACGCAGACAGACACCGCGCTGCCGCTTATTCATCTGGTGCTCGACCTGCCCGGCAATCGTTGCCAGCACACAAATCTGCCGCTCCCACCAGCTTCCGTCGCAGCTATCCAGAACCTGCCTGACGACCAGGAGTCTCCCGATTTCCGCCACTCTCAGAGGAACCAGCATGCACTCGCCAGAAACCTTAGGCGGCTGGCTCTGGCCACTCACAATGGGCAACCGCAGCCAGACCGGCGGAACAGTTGCGCTACCACTCCCACAAGCGGCACCCCAGCCGGTTGTTGGACTGAAACGATGGAGATGCTATCCCAGTTTCTTGATCTCTCCCAGTCTCCGTATGCGATCCGATACCGGCTCAGCGATGCCATTACTCAGGCTGACGAATCGACGGCCCCAGGACTCGTCGTTTTGGAAGGCCCCCTACCAGAGCAGAACCTCGCCAGCATCATCGTAGAGCTTCGCAAGGCCTACCAGCGACCACGCTTGCCCGTCTTGGTGTACTGTTCCAGTCGGGGTAGCCATTCCGGGCCGACGGCAGTACGTTCGCAAACGCTGCTGTTGCCACGGCCCTTTCTGGCAGCGCGGTTTACAGAAGCGGTTCAGCAATTGCAACAGCAGCCGCGGGAGTCAGACAGCGTCACCGGCTTCCTGTTTGAAGGGAACGCCAGTTCGTCGCCAGTTCAAAGTGTCCACGACACCCCTGAGCGGGCAGCGTATAGCCTCCCAACGCCATCCCAGCGCATCCCTCGACCCAGCCCTTTTGACGGCACCCCATTCAACCGTGACCTACCCGTTCTGGTGGCCGACGATAATCCAGTCAATCGCTTGGTGTTGGTATCCGTGTTGCGCAGCCTGGGTTTGGAAGCCATCGAAGCCGTTGACGGCAACGCAGCGCTCGCCATCTCTGCCGCAAACCGATTTGGCCTCCTGGTGCTGGATCATCACATGCCCAACCTGGACGGTCTGGCCTGTGCCCGTGCGCTCCGCTCCGGCGATGACTGGCGACGCGACGTTCCCATCATCGTCTGTAGCGCAACCAATCTCAGCCAGTACCACCAGGAATACATTGACGCGGGCGCCAACGCAGTATTGCCCAAGCCCTTTACCACCCGACAACTGCAGGACGCGATTCACGCGGCCGTCCATCAGGTGCCGACGCCCGTATCCGGCAGCGGCCCTCCTCACCCGGATGGCACCAGCCATCCCATGGAACCCCACGTCCGTTGACGTGGCCCGGGCACTTCCGCCCGAACCCCAGCGCTGAGTATCCAACACGCTTGCAAAGGAGACATCATGCAACCCAACATTCGCTCCATCATCCCGGCGCTCACGCCTCCTCTGCACCTAATGGATGCAGGCGCCATGGCTATCGGTGAACCACCCCCTTACCAGCCCCTGCTCTCCTGGCCCGAAGTCCACCTATACGGTTTTGAGCCACAACCCATGGAATGCGCCCGGCTGAACGCCTCTGCTGCCCCCAACACCCACTATTTCCCAAGGGCGCTTGGTGATGGCCAGCCACATACGTTCCACGTTGGCCGCATGGAGGCCACCTCTTCGCTCTTTCCGCCCAACCTCGATCTAGTTCGCCAGTTCCGGTCCCTGGCAGAGTTTATGGAGGTCACCCGCACCTTCGCCATCGACACCACCCGCCTGGACGATGTCCAGGACCTCCCCCCGTTGCACTACCTCAAGCTTGATGTGCAAGGCGCCGAACTGATGATCATGCAAAACGGCCTCCGCCAGTTGCACAGCACCGTCATGGTGCACACGGAGGTGGAGTTCCTTCCCCTCTATCACGGCCAACCCCTCTTCGGCGACATGGATTGCTTCCTCCGCCAGCAGGGGTTCCAGTTCCACCGCTTCACCTCGGTGTCTGGCCGCACCGCGCCGCCCTTTCTCATGAATCAAGGGCCATACCACCCCATGAGCCAATCGCTCTGGGCCGATGTGGTCTACATCCGCGACATGCAACAATGGGCCACACTGCCCGCACAGCAGTTGCTCCGGCTGGCGGTGTTATTGCACGTCCTTTACGGTAGCTTCGATATCGCGGGCCTCGCGCTGGAAGCAGCTGGAAGGCAGTTGGGGTTGCCACTGCAACAGGAATACATCGCCTTATTCGCGCCACGCCAGCAAACCGCGTAGTCGTCCACAGTCATTCGAAGCGTGCCCCCGGGCATGCTTCACCCAGCGATTCCACTGCCCACAACAGTTCGGCTCACCCTCACGGATAGCTTCACGCGGAATGGGCGCCTAGCCGCTGCCCCGCCGGAGACTCCTCAATGCATGACGCTTCCAATGTCGCCAGCGCGCGGACTGCATCAGTCCGCGCTGTGCCTGCTTACTTGTTCTTGCTCCCAGGAGGACGCCCTCGTCGCTTTGGCTCGTTCCCGCCTACTGCCTCCGTCGCGGCCACCAGCCAAGTTGGCGGCCTGCCGCGTCTCTTGTCCCGCCCGCGCGCCAGACGTTCAATCACCACAATCGCTTCATCCAGGTTCCGCCGCTCATGCCTCAGTTGTTCCAGAATCTTGGCGATATCCATCTCTACCCGCTCCTCAACAAACTCATCGGCAGCAATCGGCTAAACGCTGGTCAGGCTCACGCCGATCCTCAATCTGATCCTTGGCTGTGTTTGCACCCGTAGTGTAATCGGAGGCGGACCGCACTTTCAATCGCAGCCAGGTGCCATTCTGACGACAGTCATCCATCAGGATTCCCTCGCTCCACGTCAGGCGGCGCTCCGGGCAGCCTTCTTTCCGCTCCAATACCGATAAAAGGGATACGCCACAGCAATCATCGATAACCCAATCAGGCTCTCCCGAGGTGACTCCACCAATGTGGATACCAGAATGCAACCGGCGGCCACAACAAACAGCGCCGGCACCCACGGGTAGCCTAGGGTCCGGTAAGGACGCATGAGGTCAGGGCGCTTCCGCCGCAGTACGATCACCCCCGCCGTGGTCATCGCATACAGAATCCAACTGGTAAAGATGACGTAGGTGATGATTTCGTCAAATCGCCCGGAAAATACCAGCAGGCTGGCTAGTAAGCTGATGAAAAGAAGCGCGTTCCCAGGTGTACGGTGCTGCGGGTTCACCTTCTCCAGCCCCTGCACAAACAGCCCGTCTCGCGACATCGCATACGGCACCCGCGATCCACTGAGAATCGCCCCATTCAACGCCGTGAAGATCGACACCATCGCAATCGCGCTTACTGCCGCCGCACCTCCATCGCCCCAGATCCTACGCATCATCTCCGCGGCCACGCGATCTGACTGCGCCACTTCCCCCGGCGACAGCACATAGAAGTAGGCCAGGTTGGTAAGCAGATACACCGCCATGACAATCAGCGTCCCCGCAATCAGCGCAATCGGCAGGTTACGGCTGGGCTTCTGGATCTCAGACGACACCATGCTCACGTTGTTCCAGCCGTCATAGGCCCACAGTGCCGACACCATCGCCGCAAAGAAGGCAGTGATGCCGCCTGCCACGGGAATTGACTCCTGGAAGTGCCCCCAAGAACCATCTCCCGCCAGTAGACCCACGGCCACCAACAGCAAAATCAGCCCCACCTTCGACGCCGTAAACACCACCTGCACAGCCCCGCTCAAACGCACTCCCAGATAGTTCACAAAGGCCAGTACCAGGATCAGCGCCGCCGCTCCGAACTGTCCGTAACGAATCGGTAGCGGTCCTCCCCCGGGGCCAATGGGAAGTGGAATCTCAAACGCCATCACGTCCAGTACCGGAAAGAAGTTGGCGAAGTATAGAAAGAAGCCCGTACTAATGGCGGCAATGGACCCACTCTTGGCCACCAGAGTCTGAATCCACCCATACAGAAAGCCCCAAAAGGGCCCGTAGGTTTCGCGAAGATAAACGTACTCTCCACCTGCCTCCGGCATGGCAGCGGACAGCTCCGCATAGGACAGCGCCCCAAACACGCTCAGGATGCCCCCAACAATCCACACCAGAAACAGCAGGTCGAGTGATCCCACCTTCAGGATCATCGCTTTGGGCACGAGGAAAATGCCGCTCCCAATCACGGTGCCAATGACAATCGCCGTTGCCGCGTTCAAGCCGAGCGCCCGGCGTAACTCCACGGCCCCGCTAGCCTCAGATCCGGCCCCGCCAGGTGTAGCCGATTCATCCATCTCGCTGTCGGTGCTCATGCTGCTCCTTGCTTGGGAGACCTGTCCATCAACAGAGACAGCAGCGACCCCACCCCGAATGTAGTCAATGAACCCACGATCACATACCAGGTCCAGGCGACATCCGTGCCAAACTTCAGGTACACCACCGCGCCCAACCCGGCCAGCACACCCGCGATCGTGCCATTCTGGCCCGCATGCCGCGTCAGGATACCTAGCAGGAATACGCCCAGCAGCGCACCCACTGACACGGATGCCACTGTCAATCCCGCCTCCAGCACATTCCCCCATTGGCGCGCCAACAATGCAATCACCAGCAGTACGCCTCCCCAGAAGACCGTCACAAGCCTCGCCAGCAAGAGACTCTTCTTGCGGTCTGAGTCATTGTCTTGGCTGGTTTTGCCCGTCAACGGCTGGTAAAAATCCATCACAGTGGTTGAAGCCAGGGAGTTTAGCGCCGCACTGATGTTACTCATCGCCGCCGCCAGGATAGCCGCCATCACCAGGCCAGCCACTCCGTGGGGTAGAAATTCCCAGATGAAGCGCGGATAGATCTTGTCCCGCTCAGTCAGGTCAGGCATCGCCAGCCCGTTGTCCATGTAGTAGACGTACAGCAGGATGCCAATAAACAGGAAGAGGACAAATTGAAAGAAAATCACTCCCCAACTGGCAAGCAGTGCGGTGCGGCTTTCCCTCTCATTGCGTGCTGCCAGCAGCCGTTGCACCATCAATTGCTCAGTCCCATGGGTGGCGGTTGTCAGGAAGATTCCGCCTAAGAATCCAGCGATGAATGTGTAGGGTTGGGTGAAGAACCCCTCCGCGGTTGGCCAGGCGAAATCAATCACCTTCAGCTTGCCGGCCTCCGCCGCCACAGCCCAGACATGCGCCATGCCCCCGTCAATATGACCCAGAATCACAAAAAAGCTCAGAACCGCGCCCGCCACATACAGGAACATCTGCACCACATCGGTCCAGATCACCGCCGTCATGCCGCCCTCAAAGGTGTAGAACAGCGTCAGCAGCAAAATGATGATGATGGAAGGAGTCTCGCCCGCACCCAGAATAATCGCCACCACGATGGAGATGGCATACACCCTTACGCCCTCGGCCAGCGCCCGCGTCACCAGGAAGATACCCGCCGTCACTCGCCGCACCCGCTCGCCAAAGCGGTTCTTCATCAGCTCATAGGCGGTGTAGAGTTCCCCTTTGTAGTACTGCGGCAGGAAGAGCGAAATAATGATCAGCCGCGCCACAAGGTAGCCAAACACCAGTTGCAGGAATGTGAGGTTCCCGCCGAATGCCAGTGCGGGCGTGCCAATGATCGTCAGGGTGCTGGTCTCCGCCGACACAATGGAAAGGGAAATAGCCCACCACGGCGTAGTCTTGCCCCCCAGAAAGTAGTCCTTGAGGGTCTTTTGCCGGGATCGAAACTGCGCGCCAAACCAGGTGATCCCAATCAGGTAGACGACAATGATGCCCAAATCGAGGTAACGCATTTGGAAACGCGGATGATAGCACACTCAGTCCAAGTAGATGAACAGGCGCGATTCCGCTGGGAGACGCGCCACAAAAAAAGCGCTGCTGGGAGATGCACAATCACCCGGAAGCGCGTTAGGATGGCTTTCATCTCAGCCTTCTTGATGAACGGGCTGTAGCGTTCCATGAACGATTGCTTTCCAACGTTTTGGGGTCCCCGTCGATCCTGGTTCCGGCAGTACCCAACCAGTGGAGCCGAGACAAATGCCTCGGTGTCTACTAAAATAGCGCTAGTAACAAGTTCATCCGTTCACGTCGCCCTTGGTTGCGTCGTGAATTTTGATGGTTTCCACCAAGCCGGTCATTGAGACCGCACCCTGGCTGGATTGTGGGTAGCGACACGCAGCAGGACCCGGCAACACGATTCAGTCACGAACTTGAGCATGACATCCCTTGAGGAGGCACAGAGTGCGAACTCTTTTTCAGAAGGCACTGTTTTGCGCTGCGTTGGCAGCGATCACCGTATCCGGCGTCTGGGCGCAGGCTCAGCGCAACTGGAAGGACCGTGCGGAGTATGATTTGTACGCCGGCATCACCCAAGCCCTGCAGGCCAATGATGGCGCCAAAGCGCTGGCGATGCTGAAGGAATGGACTGAGAAGTATCCGCAATCCGACTACGGCGATGCGCGCCCCGCGCTGAAGTTAAATGCCTACAAAGCAGCCAACGACCCCAAGGGCATGCTTTCCGCGGCCGACGAAATTCTGGCTGTGAATGCCAATGACCTTACCGCGAACTACTGGGTTTGCACGCTAATGGTGAGCAACCCCCAGCCCGCCGCTGACGAATTGGTGCGCGCCGCCAAAGCGGGCGATGTGCTGTCTCAGCTTGCAAAGCCAGCTGAAATCCCCGACGCCCAGTGGCCTCCGGTACAGAAGGAAATGCACTCCCTTGGCCACAAGTGCTCCGGTTACGTCGCCATGCAGCGCAAGGAGAACGAAAAGGCAGAAAGCAGCTTTATTTCCAGCTTGAAGGTTAAGGCCGAGGACGCTCAGATCAACTCCATGCTGGGCAACGTGATTCTGGCCCAGAAGAACCCCGCTAAGCAGTCTGAAGCGCTTTTCCACTATGCGCGCGCGGCCTCCTACACCGGTACCGGTGCGTTGCCTGATGCCGCACGGCAGCAATTGGAAACCTTCTTTACCAATGCCTACACCCGCTTCCACGGTGAGGATGCAGAGGGCCTGCAGGAGCTCCGCAACCTCGCCAAGAGCCAACCGCTTCCCCCCGCAGGCTTCAAGGTACTTAGCGAGGGAGAAAAGCTCGCCGCGGCCGACGAAAAGTTGAAGACTGAGCAGCCACAACTGTACTTCTGGCTGCGCGTCAAGGACGCGCTCAGGGCCGATAGCGGCCCTGGCTATTTCGAGGGCAGCATGAAGGATGCGCTTGTTCCTCAGCCAGAGCAGGCCCCCCTCAAGGGCACCGTGCTGGAGTCAACGCGCAAGACAGCCAAACTCGCCCTCTCCGATGCCACAACTGCAGAAGTCACCCTCGTGTTTGATCCTGTCCTGAAGGCGGATCTGCCCGCGGGTAGCGTCATCGAATTCTGGGGGATCGCCCAGAAGTTGACCCGTGAGCCGTTCATGGTGGAGTTCCTCATCGACGGCGCAAACGGCAAGATCAAAACCGCTAACTAGACCTTACCGCCCCTCGCAAGTGCCTCCAGCGAGCACAGCAGGCAAGGCCTCGTAGCTTGGGCCGGTGATTCCTCGGATGGGATCACCGGCCCATCTGTCTTTTCCAGCCTGCATTTCCCAACGGAACCACGTGGACTGCTGCCCTACACCGTCGCCAACGGGGCCATCGAACTTGTCATTCAAGATGGCCGCACGGAAAGCCGTTAGGCCTGCGATCCCGGTGCCCTCTGCCCTCTCCAGACCCAGCATCTTGCCGTCATCGTAAAAGGCGGACCGAGGCTCAACCTCTTCGATTTCAATGGCCAACTCCACGATGGAGTCGACCTCCGGTCGTTTGACTGGCGTCGCTTTAGCCCCCGCCCGCGCGGCGTGAACGGCGGAGAGCAATTGCACATCGGTCGCGAGATGCGGCAACTGCGCATCTACGGGTGTGCCCTCCGCCTGTCAGAGGCAATCAGCGCGTTCCGTTCCGCCCGGCCTTAGTCATCCTCAACCTGCATCAACGGCGCGCCTGTCCCGCGCTGCCGCCACTCGCATCTGCAACACAAAGAACAGGGCCAACGGGATGCCCCAGTTGGGCCAGCGCTCCACGAAGTCCATGATGTGCATCCCGGACAACGGACGCGACATAGCGGTAAGCAAGCCCCACAATGCGGCATAAATGGCCAGAGCCCGGAAGGGATAAGCCAGCGCAAGAATCGCCACTCCAAAATCCACCACGCCAATCACACGCAGCAACCCAAGCGCCGTCTCCTCGGGAATCCCGGTTGACCCCACAATCAGCTTCACAAAATTTGGGTTCTGGACAAACGCAAAGTACCCGTGCCCGAGAAACTCCCCAAATAGCGCAATCCGCAAAATCCACTCCACCACCCGCATCTTAGCTTGACTCCTTGCACACTTTCAGTCAGAAGCGAACCATTTAAGGATGGAGTTCCCCTGATGGTCCAGAAGAATTCGCGGTGGCGCCCATCGCAGGCAGGAAGCACTCGGGATTGCATGTAGCCCGCAATTGGCGCATCGTTGGACGATTCCACTACCGGGACATCTCGTCAGGCTGTCCAAAGAAAGAAGGGACTTGCTCCCGGCTAAACCGAAGCAAGTCCCTTACGGAAGTCTTGATACTTGGCCGCCAGTTAGTGGGTCACCTTCGGCTCCATCCCTTTGGCCTGCTCCACCCACTTGGCAACCATGGATGCGCTAGGGACATTGCCCGTCAACTTACGCTTGTCATTGGCGGCGGTCAGTGCCACGGCGAGGTTTTCAGGATTCCGGTTACGGAGTTCCTTCACGGTGTCCACGCCAGCCTCCTCCAACAGCTCAGCATACTGGCCGCCAATGCCGTTTACTCGCATTAGGTCAGCATGATTCACCCACTTCAGAATCAGCTTGCCGCTGATTCCAGTGGCTTCTTCCAAAGCTTCCCTTCCCTTGCGGCTGGCAGCCTTGTCCAATAAGGCCTCCGTGTCATTCACGCCCGCCACGCCCAGCTTCTCAGCGTAGACGGGTCCAATGCCTTCGATGTCTTCAATCTTGTAGTTCATGCAGCAACCTGCTCCTTGTGATGTTGATGAAGCCCGAACTTGGCGTGCTGGGAAATCGCCTGAACTGGAAACCGCGTAGGGCCTTACCCAGTCCACCAGTCAGCATATCGCAGCCTTTACCAGCAAGTGGACCGCAGTATGCCCGTCGAAACGTTCCTGGAATCGCTCACCTCGCGTGCATTGATACAATGCCCTTCGTGAACCGCCGACACTTTCTCCACACCACCACCGCCGCGGGTGCCACGCTGCTGGGGCAGTCAGCCCCTGCGCAGGATGACCCTATTCGGATTGCCATCATCGGCATGGGTGGCCGCGGCAACCAGCTGATGCGCGAATTTGCCAAGATCCCGTTCGTCCAGATTGGGATGCTGGTTGACCCCGACGGCAACCGCACGGAACAAGCTGCCGCCTGGGCACGCGAAAACACCGGGCATCGCCCCATCGCATCGGCCGATATGCGCAGCGCATTCGACGACCCGAAGATCCATGCCGTTCTGGTGGCCACAACCAATCACTGGCACGCGCTCACTGCTATCTGGGCCATGCAGGCGGGCAAGGATGTGTACCTGGAGAAGCCGGTTTCGCACAACATCTTCGAGGGCCAGAAGATCGTGGAGGCCTCCCGAAAGTACAACCGGATCGTCCAAGGTGGCACCCAACGCCGCTCCAGTGGCCGTTTCCGCAAGGCCGTCCAGGTGATCCGTGACGGACTCATCGGCGATGTCTACATGAGCAAGTGGGTCTTCCCCGGCAACCGCGATTCCATCGGATACAAGCCCGTGGAACCGGTTCCCAACTGGCTGAACTGGGATCTCTGGCTGGGCCCCGCGCAACCTGAACCCTACCACGGCAACCTGGTGCACTATAACTGGCACTGGTTCTGGAACTTCGGCAATGGCGAACTGGGCAACAATGGCCCGCACCTTGCCGATATCGCCCGCTGGGCCATGGGCAAAGAGCTTCCCGTCCGCATCAGAAGCTGGGGTGGCCGCTGGGGATATACTGACCAAGCTGAGACCCCCAACACACAGAACGTCGAGTGGGAATACGATGACGGCCGCCTGATGCTGGCCGAACTTCGCGGCCTCTATACAGCCGAACCCATGAGCTGGGATTTCTTCGGCACCAAAGGCCACCTGCACCTGTTTGCCGATGGCCGTTGCGCCATCAAGCTGGGCCGGAACAAGCAATTGGAGACCGAACCCGAGGCCCTTCCCGATGAGGACCACTACCGCAACTTCGCGGAAGCTGTGCGCCACCGCGACCGCGGAAGGCTGAACGCGGAGGTACGCGAGACGGTGCTCTCTACTGCCCTCTGTCACTTGGGCAACATCGCGTACCGCATGGGCGAGGAGCTTCGCTTTGACCCGAAGACTGAGCGCTTCCTAAACAACGAGGCCGCAAACGCCCTATTGACTCGCAATTACCGCGCGCCGTATATCGTGCCAGACAAGGTGTAGCGGTCGTTAGACCGTGGCCAGAAAGTCCAGGTTGCGCTTTAGGTCAGCGTCGATGTCCTTGGTAGGGGACCCTGTTTCCAGCACGCCGAAGCCCTCATAGCCAATTTCACCCAGTGCGTCATAGACGGCAGAAAAGTCCACCTTGCCCTGGCCCAGAAATGACTTGTCCTTGAAGTGAATCTGGCACAGGTTCTGCTTGCCATAGATGCGGATCTCCGACGCTGGATCCACCCCGATCATGTTGGCCGCGTTCCCTACATCGTAATAGACCTTCAAGGCCGGCGAGTCCACCTGTTCCAGCACAAACAGACTCTGCTTGGATGTCAACAGGCTTTCCATGCCGATCACCACGCCTTCGTCCAGTGCCGCCGGCGCCAGATCCTTGAAGGCCGCCACTGCTTTTTCAATTCCCCCATGCGTGGCCAACTCGCACTTGCCGAAAAACACCGGCATGAGGATCTTCGCCTTCAATGCCTTCGTGATCTGGATGCCATCCAGGATCCACTGGCTGGCCGTGTCGGAGTTTTTCAGGCAGTCATCGTGCAGCACGTCCAGATATGTGGACACGATGGGAACGCCCGCGGCTTCACTGGCCTCCATCATCTTCGCCTGTAACGCCTTGCTTGACAGCGGTAAGGAAGTGCCCTTCTTCGCAGGCCGCCCGATGGTCACCTGCACGCCCGCAAATCCCAGCGCCTTGGCCTTGGCGAAGCAACCCGGATCTGTCGCTAACCCCAGCACCCCGTCCATTACGCCCAACTTCAGCCCGGCAGGCGCGGCGGCACGCACGGGATTACCCGCAACCCCACCCAGCAACAGCCCCGCCGCCGTCACAAATCCACGCCGCGTTACACGCATCTCCGCCCCCTCATCCTCTAGCAAAACCACATCACCAGGTTGCCTCACCACGCCAGCTTCAGATTGTCCGGCCGGAGACGTTCCTCTGATTTCATCATCGCATCCCAGGTAATGATGGGTCCGTTCGCGTAGGCAGCCATCCTACCCAGAATGGCTGTCAAGTTACTATTGACACTCTCGCCTGCGTTGTAAATCGGCTTCCCTTCCCTCACGGCGCGCACAAACGCCACCACATTATTGATGGCCCCCTGCCGGAAGGTATCGTCCTTATCGGTGCCCGTCCACGCGTTCGGGCCCGTAATGCGGACGGCGCCTCCATAGTGCGTGTCTGCCGCGCCCTTGATGCCGAACACCCGCACGCAAAGGTCAGAGTAGTGGCCCAGCTGGTGAGAACTAAACGTGGCATGCACGTCATTGGGATACCAGAAGCTCACTACAAAGTGATCGTATGCCGACGCCGCGTCATACGGCGTTCCCGTCCAATCCGTTCGTCCGCCCGTGCCCGAGGCCTGCAAGGGGTGGGCATTTAGGTACCAGTTCGCCATGTCAATCACGTGGATGTTCTGCTCCACGATGATGTCGCCCCCCAGAACCTTGTCCATATAGTGGTTTAGCACCTGGCGCTGCCCCGGATCCATGCCCGGTGTGCCTTTGTCCCGGCTGGGACGTCCGGCGTAATAATAGATCTGCGCCAGCGTCGGCTTACCCAAATCTCCCCGGTGAATCCGCTGGGCCACGTCTTGAAACACGGGCATCGCCCGCGATTGGAAGTCCACCCAGTACGTCAGATTCTTCGATCGCGCCTTCTGCTCACTGGCCAAAATATCTTTGCAGCCCGGCACATCCACCGCCACCGGTTTCGCCAGGAACACATGCTTGCCGGCATCCACGGCAGCCATCGCCTGCTCAGGATGAAAGTAGGGGGGAGTCTCAATCACCACCGCATCCAACGACGAATTCGCGAGCTCCTTATAGGCATCCGGGCCATAGTAGGTGCGTCCAGCACCCACATTCAGCTTCTCGCGCGTGGAGTCCAGGTGCGTGCGGACAACATCCGCCAGCGCCACGACGCGTGCTCCGGCAAACTCAGGGAAGAACGGAGCAATCCAGTTGCCACGTCCCCCGCACCCTACAATACCCACCTCTACGGTGGAGTTCGCCTGTGACCCAAACACCGTTTGCGGCTTAGCCACTAATACACCCGTAGCGGCTGCTGCTTTCAAAAACTCCCGCCGTGGTGCGGTGGAAGATGGTTTCTCAGCGGACTGGGTTGCATTCACAGACATGGGCACTTCCTCCTCGGTCCCGGAACCCGCCAACGGCGCATCCGCCACCAGCCCGGGCAAGCATTGCGTCCTCAAAGTATATTGCAACCCCCAAACCCCAGCCACCCCGCACCCATTTGATGCCCCAACCTTGCTTGTCAGAAGGCGCCGCATCCTTGAGAAGTGGGAGGAAGCGGAACCTGCAGCCCAGCAAGCCTGCAAAGGGCGAACCCGTCTGGCCTCCCTCCCAAATACAGTCGTAATCAACTGCTTCTGATCCACAACTCTCGCTGCTTCCATGAATAGGGTGGAACGCGCAGTTCATCACGTGCAGATTTCGAGTTTCCATGCTACACTCCCTCATCCCATGAGACTCCTTGCAATCCTCTTTTTCGCCTTGGCCCAGGTCGTGGCGCAGTCCACGTTGCACCCCCTCGACGGACTCACCACTTCCGAATACTGGGCGGTCTACGAGACTCTCCGTTCTGCGGGTCATGTCACGCCGGAGACGCACTTCGCCAGCGTGCTTTTGCGTCCAGCCGACAAAGCATCGGTGCTCTCATGGAAGCCGGGAGACCCCGTTGCCCGCCACGCGGATGTTGTGTTGAACCGCCAGGGCAAGACCGTTGCCGCCACCATTGATCTTGCTGGAAAGCGGGTTGAACAGATTGGCGAAGTCTCGGGAAGAGCGCCGTTTGTTAGTAGCGAGAGTTCCTCGGTCACCGAAGTGCTCGTCAAGGATGAACGCTTTGGGGAGGCAATGCGGAAGCGCGGCATCACTGACCTCCGGATGATTGATTGCTTTGCTGTCCCACTCAGTTACCACGCTTTCCCGGAACAGAAAGATCACCGCATCGGCTTGGTTGCATGCTCCACCAGGAACGGTGTCTATCACGGATGGGGCAGGTCCATTGAGGGATTGACGATTCTATTCGATGTCACCGGCAAGACTGTCGTCCGTTTCGAAGACAACGAAATATTCCCGGTTGCCGCATCGGATACGCGGTATGAGGAGATTCCTGAGAACCACCGGCCTCACTCCGCACCCATGCGTACGGAACACCCGATGGGTCCGGCCTTCCACCTCAAGGATGGCGAAGTGCAATGGCAGAACTGGCACTTCCGCTTTCGCATCGATCAGCGCGTAGGTGTTGTGGTGAACCTTGTGCGTTACCTCGACGCGGGCCGTCAACGATCGGTAATGTACGAAGGCAGCGTGAGCGAGCTCTTTGTCCCCTACATGGATACCGTCACCGGTTGGAGCAACCGCGCGTTTATCGACGCCGGTGAGTTCTACGCGTCCCTGGGATTCGTGCAACCTCTCCGGCCCGGTCTTGATTGCCCCACCAATGCATCTTGGTTCCCCGGAATCTTCTCAACGGAACGCGGGTCTCCGGTCATCCGCGACAACATGGTTTGCCTCTTTGAGAGGAATGTTGAAGGACCGGCCTGGCGGCACACCGAAGGAGATCAGATCTATGGCCGGCCCACGCGCCAGCTGGTGTTACGCTCCGCCGCCGTCGTAGGCAATTATGACTACATCATGGACTGGCGCTTTGATCCGGACGGGACCATCGAAGTGGCCGTGGGCGCCACTGGCATCATTGAGACCCGATCCATGAGGGAAGCCAAGGCGTCAGACCACGCGGACCACAGCCAGGAGGAGACCGGACAGTTCGTCGGCGAACATACGCTGGGGGTAAACCACGATCACTTTTTCTCGTACCGTCTCGATCTGGATGTGGACGGCCCTGCCAACAGCTTTATGGTGCATCGCATGGTGGAAAAGAAGATCGTCGGCAACCCGATGCGAAAGTCCATCTGGGTGGCAAAACCATTCCTGGCCCAACGCGAGCAGGATGCCATCATGGACATCCAGCTCGAACGGCCATCCATGTGGATGTTCATGAACCCCGCCGTGAAAGGTCCACAGAACTACCCCACTGCCTACGAGGTGATGCCAGGCGTTACGGCGAAGTCTCTGATGTCTGCCGATGACCCTATCCAGAAGGTGGGCGCATTTTCCGAACACCAGTTCTGGGTGACGCCTTACGATGCCAAGCAGTTATACGCCTCTGGCACCTACGTCACCGATGGCACTGGGGAAGATGGGCTTGCCGCCTGGACCAAGGCAAACCGCCCGATCGTGAATACTGACATCGTCGGCTGGTACACGCTGGGCTTTCACCACATCCCCCGCGCTGAGGATTGGCCCGTCATGCCCACCATGTGGCACAGCTTCCAGATCCGGCCATTCCACTTTTTCGGGAAGAACCCCGTACTGGACCTGCCTAAGACTATCGACGCCGCTCCTTAGCGCCATCCGGCACCGGCGTTTCCTGGAACACTCAGGACTTCGGGGACATCGGGAGTTCCGGAAATTTTCGCATTGGATTACGGAGTACTCACGTAATACTGATGCGGACGGGGAAGCCCATCGGTACCCTATGGCCAAGATCATCAACCAACGCATGGCAGCGCAAATTGACGGCGAGTTCGTTGTGTTCTTGATCGGGATGCGCATCAACAAGCTCTGGAAAATTCACAAGTGGCTTCCGGTGTTCATCGCAATGCCTAGGATGATTAAGGAGCTGGAGGCCGACCCAGAGTCAGGTTTCCTCGGCCACAACGGCATCACACAAGGTGTGATCGTGCAATGTTGGCGCTCGTTTGAGCACCTTGAAGCCTACGCTCGCGCGAAAGATAGAAAGCACTGGCCAGCGTGGGTAGACTTCAACAAGAGGGTAGGTGCCAGCCGGGGCGATGTAGGCATCTGGCACGAAACCTACAAGATAAGGCCGGGCGAGTACGAAGCAATCTACTCCGGCATGCCTGCCTACGGGTTGGGCAAGGTTGGCAAACTGATTCCCGCCTCAGGCCGCAAGGATACGGCGCGCGGACGGATCCAGGAACAGCACTAGAAGCTTCAATCCCGTTTCGGAGGCGGGTGGAGGAGTCGAGATTGTGGGATATCGGGAACCAAGGGGACAGGAACCAAAACCCAAGGGGCAACCACGGACGGCAGACGGGAAAGACGTTGCATAGCGCGGGAGGCACCGCGCCGGGTGCCTCCCTTTGAAGGGTAGTGGTCAGGCGGGACGGCAGCGGCGGAACATCGCCAGCGCCAACAGGCCGCTGCTGAGCAGCAGCACGGTGCCAGGCTCAGGGACGGGGTTGGTATCCGGCGAGGCTACGCGCACCGAGAGGTTGTCCACCCCGTTCACCAGCGAGAACGGCGTGCAACTGGAACCAGACGGCGCACTACAAGAAACCTGAATTGCGGCCTCAAAGCCAAACTGGATCGCTGCGCCGGTGGCGCTGAAGTCCGGATCACCGGTCCCTTTGTGCCGTTAGCGGACAACTTCCCAGGCAAGGTGTTCGAGTTCGGGGCCGATTAGCCTCTCCCATGCTAGCTGGACGGCTGCGTGGGAGCCGGGAGTGGAGAAGACCAGGCGGCCCTGGACAACGCCTGCGATCGCGCGGGAGAGCATGGCAGCTGGACCCACCTGTTCGTAGCTGAGCATGCGGAAGATTTCGCCGAAGCCGGGCAAGGTCTTTTCCAGACGGCGAGAAAGAGCATCGTAGGTGTTATCGCGGGGTGCGATGCCGGTGCCCCCGTTGAAGAGCAGAACCTGCGCTGGCGTGGCCAGGAGTTCGTCCAGCACCACATGCAACTGGGAGGGATCGTCGGTGACAATCCGGTAGGCCACGACCTGATGGCCGGCTTCTTCAATCTGCTGACGCAACCATTGGCCATTCTTGTCGGTTTCCGGCGTGCGGGTGTCGGAAACAGTCACTAGCCCGACCCTTACGGCTCCGCGGCTGCTGGCTTCTTGGCGGTGCTGCTGTGCGCTGTCCATGTATACGGCCATCCTCCTGGGATTCAGCCTAACAAGCTCCGGTGGGTGGCGGGGACCGGATTGCGAACTGCATGGATTGCCTCTTTCGGCCGGCGCTGCCCCGGTTTAGCACCACGATTGGGTGGAGAATGACTGCGGTTCCCTCCAGGTGGTTTAATGGGAAATTGGCCTTTGTGGCGCAGGGGGGACATTTCCCCCGAAATCGCCGTCTGCCGCCTGGATCCGAACAGCAATGCATTTCTCCACAGACGACATCCGCATTCAGGAGATCAAGGAGTTGGTGGCCCCCACCACACTTATCCATGAGCACCCGGTCTCCGATGCCGCCTCGGGACTGATTTTTGACACCCGTCAGTCCATCAGTAACATTCTGTATGGCAATGACCAAAGGCTGTTGCTGGTGGCTGGGCCTTGCTCAATCCACGATACGAGTGCGGCAATCGATTATGCGGGACGGTTGCTGGAACTGGCCCGCCCCTACCAGCAGCACATCCTGACGATCATGCGGGTGTATTTTGAGAAGCCTCGGACCACCGTGGGGTGGAAGGGGCTGATCAACGACCCATTCCTGGATGGAACCTGCCGCATCAATGACGGGCTGCGGATGGCCCGCAAGCTGCTGATTGACGTGAATCAGATGGGGCTAGCGGCGGGAACGGAGTTTCTGGACATGATTTCGCCTCAGTATGTGGCGGACCTGATTAGTTGGGGCGCCATTGGGGCGCGCACGACGGAGAGCCAGGTGCACCGGGAACTGGCAAGCGGACTTTCCTGCCCGGTGGGCTTCAAGAACGGTACCAGCGGCGACACGCGGATTGCGGTGGACGCGGTGCGGGCGGCACGGATACCACACCACTTCCTGTCTGTGACGAAGATGGGGCATTCGGCCATCGTGCACACCAAGGGGAACATGGATGGGCATGTGATTCTGCGTGGGGGCAAGCAGCCCAATTACACTGAGGAGCACGTGCTGGCGGTGGCGCAAGCGCTGGAAGCGCAGAAGCTGCCAAGCCGGGTGATGATTGATTGTAGCCACGCCAATAGCTTCAAGGACTTCCGCCGTCAGATGGCTGTGGCGGAGGATATCGCCAGCCAGATTCGCCACGGCTCGCGGCACATCCTGGGCGTGATGGTGGAAAGTAACCTGAAGGCCGGAAACCAGCCCATCACATCCGGCGAATTGGAGTATGGGGTGAGCATCACCGACGCCTGCGTGGATCTTGACGATACGCAGCGCATCCTTGAGGTACTCACGGAAGCCAAGCAGGCGGTCTCCAGACCGCGAGACGAAGCACCTGTGGGGCAGACGACCACCTAAGCCCACAAGGCCCTGGGTCTACCGCGCGGCCACACTCAGCCCAAGCCAACGCCGGGATTCTGGGAGGACCTTACGATGCCATCTGGAGTTTCCTGTCGTGCGACAACAACGCACAGCGAGTATTGCCGCATCCAACCGCTATGAAGCAGAACACGGCGAAGCCGAAACCGGGGAAAAGCGGCGGAACAGGGCCAAGCACAGTGAATGGCAACACTGTGCAGCAGAAAGCCGTACAGCAAAACACCGTGCAGCAGACAATTGTTATCCGGGGTGCCCGGCTCCACAACCTGAAGAACGTGGATGTGGAGATTCCACACAACCAGATCACTGTGGTGACGGGGGTTTCGGGCTCAGGCAAGTCGTCGCTGGTGTTCGACACGATCTACGCGGAAGGTCAGCGGCGGTATGTGGAATCGCTGTCGGCCTATGCACGGCAGTTCCTTGAGCGGATGGAGCGGCCGGAGGTGGAGGAGATTGACGGCATTGCGCCGCCGATTGCCATCCGGCAGAAGAACCAGACGCGGAACCCGCGGTCAACGGTTGGCACGTCGACTGAGGTGTATGACTTCGTGCGGCTTCTGTTTGCGCGAATCGGACGCACATACTGCCCGGAGTGCGGCAACCAGGTGAAACGCGACACGGTGGACGCGGTGGCGGACCGCATGTTGGAGGAAGCGGAACGGAGCCGATGGCTGCTGCTGTTCCCGGTACGAATCGCTGGCGAAGCCAATGCGGAAAGGCTGCGTGACAAGCTATTTGACCTTCGCAAACGGGGCTTTACGCGACTGTATCAGAACGAGGAAACATACGAATTCTCCACTCCGGAATCGCTGATGGCGATTGACTTCGGCAAGCCGCTGTTTGTGCTGGTGGACCGGTTGACTTTGAGCGCCGCGGACCGCGCCCGGATTGTGGACGGAACGGAAATTGCCTATCGCGAAACAGGCGAGGTGATCCTTCAGGAAGCCTTGCGGTTGGCTTCCGGGAACGGCGCGCCAGACCCATCCACGGCCGCACCCCGCCAGATCCGCTTCAGTGAGAAGTTTAGTTGCAAGCACTGCGCCACCACCATTGAATTCGTGGAACCGGAGCCGCGCCTGTTCAGCTTCAATAATCCATTTGGGGCGTGCCCTCGCTGCCAGGGCTTTGGCAATGTCATGGATTATGACCCCACCCTGATTGTTCCGGACGATACCCTGAGCCTGCAGCAGGGCGCGGTGCACCCCTGGAACCGACCGCAATACCGCTGGTGGTTTACTGAGCTGAAGCGATTGGGCAAGGGCAAGCTGCGCTTTGACGTGCCATTTGCTGAGCTGAGACCGGATGAGACTGACTTTGTGATGAAGGGCAGCCGCGACTTTGGCGGGGTGAAGGGCTTTTTTGAAGAACTGGAAGCGAAAAAGTACAAGGTGCATGTGCGGGTCCTGTTGAGCAAGTACCGCGGCTACTCCACCTGCCCGGACTGTGGAGGTTCGCGCCTGCGTGCCGAAGCGCTGTATGTGAGGGTGAACGGCAGGACCATCGGCGATGTCGTGAAGATGAACATCCGTGAGGCCCTGGATTTCTTTGAGGCGCTGCGGTTGACGCCCGAAGAAGCAGGCATCGCTACGCGGATTCTGGTGGAGATTCGGCAGCGGCTGCGCTTCCTGAACGATGTAGGGCTGGAGTACCTGACGCTGGACCGGCTGTCGATGACGCTTTCGGGGGGCGAGGCACAGCGGATCCAATTGGCCACGTGTTTGGGATCGCGGCTGGTGGGCGCCTGCTACATTCTGGACGAGCCATCGATCGGCCTGCACACGCGCGACACCATGCGGCTGGTGCAGATTCTGAAGGACCTGCGGGACCTGGGCAACACGGTGCTGGTGGTGGAACACGATAGCGAGGTGATGCGGGCGGCTGACTATATCGTGGACATGGGGCCAGGGGCGGGTGAGCATGGGGGGGAAGTGGTGTTTGCAGGGCCGTCGGAGCTGCTGTTTGACGGCAGGCAAACCACATTGACGGCGCGTTACCTGCGGGGGGAGGTGCAAGCGTCGCGTCCTGTGCATCCGAAGAAGAAGGCGGCGCGCAAGGGGTTGCTGCGCTTTTTGGGAGCACGGAAGCACAACCTGAAAAACATTGATGTTGAGATTCCGCTGGGCAAACTGGTAGCGCTTACCGGGGTGTCTGGTTCAGGGAAATCCACGCTGATGCACGAAGTGATTTTCCAGAGCCTGCGGGCGATGGGGTTGGGCGACCGGGCGGTGGCCAAGAAGGCCGAAAGCGGGGACGAGGACGTTGAGAACAGCTTTCGCGCGGCATGCCGGACGGTAGAGGGGATAAGCGCGCTGGAGGATGTGATTCTGGTGGACCAGTCGCCAATCGGGCGGACCCCGCGATCCAACCCGGTGACCTATATCAAGGCGTTTGACATCATCCGTGACCTCTTCGCAAGCACCGCTGAGGCGAAGAAGCGTCACTATGCATCGGGGTATTTTTCTTTCAACGTTCCGGGTGGACGGTGTGAAGTGTGCCAGGGCGACGGCACGGTGACGGTGGAGATGCAGTTCTTGGCCGACGTGGAACTCACCTGCGAGGAGTGCCACGGCACGCGATACAAAAAGAGCCTTCTGGAGGTGCTGTACAACGGGCTGAACATCCACCAGGTGCTGGGACTGACGGTGGATGAGGCAATGGTGTTTTTCAGTGAGACGCCAAGGCTGATGAACAAACTAAAGGTGTTGCAAGAGGTAGGGCTGGGCTACCTGCGGCTGGGGCAATCAGCTACTACGCTTTCAGGCGGCGAAGCGCAGCGGATCAAGCTGGCTGCGCATATGGCGCAGGCATCGTGCGAGAAGACACTTTTCCTTTTTGACGAGCCCACCACCGGCCTGCACTTTGACGATATTGCGAAGCTGCTGGCGGCGTTTGACCGGCTGATTGACAATGGCGGCAGCATTCTAGTGATTGAGCACAACCTGGACGTGTTGCGGAACGCCGATTGGATGATTGACCTGGGTCCGGAAGGCGGCGCGGGAGGCGGGCACGTGGTGGCGGCGGGGACACCGGTGGATATCGCATCCTGCGAGGCGTCTTACACCGGGCGCTTCCTGAAACCGCTGCTGTAGCAGGGGACATCTAAGGAACATGCGGCCGAGGACGCCCGTGAAGTTCCGCAGCCTGATAGAACAGAGAGTGACATGAGAAGCAGCGCCAACCTTCGCGTGGCCATTCCTGCCTTGTTGGCCGTCATGGCAATGGCGGGGCAGGACGTTCGTCCGCCTGTGATTGACCAGAACCGCTCTGGTGCGCCGCAGACCGCGCGTCGCGGTAAGCCAGCAGCGGAGAGCAGCGCGGAAACAGCCACTGTCGCCGCGGAAGCCCAGGAAAAGGGCATGAAGGCACTGGAGGCAAGCCGTTATCCTGAGGCGGCGCAGCATTTGCAGCGGGCGGTGGAATTGATGCCGGAAGATGTGCCCAGCCGATTCTATCTGGCGCAGGCGCTGGCGCAGGCGGGCGAGGAAGCAAAAGCGCTGCCGCACTACGAAAAGCTCATTGAACTGCAGCCGGAACTTGTGGAAGTGCGGCTGAATTTCGCCCAAGTGCTGACGGTACTGAAGCGCGATGCAGAGGCAGCGGAGCAACTGGAGGTGGCCAGCCGGCTGAAGCCGGATGACCCCGCGGTGCGATTTCAACTGGGCTATGCCGAATTGCGCGCGGGCGATGCCGAGAAGGCGCGAACGCGATTCGAAGCTCTGGTGAAGGAGGATTCCTCCGACGCTGACTATCACTACGGTTTGGGACAATCGGCGTTTCTATTGAAGGATCTGGGCACGGCGGAGACTGAGTTCCGGGAAGCCGCCAAGCGCGACCCGCGCTACCTGAATGGGCTGCTGGCCGTTGCGGAATCGTGGCAGGAAACGGGTAACCTGGAGAAGGCGGCAGCACTGTTTGGCGAGTTTCCTGACAACCCCGATGCCACTCGTCGTGCGGGCGAGCTGCTGGTGGAACTGGGCAAGAATGAGGAGGCGATTGCGTCTCTGGAGGCAGGCTCGGCCAGCGCGCCTACGTTCGCCAACCGGCGCAATCTGGCTGTGGCTTACCAGCGGGCGGGCAAGCTGGAGAAGGCGCTGGCGGTGCTTGATGCGGCGGTGGAGGCTGAGCCGGCCAACCCGGAAGCCTACATCGCACTGGGGCGCGTGCTGCGCGATGCGCGACGGTTTCCCCTGGCTGCGGCGCAGTTCCGGCAAGCGCTGAAACTGGACGCTGCCAACCTGAGCGCGTGGAACGAGTTCGCCGCCGTCGCCATGCTTGCTGGCGAGTATCAGGCATGTCTGGATGCGATTGCGGCGATCGAGAATCAGGGCGGACTGACGACCGGTCATCACTATTTGAGGGCGATTATCTTTGACCGCTTCCAGCAGGACGATGCCGCGCTGAAGGAGTATGAATTGTTTCTGTCCTCAAGCAGTGGGCAGAATGAAGATGAGGAGTTCAAGGCGCGCCAGCGAGTTCGAATGCTGAAGAACAAGAAGCGGCGATAGCCGGAGACGACGTTTGTGACAAGGCGCTGTGCCATTCTCGTTTTGTTGGCCGGTTTCGGCGGACCATTTCTGCGCGCAGGCGGCTGGCAGGCGGAACGCAACCTCTACAAACGAGTGGAAAAGGGGCTGGAAACCGCCGACGCCCAATTGGACGAGGCACGCAAGATCTACCGCGAGGGCAACCCCTACAAAGCGCAGGAGCAGATGGATGTGTCGTTGGACACGGCGTTG
Source organism: Bryobacteraceae bacterium (assembly GCA_036821995.1). Classification (GTDB taxonomy): domain Bacteria; phylum Acidobacteriota; class Terriglobia; order Bryobacterales; family Bryobacteraceae; genus JACTMJ01. Next base: position 47,505 of record DAISIM010000029.1, read on the forward strand.
GAAGCGTACCAGATGATCGTGGATAGCGGTGAGGACATGCGGAAACGCGCGGGCCGCTTCAAAAAAATCGAGATCCAGATGCGGGGGATCCTTCGCAAGCTGGAGGACTACAACGCCCAAGTGGAACTGCTGGATCGTGGCCCGGTGCATCGTGCCTGGCAGACCGTGAGCCGCATGCAGGACCAGTTGTTGAAGAGTATGTTCCAGGGGGGGACGCTGCCCCCAGTAGAGCGCGTGAAGTAACTGTTGCGCGCGTGAGATAGCTGGAATCGGGGGGTGCCTATGACTGCATGGGGAGTGCACGCTTGGATCTGCTGCCTCGTGGCTTGGATGTTACTGGCGGCTTCCCTGCCCGCCCAGCAGCGGGACTTTCTCACCACCGATGAGGTGGAGCAAGTGCGGCTGACGCAAGAACCAAACGCGCGACTGGTGCTGTATAACCAGTTTGCCGCCTCTCGGATCGGACAGATCCAGGACCTGCTGAAGAAAGATTCAGTCGGACGATCCCTGCTGATTCACGATCTGTTGGAGGACCTGGTGGAGATTATCGACACCATTGATGTGGTAGCCGATGATGCCCTGCGCAATGGCATGGAGATCAACGAGGGCATGCAGGAAGTACTGAAACAGCACCAGGTGATCGCCAAAGCGCTTCAGGAGCTGGATGCCATGGAATTGAAGGATCGCAGCCGCTATCAGTTCCAACTGCAGATGGCAATGGACACGGTAGAGGACGCCATCGAACTGGCGCAGGACGACTTGGCCAAACGCAAGGGCGACGTGGTGGCAAAGGACAAGAAGGAGCAACAGGAACTGGAGGCCATGCGCTCACCGGCTGAGGTGGAGGAGCGCAAACAACAGGCGGCTAAGCAAGCCGAGATCGATAAGAAAACCGGCCGCAGCCGCAAGCCGCCCAGTCTCTACAAGCCCGGTGAGAAGCCGGGCCAATCCACTGCGCCCGCACCGAAGTGAGAGAAGCAGAGCAACAGACAGCCTCGCCGCAACCGCAGATGGAGCCCAACGGCAAGGCTGCCTGTTTCCAAGAACGCACCCTCCGATTAGCGGCGCGAGCCGAAGTCCAGCATCCGGAACTGAGAATTGTTCACGGACAGGTTATTGAAGTTTGCGAGGTCAATGGCCATGCGAACGAATGCCAGGGTGTTGTCGCGGATGATGTTGGAGACTGAGCCGGAGCTCATCTGGATGGCAACGTCAAAGCTGCTGACGAGATTGTTGTCGATTAGATCGCCAGTAGGCCCGCGGGGATCGTCCGGAGTGGGGTTGTAACAGATGCCAAGTACTCCATTGCGGCCAGCGGTAATCGTGTTGGCGGTGGTGCGATTGCCCCAGGAATTTCCGCCTCGCACGAACACGCCAAGACCCACGTTGTAGATGTTGTTCTCACGGATGGTGATGTTGCGGGACTGGACGACCATGATTCCCACCTCAGGCGGCGGGGCGACAGGCACCAGATCATTGCCGCGAATACGTAATCCGGTGATGAGGGCGTTGGCGCTGTTTCGCACCACGACATTGAATGCAAACATCGCCACGCTGCCGTTCCGGATTTCTGTGCCGATGGCTCCGTCCACCAGGATGCCGGTACCGGATTGACCGCCGGTGGCGCTACGGATGAGATGACCGCCAAGGTCCAAGGTGACATAGGAGGCGCGAATGACGATGGCGGCTTCCAGATTGTTCTGCGATTCATCGAGAATCAGGTTGTTGGCCAGCCGATAGTTCCCTGGCGCCGTAATGACCGTTGGCTCCGTGATGGTTTGGTATTCCGGAGTGGCATCCTTGCCAACTGCCGGGATTGTGCCCAGCACGATGAGCGAGAACACGAGCAGCATAGCTCGCAATGCTTTAGTTGACTGCATACGTTCGATAACCTTTCGCTGATTAAGAGCTACGGGCGCGCTACTCCTCTAATGACACAGGCCTGGCGGGGATGCGGCAAGTAGCCGCGACGCCGTGGTGACTTAACTTAGAAGGGCAGACGACCCAGAGTGCTCTATTGTGGATGAATGCGCCGAACGGTAGCGCCTATTCCCGGTGTTGAGGATTTTTTCCTGAAAGTTTTGCGCACGTCAAGAAACCGGCATTCCCGCCGTGCTCCAATGTAGAGCGCCACGCTGCTGATACCATGGAGGTTCCGGCGGGGATCCCTGACAAGGATGCGTCTTCAGATGAGAAGGGGTTTTGCCCGCCCCAGAACTTTCCCTAACCTTTATGTCCGAGAAAACCTACGATCCTCAGGAGATCGAAACCCGCTGGCAAACGCGCTGGGCTGGCGCGGAACTCTATCGCGCGGAGCAAAGCACAGAGAAACCGAAGTTCTATGTGTTGGAGATGCTGCCTTACCCCAGCGGCACGTTGCACATGGGCCACGTGCGCAACTACGCGATTGGCGATGCGCTGGCCCGCTACAAGTGGATGCGTGGCTTCAACGTGCTGCACCCGATGGGCTGGGACGCCTTTGGCCTGCCCGCTGAGAACGCGGCAATCAAGAACAATCGCCACCCCAACGAGTGGACGCGGGCCAATATCGCCCACATGAAGAAGCAGCACCAGCGCTTCAGTTTCAGCTATGACTGGAGCCGCGAGGTAGCTACCTGCGACCCGGAATACTACCGCTGGAACCAATGGTTCTTTCTGCGCATGTTTGAGCGTGGCGTGGCCTATCGCAACAAGGCGCTGCTGAACTGGTGCCCGCAATGCAACACGACGCTGGCCAATGAGCAGGTAATCAATGGCCGCTGCTGGCGGCATGAAGACCAGGCGGTGGAGCAGCGCGAACTGGAGCAGTGGTTCCTGCGTATCACGGATTACGCCGATAACTTGCTGGCCGATATCCAGAAGCTGGACGGTGGCTGGCCAGAGCGCGTGCTGACGATGCAGCGCAACTGGATTGGGCGGTCAGAAGGCACGGAAGTGGACTTCACGCTGGACGACCCAGCGGCTGCCGAGGCCACACCGATCCGGGTGTTCACAACGCGCGTGGACACCATCCACGGTGCCACCTGCGTCATTCTGTCGCCTGGCCATGCGCTGGTGCAGAGGCTGTGCGATGACATGCAACGGGCGGTAGCCAAGCGCATGCTGGATGAGAGCAAGCGCAAGGATCCGGGGGATGTAGAGAAGGAGGGCTTCTTCACGGGCCACTACGCCATCAACCCTTACAACGGTGAGAAGACCCCCATCTGGGTAGGCAATTTTGTGCTGATGGGCTATGGCACCGGCGCAATTATGGCAGTGCCCGCGCACGACCAGCGGGACTTTGAGTTCTGCCGCAAATATGGCATAACCGTCCGCCCCGTGGTGAAGCCCGTGAACGGCGAACTGGCGCAGGAACCCGGCATGCGGGAAGCCTTCGAAGAGTACGGCGTCGCCGCCGTTGCGGGCGAGTTCAGCGGCCTCAGCAGTGAGGAGGCCAAGCGCCAGATGACGGCCAAAGCGGAGCGCGACGGCTTCGGCAAGGGCGCGGTGACCTATCGCATCAAGGACTGGGGAATCTCGCGGCAGCGCTATTGGGGAACGCCCATCCCGATCGTTCGCTGCGACCATTGCGGGGTGGTGCCGGTGCCGGATGAAGACCTGCCGGTGCTGCTGCCCCAGGACATCCGTCTTGCCGATGTGAAGGGAAGTTCGCCGTTAGCGCAGGTACCGGAGTTTGTGAACACCACCTGCCCCAGTTGCGGCGGCCCGGCCCAGCGCGAGACCGACACGATGGACACCTTCATCGACTCCAGTTGGTACTTCTACCGCTACTGCGATGCCCAGAATAGCGCGGCGCCTTTCGGCAAGGATATCGTGAACTACTGGTTCCCGATTGACCAGTACATTGGCGGGATTGAGCACGCCATCCTTCACCTGATCTATTCGCGTTTCTGGACAAAGATGATGCGAGACCTGGGTTTGATCACCTGGGATGAGCCCGTGACGAACCTTTTCACCCAGGGAATGGTGATTAAGGACGGCGCCAAGATGTCTAAGAGCAAAGGCAACGTGGTGGACCCTGACCTGATTGTGGGCCAGTATGGGGCCGACACGTGCCGTATGTTTTCTTTGTTCGCCGCGCCGCCTGAAAAGGAACTGGACTGGCAGGAATCCGGCGTGGAAGGCCAGTACCGCTTCCTGGGCAGGGTGTACCGCTATGTGACCCGCAACCTGACCACCGCCAATACGGCAACTGAAGGCCTGGCGGCCAACGATGCGGATCGCAAGGCCCTGCGCAAGCTGCACCAGACCATCCGGAAGGTGACTGAGGACTTTGAGACTCGCTGGCACTTCAACACGTCCATTGCGGCCATTATGGAGCTGATGAACGAATTGCAGGCGCTGGAGGTGGAACTGAGCCCGGTGTCGTTGCGCGATTGCTGCCGGGCCGTGGCGCAGATGTTGGCGCCCTTCGCGCCGTATCTTTCACAGGAACTGTGGACGGAACTGGGTGGTGACGGGCTGGTGTTCAAGCAACCGTGGCCGGAATGCAACGCCGAGTTGGCACGTGAGGACGAGATCGAGATTCCGCTGCAGGTGAACGGGAAGCTGCGCTCACGCCTGACCGTGACGCCCGGTACGGGCCGCGAACAGTTAGAAGTCCTGGCGCTGGAAGACGCCAAGGTGAAGGAATGGGTGGGCGACAAGCCCGTGGTGAAAGTGGTGGTGGTTCCAGATAAACTGGTGAACATCGTCGTGCGTGGATAGCGGTGGAAGGAGCAGAAGAAGCATGGAACAGCAGGATCAAGGGCGTCGCTCATTCTTGAGGACCACCAGCGTGGCAGCAGCTGGGGCATTCGCAACGGGCAAGGTGTTGGGCGCGAATGACCGGGTGAACGTGGCCTACGTGGGTATGGGCCGCATGGGCCGCGGCAATCTGGAGGTTTCGCAAAAGCACGCCGACGTGCGCGTGGCGGCGGTGTGCGACGTGTATCAGCCGCACCTGGAAGTGGCCTCGGCAATGGCCCGCAAGTTCGGCCATCGCGAAGTGAAAGAGGTGAAGGACTACCGCGACATCCTGGCGGATAAGTCCATTGATGCGGTGTGCATCTCAACGCCGGACCACTGGCACGCCTGGCAGACGGTTGAGGCATGCAAGGCCAGCAAGGACGTCTATGTAGAGAAGCCCATCAGCGTCACCATTGATGAAGGCCAGAAGATGGTGCAGGCGGCCCGGAAGTACAACCGGGTGGTGCAGGCGGGCACCATGCAGCGGTCTGGCGTGCATTTCCAACAAGCCACTGAGATTGTGAAGAGCGGCAAGCTGGGCAAGATTGGCACGGTGAAGACGTGGAACTGCGGCGTGGCCAAGCCGCAGGGCATTGGGAATCCCGCGGACAGCGCGCCGCCGGCAGGCTTGGATTGGGATTTGTGGCTGGGCCCAGCGCCTAAGCGCGCATTCAACGCCAATCGATTCGGGGTGGATCCCAAGGCATTCAGCCACTTCCGCTGGTTCTGGGATTATGCAGGCGGGATGATGACGGATTGGGGCGTACACGTGCTGGACATTGCGCTGATGGCCTTTGACAACCCCATGCCCGAGTACTGCAGCGCCACCGGCGGCAAGTTCTACCTCACCGACAACCGGGAAACGCCAGACACCCTGCTGGTGAGTTACCGCTTCCCACAAGGCTTTGTGGCTACCTACGAGAACCGCCACACCAGCAGCATTTGCCAGTTCGACAAGAGCTATGGCACGGTGTTCTATGGTACCGAAGGCACTCTGCATGTGGACCGCGGCGGGTACATGATCATTCCCGAAAAGGGCTCTAGCCTGCTGGAAGCGAAGGTGAACCGGTCAAACGATTCCAACTACGACCACTGGCGGAACTTCCTTGACTGCATGCGGACGCGCCAGCGCCCCATCAGCGACATCGAAATTTGCCACAAGAGCACAGCCACCTGCCTGCTGGCGAACGTGTCGTACCGGTCAGGATTGCGCGTGGATTGGGATTCGGCAAACTCCACAACGGTACAGCCCGAGGCGCGCCAGTTCCTTAGCCGCGAGGAACGCGACCCCTGGAAGATTGTGGTGTAGCCCTTCCCGCAAATGCGTTCGTAAAGCGACGGCCAGAGTGATCGAATCACTCTGGCCGTCTTGCTATCCGTGCTAGCGTAAGAGGAGAAGGACCCTCGCGGGTGGTGGAGTGTGTTGGATGGCGTCGGGATACCGGCTTGAAGCGGTAAACCTCGAAAAACGCTTCGGTTCGGGCGAATCGAAGCTTACCCTCTTCGCCCAGTTGCAGCTTGTGGCTGAGGCTGGGGAGAAGCTCGCCCTGGTTGGAGAATCCGGCGCTGGAAAATCGACGCTGCTGTATCTGTTGGGCGGGCTGGACCGTCCCACAGGTGGACAGATTCTTTATGGAGACACCGACATTACCAGCCTTGATGAGCATCGCCTGGCAGAATTTCGCAACCGCACCCTGGGCTTCGTGTGGCAAACGCACTACCTGCTGCCGGAGTTTACCGCGTTGGAAAACGTGAGTATGCCTTTGCGCGTGCGGGGCGTCAGCCGGGAAGAAGCTGAAACGGCGGCGATGGAGCGTTTGCGTGAAGTAGGGCTGGAGGCGCGCTGGCATCACCTCTCAGGTGAGCTTTCGGGCGGTGAGCAACAGCGGGTTGTCCTGGCAAGGGCTCTGGTGGGCAAGCCCAAAGTGCTGTTGGCCGATGAGCCTACAGGAAACCTGGATGCCCGCACCGGTGACCGAATTATCGGCTTATTGGACGATCTGCACCAGCAACATGGGCTGATCTCCGTGTATGTAACGCACAATCTCTCTTTCGCGAAACAGTGTGACCGCATCCTAGAGTTAAGGGAGGGAGCGTTGGCTCCCATGGATTAGGCCGTGAATGGCCACGCCGTCAGGGCAACAAAAGGTGGTGGAAGGTTATGTTTGAACGCTATACAGAAAAGGCCCGCCGGGTGATCTTCTTCGCCCGCTACGAGGCAAGCCAATTCGGGAGCCCCTACATTGAGACGGAGCACCTGCTGTTGGGACTGCTGCGTGAGGACAAGGCTCTGGCAAACCGCTTCCTGCGTTCCCAGGCGGCCATTGAATCCATCCGGAAACAGATTGAAGCGCACACCACTGTTCGGGAGAAGGTGTCCACGTCCGTTGACCTTCCGTTGAGCCATGAGTGTAAGCGGGTGCTGGCCTATGCGGCCGAGGAGGCAGAACGGCTAAGCCACAAGCACATCGGTACGGAACACCTCTTGTTGGGTTTGCTGCGCGAAGAGAAGAGCTTCGCGGCTGAAATTCTGCACGAGCGCGGATTGCGCTTGGCGCAGGTCCGGGAAGAAATTGCGCGGTCAACGTCAGAGAAGATGACCTCCAGCCGTCCCAAGGAGAGCTCATTGCTGGCGGAGTTCAGCCGGGACCTCACGCAAGCAGCGTCCGATACGCAAGTGGATCCGCTGATTGGTCGGGACTTTGAACTGGAGCGCGTGATTCAGATTCTGTGCCGCCGCACTAAGAACAATCCGGTGCTGATTGGCGAACCGGGCGTGGGCAAGACGGCCATCGTGGAGGGCTTGGCCCAGAAGATCGCTGATGGCGACGTTCCCAGCTTTCTGGCCGACAAGCGCATTCTGGCGCTGGACCTTAGCCTGATTGTGGCGGGCACGAAGTACCGCGGCCAGTTTGAAGAGCGGCTAAAGACAATCATGAAGGAGCTGATGGAGAACCAGAACGCCATCATCTTCATTGACGAGTTGCATACGCTGGTGGGGGCTGGCTCAGCCGAAGGGTCACTGGACGCGGCGAACATCCTGAAGCCCGCACTATCGCGGGGCGAGATCCAGTGCATCGGCGCCACGACCCCGGGCGAGTTCCGCAAGTCGATTGAGAAGGACCGCTCACTGGAGCGGCGTTTCCAGGCCGTGAAGGTGGCCCCACCGAGTGAAGATGATGCCATCCGGATCCTGTTCGGCATCAAGGAAAAGTATGAGAAGTTTCACGCCGTGGCCTACACGGATGAGGCCATCACTACCAGCGTTCACGCATCGAATCGCTTCATTCCTGACCGTTTCCTGCCAGACAAGGCCATTGACCTGATTGACGAATCTGGCGCGCGCGTGAAGTTGCGGCAAACCAGCCTGCCGCCGGAAATTGCGGAAGTGCAGAAGCGGATTAAGTTCATCGTGCACCGCATGGAGGCGGCAATCGCAAACCATGAGTTCGAGAAGGCGCGCTTCTATTCCGACGAAGAACGCAAAGAACGCGAGAACCTGCGGGAGTTGCGGGAGAAGTACAACCTGGACGATACCTCAACAGGTCTCGTGACCAAGGACGACATTGAGGATGTGGTGGCACGCTGGACCGGCGTACCAATGACCGCCATCCGCGAAGAAGAAGTAAGCAAGCTGATGCGCATTGAGGAGGAACTTCACAAGCGCGTCGTCAGCCAGGAGAAAGCTCTCTCGGCGTTGTCGCGAGCTATCCGGAGAGCAAGGGCCGGGCTGAAGAGCCCCAAGAGGCCGTCTGGTTCGTTCCTCTTCCTTGGTCCCACAGGCGTGGGCAAGACAGAAGTGGCGCGGGCGCTGGCCGAGTTCCTTTTTGGTAGCGAGAAGAACCTGATTCGGTTTGACATGTCGGAGTTCATGGAGAAGCACTCCGTCAGCAAGCTGATTGGCTCGCCCCCTGGCTACGTGGGTTACGAAGAGGGCGGACAGCTGACGGAACGCGTCAAGCGGAACCCTTACAGCGTGATCCTGTTAGACGAAATTGAGAAGGCCCACCCGGACGTGTACAACATCCTGTTGCAGGTGTTTGAGGACGGCCAGTTGACCGATGGCCTGGGCAATACGGTGGACTTCAAGAACTCCATCATCATCATGACTTCCAATTTGGGGGCACGTCACCTTACGAAGAAAACGGGAATGGGTTTCTCAGCCACTTCAGAAGGCGCGGTCCCGCAGAACGTAGAAGACTTGGTGATGGGCGAGGTGAAGCGGGCCTTCAATCCAGAGTTCCTGAACCGGCTCGATGATGTGATCCTGTTCCAGCCGCTGGACGACCAGGATCTGCTGAAGATCATCACCCTGCTAGTGGACCAGATCAACGTGAATCTGGCCGAGAAGCAGATCCGGATCCGGCTGAACGAGGATGCGGCACGGTACATCCTGGAGAAGACCTGCGCGGACCGCAATTACGGTGCACGGCCCTTGCGAAGGGCGCTGCAGCGCTACATTGAGGATCCCCTGTCGGAACAACTCATTCAGGGACTGCTGCCGCAGCCGTCTGAGTTGGAGGTCTTCCTTAGCGATAACGGGATCTACTGCCGCCGGGTTGGTGAAGCCGAAGAGGCAACGGTTGGCGTGGGCGGTGAACCCGCTGCACCCACACCTTTGTTCATGTTTTAGGCCTATCCCACTGAGCGCGCTGAGCGCGCGGTGCACGAAACCTGCCAACCGGCCACGCGCGCGAGCGCCCGATTGGCAGGTACTAGCTTCCCGTACTTTTGTTACGTACTGGGACTCTCAAACCCTGTTGTTCCAGGACTGGAAGCAGCTTACACTGGGATCGAGCACAAGCCATGAAGAACCCTTGGGCCGGTGTCGCCACCGGCATGGCGACACAATCCGCAGTTCGGCCCCTGACCACAAGCAAAGGTGCGACTGGGGGGTTCCGCGTGGTGGATCCCGCGGAAATGGTCGTCATTCTGGGCTTCAACCGGCAGTTGGAGTGCGATACCTATCTCGGCCCCAATCTGTCAGACCTGGGGTTATTGGAAAGCGCGGCCCTCAGCAAACCACTGCTGCGCCTCTTCGCGCGCGCTTACAACGTTCACATGCTGCTGCAAGCAGCCCAGGATGCCCTTCGTGGTCGCAATACCGGCCTGGAATTGCAGGCGGAAGCAGCTGCCTGGGAAGTACGTGTTCTGCCCCGGCATCAACCCGGCAATCAATCTCCCGATGGAGTGCTGATTGTGCTGCGCGACGCGCGGACCCGCCGCGACGTACTGGAGGCGCTGGCGCAAACCAGTGAGCGCTACCGGTTGGCGGCGGAATGCGGCCGAGTGGGCGTGTGGGAATGGCGCCTTGGCACAGGCGAAGTGATTTTTGACCCCGTACTCCTAAGCGTTCTGGGGCTACCCGAGGGTTACCACATCGCGAGCGACGAGATATGTAAGACACTGCTTTCGCAAGAGGACGGTGAATATCTCCGCCACTCGTTGGCAGACTTGGTGCAAGGTCGCAGCGACAAGATGGAGATTGATGTCCGTGCGCGCTGCGCCCGGGGCGAAACACGCATCCTGCGGGTGAACGCTACCATCAACCGCGTGGGGTCAGTAGACCCTGAGAACATCGTTGGAGTGGCTCTGGACATTACGGCGCTCCGAGAGGCAGAATACCGCAGCCGTCAAAATGAGGCGCGGCTGCGCGAGTTGTTCGAGAACGCCACGGACATGATGTACAGCACGGACATCGAGGGCAACGTGCGTACAGCGAACAAGGCCTTCCAGGCTGTGACGGGTTACTCGCGTGAAGAACTGCAGCACATGAATTTGCGGGACCTGGTGTTCCCGGAAGATCGGGAAGCCGTGGAGAGGATGCTGCTGTCGCGGCTTGGCGGAGATAACCGGCCCATCGACGAATTGACGATCCGGCATCGGGACGGGCGCAGGATTTACCTGGAGACTTCCAACCGGCTCGTATTTGAAGATGGAAAGCCGACGGCGATCCAAGGCATCGGCCGCAACGTAACGGAACGGAAGCTGCTGGAAGCACAGTTGCGGCAGGCGCAAAAAATGGAAGCGGTTGGCACGCTTGCCGGAGGCATTGCCCACGACTTCAACAACCTGCTGACAGGGATTCTTGGCTTCGCAGACTTATTGAAGAGTCGCCCGCAAGATGCTGAAAAGACATTGGAAGCAGCGGAGATCATCCAGAAGGCGGCAGAGCGTGCAACCCGGCTCACCGCCCAGTTGATTGGCTTTGCACGACAAGGGAAAACGCAGAACTCGAGGGTAAGCATCAACGGCTTGGTGGAAGAACTGGTGGACTTCCTCAGCCATGCGCTGCCGAGGGGAATCCATATCCACTTCGACGCCAGCGAAGAGATGTTGAGCGTGATGGGCGACCAGGACCAGCTCCATCAGGCCCTGCTGAATCTGGCGCTGAATGCCCGGGACGCGATGGCAGGCGGGGGCCAGATGATCTTCCGCGCCGAGCGGGTAGGACGCGAACTGGTGCAAGGCACTGACCCTCTCACCAATCCAGGACAGGATTGGGTATGCATCTCCGTTACTGACACCGGCGAGGGAATCGCGCAGGAGCACCTGCCTCGCATTTACGAGCCCTTCTTCACCACAAAGCCCGTGGGCAAGGGTTCTGGAATGGGTTTGGCCATGGTGTACAGCATAATCCGGAACCACAACGGGATTGTGGACGTGGAGAGCCAGGTGGGCAGCGGTACGACCTTCCGGATCCTGCTGCCGTTGATGCCGCGTGAAGCGGTGGCGCCTGTGGAACTGGTGGGCGATGACCCCAAGGCGGGCAGCGGCCTGATTTTGCTGGTGGATGACGAGCAGATTGTCCTGACTGTGGCAAAGATGATGCTAAGCCAACTGGGTTACCGGGTGGTGGTTGCTGAGAGCGGCGAGAGGGCGATTGAGATCTACCGGTCCATGAAGAGCGCCATCGACCTGGTGTTCCTGGATGTCATGATGCCTGGCATTGATGGCCGGGAATGCGCACGGCGGCTACAGGAGGAGTTCCCCGGAGTGCGGATTCTGCTAACCAGCGGCTACCTGCCGGAATTGGCGGAGGGTCCCTTCCCACGCATAGACGGGCTGCCGGTGTTGAACAAACCCTACCAACTCACGGACCTCAGCCAAGCGATTGAGCGGGTGCTGTCTCCAACGCCCGCCTAGGCTAGAGCACCTCAGCTAGTTCCCTGCCCTGCGCGGCCATCCGCGTGCGTCCCTAAGGCGCAACCGGAACTGTCGCCTAGACCTCAATACCTGCGCTACGAAGTGCTTTGGCTGTGGTCTCAAAACCCATGCGGACGCCTTCCTCCAGGGGCATATCCTTAATGCCGCGACCCAGCACTTCTGGGCTCACGCCGTCCTGGTAACCAATCGCGCGGAGGGTGCTAAACACCTCCTTGAGGGGGATGACGCCCTCGCCGCAGAATAAGCGCTCATTGTCACGGATTTCAGACGGGGGCAACTTAGGGGCGTCGTTGGCGTGGACGTGGACGATGCGCTGGCGGCCAGCCTTCTGGATGTCGGCAAGGGTGTCGCCGGCATGGTGCCAGTGCCAAGTATCAAAGAGGATGCCCACGTTGGGTCCACAATCCGCGGCAAGGGTGAGGAACTCGGCCATGGAGTGGGCGAAGACGTGAGGCTTCGCGGTGCGGATATGCAGGGGGCCCAGGTACTCCAGGCCGAAACGGACTCCTTGATCGGCAAGCACCTTGGCAATGGCGCCAAAGCGAGCGGTGAGCAACTTCCACATGACGGGCTTCGGCTGGTCGTAGGAGGACAGCACCCACGTGACCATGCGCGGGCAACCGATAGCGGCGCAGAATTTGGCGGCGTCGGGAAGGGTCCGCAGGGTGTCCTGGAACTTGGCGTCGTCCTCGCGGAAATTCACGGGACAGCCCGCGACCGCGGGACGCAGACTCCGGCTGGCCAGTAAGTCCCGGGTGGCTTCGACACCCTCCTTCATGGCGGGGCCAAGGTCGAGGTCAACGCCAGGATAGCCGTGATAGTGGGCCAAGGCGCAGAGGTCGTGCCAGTTCACTTGTTTACCGGCCAGCAGCGAGCGGTTCAGCGAAAGATACATGGGGCCTCCGGGTGAGTTTGATTCTATCGCGTCTGCTGCAGGAGGCAAGCCGGTAACTGGAAGCGGGATGCCCGAGGGTGGCTGGGGCGCTGCAACCCAAGTAGAGTAAGGGAATGCCTGCTGACTTGAAGGGGAAGAGCGCGCTGGTGACCGGCGGAGCGAACGGAATTGGACTGGCCATTGCACGCGAACTCGCGCAATGCGGGGCGGTGGTTTGGGTGCTGGATCTGGAGTGCGAACGGCCGCAAGAAGTGGCGTTCGCGTTTGGGGCACGTGGCTTAGTATCGGACGTCACCAATCGGGAATCGCTTGCGGGGGCATTTGCGGTCATTCCCACGCTGGATATCGTGGTGGCTAACGCAGGTACAGCGATCGTCGCAGATCTGGAAGCCACGACACCCGAAGTGTGGGAGCGCACCATCGCTCTCAACCTGACCGGCGTGTTCCACACGGTGCAACTGGCAGCGGAAAAGATGAAGCCCAGCCGAAAGGGAGCCATGGTGCTGATGGCGTCCACGAACTCTTACGATGGTGAGCCGCATCTGACGGCTTACAACGCCAGCAAGGCGGGGGTGCTGGGCATACTGCACACAGCGGCGAACGAACTAGGGCCCTGGGGCATCCGGGTGAACGCGGTGAACCCAGGGTTGATCCGGACCCGGCTGACCCAGGAGGCCTTTGACAGCGAGGGCGTCCTGAAAGAGTATTTCCGTCATGTGCCGATGGGCAGGGGCGGCGAAGCAGAAGAGGTGGCCCGAGCGGTGGCCTTCCTGGCATCTGACGAAGCGTCGTTCATTACCGGTGCCACATTGCTAGTGGATGGTGGACAGATGGCGGGAAAGTTCGGCACCTGGAACGAGCAGACGGCGGACTTCGAGAAGGGCCGGTGGCGATTACGGGATTGAGGATTGGCCGCAAGGGCGGAGGGCTAAGCCCTGGTGTCGCTCTCTGCTGGTGTCGCTCTCTGCTGGTGTCACTCTCTGCCATGCCACCAGGACAGCGTTCACGATACACTGGTTTTCTTGCTGCCCCGCAATTTCTTTCTCGCGGGACCCGCAGCTTCTTGAGGTTCAACCTGATGCCGAAATCCTACAGCGCCCCGCCGGACATGACCATCGATGTCGCCAGGAAGTACACCGCCACGTTCCAATTGGCCAAGGGGCAGATCGTTTGCGAACTCTATGCCCAGGAAGCGCCCCGCACCGTCAATAACTTTGTGTTTCTGGCCCGCGAGGGATTCTATGATGGCACGGTCTTCCATCGCGTCATCGCCGATTTTATGATTCAAGGCGGTGACCCCACCGCCACCGGCCGCGGCGGACCGGGATACCGCTTCGACGACGAGTTTGGCCCCAGCTCCCGTGTCCACAAAGTGGGCTCGCTCTCCATGGCGAATGCCGGCCCCGACACCAATGGCAGCCAGTTCTTCATCACGCACATCGCCACGGACTGGCTAAATGGCAAGCACACCGTTTTCGGGCAGGTGCTGGAGGGTCAGGATGTCGTGAATGCCACCCAGCAGGGTGATGCGCTGATTTCGGTTACCATCACGGAGGAATAGCGTGCCTTCTGCCACGCCCCCCTTCCTCTGCCGGACCTGCCCATCCGGCCGGACCTCCGCCTTGCTGGCTTGCCTTTGGCTGCTCTTTGCGATGGGTGCAGGCTGGGCATCTGCCCAGTCTGCCGGCCCTCCGCCGGCTCCCAATCCGCGCCTTACCGCCGAGGAGCAGCAGGCCGGTTGGCGATTGCTGTTCGACGGGGGAACCACGTCCGGGTGGAAGGGGGTAAACACCCCAAATTTCCCTTATGACGGCTGGGTAGTTGAGAACGGCTACATCCGAACCGTAAAGCCGGGACCTTCTGGTGACATCATCACCACCGAGGAGTTCCGGGACTTTGAATTCTCCTTCGAATGGCGCATTGAAGAAGGTGGCAACTCCGGCGTGAAGTATCTGGTGGCTGAGGGGCGTCCAGAGCCAAACATCCCCGTCATCACGCGCAACCGCCTTCCGCGATTGGCGATGTATGCCCTGGGGGTTGCGCTTGCCGTGTATGTCCTCTTCTGGCGTCGCACCCTTTCCCGATTTATCGTGGTTCGGATCCTTGCCATCCTGGTGGTGATGGTGTGCGGCTACAACCTGATTAAAGGCTCGCGCTCGTACTTTGACCTCATGAGCGCCTTGCGCCATTCCGCGGTGGGCCTTGAGTATCAGGTGCTGGACGATGTGGCCAATCCGGAGCCGCGCAGCAATCCCAAAGCCAGCGCCGCCTCACTCTACATCCTTGCTGAGGCAAGCCGGGACAAAGAGCTTTACAGCGATGACCGCTTCAACCAGGGCCGGGTCATCGTCCAGGGAAGCCGGGTAGAGCATTGGCTGAACGGGAAGAAGGTTCTGGAGTACCGCTTGGATGACCCTGCCATGGCCGCGGCTGTGGCCGCCACCAAGTATTCGATTGTCCCCGGATTCCTTAGCCGCGAAGGGGGCAGGCTTGCCCTGCAGCATCACGACAACCTGGTTTGGTACAAGAACCTGAAGGTGCGCGCGCTGCCGCCGGATGGGGACTCCGGGGCATCCACCCCTTAGCATTCAAAGCGCGGGAACCCAAAGCTATCGGCGCGGTCGAGCGACACGAAAACCCGCCGTCCACCGTCGTTGGCCATACAATGGTAGGCATTACGGCGCAACCAGACTCGCCCTGGCTGCGCAGCGAGGGTTGCCGTCATGATTGTCACTTCCGTTCGCCGCGGGTTTTCCATCTTCCAGTTTCTGCTCGTACTGGTGGCTGCCTCAGCCATTGCGTTGTTTGCGTTCTGGATGCTCTGGGGCCACCAGTCTGTGGCGACGGCCGCGGGCGAAGAGGAACTGTGGCAGCTGCGCAATCTGGGCAAGGCCTTTTACGAGAATCCCACCACACAGAAGGAAGCCATCGACACCTTCCGTAAGGCCTTCGAACTTGCTCCAGGCTCAGTTCGCGAGAAGCTCAACTATGGCCTTGCTCTGATGCATGCCGGGGAAACCGAGGAAGGCGTCCGACTGCTTCAGGATGTACAACGTCAGAACCCCAACCTGCCCCACCCATGGTTCGTCCTGGGCGTCCACTACCGTAAGAGTGGCGACGAAGAAAAGGCCCTGGCCCAGTTTGAACGCATGGCCACGCTGGCTCCCCAGGAGCCAAAGACGCAGTACAACCTGGGCGTGCTGTACAAGCAGCAAGGGGACAACGACCGCGCCATCCGCCAGTTTCTACGGGCCGCGGAGTTGGAGCCAACCTTGGCCGCGCCCCACTTCCAGTTATTCAATATGTACCGTCTAGCCGGGGAACGCGACAAAGCCAACGAACGCCTGGCCACCTTCAAGCAGATCAAGGCCGCCCAGGAAGGCGCCGTCATCCCCGAGGATATGGACTGGAGCGACTACGCCGAAATCTACGATCCCATTGACCCTCAGGTGGCTGCCAACGACGAGATGCCCTCGCCCCGGCTTACCGCTTCCAATGAGGAAGTGGATAACGGGATCGATCCAGCCACCGCCCGGTCACTCGTGATTGACCTTAGCGGCAGCGGCGCATCGGATCTGGTGATCTGGTGGAAGGGCGGAGTCCGCGCCTATCGGCAGGGGAACAAGCGGCTGGATTCGCCAGTGCTAGCCCGCCTGCAGCAGGTGGAGCACGTGGCTGCCGCCGACTTCGACAACGATGGCCTGACAGACTTAGCCGTCGTTGGCCGCAGTGGCGTCGCCCTACTACGCAATACAGGGAGCGATTTTGAGTGGAATGGGAGCATGCTGGCCTCCTCGGCAGGAGTCACTCGCGCCCTCTGGCTGGACTACGACCACGATTACGACCTCGACCTCATTCTCCTGGGCGAGCGATCATCGGTTTATCGCAATCAGGGCCAAGCCGGCTTCCAGCCTCAACCCAATGCCATCCCCTTTGTACCGGGTAAGCCTGTGGATGTAGCCGCCATTCGCCAGATTCCAGATTCCAAGGCCATGGACTTCGTCGTCAGTTATGCCGGCCGCCCAGGCGTGCTCTACAAGGACCGCCTCGGAGGCAGTTTCGAGGCGCGCGACCTCACCGGCGTACCAGCCAACGCGATCCATTTCCAGGTAGCGGACTTCAACCACGATGGCGCCCTTGACTTGGCCTTCCTGGAGGGCAATCACGTCCACCTGCTGCAGAACCAGCGCGGTTCCTGGACGCTGTCCAATCGCCTTCCGGCAAGCACCGGCTTCCTGCTGGCGGATTTCGCCGGCCTTGCGATGCATGATCTCCTTGCCGATGGGGTGTTGCTGTCAGGGGACAGCGCCAGCTACTCGCAGTCCCGCGACGCGGCCAGCCTGGCCGAACGCCACGCCCTCGCCGCCGCCGATTTTGATGGGGATGGCCGCCTTGACCTTGCCGGTGTCACCCCCGATGGCGCGCTGCTGCGCAGCTTGAACCAAAGCGACGGTGCGGGGCGATGGCTGCGCGTGTCCCTGAAGGGAGTGAAGGCTCCGCTACGCGCCCAAGGCTCCATCGTGGAGGTGAAGGTGGGTGCCCGTTACCAGAAGTTCCTCTATACCGGCATACCCCTTCTGGTGGGCATGCGTGGCTATGAGAAGGCCGACACCATTCGCATCACCTGGCCCCACGGACTCATTCAGAACGAAATGAACCAGTCCACCGGCCAGGCCTACACCTACGAAGAGGCCCAGCGTCTATCCGGCTCCTGCCCCATGATCTTCACCTGGAACGGCAAGAAGTTCACCTTCATTACCGACGTGCTGGGAGTGGCCCCCTTAGGTGCAAAGTCTGGGGACGGCAGCTACTTCCCCACCAATAGCGACGAGTACATCTGGATCGATGGCGAGCACCTGCGCGAGCGAAACGGCAAGTTGGAACTGCGCATCACGGAGGAACTCGGCGAGGTCTCCTATCTCGACATGCTGGAATTGATTGCGGTAGACCATCCGGCGGATGTGGATGTGTTCTCCAACGAGAAGTGGAAGTCGCCTCCTTACCCCGAGTTCCGTCTTTACGGAACGAACTCCCGGCGCTACCCGGTACACGCCACCAGCCAGGGCCAGGACGTGCTGGCAGCCGTCGCCAAGCGTGACCAGGTATACGTGGATAACTTCAAGCGGAACTTTCAGAATGTCGCGGAAATGCATGCTTTAGAACTCGATTTTGGATCAGTGGCTGCATCCAACAAGGCCTTTCTGGTGCTGAACGGCTGGGTGGATTGGGCCGACGGCAGCACCTTCCTTGCTCGCGAGCAGGAAGGCGATGGCGGGCTGGTTCCTCCCTATCTGCAGGTGCGTAACGCAAAGGGCGAGTGGCAAACGGTGATCGACGATCTCGGCATGCCCTCCGGCAAGACGAAGTCGCTTGCGGTGGACCTTAGCGGCAAGTTCCTCACAGCCAGCCGCGAGGTGCGCATCGTCACCAACCTCTGTGTCTTCTGGGACGAGGTGTTCCTGGGTGAGGACGCCACGACGCCTACCGTGCAACTCACCCCATTGCCAGCCCGCGAAGCCACCCTTGGCTACCACGGCTTTTCCACCTCCATCATTCATCCGGAGCGCAAGAAACCGGAGCACTTCGAGTACGAGCCCACTACCCCCGTGTCTTTTTGGAACCCCACCAAGGGCAACTACACCCGCTATGGCGACATACT
>DAISIM010000030.1:0-65789 GCA_036821995.1 Bryobacteraceae bacterium
GGTGAAACATGCAGGGCCTGAGACGCCCCCACGATCATCAGAATGCTTCCAATCACAAGGATCTGGCGTTCACCTACCTCGTCCATGAACGGCTCCCAATAGGAGAGCAGCATGCCGACGAGATAACCAACGGCCATCGATCCGAACGTTTCCCAGAACAGCGTGAAGCCTGCCTCGTAGAGGACCATCAGGGCGCCCGCTTCCGTGGTGGAGCCGGACTGCATGCCGACATAAGCCATTGCAATGCTGAAGGCCAGCAACACCACGATCTTGTTGATTGCCACCACGCCGGTGATGGTGTCTGTAAGCGGGCCGAAGCTCTTCACCTCGCGCATCACCATCATGGTGGCTGCTGGCGCTGTACTCATGGAAATCACAGCCAGGAACACGCAGACGCGCCAGTCAATCCCTACCAGGTTGCAGATAATGAGTACCAACGATCCGGTGAAGACGGCCTCAGTAATGGACACGATGGCAATCCTGCGCCCCACCGCCATCAGGTGCACGAAGTTAAACGCGGTGCCAATCGAAAACAGAATGATTCCCAGCGCGATTTCGCTCATCACGTGCAGGGTAGTGACCGTGTCGCTGGTGATGAGGCCCAAGGCGGAGGGGCCCATCAGGATACCGGCGGCCAGATAACCGGTGATCTCGGGCAGTCGCAGAAAGCGGAAGATGTGGCCAAACAGAATGGCCACCAGCAAGATCAGCCCTACCGCCAGAAGTGTGTTCATTCCATACCAGTGTAGCCGAGCGCAAAAACGTCACCGCTCGTTACTGGAAAGCCGGTCCAGGAGGCTGGACTGGCCGCGCTGCAGCGAGATCGCTAGAGTAAGTAGTGCATGCAACACTACGATCTGGTGATTGAGGGAGCCCAGGTGTTTACGCCTTCGGGCATCCAGGCATTGGACATCGGCGTCGCCAAAGGACGTATCGAGACACTGGGCGCGCTAAGTTCAACACCTTCGGCGGAGCGTCTCGATGCATCCGGATTATTGGTGCTTCCGGGCTGCATTGATACGCAGGTACACTTCCGGGAGCCCGGGCTGGAGCACAAAGAGGACCTCGAGAGTGGTACCCGTTCGGCAGTGCTGGGTGGAGTTACCACGATCTTCGAGATGCCCAACACCAAGCCCTCCACTACTACGCCCGAAGCGCTTGCGGACAAGCTGTCGCGGGCACGTCATCGCGCTTGGTGCGACTTCGCCTTCTTCCTGGGTGCGAGCGCGGAGAACGCGGACGAGTTGTCCGATTGGGAGCTACTGCCGGGTTGCGCGGGCATCAAGATCTTCATGGGGAGTTCCACCGGTTCGCTGCTGGTGGAGCACGACGAAGATCTGTTGCGCGTATTGCGAAATGGACGGCGCAGGGTTTCGGTGCACTGCGAAGACGAAGCTAGGATGCGCGAGCGCCGGCGTATTGCCGAAGAGGCGGCTCACCCGGTGGCTCACCCGGAATGGCGCGACGACATTAGCGCACTTTTGGCAACTGAGCGCTTGCTGCGCCTTGCGGAAGAGGCGGGTCGGATGGTGCATGTGCTGCACATCACCTCCCGCGAGGAGGCAGAACTCCTTGGATGCTGGAAGCATCGAGCCACGATGGAAGTGACACCGCAGCACCTGAGTTTCCATGCGCCTGATTGCTACCAGCGGCTGGGTACATTGGCGCAGATGAACCCGCCCATTCGCGGGCGCGAGCATCAGGAGGCGCTGTGGGAAGCTGTGCGGAATGGCACTGCCGATATCCTAGGCAGCGATCACGCGCCGCATACTCTGGATGAAAAGGCGCAGCCCTATCCGGAATCGCCTTCGGGGATGACCGGCGTGCAGACGCTGCTGCCCGTGATGCTGACGCATGTGCTAAGCGGCCGGCTAACCCTGGAGCGGCTGGTGGATATGGCTGCCAGCGGACCAGCGCGGCTATTTCAGATTGCCCGGAAAGGCCGTATCGCGCGAGGATACGACGCTGACTTCGCCATCGTGGATCTGAAGAAGTCGCAACTGCTGCAGCGGCAGTGGATCGCCAGCAAGTGCGGCTGGAGTCCCTATGAGGGCCAGTTGCTGAAGGGCTGGCCGGTACATACGGTGCTGCGCGGCAACATCGTGGTGCGCGATGGCGTGTTGCAAGGCGCGCCACTGGGTGAGCGCACGCGCTTCCTGGATGTGCCAGAGCGTGGCTAGCCCAAGCCGCGGCCCAGTTGCGGGATGGCGCATCCGATGACAGCGGAACGGAATCTAACGGACGTGCGCAGTGAACCGCCAGTATCGCTAGACGTGTTTGCGGGTGATGACCCGTCTGCGATATGCGAGGCGATGTTCCGTTGTTTGCAGGATGCGTGCGCGAACCGGCACTCGCCCTTGCGTACGTTGTCGCTGGCCAGCGAAGCGGAGGACGGCTGGCCACAAGTGCGCACCGTGGTTTTCCGCGGCTTCGATGTGCAGCGACGCGAGGTGCGCATGCATACGGATGTGCGCTCTCCCAAGGTGGCTGCATTCCGGCTGGACCCACGGGCGACATTGCTTTGGTATGCACCCGGATGGAAGCTGCAAGTGCGCGCGAAGGCCATCGTCGCGGTGCATCATCAGGATGAGGTTGCGGCTGCATACTGGAGCGGCAGCGACCCGCGCAGTCGCCGCACCTACAGTGCACCGGCGGCGCCGGGAACGCCAACCTCGCAGGCCGTCACTGACCTAGCGCCGCATCTGGTGAATGCCATCGCAACAGAAGAGAACACCGCTGCGGGCTTTGCCCACTTCACCGTGATGCTGGCCGAACTGCAGGCGATGGAATGGCTGATGCTTTCCGCGGAGGGCAATCGTAGAGGCTGCTTCCATGCCCAAGCTGGCGCATGGGGGCACGAGTGGCTGGCGCCATGATGCGTGGCGGGGAGTTGGTGCATCTCAACTGACCTTGCGGTACTCGCCGGGAGGCATTCCGAAATAACGCCGAAAGGCCTTGCTGAAGGCGGCCTCGGATTGGTAGCCGCTCAGCGCCGCAGCCTCCATCAATGAGGTTCCGGGTTGTCGCAACAGCGAAGCCGCCCTGGTCATTCGCAAGCGGGTGAGGTAGGCCATGGGGCTTTCCCCAACCAGCCTTGAGAAGCGGGATGCAAATGGGCTGCGCGAAAGGCCAACGTACGCCGCGAGTTCCTGGACGGTCCACGGGTGAGCGGGCGTCTCATGCATCTGCGCCAGTGCTTTGCCCACTTGTGGGTCGCGCAATGCCGTCATCCAATTGCCCTGGGCTTCCTGCTGGGCGCTCAGCCAAGTGCGCAGGACCTGCACGAAGAGAACATCGGTCAAGCGACTGACTACGATTTCGTGTCCTGGTCGCCGCCCTCTTGCTTCCACGGCTAACTGGCGAAGCGTGCTCTCCACCCAGGCGGCCTCCTGGGAATCTGTAGGTCGCAACCGCAGCACTTCCGGCAGCAAACGCAACAGGGGCTGGCTGGAGTTTTGCTGCATAGAGAAGGCTCCGCAGAGCATGGATGTGGTGACTCCACCCGTTTCGGACTGAACGAGGGAACAGCCCCGCTGGCCTTGGGGAATCACCTTGGAGAAGGGGATGGGTGCGCGTTTGGGAGTGTCCGCAATCTGGTAGCGCTTGCCGTGTGGCAAAACCACCAGGTCTCCTCCGGCAAGGGAGAGCACTTCTCCGGAATCGTGCAACCGCACCCACGCGCTGCCGTGTTGGATGTAGTGGAAATGCGCCAGCTTGCTGGCGGGGAAGGCCAGGCACCAGGGGGCCGCGAGTTTGGAGTGGCAGAACAGGCGCGTCGTCAGACCAAGGTGGAGCAAGGTGTCACTCAGCACATCCGCTCCGGCAAGATCGGCGATGGTCCCCATGTGATTGATGCTCCTGTCAGTGAGGTGTGTTGGACATGAAATCGGGAGGATTAGGCATAGATCGTCTGGCTTACCTTTCATGAGAATAGCAGGTGAGACCAGGATGTGGCCCAGCGAGCGCGACGGCTGCGACGGGTCACTGGTACGTGATGGAGGAACTTCCCGTGAGCCTGAAGAACGCCAATGTCGTGAATCCGAGCCGTCCGAAACGGGTGGCGATGGTGATTGCCAACCCAGCGGTATCCAGCACCACGGGTTGGCCCGTTGGCTTCTGGTGGAGCGAACTCACGCACCCCTATTTCGAGTTGACTGAGCAAGGCTACGCCGTGGAGCTATTCAGCCCGCAAGGCGGTGAGTGCCAGGCGGATGCGATGAGCGACCCGCGGGATGCAAGTGGCTACTCCGCCACGGACTTGATCACCATGGGCTTCCTGCACTCGGACAGCCTGATGGCAAAGGTGCGGACCACGCGGCCGGTGGAGGACGCGCGGGTGGAGGATTTCGACGCCTTGATTGTGGCTGGCGGGCAGGCGCCGATGTTCAGCTTCGAAGCAGCAACGACGCTGCACCAGCGCTTCGTGGAGTTTTATGAAGCGGGTCGCGTGGTGTGTGCGCTGTGCCATGGCGTTGCGGTGTTGCGCTATGCACGGCTACCGGACGGAGAACTACTGGTGAAGGGGAAGACGGTGACGGGCTTCGCCAACGTGGAGGAGGACTTCGCTGACCGCGCCGTTTGGAGCATGGGGTACTTGCCCGAAGGGCAGAGCATCATGCCGTGGCGGATTGAGGACGCGATGCGGGAAGCCGGGGCCAACTACATCCAAGCGGGGATGTGGAAGGGGTTTGCGGTGCGTGACGGGAACCTGATCACGGGACAGCAGAACTTCTCAGGGCGCGAGACGGCGCGCGCGGTGCTGGCAGCACTGGGCGAGTAGCGCACGCGGATGACCGTTAAGGAAGAGGTGGCACAATGATTGCGATTGTCGGTGCTGGGAATGTCGGGATGGCGCTTGCCGAGCGATGCAAGGCTGCTGGGGAATCCATCGTTCTGGGTGTGCGGGATGTGTTGAAGTATGGGGACCTGGGCGATCGCTTTGGGTGCGCGGTGGTGAGCGTGGAGGAAGCCATCGCAAAGGCGCAGGTGGTGCTGTTGACTGTACCCCATGCTGCGGCCGCGGATGTGGCGACGGCAATTCCTGACTGGGAGGGCAGAGTGCTGGTGGACGCCACCAATCCCATTGCCGCTGGATTGTCGGGATTGAGTATAGGGACCACAACCTCAGCGGCAGAGCAATTGGCAGCCGTAGCCAGGAACGCTCGCGTGGTGAAGGCATTCAATACGACCGGAGCGGAGAACCTGGCCAATCCGCAGTACGTGATGGCGCCAGTGTTTCTTCCCATATGCGGCGATGACGCGGAGGCCCGCGCTATCGTGCTGGACTTGGCATCGCGTATGGGCTTTGACGCGTTAGACCTGGGCCCGTTGCGCGCCGCCCGGTATACGGAACCCTTTGCCATGACCTGGATCCACATGGCCTACGCCTGTGGGCTGGGGCGGGGTTTCGCCTTTGCCCGCATGAACCGAGACACGGTAACTGCGGGCGACCATTGAAGATGTGACTTCAGGGCAGCAGCAACGCGACTTCAAAATGCATACCGTCCGGACGATCGCGGAAGTGCCCTCCCCAATAGAAGCCGAAACGATTGGCAGTAGCAACTAGTTCGCGGACGCTGCCCTGTTCTCCTACCAGAGCAGGGACGGCACCGAGGCGATTCCAGCGGAGATTGATATCAAATGCGCTGCCGAAGGCATGGTTACTTAATGCGGTGCGGCTGCCCCGGATAAAGCGGGGCACGTAGCTGCCTTCAAAGCTGAGCACGCGATCCAGCATGCCCTCTTCCTCCCAAGCCTTCCAAAGGCCAGTGAACTGGGGTGCCGCCAGACGGTGAAATTGCACGTCGCCATTGCGTTTTGCGTTGCGGAAGCCCGCCAGCTGGGGCACATTTACCCATTCAATGGATTGCTGTTCCCAATCATCGAGAATCCGGATAGCCTCTGGATCGTTGCCGGTGGGAGCGGGCTCAAAGCGATAGTGCCCAAACACTTGCTGGCGGTCGCGGTTCGTGGTAAGCGGCCCAAAGCTGGGTGGAGTGGGAAAGTTGGGTCCATCTGCGCCGGGGTTATTGTCCCTGACCGCATCAAACCCCAGCAGCATCGCTTGCCCGTAACTGCGGTTGCCGACAATACCGTCCGCGTCCAGTCGATGCTTGCGCTGGAAGGCAAGGGTAGCGTCGTGGGTTAACTGGCCAAAATGGCCATCAACACTACCGGTGAAGTGTCCTTGTCCAATGAGAAAAGTCTGCCACCGGCGCACGGCAGCTCCACGCGAGCCCAAACGAATGCTTTGCATCCGCCCATCCTAGCAGGACATTCCATAGCAATCGCCCAGATGCCTCCCGCCATACCAGGCGGCACTTAATGGATAGCGGCTACCTGCCCGGTAACGCAATTGATTAGCGCGGCGTCCCCATCTCATCGTGTTTAACCCGTACTGGGCTAAACTAGTGGTGTAGCCTTCCTATGGTTGATTTCATCCTCGCCAAAATATTCGGCACCAAGAACGAGCGCGAAGTGAAGCGCCTCTCGCCGCGCGTGCAAAGCATCAACGCGTTGGAGGAGAAGCTCACGAAGCTGAGCAACTCGGACTTGGCCCACCAAACCGTGGTCTTCAAGGAAAAACTCGCCCAGGGTGCCACTCTGGACGACCTATTGGAAGAAGCTTTCGCTACCGTGCGCGAGGCTGGGCGGCGCGTGCTAGGCATGCGGCATTACGACGTGCAGTTGATTGGTGGCATGGCGCTGCACGAGGGCAAAATCGCCGAGATGAAAACCGGCGAAGGCAAGACGCTGGTGGCCACCCTTCCCGTTTATCTGAACGCGCTGGAAGGCAAGGGCGTGCACGTGGTTACGGTGAATGACTATCTGGCCAAGCGCGACTCTGAGTGGATGGGCCAGATCTATCGCTTCCTCGGCCTAAGTGTTGGCGTGATTGTGCATGACCTCAGTGACCGGCAGCGCAAAGAAGCCTATAGCGCCGACATCACCTACGGCACCAACAACGAGTTTGGCTTTGATTACTTGCGGGACAACATGAAGTTCCGCCTGGAAGATTGCGTCCAACGCGTGCATCACTACGCGATCGTGGACGAAGTAGACTCCATCCTGATTGACGAAGCGCGTACGCCGCTGATCATTTCCGGTCCCACTGAAGGCACTACCGACAAGTTCATCCGCCCCAATTCGGTAATCCCTTTCCTGGAGAAGGGTGAAGTGCTGGACGGGGACGAGCCTGGCCAGAAGACCTATACCGGTGACTATACGGTGGACGAGAAGCAGCGCAGCGTCGCGCTTACTGAGCAAGGCGTCCACAAGGTAGAGAAGCTGCTGGGATTAGAGAACCTCTATGACGCGGCCATGATTGAGATGAACCATCATGTCCAGCAGAGCTTGCGTGCGCACGTGCTTTACCAGCGCGATCGCGACTATGTGGTGCAGGACGGCCAGGTCGTGATCGTGGACGAGTACACAGGCCGCCTGATGCCGGGTCGGCGATGGAGCGATGGACTGCACCAGGCCGTGGAGGCGAAGGAAGGCGTGAAGGTGGAGAACGAAACGCAAACCTTCGCCACAATTACCTTCCAGAACTACTTCCGCATGTACAAGAAGCTAGCTGGCATGACGGGTACGGCGGAAACGGAAGCGGCGGAGTTCGCCAAGATCTACAACCTGGACGTAACGGCAATCCCCACCAACCGCGCAATGCAGCGCATTGAGTATCAGGATATCGTCTACCGGACCCAGGAAGAGAAGTGGCGCAATGCGGCGAAGGAGATCAAGGAGCTGCACGAAAAGGGCCAGCCGGTTCTGGTGGGCACCATCTCCGTTGAGAAGTCAGAAAAGCTTAGCGCCATGCTGAAGCGGATGGGCGTACGGCACGAAGTGCTGAACGCAAAGAATCATGAGCGCGAGGCTTACATCATTGCGCAGGCCGGGCGCAAAGGCGCGGTAACCGTTTCCACGAATATGGCTGGTCGCGGTACCGACATCTTGTTGGGTGGCAATTCCGAATTTCTGGCGGATGAGCGTTTGAAGAAGGAAGGGAAATCAAGGGAGAGCGTCAGCGAGGAAGAGTGGCAAGAAGCTCTTCGCGAGGCCAAGCGTGTAACTGACAGGGAGCACGAGGAAGTAGTCGCCTTGGGCGGATTGCACGTGTTGGGGACGGAGCGCCATGAATCGCGGCGCATCGACAATCAACTGCGTGGTCGCGCGGGACGGCAGGGCGACCCTGGAAGCGGCCGGTTCTACCTTGCTCTGGATGATGACCTGCTGCGTATCTTCGGCGGCGAGCGTGTGCAGAAGATGATGCTGATGCTGGGCATGGAAGAGGACGTGCCCATCGAAAGCGGTATGATTACCAAGCGCATTGAAGCAGCACAAAAAGCTGTTGAGGCGCAGCATTTCGCGGCCCGTAAGCACCTGCTTGAGTACGACGACGTGATGAACAAGCAGCGCACCGCCATCTACCACTGGCGGAGGCAGTTGCTGGAAGGCGAGAATCAGCGCGACCGTGTGTTTGAAATGGCTAGGGCGCTGGTGGGGTACTTCATTGATAATCGCTGCCCTGAGGCCAAACTACCCGCGGATTGGGATCTGACCGGGTTGCAAAGCGATATCCTGACGCAATTCGGCGTCCGTATTGAGCCTCGTGACTACGTGGAAGATACCCGGGCCGAGATTGAGGAACGCGTCCTCGAACTGCTGGAGAAACGCTACGCGGAGAAGGTTGCGGTTGTTGGCGAGGATGTCATGCGTGATGCCGAAAGCGCCATCATGCTCACGGTGATTGACCAACAGTGGAAAGACCACCTGTTGTCGATGGATCACCTCAAGGAAGGGATCGGGCTGCGCGGCTACGGGCAGAAGGATCCACTGGTTGAGTACAAGAAGGAATCCTACGGGTTGTTCCAGGACCTCATGGAGCGCATTGAGGATGAAATTGTGCGCTACCTGTTCTTCCTGCAGTTCCAGCGCCAGGAATCGCCGCAAGTGCGGCAGAACCCATTTGAGGGTGGTTATGCTGGTGACGAGGGCGACCCAGAACTGGAAACGGTAGCCGCAACTGCGGCCGTACAGCGCCGTGCTGAACGGGAATTGACCAACGTTACCCAGAATCTACACCGAGCCAAGGAGCGAGAGCTGGCAAAACTGCAGGTGGGCGGGAAGGATGATCCATCTGCCAAGCAAGTGCGCCGCCAGGAGCCGAAGGTGGGGCGCAATGATTTGTGTCCCTGTGGCAGCGGTAAGAAGTACAAGAAATGCTGTGGAGCATGAGGCGCCGGCTGGCGATCGGCTGCGCAGATGGATGCCGCTAGCAGCACCCGGAACCCGGAAGACATGTACAAACCAAGGTCACTCCTGAGAAACGCGACTGCGCTGCTTCCGCTGCTACTGCTGCTCTTTGGGACCTCACTTGCTTCAGCCTCCATCTGGACCGACCGGCTGGGCGACTTTGAACGAGTCAGCGCCACTCCATTCACCCTGAACAACATGACCTTGGCAGAGGAGTATGGATTTG
Organism: Bryobacteraceae bacterium; assembly: GCA_036821995.1. Lineage (GTDB taxonomy): Bacteria > Acidobacteriota > Terriglobia > Bryobacterales > Bryobacteraceae > JACTMJ01. Next base: position 9,482 of record DAISIM010000030.1, read on the forward strand.
AGCAGGGTGAGACGGCCGAATACCGGGCAGGTAGCCGTTCGTTTCGGGCCCGTGCCTATCAGATGGCTGATACCACCGGGGGCGTGGCTATGTATCAGTATCTGCTGCCTGAGGGGGCGAAGCCCGCGGAGTTTGAATCGTTAGCAGTCGCTGAGAACTTCGAGATGTTCGCCGCTGAGGCCAATGCTACGGTTGTCGTTCAATTTCTGAACTATGTCATGGTGTTTGAGGGTGACCGCCCCACTTGGGAAGTGCTGAAAGCCTTTTTGGGCTACGCGCCCAAGTTAGGGAGCTCTACCCGACCACCCTTGGTAGGTTTCCTTCCCACTAGCTTCCTGGTTGCAGGTTCTCAACGCTATATTCTCGGGCCCGAGTCGCTCTCCCAATTTCTTCCTGAAGTTCCAGCGGGTGTAGCGGCATTCAGTTTGGGTGCTGAGGGGCAAATGGCCCGCTATCAGGAAGGAGATAGCGCATTGAAGTTGGGAATATTCTCCTACCCGACTCCCCAGATGGCACGCAAAAAGCTGGAGGATTTCCAACTTCTGCCCGGCACTGTCGCCAAGCGCGAAAGCTCAATGATTGTAATTTGTACAAATGTAGAAAATAGAGATCTTGCAGAGAGGATTCTATCCCAGGTTCGTTACCGCGCGGCCGTAACGGTGAACCAGACGGTTAAGTCAGAGGCCGAGCAGTTGCGCGATTTGATTATCAATATCATCATTATGGCTACTGTCTTCTGTGGTCTTGCTGCGTTGGCTGGTGGCATGTTTGGCGGACTTCGCTTTCTTCGCAAGCGAGCGGCGGGAGACGAGGAAGAGACCTTTGTCAGTCTTCATATCGATTGAAGCGATTTTTTTTGCCGCCACCCCTCAAGATTGCGTGCCGGAACCCAAGTTGTTTCGTTTCTGAGGAATACATTTGGCGGCTGGCAGGCTGTCCAAAACCAGACGGCCCTAAATTGAACTATTGAGTGAATACTACATGTGTAAATCACTTGACTTCATCCGTAGCCGATCATAAGATCCAACCAAAGGGTTTTGACGGTCTGAACTTTCGTCGAAGCCGATTCTCCCAAAACGGATACCAGAAATGGTAAGTGTGTAGCGGGAGGTTCTTTCACCTAGTGAAGGAGCCTCCCGTTTTCGTTTCCAGAAGCCCCCCGCTAGTTTTTTTGCACTCTGTTTCTCTTTTTGAATCAGGAAGATAGTCCTGAACCTGGCCAATCATTTCCACGTCTGCGGGCTTTGGCGAGGCGCGGGGGCCTTTACATTCCCTATAATCAAGTATTCACGCATGCCAGACGCAAAGCTTCAGGTGATTCCGTTGGGTGGACTTGGTGAGTTCGGGATGAACTGCACCGTGCTCCGCTATGGCGACGACATCCTGGTGATCGACGCCGGAATGATGTTCCCGGAAGACGAGATGTTCGGGGTGGATATCGTCGCCCCGGACTTCAAGTTCCTGCGAGAGAACCAGAAGCATGTGCGGGGGGTGGTTCTCACGCACGGGCACGAGGACCACATTGGGGGCATGCCCTTTCTGCTGTCGAAGCTGAATATCCCCGTCTACGGTACGCCGCTGACACTTTCTTTGGTTGAGCGGCGGCTGGAAGAGCATGGGCTTGCCGACAAGGCTGACTTGAATGAGGTGGCCGCAGGTGAGCGGCTGGAGCTAGGGCCTTTCCAAATCGAGTTCATCCATGTCACGCACTCCATTCCTAGCGCGCTAGCTCTGGCCATCACTACCCCCCTGGGTGTCATCATCCACTCCGGCGACTTCAAGATCGACCCAACCCCGCCGGACGGGATTCCCTTTGATTTGCACACGTTTGCGGAGTACGGGAAGAAGGGCGTTCTCTTACTGTTGTCAGACTCCACGAACTCTGATCGTCCTGGATACTCGGAAAGCGAGATCTCGGTGATCCCCCGGTTTGAGGAGATCTTTCACCGGGCGACGGGCAGAGTGGTGCTCTCGTGTTTCAGCTCGTCCGTACACCGGGTCCAGACGGTGCTGAACATGGCCAAGAAGGCCAAGCGGAAAGTGGCCTTCCTGGGACGAAGCCTGAACAATGTTCTGGAGATCGCCCACGGTCACGGGCTGCTTGAGATTCCTGATGGCATCCTGTTGCGTCCCCAGGACATCATGAGCGCTGAGCCATCCAAGGTGGCCGTGTTGGTTTCGGGTACTCAGGGAGAGCCCATGTCGGCATTGGCGCGGGTTTCCGTGGATAGCCACCGGCACATGAAGGTATCGGCTGGTGACACCGTGGTGATGAGCGCGCGCATGATCCCCGGCAATGAGAAATCCATATACCGGATGATCAACCACCTCTCCCGGCGTGGAGCTCAAACCATCTACGGCACGATGTCCCCGCCCATTCACGTCTCAGGACACGGTAGCTCAGAGGAACTGCGGCTTCTGCTGAATCTGGTACGGCCCAAGTACTTCATTCCGATTCACGGCGAACATCGACAGTTGTCAAAGCATGCCTCACTAGCGAGCCACCTCCAGGGTGATTGCCTCCATAGTTGCTTCATAATGGAAACCGGAGATTGCCTGGAAATTGACGAGGCCGGGGCGCGGAAGGTGGAACGGGTTCCCGTGGGCCGCATTTGCATCGACTCGGGCACCGTGGACGAGGTAGTGGAAGAACTGGTGATTCGCGACCGGCGAAACCTGTCAGAGGACGGCTTCGTGATTCCCATTATCGCGATTGACCACCTGACTGGCGCGACTGAGGGCCTCCCTGAGGTGGTTTCGCGCGGCTTTATGTCGGGTGAGGAAGGCGTACTGCTACTGCAGGAAGCCCGTCAGGTAGTAGGGAAGACTTTGGCATCATCTACCCGCGAAGAGAAAAGCGACCTGGGTGTCATCCAGGAGAAGATTCGCGTTGATCTTCGCCGCTTCCTTACGAAACGAAGTTCCCGCCGCCCGTTGGTGATGCCCGTCATTCTTGAGTTTTGACAAGCTTGGCGACCTGACCGCAAGTGATGGATGAGTTGAAGGGCGATTAGTCCCCAAACTGCAGCCATCCGAATCGCGATGGTACATGAGGCCACGAATTCTCAACTTTAGGGTCCACCCACATGCTCAACCTCCGGTTGGGTTCCACTCCATCCCATCGGTTCAATTGCACCCGCCATCGGTCCCCTGTATTCGGTTTGGCTGCAAGCGTCTCAAAGTTTACCAGCGGGATGGCCAGTTCCAGCGTCCAGCCCTGATCCTTGTCGCCTCGGACATTGCGCGTCCCAGTCACCTTCACCGCCAACTGGACCCCCTCCAATTGAAAGCGCTTATAGAAAGTGCGAGGCATCACGGCAACGTAGTCGTAGAGCACCGCACCGGCATTCATCTCCAGGCCGTAGTAGGTGATCTCCTGACTGGGACGTGGGTTAATGAAAATCTCCACGGCGTCGTCCCTGTAAGTAGGATCGTCTCGACGAGTGTAGAGTGAAACGATATCCTCATCGCTACACTCGTAGAAAACATATAGGTTCTGGTCGTCCCACAGCATGCGCGCCGTAGTTTTTTGTTTGGCTCCCGTCTGCTGCTCCCACGGGAACACAAGTTCAACTACGGGGGATTGCTGCCAGGCGGCGTCGAGTTCCCCATCGATGATCATCTTGGCGCCGGTCTTGGGCACGACATAGGTGGGGACGGTCTCCTGTGCGAAGACGGGAATTGCCAGGAGGAGTGCAAAGACGAGGAGGGCAGCGCCATTCCGGCTGCGCCAGATAAGACCCATGATCATCAGTAATCGCTCCATCGGGGACGGCTTCCAGAGCTACAGCGTATCCCATTTCCACCCGAATGCAGCATCCGCCCGGCAGTTCACTGAGTGATTGCGCGTATCCAGCTTCGGCGCTACACTGCCGCTATGTCCGCGAAGCCGACCTCAGTGCGGGAGTACTTGAGTTCCCTCCCCGATGATCGCCGCCAAGCATTGGAGACGGTGATGGCAGTGATCCGCGCTCGCCTTCCCGAGGGCTATGAAGAGGGGATGCAGTACGGAATGATTGGTTACTTCGTTCCGCATCGGATCTACCCGGCGGGCTACCATGCCAACCCCAAAGAGCCGTTGCCGTTCCTCGCGCTCGCTTCGCAGAAGAACCACATGGCGCTGTATATGATGTGCGTTTATGTCGACCAGGGTGAAGAGACCTTCAGGGCGGCTTGGAACGTCAGCGGCAAGAAGCTGGACATGGGGAAGTCCTGTATCCGGTTCAAGAAGGTGGAGGATCTGGCACTGGACGTAATCGGAGACTGGATCCACGGAATTCCTGTTGAGAGGTTTATCTCCGACTACGAAGCATCGCGGCCCAAACGGGGCTGACGTGATCCATTTTGACGTTCCAGCCTGTCGAAGTGCTAAGGCATCGCTTCGCTTGTGAAACACTGGTGCGGTGATGAACCGTAGACAGTTTCTTCAATCCGCCGCTGCGACAGTTTGTTTAAGCGCGTGCGCCCGTCCAACTCGAGAAGTGTTGCCAGCGGATAGTCCCTGGGGAAGCCGTCCGAACATTGTGCTGCTGATGGCCGACGACCTTGGCTACGGTCATTTGGGCTGCTATGGACAGAAGGTGATCCAGACTCCGCACCTCGACCGGCTGGCCGCTGAAGGGGTGCGATTCACAGACGCCTATGCGGGCTGTACCGTCTGCGCGCCCTCACGCAGTGCACTCTTGACGGGATTGCATACCGGCCACACGCCCGTTCGTACAAACGCCGGTGGCGCACCGTTGCCTGCCGGGACGCCCACCATCGCGAACATTCTCAAGCAGGCAGGATATCGCACCGGTTGCTTTGGCAAATGGGGATTGGGCAGCGAGGGCACCGAGGGCGAGCCGAACCGCCATGGCTTTGACGAGTTCCTGGGTCCGTTGCATCAGGTGCATGCGCAGTATTACTACCCTGACCACCTGTGGAAAAACGGGCAGCGGTTTGAGCTGCCTGGAAACCGGAATGGTCAGCAAGGGCAGTACGCACCGGACCTGATGCATGAGGCTGCCCTCGACTTTGTCCGGACTGCGCAGCAGCCGTTCTTCCTGTATCTGCCCTCCCTCATTCCGCACCATGAGTTCCAGTCGCCTGCGCGTACGCTGGAACCCTATCGCAACCGCTTCGACGAGTCGCCCTTCGTTCGCGAGGACCGCGGGTTTGTTCCGCAGCCACGGCCTGCTGAGCATTTTGCGGGGATGGTGGCGCGGCTGGACGAGCAGGTGGGTGAACTCCGACGGGTGCTGTCGGAACGCGGCTTGGCGGAGAATACCCTGTTGCTGTTTACCAGCGATAACGGTCCCATTGGCGATACTCCAAGCATCACGAACAGTTTCAATGGAGCGGGCCCGTTTCGTGGCTTCAAGCGGGACCTATACGAAGGCGGGATTCGCGTGCCATTGATTGCCTGTCATCCGGGCAGAATCGCACAGGGAAGGGTTTCGGCAAGCCCGATTGCAGCCTGGGACCTGCTGCCCACCTTCAGCGAACTAGCGGGAGCGGTGCTGCCCAAAGGACTCTTGCCGGATGGCGTTTCGCTGGTATCGGCGATCTACGCCGAAGGGGAGGCACGAGAGCGGCCGCCCCTGTACTGGGAAACGGGAAGTGTTTCCCGGCTGAAGCAGGCGGTGCGGATAGGCAAGTGGAAGGCCGTACGGCAGACACAAGGGGCTGCCCTGGAGCTTTTTGACTTGAAGGAGGATCCCGGGGAAACCAACGATGTCAGCAGGTTCCAGCCAGCGGTTGTACAGCAGATGGAGGCATATCTGGCATCCTGTCGCGTAGACCCGCCGGTGCTTCCTGAGCCAGATTGGCTGCCCGGCTAGCGCTGCTGCAGGGCGAGCCCGCCGGCAAGCCAATAGCTGCTTCGATAGCGTCAAACCACCTTCGGTGATATGTTTTCCCTATGGCATTTCCACGCATGATGCTGGTGCGGCAGCACTTTCCTAACCGCGCAATTGCAGACATCCCGGCAGCGGCGACGCAGCAGATGGCGAACTCTAACTTCGCGTCGAAAATTCCCCCTGGCGGTAGCGTGGCAATTGGCGTAGGCAGCCGAGGAATCGTGAACATCGACGTCATCACGCGCGCCGTGGTGGATTACTGGAAATCCATCGGCAGGAAGCCCTTCCTATTTCCCGCCATGGGAAGCCACGGCGCGGCCACCGCGGAGGGACAGGCCGACGTGCTGGCGCATTACGGCATCACGGAAGCCAGCATGGGTTGTCCGCTGCACAGCCAGTTAGATGTGGTATCGCTGGGCAAGACTGAGGCGGGCATTGAGGCCTTCATGGACAAGCTCGCCTTTGAAAGCGATGGCGTGATGATGGTTGGCCGCGTCAAGTGGCATACCGATTTTGTGGGCAGGATTGAGAGTGGGCTGTTCAAGATGATGGCCATCGGCCTGGGCAAGTTCGCGGGAGCGCGCATCTATCATGCAGCCGCTTACCGGGAGATGGGGCTGGGTGAAGTGGTGCTGACCGTGGGCCGCCAGGTGCTTGCCTCGGGAAGGGTGATTGGTGGGCTGGCTGTGCTTGAGGACGCAAATCATGCTACGGCCAAGCTAGCTGCGGTCCCCGCCGAAACCATGGAGCGGGATGAAGAGGAACTGCTAAAGCTGGTGTCCAGTTGGAAGGGGCGCGTGCCCGTGAAGGAACTCGACATCCTGATTGTGGATGAGATGGGCAAGCACATTAGTGGCGCCGGTATGGACACGAAGGTGATTAACCGTAGCGTATGGGGAGAGGCGAATTGCTTTGCTGACCTCCCGCTGATTCGCCGTGTCTTCGTGCGCAGCCTTAGCCCCATGAGCTACGGAAACGCGGTGGGAATCGGGCTGGCGGACATGACCACTGACCGCTTACTGGAATCCATTGACTGGCGTACCACGCACATCAACTCGATTACCGCGAACTCCATCGGAGCCATCCGCACGCCCATCCACTTCGCGACCGACCGTGATTGCATGGACAATCTCTGCCTCTCTGTGGGGGTATTCGATGACAGCACGCTCACCATTGGCCGTATCCGGAATACGATGCACCTTGACCTGCTGGAGTTGAGTGAAACGCTTCGGGCGGAGGTTGAGGCCAATCCGTCGCTGGAGGTCCTGGAGACGCGTTCATTCGCGTTCGAAGCGGATGGAAGCTTGCCGGATATCTTCGGGATAAGTGCCGCTGTCGCCCACTAGCAGGAGGTCGAAACCGCTCAAGCGCGCAAGCTGCTCTGAGGGGTCCATGCCAGGCTGAGGTAGGGGTTCGTGTGCCGTTCCTCGCCGATGGTCGTGAGGTCACCATGACCGGGGACAACCCGCGTAGAGTCTGGTAGCGTCATCAGCCTGGTGTGGATGCTCTCCAGCAACGTATTGGCGTTCCCACCTGGAAGGTCAGTGCGTCCGATGCCACCGCGGAAGAGCACATCGGCTGAGATCAGCAGGGATTCCTCCGGGCAGTAGAAGCTGACATGTCCAGGCGCATGTCCAGGAGTAAAGAGGGTGCGGAAGCGGTACCGCCCGCACGGAATGATGTCGCCGTCGGCCAGCCAGCGGGCGATAGACACGCGCTCCGGCGTGGGCATTCCCACCCAGGCCGCCTGATCAGGAAGGCTGTCGTAGAGGTCCTGGTCCAGCGGGTGCATGGCCACTGACGCTCCCGTGAGACGCTGCACCTCGGCGGCGCCGGCAACATGGTCGATATGCGCATGGGTGAAGAGGATCTCGCTCACCTTCCAGCCCTCGCGCTCAATCGTGTCCAGCAGGACTTGGGGGTCGTCGCCAGGGTCAATCACCAAAGCATCCCGGGTGTCCTCGTCGCCAACAAGGGAGGCGTTGCAGGCAAGCAATCCCAGGGCATACACGCGATGTACCATGACTTAATTGTACAATTGACGCGGCTCCGGACCTTTTTCCTCGCCTGGATCATCCGATACGGAGGGCGTGCCAGCGTTGCCTGGACCGGTCAGGATTCCTTATGAATATGGAAGCTTACCAAGCACTACATCACCATGCCGCATGCATCCCGCTGGCTGGAAGGGGACTCATTCGCCTAAGCGATGAAGATCGGGTGAGACTGTTACACGCGATGTGCACGAATGCCGTGGAACACCTGCAGCCAGGGGAAGGGACCAAGGCCTTATTCCTCAACGATAAGGGTCGTATTCTGGCAGAATTCCGAGTGCTTTGCCGCAAGGACGATCTGTTGCTGGATACTGAGGCCGCCACGAGGGAACTCGTACACCAGCACCTTGACCACTACATCATCATGGACGTGGTGGAACTGGAGGATGTCAGCAGCCAATGGCAGGTGCTGGCGCTGGAAGGTCAGGAGGCAACTGCACTGCTGCTGGCGATGGGTGCCTTATTGCCAGGCGTTGACGGATCCCATAGCCCTTGGCAGGATGCCATCCTGGCGAAGCTTTCGTATACCGGTGCACCGGGTTACCGCCTTTATGCCCCGGCGGAGAGTGCATCCGCATGGCTGGATCGGCTCTCGCAAGCTGGATTTGTGCCCTGCGACGAGGCCACCGCGGAGGTGGTCAGACTGGAGTATGGGCAGCCCAGGCACGGGGTTGAGTACAGTGCGCAGCACCTCGTGCATGAAGCGCAACTGCTGGATTACGTGAGCTTCAGTAAAGGCTGCTACCTTGGCCAGGAGATTGTAGAGCGCGTGCGCAGCAGGGGGAATGTCAACCGGCTATTGACACGCCTATTGATTGACAGCACGGACACACCGGCGGTGGATAGTCCGGTGCTGGCCGGGGATACAGAGGGCGGCAAGGTGCTAAGCGCGGCGTATTCCCCCACATTGGGGAAGACGATCGCCTATGCGTTGTTGCGCGCGGAACACCTCAATGGGCCAACAGTCCTTCAAGTAAATGGAGTTGCTGCTACAGTGGCAGCTTCCAGATTGGTTGGCTAGCAGCCTGGGAGTGTTCGTGTCCCTTAACTAGCGGGTCTCCTCGCCGGGAGGATGGCTTCCGGCCAGTAGCAGGACCACTGCCCCGCCGATACCTGCGATCAGGGACGCGGTGAGGATGCCGATTTTCGCGTCCACCAGCATGGCTCGGTCGTCGAAAGCGAGGTTGGCGATGAACAGCGACATCGTGAAGCCGATTCCAGCCAACAGGCTGACGCCCCACATCTGGCGCCAGTTTACGCCATCAGGGATCGCGGTGATGCCCAGCTTCACGGTGAGCCAAGCCAGAAGAAGAATGCCGATCTGCTTGCCGAACAGCAAACCCGCAATCACTCCTATGGTCACCGGCCCCTGAAACAAACCGCCTTCGTTACCCTGGAACGACACTCCTGCATTTGCCAGCGCAAACACCGGCATGATGAAGTAAGCCACCCACGGGTGAAGGCCGTGTTCCAAGCGGGCAAGTGGAGCCTGCAACCCTTCGGCTGCCTTCTCCAATGCATGCACTGCATCGCGCTGGTCCTCCGTAGGGGCTGACTGGCCGGGCTTCAAGTCCTCAGCAAACTCTTGCAGATAATGCCGCGCCCTCTCAAGGAACGAGGGGGCGTCCATGCTGCGATCCGCGGGAATCGTGAAGGCCAACAGCACGCCCGCCACGGTGGCGTGGACGCCGGACTTCAGCACCGCGATCCAGAGGATGACACCTACCAGGATGTAGGGCCACGGGCTGCGCACGTTCACCCGATTGAAGAGCACCAGCACACCCATGGCCAGGGCCGCGACAATCAGGGGCTGCGTGGCAAGTTCCGCCGTGTAGAAAATGGCAATTACGAGCACCGCACCCAGGTCATCCACAATCGCAACGGCTGTAATAAAGACCTTTAGCGCGAGCGGCACGCGAGAGCCAAGGATGGTGATGACGCCGATCGCGAACGCAATGTCTGTGGCCATGGGGATGCCCCAGCCGCGGAGGCTGGGCAGGCCCGCGTTCCAGTAAGCGTAAATGGCGGCGGGAACCACCATACCGCCAATGGCACCAACTACGGCCATCATGGCACGCTTGACATCGGACAACTCGCCAATCAGAAGCTCGCGCTTGATTTCTAAGCCCACCACGAAGAAGAAAACTGCCATCAGCCCATCGTTGATCCAGTGGGAGAGCGACTTGGACAGGGTGAGGATGCCGAAATCGAAGGTGATCTTCTGCTCCCACAATTGGAAGTAGCCATCGGCGTAGGCGGAATTTGCCCAAACGAGTGCGACTACAGCGTTCAGCAATAGTACGATACCGCTGGCTGCCTGCAGACTAAAGAAGGCCTGGATGGGCCGCAAAAGTGCATGTTGCATAACTGGAATGGGGGTTCGCAGAGAACCGTCAACCACTATACCAACCCAACTGGTGCGGACAAACTTCGTGAATCAGCTTCGCCAGAATGCACACCGTTGAGGGATGCCAGGTCTCAAGGGTGTAGCATCAGTCCATGACCAAGAGCGGGATACAAAATACGCCGTCAAGGCGTCACTTCCTGGGTACGTTGGCGGCTTTGTCCGAAGCTTGGCCCGCGCGCCTTCAGGACCTCTCCGCGGGGGAATCGCAGACAACTGAATCCAAGTCTGGCGCGCTCTCCTCATCTGCCGGTCGTCCCAACATCCTCCTGGTGATGGTGGATGATATGGGGTTTTCCGACATTGGCTGTTACGGGAGCGAGATTGATACGCCACATCTGGATAGCTTGGCAGCGCGCGGGGTGCGCTTTAGCCAGTTCTACAACTGTGCGCGCTGCTGTCCTACCAGGGCCTCGCTGCTGAGTGGGATGTATCCGCACCGGGCGGGAATCGGTTATATGGAGCCAGGCAACCGCTACAACCGGCCCATCGTGGATAAGTTGGCGATTCCCGAGTACCAGGGCTCACTTCGGCAGGATTGTGTGACGTTGCCGGAGGCTTTGCGGGCAGCAGACTACCACACTTGGATGGCGGGCAAATGGCATGTGGGGGCGAAGGAGGGCGAGCGGCCATGGGAGCGCGGCTTTGACCGGTCCTACGGCATTCTGGGTGGAGCAGGGAACCATTTCCGGCCAGGCAAAGCCCTCCATGAGAACGGGAAGTGGGTGGAAGCCTCGAAAGACTACTACAGCACGGACGCCTTCAGCGATTTCAGCGCCCGATGCATTCGTGAGACGCCGTCCGATCGGCCCTTCTTTGGTTATGTCGCCTTCACCGCGCCGCACTGGCCCATCCAGGCTCGTGCGGAGGACATCGCTCGCTACCGTGGGCAGTATCGTGCGGGCTGGGATGTGTTGCGACGAAGACGTCTGGATACGCTGAAGAGGCTAGGGATATTGCCATCCGGCACCCGCCTGTCTCCGAGGCACCCTGAGAGCTATCCGTGGGAGGAGGCTGACCAAGACGACATGGACTTGCGGATGGCGGTATACGCGGCGATGATTCATCGCGTTGACCATGGCATGGGCACCCTGCTGGCGGCATTGCGTGACACTGGACGGGACGCGAATACACTGGTGGTCTTCCTGAGCGACAACGGAGGATGCGCTGAGCCCTATGGGAAAAATTCGCCGAACCAGACTCCCGCAGGTCCAGCGGAATCCAATACGGGTGTTTTCTTGCCCTGGGCCAACGCCAGCAACACGCCTTTCCGCCTGTTTAAGCACTGGATGCACGAGGGCGGTATCGCAACCCCGCTAATTGCTAGCTGGCCTGGTCGTATTCCTGCCGGCGCGATACAGCAGAATCAGGCAGGCCACGTGAAGGACCTGATGGCAACCTGTCTGGAAGCCGCTGGAGTCACAGCGCCCACGGTTCGGCAAGGGCGTGCCGCGCAAGCCCAGGACGGACACAGTCTGTTGCGAGCCATGTGTGATCCCACCTTCCACGACAATCGGACGATATTTTGGGAACACGAGGGAAACCGTGCTGCGCGTGAGGGCAATTGGAAGCTGGTGTCGATGTACAACGAAATCCACGAGGAAATGAACCGTGTAGGTACCGGGCGTCGCACAGGCCACTGGGAACTCTACGACCTCGCTGCTGACCGCACGGAACTGCGTAACCTCTCTGCGGTTCATCCAGACCGGGTGAAGTCGATGGCCGCCAACTATGATGCATGGGGGCGTGAGCTAGGCGTGCGGGATTGGGAAAGCCTTCTGCGGCTGGGCGGATATCACCAGTTGGACTAAAACGCGATGCCGGACCTTCTCCGCAAGGCCGTTCTGCTGCCTTGGTCTGTCATTCTGAGTGCTTTCTGATACCCTCGCGGTATCCGCCAATTTCGTTATCGCGAAGGACGCTTACGATGACTGCCAATAGAAAATCGTTCCTGCGCCGCCGCTGGTGGCAACTATTGCTCGCTTTGTTTTTGATCGCCGGCGTGGGCATTTGGCTGCTGGCACGCATGGCTGCTTCACAGTGGGAACCCTACGCCCGTGAGCAGTTCGTTGCGTACCTTGAGGATCGGTACAAGGCCAAGGTGGAGGTAGGGCGCCTGGACGTATCCATGCCGGTCGGCAACCCCATCCAGTTTCTCATCGACAAAGGCAAGGGCAAGGACATCCGCCTAGCCGTGGAGGATTTGAAGATCATCCAGACGGGCATGGAGGACCTGCCGCCTCTGTTGACCATGGATCGCCTTGCGGTGACCGTGGACTTCCCCACCTTGCTTGAAGACACCGTGATGGTGAAACGCGTTACCCTGGACGGCTTCGTCTTCACGATTCCTCCAAAGGGACGCCGCAGCCGTCTTGCGGAGAGGGCGCAGGAGGCGGTGCCCGCTGATGTTCCCAGCGACCGGGCTACCGCCGGTGCTGACAAGTCCGGCGATGCTACCGGCCGCGAATCTGGCGAGCGGAAGATTCCGACGGTGATCGTGGCGGAGATTGTCGCCGACGGGATGCGCCTGTCAATTCTGCCAGGCAAAGCCGGGAAGGCGCCCCTGGAGTTTGACATGAAGCGCCTGCGTCTGTTCCACACCACGGCGGGCCAAGCGATGCGCTATGAAGCGGAACTTACCAATCCGAAACCGCCTGGCATTGTGAATAGTACCGGTTTCTTTGGTCCCTTCAATGTGGACGAGCCGGGTGATTCCGCCTTGGGTGGAGATTATACCTTCGCGAATGCCAACTTGGGAGTCTTCAAGGGCATTACGGGGACGCTATCATCCACGGGTAAGTTCAGTGGGCAATTAAACCGGATTGTGGCCGATGGCGTAAGCGATACACCCGATTTCGGCCTTTCTTACAGCAAGAACCGCATCCGCCTGCAGACGAAGTATCACGCGATTGTGGACGGCACGAATGGCGACACGGAATTGCGGCCGGTAGAGGCGACCATCGGATCCACCAAGCTGATCTGCGATGGAGCTGTTGAGCGTTATCCGGGCGAAAACGGCAAGACCGTGGCGCTGAAGGTGACCACGAAAGCGGGCAACCTCAAGGACATCCTCACCTTGGCTATGAAAGATAGCAACCTGCCGTTACTGGGCAAGCTGACGCTGGATATCGATTTGAAGGTGCCCCCGGGCAAGCAGGATTATGCCGACCGCCTGGAGGTATCGGGCAAGTTCGTTCTGAACGACGGACAGTTTGCCAGCAAGGAAACCCGCGACAAACTCAACGAGATGAGCAGCCGCGCGTCAGGTACTCCCAATCAATCGCCCGATGAGGACGTCACCACAGATTTTGAGGGCGACTTCGTTCTGCAGGATCGCGCACTCAATCTCAGCAACCTGCGGTTCATGATTCCGGGTGCGGAGGTGAACCTGGACGGAACATTTAACCTGGCCACCGATATGCTGGACTTCCACGGTATCCTGCGTACCGACGCGAAGCTCTCGCAGATGATGAAGAGCCGCTGGAAGCGCTGGGCACTGAAGCCGGTTGACCCGTTCTTCTCAAAGGACGGGGCCGGTGCGCAGTTCAAAATTGCCATCACCGGCAGCCGCGATGAGCCGAACTTCGGCCTCGACCGTGGCAGGAAATAACAGTGTGTTGATGTCCCGTTAGCGCTTCTTGAGAGTGACACTCAAGCCGCCGCCACCGGTGTAGATGACCGTTTCCAGGTCAGCCGAGGCGTGGATACGATCCAGGTAGGCGGGAACCATGCCGGTGTTGTGCGCCAGAACCAAGCCCCCGGGCCGCAGTTTTGGCAGGAGCATTTCCAGATAGGGCACGTAGCCTTCCTTGTCAGCGTCAAGGAAAACCAGGTCTACGGAGCCCTGTACACGCGGCAGGGTGAGCCGCGCATCTCCCAGTACTTGAGTGACGATGCCGCTTACGCCGGCCCGCTCAAAGTTCGCTTTGGCTTGGGCTGACCGGCCTTCATCAATATCGTGGGTGACCAGTTTGCCACCGGTCCGGGTAAGGGCAAGCGAAAAGAACAACCCGGAGAACCCTGTGCTGGTGCCCACTTCAATCACGCGCTGTGCGTTGATTGATTCCGTAAGGATGCGCAGCCATTGTCCGTCATCCACGGGGACGCTGGCCCAGGTGCCACCACGCGTCGCCAGGTCTTGGATGACCTCACGAATCCGGGTCTCTGTGGCGTCTTTGGGTGGAGATAGCTGCGGAGCGCGGCCTGACGCAGAGCGTCCCCGCTGTGCGGCGGCGGCATTCGGAAATGCCAGCGCGCCGGTGGAGAGGGCGGCTGCGGAGAATAGGCTTCGACGGTGCATAGGGCTAACCTCCTGGATACAAACTCGCTTCCCACAACAAAGTTGGGCAAGCGAGGCCGGCTAGAATGCGTCCACCAGATCCTTTGCTTCCTTCAGTCCCAGCCCCGGCTTGCCCTTGGTGCGGATCAGCTTGATGGCTTCAATCTTGCGCCCCTCCCTCAAGTGACCCAGTAGCGGCTCAAAGTGGACCTGATGCAGCTTCACATAATGCCGGGCCAGCAGCATCCGCAATCGATCCGCATCCCCACCCCGATTCGCCGGCGCTTGCGGCGTCCTGGCAGATGACAGGAAATCAGCCGCCGGATCCTGGGCCTTGCTACCGAAAAGTTCCGTCAGCCACTTCCACATGGCTGCTATTCTACGGCAGTTCCGTTGGAACTCCACTTACCGAACGGAAATGCAGCAGGATTTCGGACCTAAGCGCAGGATTTCTAACCATTCCCGGTCTTCCTCCTATCCGATTTGCGCTTGTTCGGATGGAGTTTGCGCAGGGTCTATATAATACTGATACGGAAGCGTCCGGGGAAGCTGTTGGCCCGCTGCCGCCAGCTTGCATCGGGGCAGCGTCATCTGGCATAAGTTGCGGGGAAGCGCGGATTGCATGAAACAACTGAGTAAGGTGGTATGGGCCGAGGGGATGTATCTGGGTCCCCACCATTTTCAGGCTCAGAATCGCTATCTCGAAGATGCGATTCACTTTACGGCCGAGAGCCTGTTCTTTGAAGGCTACGGATTCGCTGGCCTGTTGGTGGACGCCGATGCCCTGCGCAACGGAACACTGTCGGTGTTGCATGCCCGGGGACTCACCCGGGACGGGGTTCCTTTCCAGATGCCGGAGGCTGACCCTGTACCTTCCACCCGTGAAATCAAGGAGTTCTTTCCGCCTACCAGCACCGCGCTGATGGCGTTCCTGGCCATTCCAGAACGCAAAGAAAACGACCGGAATTGCGTGCTACCTGGGGATAACGTCGCCAACGGCACACGCTACCTTGCTCTTGAGCGCAAGATGGTGGATGAGGTTTCCGGTCGCGACGAGAAGCCAGTCTTCATCGGCAAGAAGAACTTCTGCCTGCTGCTGGAAACCGAAAGTCTTGCCGGTTATGAGACTTTGCCACTGGCCAGGATCCTTCGCGACGGAGCAGGGAACTACGTTTTTGACTCCAGCTTCATGCCGCCCTTGCTGGACATCTCCGCCAGCGAAACGCTGCTGATGATTGTCCGCCGGCTGTCGGAAATGATGGAGGAGAAAAGCCGCATGCTAAGCGGCGAAATGCAAACCGGCAGCCGCTTCCAGCAATCCATGTCCGGCCGCGACATCGCCACATTCTGGTTTTTGCACGCCATCCACACGGCGATCCCGGCCTTCCGCCACCTGTTCCGTGCGCGCCGGGGTCATCCTGAACTGCTGTATCAGGAGATGGCGCGGCTGGCGGGCGCCCTGTGTACCTTCGGCACTGACACCCATCCGCGCCAGTTGCCGCTTTATGACCATATGCACCCCGAACTGGCATTCCTGGCGCTGGACGACCATATCCGGCGGCACCTGGAGTACGTTGTTCCGTCCAACGTCATTCACTTGAAGTTCCGCCAGACCAAACCAAACTTCTGGTCAGCCGATGTGAACGACGACCGTTGCTTTGGACGCTCGCGCTGGGTATTCGGTATCCATGCCCGCATTGGCGAGGCGGATCTCATTCGGCGTACTGACCAACTGGTGAAGGTCTGCTCAGAGAAGTTTGTGCCGGAGCTTGTGCGTCGGGCCTTGCCGGGCTTACCCATGCAGCACCTAAGCGTGCCGCCCGCCGCGGTGCGCCAGAAGGTGGAGGCGCAGTACTTTTCGTTAACCAAGACGGGTCCATGTTGGGACCACCTCACGCAAACTAAAGTGGTGGGGGTGTATGTTCCTTCGGACATCACCGACCCGGAAATTGAGATTCAGGTGATTCTCGATAGCGGTTCTTAGCCCATCGGGCCAAGCCAGCGAAATCGTTGGCGGCCCGCAATGTAAGGCCCGGGATGAAAAAAGGGGGAGTATGAGCAGCCAAAGCCAAACCGCGGCCCGGCACTGGCAGGGCCTTTTGGCGCGACCGGAGAACATGGCCCTGGCCTTTCAGGAAGTGTTCACCGTGGTGGCGCGCCTGAAGGCGAAACGCCAGCAGGTAACCAACGCTGAGCAGTTTCGCGGCATCATGCGGGAAGCCTTACGGCGGTCTAAAGAAAATGCCAAACGCTCAGGCTACGGCGAGGAAGACGCCCGTCTGGCAGAGTTTGCCATGGTGGCCTTGTTGGACGAGTCCATCCTGAACTCAGGAAACCCTGTTTTCAACGACTGGCCGCGACGGCCGCTGCAGGAGGAATTTTATGGCCACCATACAGCCGGAGAATTCTTCTTCCAGTACCTGCGCAACCTGCTGAATAAGCCAGACTCCGAAGAGGTGAATGACGTTCTGGAGGTCTATCACCTGGCGCTGGCGATGGGGTTTCGTGGCCGCTATGGGTTGAGTGGCGGCTCTGAATTGTCCAATATCATGAATCAGATTGAAGAGAAGCGGAACCGTATCCGGCCCTTCACCATGCTGATTTCGCCGGAGAGCGTGCCGGCAGGCGACGTGGCGCCGCGCAAGATTGGTGACCCATGGCTGAAGCCGCTGCTGTTTTCCGCTATCGGTTTGTTTGTCTTGGTGCTGGTGCTGTTTGGAGTGTACTGGTTCGTGTTAGACGGTGGAGCCGGGGAATTGCGCACCCTGACGGCCACTGCGGCCAAGAGCTAGCGGCAAGAGGTTTGCCGCACTAAGCGTCCGGACAGAGCAAGGGGATTTCGAAGATGCTGTTCTACATCCTGGTTGGGGTAGCGACACTGGTTTGGTTGGTATTGTCGTGGTTTGTCCCTGTGTGGTTCGGGCTTGAGGGCACGGGCATGTGGGTGCTGCGCAGCGGCTTGGCCGTGATTGGCATTCTGGCCGCGCTGTTGGTGGTGCTGCTCCGCTATAAGAAGCAGCAGGAGGCCAAGGCCCGCCAGGCCTCGCAGATGCAGCAGGGCGGACCGGGTCCGGCGGAACTCATCGCCGTGGTGCAGGAAGCGGAGAAGCGCCTGGCTGCCAGCCAGTCCGCAAAGGGCCAGAAAATGAGTGAGCTGCCGCTTTACTTCGTGTTAGGTGAAGCGGGCAGCACGAAAACCAGCGTGCTGGTGCATAGCGGACTGGAACCCGAATTGTTATCTGGCCAGGTCTACCAGGAAACCAACATCATTCCCACACGGCTTGCTAACCTCTGGTTCGCGCGTGGCGCGGTGTTTGCTGAGGTTGCCGGTCATGTGCTGCAGAACCCAACCAACTGGGTGAAGTTCATCCAGCGTCTGAAGCCGGGCAAGGCGTCGAAGGCGGTGGGTGGTGGGGAGCAGGCGCCGCGGGCTGCCATCCTCTGCGTAAACAGTGAGATTTTCCTGCAGCCGAATGCGCAGGAACAGTTGGCCGCGCTATCCCGCCACATGCACGAGCGTCTCCTGGAGATCGCGCGCACCCTCAGCATCCGCTTCCCGGTGTACGTGCTGTTCACCAAAGTGGATCGGGTAGCCTACTTCGCGGAGTATGTGGGCCATCTCAGCAATGAGGAAGCGGGCCAGGTGGTTGGCGCGACGCTGCCCTACGTGGACACCTCCAACATGGGTGTCTACGCGGAAGAGCAAACCCGCCGTGTCTCTGACTCGTTCAACCGGCTTTTCCGAAGCGTGGCCGATAAGCGCCCGATGCTCATCCGGCGCGAACCGCAAGGGGCGCAGCAGGCCAATGTCTACGAATTTCCCCGCGAGTTCCGCAAGGTTCAGAACGCGCTGGTGAGCTTCCTGGTGGATCTCTGCCGTCCCAGCCAGCTAAGCGTAGGCCCCTTCCTGCGCGGTTACTATTTCTGCGGCGTGCGGCCGGTGATGATCACCGATGTCGTTTCACAACCAAAGCAGGCGCAGCAGCAGATGGACTTCAGCGAAGCCACCAGCATGTTCAATGCGGCGCAGATGCAGCAGGCCATCCAGCAGATGGGGGCACCCAAAGCTACCGGGCCGCGCCGGGTACCCCAGTGGGTGTTTGTCACCCAGTTCTTCAATCGCATTTTGTTGGGTGACCAAAACGCCCTGCGCGCGTCCTCCACCAGCACCGGGAACAATATGGGCTTGCGCGTATTGTACGCGTCAATGGCTGCCATCCTGCTGCTCTACGGAACCTTCCTTACCATCTCGTTCTTCAAGAACCGGGCGCTGGAGAACGAAGTGGTGATGGCAGTCAGGCAGTTGCCGGCTACGCCTGCCCCGGGTGGACAACTGGCGACGCTTGACCAATTGCAACGCCTGGATCAGGTGCGCGCGGCCCTTGAGGAACTCACCCGCCACCAGCGTGAGGGCAAGCCGCTGCTGATGCGTTGGGGTATCTATGCAGGCGACAAGCTTTATCCCCTGGCGCGCACTGCCTATTTCCAAAAGTTTGACCAGCTTCTGTTAAGCGGGACGAAGCAGAACATGGTGCAACACCTTAGCTCCCGCATGGGTGAGCCAGATGCCGAGGGCTTCCGCTATACCTACGACACGCTGAAGAGCTACCTCATCACCACCTCCCATGCCGACAAGAGCAAGGAGAACCAGAGCTTCCTGCCGCCCGTGCTGATGGACCGCTGGCAGGGAAACCAACAACTGGACGCGGACCGCTCAGAGCTTGCCCGGCGTCAGTTTGACTTCTACAGCCGCGAGTTGCAGTTTGGGAGTCCCTACCCGGCTGCCAACGACGAGGTGGCCATTGACCGTTCCCGCACCTATCTGTTGAATTCACAGCCGCTGGAACGTATCTACCAGTTCATGCTGGCCGAGGCCGCCAAGAAGTCCTCCGATGTGAATTTCCCCAAGCTCTATCCGGACGCGGCCAGGGTGCTTAGCGTCACCAAGGTGGTGTCTGGCGCCTTCACCAAACCAGGATTTGAGTTTATGCAGCAGGCCCTTGGGAATGTGCAGCAGTATCTCAGCGGAGAAACCTGGGTGCTGGGTGACCAGGGTGGCGTCCAGCCGGATCCCAAAGAACTCGGGGAACAACTGCGTGCCCGCTACCAGAGCGATTTCCTGAAGGAATGGCGGGAATTCGTCCGCACATCCAGCGTTGCGCGCTACGCCAGCCTGCCTGATGCTTCGAAGAAACTTTCAATTCTCGCCAGCAATTCCTCACCCCTGCTGGCCCTGTTCAGCGTGATTTCGCGCAACACTGCCGTGGAGGACAAGATGATCGCCGATGCCTTCCAACCGCCGCAGTTTGTAGTGGCTCCGGACGCGGTTGACCGTTACGTGGGGCCGTCCAACCAGCCCTACATGAGTGCGCTTACCGGACTGCAAACCTCGGTGGAAACGCTGGCGAACGCACCCACCGACGTGCAGGCGCAATCCGGCACGATGGGCCAGGCCACACAGGCCAAGGTGGCTGCCCGTCAGATTGCCCAGAATTTTTCCGTCGATGCCGAGGGGAAGTCCGACGCAAACTCCCAGCGTCTACTGGAGGAGCCCATCCTCAACGCCGAGGCGCTCATCCGTGGTATCGGTCCGGCGCAGATGAATGGCAAGGGCGCGGGTTTCTGCCAGGTGTACAGCACGTTGTGGCAGAAGTATCCATTCAGTGGTAATCCATCCAGCCCGCAGGCGACGATTGAAGATGTCAATGCGGTGTTCCAGCCGGGCACAGGCGCCCTGTGGACCTTCTACCAGGAGACCCTCGCCGCGGTGCTTGTGAACCAGGGTGGACGCTACGCCCCCAAGGGCGACTCAGAGATCCGCGTAAATCCGCAGTTCCTGGGCTTCTTCAACAACGCCGTGCAGCTAAGCAATTCGTTGTATCCGGGAGGATCAATGACTCCAGCCCTCAGCTATAAGCTCACTGCGCAGCCCATGGAAGGCGTGCGCGCCATGGATCTTACCGTCAGTGGCACCACGCTGCAGGCAAGCGAGCGTGGCGGGCAATCGAGAGACTTCATGTGGCCTGGCCGCACTCCGTATGGCGTGAAGCTGGAAGGGGACCTGGGCGGCTCTCCCTTGGGCCTGTACGGCAAGGATGGCCTCTGGAGCATCTTTGACTTCCTGGGCAATTTCGATACCTGGGATGGGAACAACAATCTCTCCACCACCTTCCGCACGGGCACGGGAGTAGTGACCGTGCAGGGCAAGCCGCTTACCGTTCGTTATCAACTGGACATGAAAGGCGCGCCGCCGATCTTCCGCAAGGGCTATCTCAGCAGCTTGCGCTGTGTGCCGAGGGTAGCCCAATAGCTGAACTCCCCAGGCACCCGGTCCACCAGGATGCGCCAAGGTTTGGGACACTGGATGGATCCGCCGATATGGTGAGGACGAACTCCACGAAAGGGATGACGCAGTTATCACGATGAGCACCTGGTCATTGCCCCATCAGTTCGGCCGATATGAACTCGTTGAGTTCCTCGGCGGCGGAATGTCGCACGTCTACCGTGCGCGCGATACCGTTATCGGCCGCATTGTCGCCGTGAAGGTGCTTACCCCTGACGGCGCGTCCAATGAGGACGTGCGCCAGCGATTCCTACGGGAAGCGCAGACGGCTGGCCAGATTAGCACCCATCCCAACGTCATCTCTGTATACGACTACGGCCAGGAGCAGGGCCGGCCCTTCATGGTGATGGAGTTCTTAAAGGGCAATGACCTGCGCCACCTCATCTATCGCAAGGAGGTTCCCAACGACACTCGCCGGCTGGAGATTTCCATTGAGGCAGCCAAGGCGCTGGAGTTTGTCCACAGCCAGGGGATCATCCACCGCGACATCAAGCCGGACAACATCCACGTCAGCCATTCAGGCGTCGTGAAGCTGATTGATTTCGGCATCGCCAAGTCCGATGACCTGGGCATCACCAAGGTGGGCTACACGGTAGGTACGGTCTACTATATGCCGCCGGAGCAGGTGACCGGGCAGGGCGTTACCCATCTGGTGGATATCTATGCCTTTGGCATCCTTCTGTTCGAACTGTTCACAGGCAAGCGTCCGATTGACGGCGATGGTCCGCAGCAGATCTTCTACAAGATTTTGAAGGAGCCGGTGAACCTTACACCGCTCCTGGAGGTAAATCCGCCCGACGGGTTGATGGAGTTGGTGGCAGCGTGCACCCAGAAGGAAAAGGAACAGCGTCCGCAGAGCTTTGGCGAGGTCATTGAACATCTGCGGCGGATCCAGCAGGTAGCCACCGGCGAGATGGAAGCATCTGGCCTGAATGCCACGCGTATGCTGCTGAGCCCCAGTGAGATGGAAACGCGCCTGGCTACGCAAGGCCGTGTCCAGGCGACGGATCAGGCAACTGCGATGTCTCCCGCGGGAACCTCAGCCCCGGTGACCGTCGCCGCGGCCCAGCCGGGAGCCGCTCCCACCATGGCCAGCCCCGCACCTACCGTAGCTGCGACGCCAGCTGTTGGCGGCACTCCCGCGGGTACAGTTACTCCTCAGTCCACTCCCGCACCCCTGGCGACGCCGGTTTCGTTGCCTACCGCCACTCCCGGCGGTCGCGGATGGATCTACGCCATCGCCGGACTGCTTGTGGTTATTGTCCTAGGCGTGTCGGTTTGGCGATTGCTTCCGGAGGGTGGTACCCCGCCCGCTCCGCCCCCAAAGGAGCTACCTGGCGTCATTAGCACGTCCACTGGGCGCATGATGCTGGTGCCAGCCGGCTCCTTTAAGTTTGGTGCACAGGATGTAGACACCACCTTGCCTGCTTACTACATTGATGAAACGGAAGTGTCCAATCGCGCCTACATGGCCTTCTGTGCCGCGCGCAGCAAGCCGCTGCCGGAGGGCTTCCGCTCTGACCGTCCTGACCTTCCCGTGACGAACATTACCTATCTCGATGCGCAGGAGTTCGCCGAATGGGCCGGCAAGCGCCTGCCCACGCCCGAAGAATGGGAGAAGGCGGCGCGCGGCACGGATGGCCGTTCCTATCCCTGGGGTGAACAGCACGACCCCACCCGTGCCGTCGTGGCCGACAACAGCGAGCTGAAGCCGGCTGAGCCGGTGGAGGTGGGTACTCATCCCGAAAGCGCCGGACCCAATGGCGTACTTCACCTTGCGGGCAATGTGTGGGAGTTCATCAAGGAACCGCGCACCCCCGGTGAAGCGGCGATGGCCCACTACGCAACCGTGTTGGATCCTCCACCCACCATTCGTGAGCCTTGGTATACCATCCGCGGGGGTGCCTATAACACCCCCCTGCCAAAGGACGTGAATGTCGAGTTCGCCTCTATCCCGGCCCGCGTGGCTGACCCTGCCATCGGCTTCCGGTGCGTAAAGGATCCGGACTAAGCGCGCGCTTCTACTCCGGTGCTATCCTTGCTCCCGAATCCACACCACGGACTTCGGCGGCGGGGGTGCCGGGCGGCTGCCGTCGGCATTCGGGGGACGGTAAGGCGGCGGGTAGTCCGTTCCCGGTTCGCGATTCATGCGCACGTAGTTGGGCACTGCCAACAGCGGGCTGTCATCGGAGAAACGGCTTTGCAGCACCATCACACCACCCAGCAGATCCTCCCGCCATGTGGCCGTCAATGGCGCCGCCTTGGGTAGATGCTTGGTGATGTCCTGGTCCTGCTGTTCCAGGTTGTACACCAGCGGGCCGTAGCGCAATGCCACCACCCCCTGCAAAGCGGCGATTTTCTCGCTTGGGTAGACACGCTGTGCCGGCATCGCCAACTCAAACTCCACCCGGTCACCCGCCTTCCAGGTGCGATCAATCACGGCGTACCCGTTGCGAACGGCTGTCTTGACATTGGCCCCGTTCACGCGCATCACCGGGGCGTTGGCGATTGCGGGCGTGGCTCGATAGAGCGTGCTCACGTTGCGGTTGGGGATGCGCACGTGCAGCCGGAAGCGCTTGGCTGCAGCCGGATTCACAATCAGCACTATCTTTCCGCTCCAAGGGTAGTTGGTCTCCTGAACCATCTCCACCGTGGTACCGGCGATGCCGTCGATTCGCGCGCGGCTACCCACGTACAGGTTTACGTACAGTGCGTCGCTGCTCTGCGAATAGGTCCACTGGGGCAGCATCAGCAGCGTGCGCGGGACGTTGCCCACGCAGCAGGGGCACACGTGCCACTGATATCGCGCCACGCGCGCCTCCAGCGGATTGTCGTAGTAAAAGTGCTTGCTCTCCAAATCCATTGATCCGCCAAGCGCGTTGTAGAGTGTGTCCTCGTAGAGGTCAGCGTAGCGCGCATCGTGCCAGATGCGCCCCATCTTCCACTGGAAGAAAACCTCCCCGCAACTGGAGCAAGACTCGCAATAGGCGCGGTTTCGCAATGAGTAGTCCGGCCCAAAACCCTCTGAGGTCTCTCCGCTGCCGATGCCGCCCGTGATGTATCGCTTGCGATGGGTGATGTTTGCCCATAGGCTTTTCACCGCGCTGCGGTAGTCCTCATCGCCGGTCTCGATAACGACATCGGCCATCGCGGAATACGTGTAGGCGGCACGGACCGCATGACCAACCGCTTCATACTGCTCTACAACGGGCAAATGACACTGTCCGTATTCGTGCCTGTCGCGCGGACCCACCGATGCGGTGTAGCGGCAATCCAACAGGAACTTTGCCAGCTTCACGTAGCGGTCGCCCGTGCCTGTGCCTTCCACCTCATTGACATAGTGGCCAAAGCGTACCAGCGCCTGCTCCATGCCCTGGTGCTCATCGAACCACGCCTTCTTCGGCGCCGGTCCTATGTTGTTGTCCCAACAATCGGCAAGCTTCCTTGCCGCTGCATATAGCCGGTTGTCCTTGCCGCCGGTCATGCGGTGATGGCTAATGGCGCATTCCAGGAGGTAGCCTGCCACGTAGCCCTCATGGTCTGGCCGCCGGGCGGGGCTCCAATGCTCGAACTTGCTGGTGTCGATCACCGCACCCTCACGCCCCTCACGCGGCAGCGTGAACGCAGTCTGCAGGTAGCCATCCGGTTCCTGCGCGGCCAAAACAATGGGGATCCACTGTTCCAGCGTGTCGCGCATGAACTTGTGCGATGCTGCCACCTCTGCATCGCCTTCCGTGGGGTACATCAGCGCGAGGCTCATCGCTTCGATGGTCTGGTAGACCCAGGCGTTCGAGAAAACATAGCCCTTGTGAATTCCATGCGCTTCGCCTCGAAGCTTCTTCCCAGCTTCCACGAAGTTGTCAATACCGCCCGGACCCACCTTGATGTCGCTGCGGTTGATCTGGCGGATGCAATGGGGAATCCAGTTCACCGTAAGGCCCCGCACGCGCTCCTTCCACAGCGGTCCCGTAACCTGGAAGTCCTGCGCACTGGCAGCGGCCAGCACCCCAGCGGGCGGTGCGGCTTCCACATTCACCTGCACAGTAGATACTGCGCGCGCCCCATCGGCTTCCGCCTCTAACTGCAGCCTGTAGGTGCCGGGCTGGCTGAAGGTAGCGGTAGTCTCGCGCGCGGATGCGTCGGCGAACTTCACCACGCCGGGTCCTGAGGCCTTCGTCCACCGAACCTTTGCGGTTTCCATCGCCACAGGCGGTGGCGGTGCCTGGCCTCCACCCCGATTCTGGGGCCGGGTGGTGGAAGGCACACTGCCGGTTCCCACCCATCCGCGCAGGTAGGTCCCGCCGGGACGGCCTTGCCGGTTAGGCATCACCGCTACGCGATCAATACCCGCATCCACCGTGAAGGCTGCGGCTGTCTGCGCCACCCCGTGCCAACCCAGTGCCGCAGCCGCCAGTGGCGTCACTGCCGCGGCATTCCCGGCTTGCCGTACCAGTGTCCTGCGTGTGATGCCCACTGGATCTGCCTGTCTACACATGCGAGATTCACCTCGCGCATAGCATATCGCCAAGCAGGACACTTCTGCAGTGCTGCGGTGCCTAGGGGTAGTGATGACAGTGCTCTGAAGCAGAATTGCTGAATCCTGTACAAACGAGTACAATCGAACCAGTCGGAGGGACTATGCGAAAGAATCTTCTCGTGCTAACCTGCGCGCTTGCACTAAGCGCATCGATGGCCTTGGCCGAAAGCTGGACTGGCTATGTGTCGGATTCCAAGTGCGGGGCCAAGCACAACAAGGGCACCCAAGCCGATATCAACTGCGTTACCGGCTGCATCAAGGGTGGTGCCGATGCCGTGCTGGTGGTTGGTGACAAAGTCGTGACCATCGCCAATAAGGATAAGGTGTCTGATTTCTATGGCCGCAAGGTCACCGTTACGGGTAAGCTGGCTGGCGATAAGCTGACAGTAGAAACCGCCAAAGCCGCAGAGTAAGGTCTGACACCGTCAACGAGACGTTTGGCCATCAGCCAACCTTTCGCAGATCAGCTAGCCATTGGAAAAGGGAGAGAGACTTCGGTCACTCTCCCTTTGCTGCGTTTGGACCGCCAGTTTTCCCGCCTGGCATACGCGAGGACCGATGCCTGGCCGTCTCCCTAGAAGACGAGGCTCATCTGGAAGCGAAAGGTGCGACCGTCGTTCAGGGTGTTGGTGATGAATCCGAAGTTCGGGTCGATCAGCCTGAAGCCGGGTGCATCGAATTGGGGAGTGTTCAGGAAGTTGATGCTCTCGGCGCGAAAGCGGAGTTGCATGTCGTTCCGCACCGGGAAGCTGCGGGCGAGGGAAGCGTTTACGTTGCGGATGGGGCCTTTGCGGAATGCATTGCGTGCGAGGTTGCCGGCCAGTTCGCCCTGGCGGACGTCGAAGTAGTCGAAACTCTCCCGGTTCAGCAGGTCACGTGAGGAATCCGGGTGGCGGGCAGTGGCGCCAAGGATGGCTGGGTTCAGCAGGTGCGGGCGGTCGCTGTTGGTGCCGTCCACGTTTCCAAATCCGGCAGCGTCTGAGCCGGTCTGGACATTGAAGGGTGTGCCGTTCTTAAGCAGAGTGACGCTGGAGATGCTCCAGTTGCTAAACAGGTGCCCGGCCAGCCCGCGAAGGGACGGCGTGTCATAATTGGCGCGCAAAAGGTAGGCGTGCGGTTGGTCAAAGCGGCTGCGGCTCTTCTGTTCCGCGTGGACGTTTTCCTCCCACTGGCTGCGAGTACGGAACGAATCCGTATCATAGGCGGTGTTGTTGTAGTCACTTCCCAAGTCCAGCGCCTTTGAGAACCAGTAGGAGGTCTCGAAGGTGAGTCCATGCCAGCTTGCAAGAGTGAGATTTGCCTTGAAGGCGTCAAACCAAGCGAAGGAGCCGTTTACGACACGCCGGATATCGAGGATGTCCTGGCGCGGACGGCGCTGGTTGATGGTAGCGGTGGTGAGGGGAATTCCGTCCACGGGACGGGCGCGGTTGAAGTACCAGTGCTGCAGCAGCTTGGGCGAACGTGACCCGATATAGGCAAACTGCACCCTCCAGCGGCTGTGCGGCTCAAACTCCCAGGTGGCGTTGTACTGGTGGGAGTAAGGGGTGCGCAGGTCTTTGTCCAGGTCGTAATCCACCGCCGGAGTGCCCTCCAGGTTGTCGAGGTCTATATTGCGGAGGGGGTCAAGGAAATCCGGGTCATTGATGATGAGTTTGTGGTTCCGCGGCGCATTCAGTCGGATTTGCTGGAAGGTGACGGGAAAGATCTCGCCATAGTGTAGTGCGTATGCAGCGCGAAATACCCCCCAGCGCTGCGGCAACCGGTAGGCCAGGCCAGCGGTAGGGCCCACGTTATTCCAGTCGCTTTGGTAGGCCAGTTCGTTCTTGCGGTTCACTTCGTAGGGGCGGGTAATCGGGCGCCAGCGCAAGCCCAGGTTCAGGGTGAGGTTGGTGCTGGCGTTCCAGCGGTCGCCCACATAGTAAGCCATGTCCCAGTTCCGGAAACCGCGATTCACTTCGCCCACACTGCGGAAGTAGGTGCTGGGAAGCCCTAGCCGCAGGTTGGTGAGAGTGTCGTTTCCGAAGTTGTTGAAGAAGGAGAATGCCCCCAGCGCAGTGTCGGATTCCTCGCCATTCAACTGCCGCCGGATCACGGAGGCCCCAGCCGTGAAGGTATGGCTGCCCCGGACGTGCTGTACCTGGCCGGCATACTTGAAGTCGTTCTGGGCGCGGTCAATCGGGATCACTGTATTGCCCAGCAGGTTCTCGACGACCCCGGTGAGGAAGATGCTGAAGCCGATGGAATTGCGTTCGGGCACAATCAGGATGCCCGCGCGGTCAAAGGCGGCGCTGAAGTTGGTGATGGTTTGTGGGCTCCAGGCCCGGTTCCAGGTGGCGCGAGCGCGATGGGAGCGGGTGGTGGTGTCAGGGTTCTGTCCACGCACGAGTTGGAATGCCTCCACCTGCTGGCCGATAAAGGTGTAGCTCAGCACCAGCTTGTCGCGGTTGCCGAGTTGCTGGTCCAGCGTTCCGCCAACCGTATTGTTGTTCACAATCTGAGGCGAGTTGGTATTCAGCATGCGCTCATTGATGTCAGTACGGTTGGGCTGCTCTGCCGGGTAGGCATTCAGGATGCGGGCGACAAAGGCGCCCAGAAGTGGGTCAGTGGTCAAGGGGCTGCGTTCCTCATCCTTGGGTACCAGGACGTTGCCGTTGACGTTTCCGCGGATCTTCTGCTGGTTGCCGTTGAAGGTGAACGCTGCACCTTTCCAAAGGTCAAAGCCAACCGTTGCACCCCACCCGTTTTCGCGGGCGGGTTTCACCGCGCCCACCTGGAAGAAGGCGCGCGCACTCAGGACGCTGTTCAGATGGCCATAGTTCAAACGCCCGTGGAAGCCCCGCAGCGGCGTTCCTGGCAAATGAATCGGTGCGGTTGGAGGGTTGCCGTACTCAGCGCTGAAGTAGTTGTTTTGCGGAACGAACTCGGCCACAGCCGTCGGGGTGGTTCCCAGCCGCTGATTGAGTTCCTTCAGCGCGTTGTTGTCGATGAGGTTGAACTGGATGTTCTCGTTGCGGCGGCTTTCGCCCGACTTGGCATCCGTCTGGCCCAACAGATTCAGTTCTGTGCGCAGGCTGGCCGGGTCCACTGCCTGGCTGGTGTCCGCAGGAACGGGCTGATCCCCCGTTGATGGCTGGCCCGATACAGGCTGACCGGTTGCAGGCTCAGTAGAGGCAGGCTCTGGAGCGTTCGGGCCAAGCATGGCTTCCTGGCTTGCGGTCTCAGCCGATTTGGCCGCCTCCTGGGCAGGGGCTTGCGCTACAACGGGGGCCGGGAGAGCGCTAACGGCGCCAATGATTAGGAGCAAATGGAAGAAATATCGCAGCATCGGGAACGAATCCACTTGAGGAAGGCTACTGGCAGCATGAGCGCACGGATCATTTCCAGTGGGTGAGGCGGGGGGCCTGGCACGACGGAAAGCGCGCGAACAGAGCGCGTTGACCCAGGGTGTCAACATTGCCGGCGCGTAGCCAACCACTACATTGTTGCATAGGGCTGCCGCCACCAGCCGGAATGGGGGCAATCTCCTGTCCACGGCTAGTCCTGCCGATTCCAGAGCAGGCCCGGAATCCTTGCGTTCAGCCGCTGCCGTAACCTTGTGTGCTGCGGCATGATTTCCGAATGGGCACCGTCATTCCCACGATCCGGCGGGACGGGATAGCATGGAGGATAGGCTGGTGCGCATGAGTGGCACGGCCGTTAGCCGGATCAGGCCTGTCCTTGAGGCAGGCCAACGGTAGAGGGGCAGGTTCTGTACGCGATGAAACTGTGGAAACCCGTAGTTACCTTTGGCGAGATTATGTTGCGGCTGACGCCGCCCAACCTGGAGCGCATTCTGCAAAGCCCGTCCTTTGAAGCAAGCTTCGGCGGGGGCGAGGCCAATGTGGCGGTTGGCCTGGCCGGGTTCGGTTATCCGGCACGCTATGTCACCGTGCTGCCGCCCCATCACCCGGTGGCGGACGCCTGTATTGCATCGCTGCGCGGTTTCGGCGTCGATACCTCCTACATTGCCAGGGGCCTGGGACGGATGGGAGTTTACTATCTGGAAACTGGTGCCAACCAGAGGCCGAGTAAGGTTACTTACGACCGTGCGGCCTCCAGCATCGCCCTTGCAAAGCCTGGAGATATCCCCTGGGCGTTGGCATTTGAAGGGGCGGGCTGGTTCCACATCACGGGCATCACGCCCGCCATCAGTGAGTCAGCGGCGGACATGTCCATTGAGGCACTGCAGACCGCACGCGACCTCGGTCTGCAGGTATCCATTGACCTCAACTTCCGCAAAAACTTGTGGAAGTGGGGCAAGAAAGCCCACGAAGTAATGCCACAACTGGTGAAGTTGGCCGATGTCGTGGTGGCCAACGAAGAGGATTGCCAAAAAGCCCTCGGCATTGAGGCCGATGCCGACGTGCATGCGGGCAAGCTGGAAGCTAACGTTTTCAAGGGTCTGGCGGAGCGCGTGTTGGATGCCTATCCCAACCTCAGCACGGTGGCGATTACTCTGCGGGAGAGCGTTTCCGCATCGCACAACGGCTGGAGCGCCTGCCTGTATGACGGCAGCAAGTTTCATCTCAGCCGCCGCTACGATATCACCCACATCGTGGACCGCGTAGGTGGTGGCGACAGCTTTGCGGCGGGTCTCATTTACGGATTGCTGGAGTTGGGCAGCGCGGAGGAGGCGCTGGAGTTCGCCGTGGCTGCTTCCTGCCTGAAGCACTCAATCCCCGGCGACTTCGCCCGGCTGAGCGCTGACGATGTACACAGCCTGCTGAAGAACGGTGGCAGCGGCCGCGTGCAACGCTAGGGGCGCTTCCGCCCCTGGTTTTGACTCTGGATTCGGTACCGTGGGGTGCGACGTGGACATATCAATGCAATTGGTGTTCGATGTGGGGATGTGTGACGGCGGCGATGCGGAATATTACTTACGCAAGGGGTTTCGAGTAGTTTCCGTAGAGGCTGATCCTGTGTTGTGCGAACGGGCGGAAGTCTACTTTCGCGAGCAAATCGATGACGGGCTTTTTGTTCTTATCCACGCCGCGGTAACCCGTGACGGGGAAGCTGTTTCCTTCTGGCGCTGCCTCGATGACCCCGGGAAATCCACAGTAAAGCCGGACCGCATGTCCAGGCCGGAGAGATTTCAGGAAGTCCACGTTCACGGTATCCGGCTCTCTCAGTTAGTGCAGCAGTTCGGCATCCCGTACTACATCAAGATCGACATCGAAGGCTATGATGAAGTTGCCTTGCAGACCCTGGAGCCGGGAAATGTGCCGAAGTACATCAGCGCGGAACTGGGCAATGATCAGGGGATGCTGGATCGGCTGCTGGATCTCGGCTTCGTGCGCTTCAAGCTGATTAACCAGGAGTATCAAACCGCAAGCCTGCCGATCTTTCCGCATGATTTCGGGTGGAGAGCGTTGCGGAGGTGCTGTCACCTGGTGCCGCCGCTGGGGAACGTCGTGCGCAGGCTGCCGTGGTCTTGGCGGCCGAAGATCGATTGGGATACGCTGTATCAGCCAGACGATTTGCGCGACCCGGCCAAGTTAAGTTCCGGGCCGATGGGAGAGGATACGCATGGCCCGTGGCTGAGCGCTGATCAAGTGCGACCGCGGATTGACTTGTGGAACCGGCACCTCCGCAATGCCTGGGTTGACATCCATGCAGCCCGCCCGGACTAGGGCGTCACCGGGAGGGCAGGAAACGGAGTGTCGGGCGCGGAGGGCCTTGTGGCACGCGCTTCCGCCGGGCTAAGGTCCGTGAGAAACTACCGGATGGGGCACTCGTGGTTGTCGCAGGAATCCGGAAGGTCCGGTAACCACAACCGGCGGTCCACCGTATAATGAGGACAACAAGACTCACGGGGCGCGGGATGCCGGTAGTGGTGCTTCGGCGCAGGCGTTCGAGCGACGCTCCCACTTCTTACCATGCTCACTACTGAAATGAAGGGCCTTTCCATCATGGCTTTGCAGCCTCGTACCGCATCTTGTCTTCACTTCGCGATTGTCGTGGCGATGGCCTTCCTGCTGGCGGCGCCCGCACTGAGAGCGCAAGCTCCCGCCAGCGCCAAGCCGGAGCCTGCCCGGCAGCAGGCGCCGGTGGTGGATATGCGGGTGAGCGTGAATGAAGTCATCGTCCCGGTGACCGTGACGGATCTGCAGGATCGCTTTGTCGCCGACCTCGACCGTGACGACTTTCGGATCTTCGATGAAGGAGTCGAGCAGAAGCTCACCTTCTTTTCGCGCGATGGCAAACAGCCCGTGGTGATCGGTTTCCTCATTGACATGTCCAACCGGAATGTCAGCCATTGGAAGACGCTGCGCGAGGCTGCCATTGAACTGGTGCTGAATTTGATGCCGGCGGACGACTCACGCTTTTCCGGCTATCTGATTCCCTACTCCACCACCGCGGAACTCTCAGTGGATACCACGAACCGCTCTGACAAATTGGTGGAGAAGCTTGAACAACTGAAGCCCGGCGGCGGCGGCGCGCTGTACGATGCCATTTACATGGCATGCACGCGCCGCAGCCTGATGCAGGGCGAGCCGATTGAACCGCGGCGCGTGTTGATCATTATTGGGGATGGAACGGATACCGCGTCGGAGCATGGACTGGAAGAGGTGTTGGAACTGGCGCAGCGCAATCTGGTGACGATCTATGGCGTCAGTACCGTGGCCTACGGCTTTGGTTCCGCTGGCGAGGCTAACCTGCGGCGGCTGGCCGAAGAGACTGGCGGCCGCGTGGAGTATCCGCTGGAAGGCGTTTACAAGGATGTGACCGGAAATCTGTCCAAACCCTCCGATGAAGGCAACTATGCGTTGAAGGTGGGAACCGGCGGCTATGCGGCGGCGCTGGCACGGAGCATGTATCAGAGCGTGGCGGCGGTGGCGGGCGAAATTACCACCCAGTACATCCTTCGCTATGTTCCGTCCAACAGCGATTCACCGCGGGTCTTCCGCCGTTTGCGGGTGGAAGTGAACCTCCCCAACGTGAGGATTCGCGCCCGCAGCGGCTATTACCCCTACAATCCCTGAGGGCGTTTGCCGATGGGTAAGTAACCCGCACGGATTGCCGAAGCGGTAGGATGTTGCTATGGCGATGATGCCGGGCGCTTCCCGGGCGGAGACCGTTCGCGGAGAATTCGTGCTGCTGGAACTGTATGCTCCCGGCATGGAAGCGGGCGTGCCTGTAGGCGTACTGCTGCTGGATCCGCATGAGGACCGATTGCACCTAAGGGTGCGCGACCGGTTGCCGGAGACTCTCGAAGCGATGGATCGCGAGGTGCTGCAGGGCATCGTCTGGGAACTGCGTGATCGTGCCCAGAGTGAAAGCGGACAGGAACTGCTGCGCTGGCTGGAGGATTCCTTCTCTCATACGCTGCGGCTGAGCGCACGGGAAAACGCGCTGCTGGCGATGGATGCCGCGGGTGGCAGCAGCCGTAGCGCGGCGATTCAGACACAGGCGCTGTTCGACCGTCTGGCCACGGATACTGCACGTGGCACCGCGTTTGCTGGAACAACAGCGTTCCCCGGAGAATGCACGGCTCCCGCGGAGATCGTTCCGTTCCGCAGTCATATTCCTTTCTACCCGATGCGGATCGCCGCAGGTGTGTTCGGCGGTGATGCCGAAGTAGAGGCCGCCGGGTGGGTGCCGGTGCCCGAAGGGCTGCGCGTAGACCAGCGTTACTTCGCTGGCCGCATTACCGGACGTTCCATGGAACCCGCTGTGCCGGATGGCAGCCTCTGTTTGTTCCGGGCGCATCCCCAAGGTTCACGGGAAGGAAAGCTGTTGCTTGTGCAGAGGTTTGGTAGTTCGGAAACGGGCGGCGAGTTCGCCATCAAGCGCTATCACTCAGAGAAGGCCGTGCTTCCGAAGGGCGCCATTGAGGAGTTCGATGATGCCCCGGAATGGCGGCATAGCCGGGTGCGGCTGATCTCGCTGAACCCGGACTACCCCTCGTGGGACCTGGAGGCAGACCAGTGCCAGGTGATTGCCGAGTTTGTGCGAGTGCTGGAAGATAGTGAGATTCCCGGCGAATTGCGGGACTCCTGACGATCAGGAATAGAGTCGCTGGAGTTTGGGAAATGGCAGTAACCGGGCGGAAGCGGCCGGAATCGGTATGGGTATAGCAATGGGCGTAATGGCTACGGTAGGGTACAACCTGAAGCCCGACGGTCCGGCGGATGGCTCTTGCGGGGCGGCTGTGAGCGTGGGGCCTGACGGATTCTGGCTTCGTTTCGTCGTGCGCGTGGGTTTCGTCATGTGCCTGGCCGGCATGCTGATGCCCGCGCAGGACCGCAGCGAAGTCCTCACTTTGCTGCGCCCGGCGGCAGGCGGAGGTCCAGCGGTAGGCGTCTCCACTCCGGGCGCGCTTCCCCTGTTGCAGGTCCCGGGCGCCGACGCGCCCCGCGTGATGCGGGAACGCGCGCTGGAAGCAGATGGCGTCGCCATGCGCCGACTCTTCCGCGCCGAACTCCCGGTTCGCCGGGGTGCCCAAGCGGCCACCGCGCGGGGGACTTCGTTTCGTACTACGCGGCGGGAAGCGGCATTGCCTACCATTGTCCTTCCCCTGTTTCCCGACACGGTGTTCGCCATGCAGCCAGACCAGGTGCTGGACCACGAAGGCGCTGTAGGCCCTGATGGCATGCCGAGCGGCTTGTTCCCGGACAACGGCCGGCGAGGCCGAACCTTGCGCGGCGTGCTGATTGCTGGTGGCGAGGGGACAGCGATTCTTAGCGAGTACGACGGGGCCATTTCGGGCTCAGTCCGCCTGGCCAACGGCGAGTTTTATGAATGGGAGATGCTCCCGGATGCCGACGGCATTGCGCGGGGCATCGTGCGGCAGGTGGAGGGCACGGCGCGCTGGCCCGGCAGCGATGAAGTGGTGCTGCCCGAC
The DNA here is from genome assembly GCA_036821995.1 of Bryobacteraceae bacterium. Lineage (GTDB taxonomy): Bacteria > Acidobacteriota > Terriglobia > Bryobacterales > Bryobacteraceae > JACTMJ01. Next base: position 43,820 of record DAISIM010000030.1, read on the forward strand.
AACGATGACCGCCCATCGCCCGTTGCTGGGGGAAAGGCACCCAGCCTGCTGGAACAAAGCGGTGCCCGCTTCGCGGAAGGCGAGAAAGTGATTACCGTCGCCGCCTACTACACCCGCCGCGTACTAGAAGCGCGGGGCGGTCCGTCTGGCCTGATGGCCTGGCTTCGGCGGCTGGAAGCGGAATCGAACGAAGCCCTACGCAATAGCGAACTGGATCTCGAATACCGCTTCGTCACCGCCATCCTGGTAAACCATGATGACTCCCAGACGGCCATGAGCTACAGCGAGGCCTTGCGCACGCTGCGTGACGTGTATGACTCGCAATGGCGCGCGGTTGCCCGGGCGCGGCTGGGTGCCCTGTTCGTAGCGCCGCCTCTGCCCTCCAGCGGCGGCTTCACGGTGGGCATCGCCTACCTGCAAAACGCGTTCAGCGACCTGCAGCGCCATTCGGTAAGCCACCACCTCTATGCCGGTGGGACCTCCCTTACTTTTGCCCATGAGGCGGGGCACAATTTTGGATGCGTGCACGATGTGGACAACGACAATACCTGGCCCGGTGGAGGGCTGCTGGGCGATTCCCGCGGTTACCAGCAGCGCGACCTCGAGCCCAAGTTCTTCACCGTGATGGCGTATTCCTGCACCGGTTGCCGCGCGGTTCCCTATTACTCTGAGCCAAACGTGCTTTACGAGACCATTCCCACGGGGGTGGCCAGCACGCGTTGTGCCGCCACCATGGCACGGACCGCAACCGACACCACCTGGCAAGGAGCGCCACCCCCCGCGGGCTGCATCGTCTCCTTGCACCCCCAGAGCTTTGTGCTGAGCGCCGCCGCGCAGGATATCCACATCGAAGTCCGCACCGAAGCGGGGTGCTCCTGGCAGCCAAGGGTCGCCATGGGCGGTGACGCCAATTTTGTGAGCGATTACTTTCCCGGGCAAACGCGTACCGGGCCGGGCTGGCTACGCCTGCAGGTAGCGCCCAGTTCTGGCGGCGGCGAAAGGCCGCGCAACACGGTTTGGGACGTCCGCGGTACGCCGTTGCGAATCTCGCAAAACCTTGCCGGCGTCCCCGCGCTTTCCGTCAGCCAGCAGTTGCTGCGCTTCCAGGCATCCTCCCGCCCGGACATACCGCAACAGCGGTGCGTCACAGTATCGCACTCGGCAGGAGCCGGCAGGATGGAGGTGCGCACCGTGGGGCTGCCCACCTGGCTGAGTTTTGACCGCGTGGAAGGCAATGCGCCTGGCATCCTGTGCGCGCAGGTGAACCCTCGGGGCCTGAGCGCGGGTAGATATCGCGCGGCCCCGGTGATCTCAACCGGCGGCGCGTTACCCTCTGACCTGTTGCTGCAGGTGGAACTGGAGGTGGCTGCCAGTGTGACGCCGGTGCTGTTGTCACCGCGGGCGCTGGGCTTCCGCGCTTCCGCAGCAGACCCCATTACCGCCATTCAAAAGCTGGAAGTGTCCGGGCTGGCGGATGTGGCCTTCCCCACCGTGGGCGGATTCCCTCACTGGTTGCGCGTGCGGCCGGAGGCCCATCCGGACGGCTATCGTCTGGATGTCTGGGCCGACGCCACGGGCCTCGCACCGGGAGTGCATACCGCGAACCTGCTGGTGGGCTGTCCGGCGGACGCCTGCGCCGCGCGTGCTGTCCCGCTGCACTTCACGGTGGAGGATTCCGCGCCTGCCGGCCCTCGCATCGTCTCAGGTGGCGTGGTGAACGCGGCGGACTTCACGCCAGGCCTTAGCACGGGATCCTGGATGAGCGTGTTCGGGGTGAATCTCGCCAGCACCACACGTGGCTGGGCCGAGGGGGATTTCCTGGGCAATCTGCTGCCCATCACGCTGGACGGAGTGCGGGTAATTGTGGATGGCTACCTCGCCGCTGTCTCCTTCATCAGTCCCAATCAGGTGAACTTTCAGGTTCCTGAGATGGAACGTACGGGGTGGGTGCCAGTGGAGGTGGTGACGCCCGAGGGGCGAGACCGTCATTGGGCTTACGTGGAAGCGGAGAACCCAGGCCTGTTCCTGCTGAACGGCTTTGATGTGGCGGCTCTCCATGAAGACGCGACGCCGGTGGCGATGGATGGGGCGCTAGGGCCGGGGGTGTCAACACGGCCCGCACGTCCCGGGGATCTGCTGTCACTGTATGGGACTGGCTTCGGCAGAACCACGCCGCGAGTGATTCCGGGCCTTCTTTACCAGGGGGCGGCGCGTATCCAGTCCAGCAATCCGGTGCGCGTCACGGTGGGCGGAGAACTGGCGGAGATCCTGTTTGCCGGGCAATCCGGGGCGGGACTGAACCAGATCAATTTCCGAGTGCCCAACCTGCCCCCAGGAGACCATCCAGTGCGGGTGACAGTTGGCGCGACGCCGGCTGCCTGGCGCGGCACGCTGCGGGTGGAATAGGAGTCGCGCGATTGGCGCGCTTACAGTACGGGCCCCTCGATAGGCGCGCGCATGGAAACCGCGGCGCGATTACAGAATGCGCAGCGCCCCGCTCACCGAAATCTGCCGCTCGCGAGTAAAGGTCATGGGCGTGGTGACGCCCTCTCCGGTGGGCGTGGCAATGCTGAAGCTGAGGTAGCCCGCGCCACCGGAACCTAGGGCCGCCGAACATGGTGCGTTATGCACAAATAGCGTCGTGTTCATCGCCTTGGCCATGCGAGTAACGGCTTCCACATTGCGGGAATGCATGAGAGCGGTGTGCCGGTAGCCGTGCTCTGCCTTCACTGCGGCGGCGATGCCCGCGTCCACGTCACGGACGCGGACTACCGGAACGAAGGGCATCATCTGTTCTTCCTGAACAAAGGCGTGATCCTCGGCGGTTTCGCCGAAGAGCAGGGGCGTACCCGCCGGCACCGAAACTCCAGCGGCGGAGGCCAGCACGGCCACATCCTTACCAACAAGATCCTTCTTAAGGTGTGCACGGCCGCAACCCACGCCTTCACCGTCGAAACGGAAGGCTGCCTGCGACAGTCGCTCAATGGCGGCGTTGTCGATCCGTGCGGCGCCTGCGTTTTCCATGGCCGCCATGAAAGCGTCGGCCACGCTGGCCACCACAAACACTTCCTTTTCGCCGATGCAGAGCAGGTTATTGTCGAAGCTGGCACCGGCAATGATGTCACGCGCGGCGCGATGGAGGTCAGCCGTTTCATCCACCACCACCGGCGGATTGCCCGGGCCCGCGGCGATCACACGCTTGCCATGCTTCATGGCCGCTTTCACCACGGAGGGTCCGCCGGTAACGCACAGCAAGGCGATCCCGGGGTGCTGAAACACCTCTTCGGCCATCCGGAGGGTAGCCTGACTTGTCGTGCACAAGACATTGGCGATGCCGGTGGCGCGTGTAATCTCGCGGTTCATGTGACGCAGGGCGTGGCGTGCGCAGCCTGCCCCTGACGGGTGCGCGCTGAACACGGGCGTATTGCCGGAGGCAATCACATTGATGGCGTTGCTGGCCATGGTGGGGATTGAGTGGGTAACCGGCAGCACCATCCCGATGACGCCCCAGGGGGCATGCTCAATGACGCAGAGTCCAGCGGCGTCACTGCGCGCCTCACTTCGCATTGCCTCCACGCCAAGTACGTTGGGGATAATCTTGAGCTTCTCGACCTTGTGATCCAGGCGACCGAGTTTGGTCTCTTCCAACTCCATTCGCGCCCAGCTTTCAGCGTTCTCCACGCACAGGCGACGGATGATGCTGATGATCTGGTCTCGTTCCTGCAGGCTAAGCGCCGCGACACGCCGCTGGGCGGCTGCCGCTGCATTCACCGCGGCATCAACCGTATCGAAAACTCCCTCACTCCCGGTGTTCTCCGCTGCGGTTAGTTGGGTTGTGGCGCTAAGCCGGCCTTGCTGCTGCCAGCGGCGAAGCACCGCGTCGACGGTCTCGGCAATCGTGATATCCCGGGTGGCCATAGTGTGTGGAATCTCCGCAGGTTTTATTCTACACGGCACCGGACAAAGCACTGGAGAAGGCTAGTGGATCACCAAATACACGGCTAAGATCACACCAACCGCGGCCAGCAATAACGCTAGACGAAACGCAAGTCCAGACTTGGCTACGCTCGTGAAGCGATTGGCCTCCAAGGCCTGCACGGCAACCCGGTGCCGGAAAGCGGCGCCTACCAAAATGGCCGCGCCAGTGGCCACGAAAATGAGTCCTAACCACAGGGATAGGGCGGGGACACCGGACGTGACATTCGGATTACTGGTGATATGGACGCGGACTACCTCAACCCGTGCAATCACAAACCCAAAGGCCATCAAGGCCAGGCCGGTGCGGATCCAGGCCAGGAGGGTTCGCTCCGCGGCCATATACAGGCGGGGGTCTACCGGTATCGCCGGAGTACGCGGGGCGGCATGAGGTTCATGATCCATCCTTCCATTGTGGACCTGCCGGAGCCATGGCTTGCACGTTGAACGACACACAATCAATCTACGGCGGCAAGTGAGTTATCGCGCGATGGACTGCGATGCGATATCGTGGCTGCCATGGTGCTGACGAATCCATCTGGCTTTGCGAAACGAACTGGGACGACGAAACGAATGGCGTCTGCCCCTTCGAGGCGCTTTTTTCTGGCGGCGGCAACGGCTGCGGCAGCCTCTCAGGTAGTGGGGGCGAATGACCGTATCCGGGTGGGGTTGATGGGCGCGGGCGGGCGCGGCAGCTATGTGACGCGAACCGCCAAGGAACATGGTGGGGCAGCCATCGTAGCGGTGGCGGACATCTACGCACCCCGATTTGATGCATTGCGCAAAGGATTGACGGGTAGCGAACAGGGCCCCGGGCCGGAGGTTCACCGCGACTTCCGCGCCCTGCTGGATCGCAAGGACGTAGACGCCGTGGTGATTGGCTCGCCTGACCACTGGCACGTGCCCATGACCATTGCTGCCGTGCAGGCAGGCAAGGATGTGTACTGCGAGAAGCCGCTGACGCACTCGATCGTCGAGGGCCAACGCGTGATCGACGCCGTGGAAGCCTCCGGCCGTATCCTCCAGGTGGGCTATCAGCAGCGTAGCTATCCGCACATGCAGCAGGCCCGTGAATTCATCGCTGGTGGTGGCATTGGGAGGGTGACGCAGGTGCTTACCTGGTGGAACCAGAACTACAACGCCCGCCAGGTGCCACCGAATATCAACGTGGCGGAACTGGACTGGCAGCAGTTTCTGGGCAGCGCGTGTCCGAGGCCCTTTGATCCCTATCGCTATGGCAACTGGCGCTGGTTCTGGGACTACGGCGGCGGCACGCTTACTGACCTCTATTCGCACTGGATTGAAACCGTGCACTGGGTGATGGACGACCGCGTCCCGGTAGATGTGCGCGGGCAGGGTACGAAGCTGCAGGTGCAGTGGTTTGAGACGCCAGACACGGTGAGCGTAGCTTCGCTATACCCCAAAGGCTTCCAAGTTTCCTACGTCAGCACCATGGTGACGCGCATGGAAGACGGCGGCATTCTGTTCCGGGGCACCAACGGGAGCTTGAGGCTGACGAGGCCCTACTTTGAGGTGTATCCCGAGAGCGGCCAGTTTGACCGGCGCACTCACCTGCCGCCGCCGTCGCTTCGCGTGGAGGCCCAGCGCGAGGGCACTATTGACCACGTGTTGAACTGGCTGGATTGCATTCGCACGCGCAAGGCGCCCAATACCAATGTGCGCGAGTGCGTGGAGGCGGCTAACGCGGCCCATTACGGCAATGAAGCCATTCGCAGCGGGAAAGTGGTTGAGCCAGCGCGCCAACCCGGCGCCTGGCGGGACTTGTTTGACGGACGTTCGCTGGAAGGATGGGTGCAGGATACGCCCGGCCTGTGGAGCGTCCGCGACGGCATGATTGTGGGCAGGCACGAGGGTTTGAAGTGGAACGACTTCCTGCGCACGCGGGAGAGTTTTGAAGACTTCGAGCTATCGCTGGAGTTTCGCCTTCTAGGCGGCAGGGGCAACAGCGGAGTGCAATTCCGTAGCATCCCTGACCAGAAGGAGCATGAGCTGTTGGGGTATCAGGCCGATATTGGCGAGAGCTACTGGGGCAGCCTCTATGACGAGTCGCGCCGTCGCCGCGTGCTAGCGCAGGCTCCGCAACCCGCCATCGATACGCTGGCCAAGGATGGCTGGCACACCTACGTCATCCGCGCGCACGGGCGGCATATCAGCCTAACCATGGATGGCATGCGCACGGTGGACTACACCGAAGCGGAGCAGGGCATCCTCAGCCGGGGCATCCTGGCTTTGCAGGTTCACTCCGGGCCAGGAATTGAGGTCTGGTTCCGTAATCTGCGGGTGCGCGAGCTGTAGGCGTTGCTGGCTGATGAAACGGCTTCCCTTGCAGGCCGGGCAGGCGTAGACTGGGGACGGATACGAAGGAGGTTGCAATGCCAATCTATTTCGTGCTGTTCGCTTACGGACTGGCCCTGGGCACGGCGCTGCTGCTGCTCTACCGGTTCGAACCCCTGCCCTGGCAGTGGCATCTGGCCAGCTTGATGGTGGCGCTGGGCATTGGAATGCTGCGCCTGCCACCGGTCCTGTCCACGCCCGAGGGAACGCTCGCGGTGGGCATGGTTTTTGTGTTCCTCTTCAGTTGGGGCGGCCTTGCCCCGTTCTTCCATCGATGGCACTACCACGGCGATGAACATCGCGCGGTGGGTCACAAGGCCTAGCCGCTTCTGGTAGAGAGTCACTTTGTTTGATTGGTTTACACGCGTTGGCCTTCGGGGACGCGTGTGCCTCCTCATGCCGGTCGTTGGCAGGTCGTTGGCAGGTCAGGCTTTCAACTGGCCGGGGTGCTATACTCGCACGCCATGATGCGGATCTTTGTGTTGCTCGCGTTGGCTGGGGTGTGTTTGGCGGGAGGCGTAGCTCTGGTAGCGCAAGAAGCTCCGCAGAAGACAGAGAGCGCACCGCCAGCACCGCCACTGCCTCCGCGCTACGACCAGGCTCGTGCGCTGGTGGTGTCGCAGCATGGCATTGTGGCGGCTTCGCACTATCTGGCGTCCTCAGTGGGCGCGAGCATCCTGGAAGCGGGCGGCAACGCCGTGGACGCAGCCATTGCCGCGAATGCCGTTACCGGCCTGACACAGCCCTTTGTCAACGGTATCGGTGGAGACCTGTTCGCGATTGTATACGAGGCAAAGACCGGGAAGGTCTACGGCCTGAACGCCAGCGGCTGGAGCCCTCAAGCACAGACCATTGCCTGGATGAAGGCAAAGAGCATTGAGAAGATTGACCCCATCAGCGTGCACACCGTCACGGTGCCCGGCGCGGTGGGCGGGTGGGTTGCGCTTCGTGACCGCTTCGGACGCAAGCCACTAAAGGAACTGCTGGCGCCAGCCATCCACTATGCAGAGAAGGGTTTTCCTCTGGGGGTGGGTAGTGCACGTTCATTGCCCCAGAAGAAGTTCTTTGACCAGCCAGGCTTCAAGGATACCTACCTGGCAGCTGGGGAAAAGCCTCAGCCGGGCGACTTGTTCCGTAACCCCGCGCTCGGCCGCACCCTTCGCCTGGTGGCGGAACAGGGTTACGATGGCTTCTACCGAAGCGCATTCACGCGCGGTTTGGTGGCTTTCCTGCGTGAGTTGGGCGGAGCCCACAGTTACGAAGATTTTTCCGAATGGCAGCCTGAATGGGTTGAGCCCGTTTCCACCACCTACCACGGCTGGCGAGTATACGAATTGCCGCCCAACGGCCAAGGCATCGCCGCACTCTCGATGTTGAACATCATGGAGCGGTTCCCCCTGGCGGACTACGGACACAATTCGGCGGCCGCGCTCCACGCCATGATTGAAGCCAAGAAGCTGGCTTATGCGGATATGGCCAAGTATGTGGGTGACCCCCGATTTACGAAGATTCCCACGGAAACGCTGATCTCAAAGCAACTGGGAGACCAGCGTGCCAAGCGCATCGATATGCGGAAGGCTGCCTGCGAGGTACTTCCCGCTGACCTGTCGCAAACGCTTAGCTCAATGGGCCGCGAGACCATCTACCTGTCCACCGTTGACCGCGAGGGCAATATTGTTTCCCTAATCCAGTCGAACTCAGCGGGCTACGGGACCGGCCTTGTTGCGCCGGGGGCGGGCTTCAGCTTTCATAACCGTGGTGCCCGGTTTGAGTTAGCACCGGGTAAGGCGGATTCGCTGGAGGGGCGGAAGCGGCCACTGCATACGATCATTCCCGCGTTCATGGAAAAGGACCACCTGAAGATCGGGTTCGGCATTATGGGGGGCTGGAATCAGCCGCTGGCTCATGCCCAGTTCGTGGCCAACCTGGTGGATTTCGAAATGAACGCGCAGGAAGCAATGGAAGCGCCCCGGTTTACGAAGATGACCTTCGACGGCTGCGATGTGATGCTGGAAGGCCGCATCAGCGAGGCGATCCGATTCGACCTTTCCCGGCGTGGCCACCGGGTGAATGCGGTAAGCAATTTCAACAGCAATATGGGCTTCGGCAGCGCGGTCATCCATGACACCCTGCGGAAGGTGAACTTCGCCGCCACGGATCCACGTGTGGAGGGTGCGGCGATCCCGGAGGAGCCAACGTTCGTTCCTTAGCGCCGTTCACCCAGGTCCTATCGGCGCTTACGGAAATCCGGTACCCGGTGGAAGGTGAGGTAGTTTGCGTCGTGGGCGCGGTGAGCGCCCCCTTGGTCGTCGTCGAATGCGGTGCGCGATGCTACCACGAGGTCGTTGCCGTCGAACTGCCAGTCAACATATTGAAAGGCGTGGTGGATAGGGTCAGGGTGTGAAAGCACCGTGCGCTCAACGCGCCACTTCAGCAGATTCTTCGAGGACATCAGCACGAGGGTGTTGCGGACGGAGGCAGGGTCAGTGGCGGAACGCTCAAATTGCGGAAGTGCGGGGTTTGACAGGGTCCAGTACCGCTTTGTGCGGGGGTCGAAGCGGATCGTGAATTTCTTCGCGCCGCCGGGGAAGGGAATCAGCCGCTCAAACTGCAGCTTGTCGCCCTCAACACGAACGACTGCCGCCTTTTCAATGTTGGCCACGCGAAGCAGCAGGCGCAGCTTAGCGTTGGGATCCACAACGATGTTGCCTTCCAGCCAGTGGTCGCCTTCACCGGCCTCCTGCTTGGGATAGGGTAGGCGTTGCGTCATGCGCCAACTGTTGGGGTCCATCAGATTGGCGTCCACGGGAGCGGACATAGCGAACGCTTCAAAAAACCCCCAGCGGCCCGCAGGGTGGTATTCCATGCCGCGCCAGATTCGGCCTTTATGGATGGCGATGGGAACGGGTGCAGTGTGGTAACCGGTGTCACTGGTGAGGTAGGAGGGCTCACTCCAGGTGAGGCCATGGTCCTGCGAGCGGCGGATGACGATGCGCCCGTACTCATAGGTGGTTCCCATCAGATAAAGCGCGTCCTGATGTACAAAAAGGTTTGACCAGAACTGGTCCTGGAACTCGGCGGCCTGTCGCCATGAATTACCCCTATCGGTGGAGAGAAAAACACGCGAAACTGCCGAGTGATCCTGTGTCGAGCCCTTTCCGAAAAAGTCGTGGGAGGCGACGTAGTGCCCGTTTGGAAGGATGGCAATGGAGGGTGAACCTACATACTGGCGGGTGGCGGCGGGCTGATAGTCCACCACTACCCCAGGAGGCCCCACGAACAGCAAAATCAGGTAAATGAGCGAAGTGACTATCATTGAGGCAAGCTCTGAGGATCGGCCGCCGGGATTGTGCTCACGGTGGACCGCTGAATCATACGCCGCAAACTAGGCTACTGAGACGCAAGTCAGCCAACAAAGGTTACCATTTTCTTCAGCAGCGGCATTAAAAACGATTCCCGAAAATAGTAAGATGTTAGTTCATTCACACTGGCCTTCTCAGCGCGGGTTCGCAGTGGTTGTCAGGCTTGGTGCCGGACAAGTTTGTCGCTGGCGAAATCGGTAAGGCGGTCTGGTTGTCATGGCCATAGTGGATGGCGTTGAATACGTAGAGATCTTCAAGGAACGCGCCTAACAAGTGATGACGGCCACCGCATACGCACCAATTTCCTCCGCAGTTGCCGTGCCCATGGTGGACCTGCGCGGTGCTCTTGATTCGGCGCAGCAGGCCATCCGCGACAATCTGGAGCGGATGCACGCGCGCGGACAGTACATTCTTGGTCCGCAAACGGAAGCCTTTGAGCAAGGTTTTGCCGCTACTACGGGGGGCTTGTATGCGGTGGGTGTGGGCAGCGGCACGGCTGCGCTGGAACTTAGCCTGCGGGCGGCCGGAATTGGGTTGGGGAAAGGCGGGCAGCCCGATGAAGTGATTGTGCCCGCCATGACGTCCCTGTTCACTGCGCAAGCGGTGCTGGCTACTGGGGCACGGCTGGTGGTGGCGGATGTTTCTCCTGATGACCTGTTAGTGACGGCGGAGACCCTGCGCCGGGCATGGACCCCGCGCACGCGGGCGGTGATCGCCGTACATCTCTACGGGCAACCTTGCCGGTTAGATGAGATTGCGGTCCTATGTAGCGAACGCGAGGCCGTACTGGTACAGGATGCCTGCCAGGCGCACGGTGCTCGGTTTCAGGGCCGCCCGTTTACGGAATTCTCCAGTTACTGCGCTTATAGCTTCTATCCCACGAAGAATCTGGGTTCGTTGGGTGACGGTGGCGCGATCGTCACGAATGACCCTGAGACTGCTGAGCATCTCCGTCTGCTGCGCGATGGCGGCCGCAGGGGTGACCAAACTTGCCGTATGCAGGGGCACAATTCCCGATTGGATGAAATGCAGGCCTGCTACCTGAGCGCGTTTCTTCCCTATCTGGAAACCTGGAATACCCGGCGGCGGGAACTGGCGCAACGGTATCAGGAAGCACTTACCGGCACGGCGATTCCGCTGCTTCGCTTCGATGCTGATTCCGTAAACCATCTGGTGGTAGCGCGGTGCCCGAAGCGCGATGCGCTGCGTACTCACCTCGCAGCCCGCCACATCCAAACCGGTGTGCACTACCCCGTTCCGATCCACGAGCAGCCAGGGTTGGCAGGATCTGCCTCCTGGAAGGTAGAGCCAACAGTGGCAAGCCGCGCAGCTCGAGAAATCCTGTCTCTGCCCGGCGCCCCGCACGTTTCGGACGCGATGGCCGATGCGGTTCTGCGAGCATTGCTGGAGTTTCCGTCATGATGATCCAGCCGCAGCTCAAGAACGCCTACGAAGGCCGCCGTGTGCTGGTGACTGGCGGGTTGGGCTTCGTGGGGTCTAATCTCACGCTGGCGCTGTTGAGCCTGGGTGCGGAGGTCACCGTTTTGGACTCGCTGGATGCCGGCTGTGGCGGGGACATCCGGAATCTGGGTGCTGACGCCACCAAGGTGAAAACCGTAATTGCCGATATCGCCTGCGAAGAGGCTGTCGCCAGTTGCCTTCACGAAGTGGACGTGGTGTTCAACCTGGCGTCGGAAATTGCGCATACCCCCCGGATTGAGCAGGCAGGCCGCGACCTGGCGCTGAACGTAAGTTCCCAATTGGACTTCCTGGGCCATTGCGTCCGCCACGCACCTGGCGTAAGGGTGGTGTACACCAGCACAAGACAGGTCTATGGTATACCTGCTTATCTGCCGGTTGACGAGAAGCATCCCGTGAATCCAGTGGACTTTAACGGTGTTCACAAGCTGGCCGCTGGCCGGTATCACCTGCTTTTGTGGCGCATGCAGCAACTGGATAGCGCAGTGCTGTACCTCACCAACGTCTACGGGCCCCGTATGGCGCTTCACCTTCCGCAACAGGGCTTCCTTGCGAACTTTCTGGCCAAGGCGCTGCGTGGCGAAACGCTAGAGGTGTTTGGAGACGGGCAGCAGTTGCGCGATCCCGTGTATGTGGACGATGCCGTGCGGGCCATTTTACATGCGGGCGCAATTCCGCTTGGTACGAATCGAACTTTCAATATTGGCCACGGGCAAACACACAGTGTGCTGGATATCGCGAGACTTCTAAGCCGGATGGCCCGCCTTCCAGTGCCCATCCTGAGGCCATTTCCAGCCGCACTGCGGCCGATTGACGTCGGCAGCTACGCCACCGATATCCGTCACGCCGAAGCGGTACTGGACTGGCGCGCCAGTATCTCTGTGGAAGAGGGGCTTATCGCCTCGCTTCAATACTATGGCCACGCCATTGATGCTCTGGTGTCCGCAGCAACAGAACGTCCAGAAGGAACGAACCGGGAACGAATTGCATGAGCGGAGGCCTTCCCGCACCTGGTCCGGTTGGCATTAATCCGGCGGAGTTCAAGCACATTGCCGCTACCGAAGAGAGCTTCTGGTGGTTTCGCGGTATGGACAAGATGCTGTGGAACTTCCTGGCCCAGAATCGGGCATCCTTTGATGAAGCTCCGGTGTGCGAGGTGGGGTGCGGTACCGGTTGGGTGAGTGCACAGTTTCATCGGCGTTATCCGCGTTGCCCTCTTAGCTCTCTGGATCTTGAGGCTGAAGGACTTCGATACGCGAGCCGCCGGGGATTGAAGCAACTCGTGTTAGGCGACATCCGTAGCCTTCCGTGGGCCAGCAATGCTTTCCGGTTGCTGCTTGCCATGGATGTGATCGCGCACCTTGCCCCTGGGGAGGAGCAAACCGCCATGGTGGAGTTTGCAAGAGTACTTCAACCAGGAGGCCTGTTGGTGATGCGGGCGTCGGCCTTTGACTGGCTACGCAGCCGGCATTCCGCGTTTGTTCACGAACGCCAACGGTATACGCGGGCGAAGTTAGCCCCCGCACTCTCCGCAGCTGGACTGAATGTCGTGCGGTCAAGCTATGCCAACACCTTGCTGCTTCCGGTAGCCGTCTTCAAGTTCCGGGTGTGGGAGCCCCTCACGGCTTCTCAACCTGAGAGCGGCCTTCAAGCCGTTCACCCCTTGTTGAACTGGACGTTGGAACGTTTTCTCAGCTTGGAGGCGGCGTGGTTGAACCAAGGTGGCAGCTTCCCGGTGGGGCAGTCGCTTTGGCTGATTGCCCGCAAGACGGAGGTACAGGGGTGAGGCAGTGGCTGATTGAACGGGGAGGCACGCGGGTTGTGGTGTTAGGCATCATTGCCCTGCACCTGGCGGCGCTACTTCCGTTTGTTCCGTTCCTGAGCCTGCCCGGCATTTCGGATGACTACCAGCAGATCGGGCTGGGTCGTGACTTCATTTCCGTTGAGGGAATGCCAAAGCTGATTGGCGATGCGCTCTATCGCTGCCGCGCAACCTCGCTGGTATGGACGCGCGCACTTGATGCCATGGTTGGCCCTGATATCTTTGTCCATCGCTTGGGCAGCGTTTGGCTGCATGCACTCAATGGGATGCTGCTGGTGATGTTTGGATCAATCCCCGCCATTGGATACCGGCGCGCGTTTCTGACAGCCCTTGCTTTCCTGCTAATGAACGGGCATCAGGAGGCCATTGTGTGGGTGGCGGCAGTGCATGACCTTTTCGTGTTTGGCTTCGCCATGGGGTCACTGTTGTGTTGGGTGCACTGGCTCCGCACGCGCCAGACCGGCTGGCTGCTGGGGGTATTCCCGCTCTTCCTGTTGGCGCTTTATTCCAAGGAGTCAGCCGCCGCGTTGCCATTGCTTTATGCGGGCGCCTGGTGGGTAGTGGGCGAGCGCCGCCGCGAGGACCTGTGGCCGGTCTTTCTTGCACCGATGCTCTCGCTGGTATACACCATCTTCATTTTTCAGGCCGCTCGCAATCACCTTCATCTGAACGACGGCACCTTCTCTCTTCATGCACCATTCTGGCTGACGTTGCCCCGTACTCTGTTCCGGATTGTCATGCCGTGGGGTCTTTTGGGCCTTGCGGTTCTGTTGTGGCAGCGCTGCTACCGGGTAGCGGGCACGGCGATGGCCTTTTGTGTCCTGGCTTTGCTGCCCTATTCGTTTGTCACCTATGTCACGGAAGCTCCCAGCCGCCATCGGTATTGGGCTACCGCGGGCGCTGCATTGATGCTTGCCTGGGCCTTGGACTTGCTCTGGCAGTCAAAGCCCCGGTGGCAGCCGGCGTTCGGTTGGGTGCTGGCCATCAGCTTCGCTGTGGCAAGCCCGGTGTATCTGTGGCAAAAGAAGCTGCCGCAGTACCAGCAGCGAGCCGTGCCTACGGAAGCCTTTCTGGAGTTCGCTCGTGACAAGCGCCCACCGGTTTGGGTGGCACAGGGACCTTACCACGCGGAGATTTATCGCTTCACCGCCCGGGTAATGCTGGGCTGGCAGCACCATGAGGTAAAGTCAGTGAGTGAGGAACCACCTCCCCCTGGCGCACCCATCTTTGAGGCTCCGTTGCACCCCTAGGGGGCTTCCACACATCCATGCCCCAGTCGATGTTTCCTTCTTCGCTTAGCGTTTTCTTTCCCGCCTACAACGATGCGGGTAGCTTGCCTGGGCTGATTGCGGACACATTCGCCGTCCTGGAAGCTTCGGTCCTGGATTGGGAAGTGATTGTGGTAAACGATGGCAGCTACGACAATACCGCGGAAGTGCTGGGGGCTCTGTGTAAGCAATACGGAGAGCGGCTGCGGGTAGTGCAACATGTCCGGAACCAGGGCTACGGAGGCGCCTTGCGCAGTGGCTTTCAAGCGGCCACCAAGGACTTCGTATTTTATACTGATGGCGACGCGCAGTATGACGTGAAGGAGCTTCCGCTCCTGCTGGAAGCGGCGCGACGGGGTGCGTCCTGGGTGAACGGCTTCAAGAAGCAGCGATCAGATCCCAAGAGACGCGTGCTGTTGGGCGCCATCTATCGCGAAACGGCGCGTTTGCTCTTCGGACTGAAGCTCAGTGATGTGGATTGTGATTTCCGCCTTATCCGCCGCGAAGTGCTGGACGGAATTTCCCTGCGCTCGTCCAGTGGCGCTATTTGCGTGGAACTGGTTTGGAGCCTTGAGAGGAAGGGGTTGCGTGCTGTTGAACTGGGCGTCACCCACAGGGCGCGGCAGTATGGCCAAAGCGAGTTCTTTCGCCTGAAGTCCCTGTGGAAAACCTTGCGAGAGGTAAGCCGGCTTCTGCGTCTCCGGCTTAGTTTGTTCGGCCGGGCCGCTTAAGACGACATCCGCAAAGTAGGGGCGGGAAATTGAAAACGCCCGGCTAACTCAATCAGTAGCCGGGCGTTTCTTGCGGAGGAGGGGGCCAAGGGGTCTTAGTTCGGGCGGCGCTTCAGGGTGGGCCGCTCGTCAGCGTCTACGTCGTCGTCCTTCTTCTCATCGCCCATTTCAATGCGGTCGCTGCCGGGCGCCCTTCTGAGCGTGGGCTTGTTGGGATCTTCAATGTCGCCGCGCTGCTTATTGATCACCATGGCGAGACGGTCCTTCACATCCTCAAACTCGCTGGTGGTGAGCACGTATTCCGGCTTTTCCTTCAGATACTGCTCAATGGTCTTCTGAGAATTCTTGATGCGGTCCTCAGTTAGCGGGTGCGAACGGAATACCTTGGACAGCGTTCCAGGCTTTCGCTTTTCCATTGCCTGTAGCTTTTCAAAGAAGTCCACATAGGAGGCGGGATCGTAGCCAGCCTTGTAGAGATATTGGATTCCCAGCAGGTCAGCCTCTTCCTCAAAACCACGCGAGAACGTGAGGAAGGTCATGGGAATGGCAAGACCCGCACCCTGACGGATGGCATAGCCTGTCCATCCACCGACAAACAGTAGCGGCAGACTAGCCAAATTGATGATCTGCCCGCGGGTTGCCTGGCGCGTGCCGTGACGGGCAGCAATATGGGCCAACTCATGCCCCATCACGCCGGCAAGCTCCGCTTCGTTGTCGGCGCGCATGATCAGGCCCGTGTTCACGAAGAAGAATCCGCCGGGTAGGGCGAACGCATTTACTTCGTCGCTGTCAATCACTTTGATGGAGACAGGAACCTTTACGTCAGAGTTCCTGACGAGATTCTGGCCCACGCGGTTGACATACTCGCTGATGATGGGATCGTCTACGATCTTCGCCTGCCGCTCAATCTCAGTGGCCAGCTGCTTGCCAAGGGCGATCTCCTTTTCCAGGGAATAGAAGTTTACACCGCCGTCGACATCCCGATTGCCAATCTCGTCGGGGTTGTTCTTCTTTTTCCCTTGGGCAAGTGCGCCAAAGGGCAGGGCCAATGTGACGGCCAGCAGAAGGGCTGCTAGCCGGGATGTGTGCTTGAACCTCATGTCGTCCCTCCGCCCGGGTTTCTCCAGCCCGGAACTGGGTATGGCCGCGGTTTCCGCCAGAGGATGCACCCCAAGTGAGGAGCGCCCCTGCTCTCTTCATCCTAACGCGATTCAGCAGCGCTAGCGCCGCCAATGCGCAGGGATAGAGGGCACCTGTGTCAGATTCCGCAGGCTTACTATGAATAACGTACAGTGGAGATTATGGGTTTCGTAGCGGCACAACGGAATCTGGCGGGCGTCGCACCGATTACAGAGCGGCTGCTGCACCAGGAATTCGCGCTGGACTTTCCGGTGGCGCAGAGTCTGATCTATCTGAATCACGCCGCCGTCGCACCGCTTTGCCGGCCAGCGGCTAGAGCCATGCAGTGGCTGGCCGAAGACGCCATGGCCAACGGCAGTTTGCACTATAGCCAGTGGGAGGAGTGCTACGAAGGGCTTCGCGCCAGCACCGCCCGGCTGATCGGCGCCCACCGTGACGAAATCGCGATCGTGAAGAACACCTCAGAGGGGATCGCCACCGTTGCCCTGGGGCTTGATTGGCAGCCCGGAGACCGGATCGTCGCCTTTCGCGAGGAGTTTCCGGCGAACTATTTTCCCTGGCTGAGGTTGGAAGCAAAGGGCTGCAAGATCACCTGGCTTTCCGTGACTGACTCCTTGGAACGGATCGAGGACGCAGCGCGCGGAGCCAAATTACTGGCGATCAGCTACGTGCAATACCTGTCCGGCTACCGGGCGGACATTCAGGCCATTGGCGACATCTGCCACCGCCACGGCTGCTTCTTTTTCGTGGACGCGATCCAGGGGCTGGGGGTTCTGCCACTCGATGTCGAGCACTGTCATGTTGACGCGCTGGCGGCTGATGGACACAAGTGGCTGTTGGGCCCAGAGGGCTGCGGTATCCTCTATATTCGTAAGGCATGGCAGGATCGAATTGAGCCGGTGGAGTTCGGCTGGACCAACATCGCCGGATACACTGATTACGCCTGCCGGGATATGGCGCTGCGCGGAGACGCTGGACGCTATGAGTGTGGAACCCTGAACACCATTGGCATCTATGGCCTTCGCGCAGCGATCGACTTTCTGCTAACAGTGGGGGTAGAGCGCATTGGGCCTGATGTTTTGTCCGCCGCTGACCGGCTTGCCGAGGGCGCCCAAGCCAAAGGCTACGAGTTGTTCGGCGAGCGAAGCCCCTCTACCTCCAGTGGCATCGTTTCCATCCGGAAGCCCGGTGTGGACTGTCGTGTAACGGTGGCAGAGTTGCGCCAGCATCGGATCACCGCAGCTCCGCGGCAGGGCTGGGCAAGGCTGTCCCCTCACTTCTACGTCAGTCCGGAAGCGATTGAGCAGGTGATTGCCGCACTTCCCTAGCTGAACTAGTGCCGCTTGCGCTGTTGCATTCTGGTTTGAGCATAAGGCGTGCGCGCGGTGTCATCCTAGGAGAGGGCGGTCAACAACTCATTCCGGTGCCAGCCCTGAATACTCATGCCAGACTTAGCTGCACTTGTGGCGGAATACGGCTATCTCCTGATTGCCGGCTTCATCCTGTTGGAGCAACTCGGCTTGCCGCTCCCCGCGACGCCTGCAATGTTAACCATCGGCGCGTATGCGCGCACCGAAGGCCTTTCTGTTCCCCTGCTGGTGCTTTGCGGAGTGGTTGCCTGCGTTAGCGCGGACACGGTGTGGTACACCTTGGGCCGCAAACATGGAAACCGTCTGGTGCGCTTACTCTGCCGCATTACGCTGGAACCGGACGACTGCTCAAGGCGTTCCGGAGATCTCTACCACCGATACGGGGTACTGGCGTTGGTGACTGCCAAGTTTGTGCCCGGCTTGAACACGGTAGCGGCCCCGTTGGCTGGTGTGTTGCGAATGAAGCCGCAACGTTTCTTATTCTGGGACGCGGTTGGCGCAATCGTTTGGATCAGTACCATGGTAGGGCTTGGCTATGTGTTTAGTGGCCAAGTGGAGGCCATTGCTGCCTGGCTCTCCCGATTGGGCGCTGGCGCCGCGCTGGTGCTGCTGACCTTTTTGGCTGCGTATCTTGGCGTGAAGTATTGGGTACGCGTGCGGTTTGTGGCAAAACTGCGCACTGCCCGCATCACTCCCCGGGAACTTTGGCAGCGGCTTGCCGTTGGCGAGCCAGTTACGGTGGTGGACCTTCGCCATGCAGAGGAGGTTGCCGTTACTGGCGCCATCGTGCCGGGCGCCATCCAGTTGCAGCCACAAGAACTGCCCTCGCAATGGGAGAGGATTCCACCCGGTGCCGAGGTGGTGCTCTACTGTTCGTGCCCAAATGAGGCTACCAGCGCCCGCGTAGCGATGCGATTGCAGAGCCGTGGCATCAGAAACATCCGTCCGCTTCTTGGGGGCTTTGAGGGCTGGGTGGAAGCAGGGTTGCCTGTGTCTTCGAACCGTGCCGTTCGCCTTGGGAAGCCCGGAGGGGTACTTTTCTCCAGCCAATACAACGACCAGCAGCGCTCCTCGCCCGCTCCTCCCGCAGCCTGAGTGCCTGCGCCCTAGTGCCTGATTGGTTCAGAACCACGTTTCATGCTGAAACACAACCCATTGTGGACAGAGTTGTCCGGTATTGAGGTGAGTACCAGAGGGACTTCTCCACGTAGATAGTGTCTGGTGTGATTGCGCGCTGCTTGGGAAACAGGGCTGACGCGATCGCCTTGGAGGGCGGCTTGTTACGCGCTGACCCCATTCCCTGGGTGCGGTAACCTCCGGAAGTTCTCGCACTAAATCGAAACAGGAGAATCGGTTGGTACTATTGGCTCAGGACGCCATGTAATGGCTACCCCTTATTTTCGCCTCGCTTTTTACCTCACGAAGGGCTACCTTAATTCTTGACACGCAAGCAGTTGCGGTTGTCGTTCTGTGATGCCCAATTGGATCCTGTGGAGTACGATGCTTAGCAAATTGAGGTGCCTAATCGCAAGCTGGATGGGTGGCAGTGGCACGCTTGCCCAACCGGACCAACGTCGCGACCCTCGCAAGTCCAGCCGCCAAAGGCAGGCGGGCAAGCCTGGTGGCGGAGATCCAACGCCGGAAACCCTCAGCGCAGCGGAACTGCACGCCCGCTGGATTTCCGGTACCTTAGCGCAACTTGGGCAGGTTGCACCGCACCGGGACGGGCGAAGCCGCGTCCGCGGTGCTGGCCTTCTGGATCTCTGTGCAAGCCCGCATCGGATTCACGATGCTCTGGTAGCGTTTCAGGGTTGGCTGTCTGCTATGAGCGACGCCGGATTGCAAGTGGAGATTCGACAGTTGGACGGTTGGCAAGTGTGCGTCGTGGCCGGCCATACTGCGCTGCCGGTGCGGGTGCGGGAGCGGATGCGCCGAACGGATGTGCTTCGCGGGGCCAACCGCCGCCTGGAGCAATGGCTTGGCGCGAAGCGCACCCAAGTGTTTACGCCGTCAGGCGAATTGGAACTGCAGGTTTTGCGCAATGGCGTGTGCGCAGGTGCTTTTCCCATCGGGGCGAACGCGCCTGAAGTGGCCTATCAGGCGTCGATTGTCCTTATCAAGGACCTGCAGAAGTTGGAACAGGCATGGCAGAGCAAGGCGCGCGCCAGCGCGGAACGTCGCCGATTCCATCGGACTCCGCCAGTTCTCAAGCGCGAGATGGTCAGCGGGTTACACAACAAGCGATCACAGCGTGGGATGGGGACGGGCTGGCCAGACGCGACAACCCCAGACCTGGAGAGCGATCTGTCACGTTTGGCATCGGTGTTGCACGGGTTGGACCGCACCCTGAGGCAGATTGATCCCGCAGCGTTCAACTACCTGCAAATGCGGTCCTCGTTAGGCCTTCTGGCAGCCGCATGTCGCGTTGCGCCGGAGTGCAGCACTGCGTCTGATCTCAATCGCTTGCATGGACGCTTGGAGGTCCTGGAGGCGTACCAGCAAATCGAAAAGCCATTTCTGACGTCGCGGAAGCGCGTCGTGGTCTAGACGTTAGAGCCTGCATCGGGTGTTGATTCCCGCGATCGAAGTGCGCTCCTCGGCCTAAGAGCTGGACGGACTGTAACCGCCCCGGCCCCGCGATTGCTGAAGTCCAGTTCCAGAATCCCCCCTGCGCTGGTGGTGGCTTCTGTCATCTCCTCGCCATCGATCTCCACTTCATACACCGTAGTGCCCTGCAGCCCTGTCCAAAAGACGCGTTCGCATTCCGGGCTATCCACTCGTGACGTGCCCCGCGCCGGAGCCTCTTTCCCCTCCAACACAATGGAAGACGGTCCCACTGGAAGCAGGCGTGTTTGGCGGCCGCGCTCCACGAGGCGGACCCCATCTTCGCTGAACAACTGCAATTGTCCGTCCACAGTGCCCAACCATGTGGCGTTCTCATCCCACGAGGATCTGGCCAGCAACGTGTTGAATGCGGGCAAATGCTGGTAGAGGGGCAGGTAGAAATAGCTCAAGCTGGGCTGGTATGGGTTGCACCAGAAGAACTCGTGCGGAGCACCAAAGGCACCACGAAGACGGAAGCGCGGGCTTAGAAGCCAGCCCTGCAGATACTGGCTCTCCTGTGCGTTTGAATCCAGCGAGACCATTGCCAGCTCAGCAGCCCTGCTTCTTGCGGCATCGTCAACATCCGGTTCGCCATTGCCAGAAAAGGCCGGAATCCGGTAGTCATTCTCTCCACCCGAGAACGATGGGGGATAGTGCCGCAGCAGGTGCCAGATGGGGTATTCCCGGAAGAAGGTCACGGCGCTTTCGCGGAGGTCGAGTTGCAGGCCGCGCTGGAAACTAAACAGGATCTCCACAAAGGGCAGCGCCTCCCGGTGAGGCACCGGAATGCGTCCCGCAGCGATCTCGGCGGTGATGCGTGGCCACCATTGCTGGTGAATCCAGCCCAAGGCACGCGCACTGGCTTCTGGCGCCTTATCCGCCATAGCGACTGCCGCCAGGGCGAGGTCTCTAACCTGCGCCGTGCTGGCGTTGGCGGCAAGGGACTGGGATAGAGTGTCTGCCAGACGCCTCTCGATGCCCTCGACGGTCCCGCTCGGCAGGCTTTCGGCGCACCAGTCAAACACCAGAGCCAGATGGTGGGGCGGCGTGGAAGGCTGGATGGCCTCCACAGCTCGTTGCGCCAAGGATGCATCCTGTGACGCAAGATACCCTAACGCAAGCGCAAACACGGGCTCAGGGAAGCGAGCGTTTCCCTGGATGAGCAGTTCCAACTGCCGCCATCGATCGGTGCGGCGCTCAAATTCGCGACGCAACAGGCGCAGCCGATCTTCGCTGAGCAAGACACGCGGCGAGGCCTCAAAAACCGCGTAGGATTCCTGCGCCGAACCCGGCAGGCAGCCTGTCCCCAGCGCAGCGCCAATTGCCCGCAAGACGTCCCTTCGATGCATTCCCTTATGATTGTGTCACAGCCCAGTGGACAAGCTAAGCCGCACGGCCTGTGTAAGTTTGTGTCACAGTGACACAGTGCGCTGGACTGACACACCGCGTCAGCCGTGGACTGCATTCAGACTGAGCTTGTTTTCAACGCCTTAGCGATTTCTCCAGATTGGCCCTGGTCGTGCTACGCTGTCATAGTGAATTGATGAACAGCGTCTTTTGACCTGCCCTCTGGTGCAGTTGGCAACAGTCGCTAAGCCGGTCTCGCGTAGTCTTTGTGCTTGCGGGATCCACCGAAGGATTTCTAGCCGGCTTAGGCAAAACGATTTTGCTGATTGCAGCAGAGGGTCTTTTTTTGGCCAGCTGTCCCCCTTGATTCCCCTCCTATTCCCGTACCAATCCGAGGCCCGAATCATGCTATCCTGACAGAGTCCCACCACGGGCCTGTGGCGCAGTTGGGAGCGCGCTTCCATGGCATGGAAGAGGTCGAGGGTTCGAATCCCTCCAGGTCCACCAAACTTCTCAA
>DAISIM010000031.1:0-65570 GCA_036821995.1 Bryobacteraceae bacterium
CTTGACCGATGAATTTGCTGCTGAGTGCCTGCGTCTTCGGGAGAAGCCTCAGGAGTTGAAGGCCTTTCTGCGCCGCTGGTACGACTGAGTGGAGCGGACAACCCGTTCCTGCACCGCTACGCCGCAACCGTTGTTGGGAGGAATACGAGAGGCCAAGCGGGGCGGCTTAGGGCCTGGACCACGAAAGGGCATTGTGCCGCCAGAAGGCGCTTTTCCAGAACGGAAGCGCCCTGGGTAGGCCGGAGACTTGCCATTTTTTGCTTTGTGTTGGGTTTTCCCGACGCCATCATCACCACGGAAGCCCCCAAACTACCGGGTGGAATGCAATGACGAGCACGGATCGCCTCCCCGATCCTCTCGCACATTCACTGTAGGGCTTCCCGGCCACTCTGGCAGCCGGATCGCCCCCACTCACCATCGCGTAGCGCTGGCGTGGCAACACGGCTTCTGGGTGGCGGCGTTGGGATTGCTGGCGGTGCGGGTGCGCGGGGTTTGGGTTGGCTTGCGGGCTTGGCGGGACGAGGGTTGATGTCGGCCATTCGGGACTTCCGGGCGGCAGTCGCCGTGCCCTGTCCATGCCAGTTGAAACTCCTTCCCTCTTCCACGGGAATCCTTCCGTTGAAGATTCCCCTGTCTCCGGGGTTGATGGGTTGCGTGGCGTGTGGGGGGATCCAGCGGAGGTCTCCGCCGCTATGCGGAGTGAACGATCACTCCAGATGGGATGTGCCTTGATCGCCGGCCTGGACCCGCGAGGTGGGCGACGATGGCGAGGGTAGGGCAGGAGCTAGTACGGTTAGGAAAGGCGTGCTGGAGCTAAGGTGATTTCTTTCGGATTTCTGGCGCAAGAGGTAGTGTGGATGAGGCTTAGGCTGTGTTAGTATGCCGACAGGCACTTTTACGCCCATGCGTGTACTGGAACTTCCATGACTAACTATTGGTTGCCTCTGGCTCTCGCCTTGCTCGCCCTGTTACCGGCGCCCGCGGCCACCTTTTACACCAATCCCGATGACTTCGGGAATGCCGTAGCGGGTCTTGTCACCACGACCCTGGATTTCGAAAGCGCTTCGGTGGGAACGTTGCTTTCCACGGGAGACGGGTTGAACGGGATTACCTTCACCTACGACATCTTTGGCCTGAATATGGCCGTTGTGAACAACTTGCCCACTACCTCGTCCACGCAATCACTAGGCCTGGACGACCCGTCGAACGATAACCTATTCCTTGCCGGGGACACGTTCACGATGAGCTTTGCTCCGTCGCGGGCGATTGGCCTGTATGTCATCACGTCCAACGGGACGGCGGAGGCGGGCGACATCCTGCTGGTGACGCCCCTGGGTACGGCGCTGATTGGCGAGAGTCCATGGAGCACATTGCCTGGAGGCTATAGCGTCTATTTCCTGGGCGTGGTGGCGGATCTGGCTGACCCGGACTTCTCGACGGCAGACCTCGCTTTCGGCGAAACGGGTAAAGGGCAGTTCGCATACCACGTGGATGACATCACATTGTCGTCAGGCATCCCCGAGCCTTCGATGGCGATGGCGTTGTTGGCCGCGCTGGGTGTTCTAGGCCTAGGGCGGCGCAGCCTAAGCCGCCGCTAGCCTGAAGGATACTCTTCGGTTGGCAACGGGAGCGTTGCTTGCGCTAAGGGGGATCCAGTTTGGTGAGGGTGGGGTTGTGGCGAGGGCAGAGACTCGCCAACCCGTCCGCATCCACGTCCGCAGTCCGCCAGACCGCGGCAATCTCAGCCACCACTTCGTGCACAGCGGAAAGCACGGGACGGCTGACATGGTCACCAGTACTGAACTGGCTTCCCGCAATTGCGAGGATGACCACATCATGGGGCAATCTGCCGAGAGCGCCCGCCAGACCCACCAAATCCGCGACGCCGAAGCCGTGCGTGGAGAAGCGCAACTGCCGGCCATGGCGGGGCAGGTCTTCGGCACGGAAGCGGAGGATCTCCCCGGGCTCCACATTGGCCATGGCGGCATCCACCAGCACGAGGGGCTCCTCAGCGATCCAATCGGTCATTAGCGAGAGCAGGTCTCCACTCGCTTCCTGGGCGGGGATGTGTTGCTCACGGAGGCGATGCACCACCAGCAGCCCGGCGGCATCGTCACCACGCTCCAGGTTTCCGAAGCCGATGATGCGCATTTGTGGCATAGCTAACTCCGATCAACGGTAACGCGCAGGAAATGGGTGGCGCAGGAGATGCAGGGGTCGTAGTTGCGTACGGCCTGCTCACAGCGCAGGGTGAGCTCCTCGTCAGAGAGGTGCAGGAGGGTGGGCGTCAGTTCGCGCAGGTCGTCCTCAATGCGGGTCTGGTTCTGCGCGGTAGGCGGCACGATTTTAGCGCTACGGATGAGGCCATCGGCTTCCAGGACATAGCGATGGTAGAGGCTGCCGCGGGGGGCTTCGGTGAGGGCCTGGCCTGTGCCGGGCTTGGGCTTCACCTTTACGTGGGGCTGATCAGGCGGTTCATAGACATTCGCGATGCGGATGGCCTCTTCGAGGGCGTAGGCGGTTTCCACCATGCGCACCAGCAGGCTCTTGAAGGGGTTTCGGCAGGGCGAGGGGAGCCTGATGTCGGCGGCGAGCTGCTTGGCCACCGGGTGGAGGTGTTCGAAATTGAGCGCGAAGCGGGCGAGGGGACCGACGTGATAGCTACCGTGACCGAGGTGCACGGATTGCAGGGCGTTGGAGTGGGCGACGTGCTGCTCACGGAAGTGGTCCTCGAACTGACTGACCGGGATGTCGAGGCCACGGTTGGTTTTGACCCTGCCTTCATTGAAGGGGTACTCAGCAGGGTGGCAGAGCGAGACGAACTCGTAGTCGGGTTCGAAGTCAGGGAAGGGAAGGGTGGCCAGGATACGGGTGGTGGCGACGGTGAGATCCAGTGCTTTCTGGAAGCGCTCCACCATGGCCTTCACTTGCTGTTTGCGAGGAACCCAACTGAAGCCACCGATGCGCACGCTGATGGGGTGGATCTCGCGGCCGCCGAGCAGGCTGACAATGTCGTTGCCCACCTTCTTCATTTCGAGGGCCTTGAGGACGAGGTCCTTGTGTTCGGCGGCAATCTCCAGCACGTCGTGCTTGCCGAGGAAATCCGGGGCATGCAGCATGAAGACGTGCAGGACGTGGCTTTCGATCCACTCGCCGCAGTAGAGCAGACGCCGGAGCAGCCGCACGGCGGGGTCAATTTCGATGCCAAATGCGTTTTCGATGGCGTGGGCGGCACTCATCTGGTAAGCCACTGGACAGATTCCGCAGATACGGGCGGTGATGTCGGGGGCTTCCTGGAAGCTGCGCCCCTGGAGGAAGGCTTCAAAGAGGCGGGGCGGCTCAAAGATGGAGAAGCGGACGTCGCGCACGACACCGCCCTTGATGCGCAGGTGCAAGGCTCCCTCGCCCTCCACGCGGGCCAGATAATCCACCTTCACGGTTCGTGTTTTCACTGCGGGTGTGGTCTGGGTGGCCATGGTGCTGGTGCCTCCTGCTGCGTATTGGTGCCGGGCCGCCTGACAAGGATTCCGATGCCTTGCGGTTTCCGGGCTGTGTCACTGTTTCTCTGCTGCTTCGCTGGCCTTGCGGAAGGGCCAGCTCCAGGCGTTGAAGCCGCGAAATGCGCGAGAGATTTCCTGGTGGCTTTGGCCGAGCTGGCGGAACTGGCTGTCGAGCGCGGCTGTGTTGGCGCTTTCCATGGGACCAAAGCAGCCATAGCAGCCGCGGTTGTAGGCCGGGCAAAGAGCTCCGCAGCCTGCGTGCGTAACCGGCCCCAGGCAGGGTTCGCCGCTAGCCACCATCACGCAGGTGGTGCCGCGGCGCTTGCACTCGATACAGACGCTATAGGTGGGAACGTTGGGGCGGCGTCCGGCCAGGAGGGCGCTGACCACCTCGACCAACTGGTATTTCTGGATGGGACAGCCGCGTAGTTCAAGGTCAACCGGCACGTGCTCAGCAATGGCGGTGGACATCTCCAAGGTCTTGATGAAGGCGGGGTTGGCGTAGACCGAACGCACCATCACATCCGTCTGCTGCCAGTTGCGGAGGGCCTGGATGCCGCCGGCGGTGGCACAGGCGCCAATGGTGATGAGCTTGCCGCTGATGCGACGGATCTTCTGGATGCGCTCAGCGTCGTGGTGGGTGGTGATGCTGCCCTCGACGAGGGAGATGTCATAGGGCCCCTTGCGCATGTTGCTGGAAGCCTCAGGGAAGTAGGCGATATCGACGGCACCGGCGACGGCCAGGAGTTCGTCCTCGCAGTCGAGCAGGCTCAACTGGCAGCCATCGCAGGAGGCAAACTTGAAGACGCCAATCGTCGGCTTTGCGGCTTTGGGTTTTCCATTCGTCGGATTGCCGGACATGCTGCACCTCGCTGTCAGAATTCGAACTTCCGTTAGATCTCGTACTTCATCATCAGGGGCTGGATGTCGCTGAACCGGAACACCGGGCCGTCCTTGCAGATGAAATGGGGGCCATACTGGCAGTGGCCGCAGAAGCCGCAGCCGCACTTCATGTTGCGCTCCATGGTGAGGTGGATATTGGCTGGATCCAGTCCTTTGTGGTCCTGGAGTTCATAGGCGACGTAGCGCATCATGATTTCGGGTCCGCAGGTCATGGCGATGGTGCGGGCCGGATTCAGGCGGATGCGTCCGATGAGGCGGGTTACCAGGCCGACGTTGCCCTTCCAGTTCATACCGCCGTAATCCACGGTGGTCATGACGAGGGTATCTTTCTGTTTCTCCCAGCTTTTGAGTTCCTTGCGGAAGAGGATGTCGCTAGGGCTGCGGGTGCCATAGAGCAGAATGAGCCGTCCGAAGTCCTGGCGGTTGTGGAACACGTGATAGAGAATGGGCCGCAGGGGAGCCAGGCCAATGCCGCCGGCCACCACCAGCACGTCCTTGCCGCGCGCATCCTGCATGGGCCAGGGCTTGCCGAAGGGACCCCGCATGCCAACGTATTCGCCCACGCGCATGGTGTTGAAGCGCTGAGTGGCCAAGCCGACTGAGCGGATGGTGTAGGTGTGGGTGTCCTGGATAAAGGGGTCGCCACTGATGGAGATGGGCAGCTCCGCCACACCCATGGCGTACAGCATGCTGAACTGGCCAGGCTGGAAGGGTGGAAGCGGATCACCGCGCGGCGACACCATGCGCAGGGTGCAGGTGTCGTGGGTTTCGCGGAGCACTTCGCTGACGCGTACAGTGCGCGGCAGCATCACGTCCGTGCCTATTCCCTTGGCGGGAATCTCCACACTGGTGGCGGCCATGAGGTCCTCCTTCGAGACTTGGCGTATTCGATGCAAGCAGGTGGCGACAGGTCAGCTAGTCCCTGACGGGCTGATGCATGTCGATCATTTGCAGGCTCATGGCGCGAACGTCATGAACCATGAGGGCGGAGAAGCGCTTGAGGATGTCGTAGCCGAAGCTGTGGTCCTCTTCGCACTTCTGCCGGAGGCAGCGGGCGTCGATCATCAAGGAGGCTACGTCCGTAATCGCCTTGGCGTCGAAATGCCAGCGGTAGGGCTTGATGAGCCACGACCAGCCCAGCAGGTCACCTCCGCCGCGGGTCTCAATTCGCAGGCCGCCGTGTTGCGGTACGTAAAGCTCCAGCGACACGGTGCCTTCGCGCAGCAGGAAGAACTCGTGGGACTCCTGGCCGCCCCGAAAGAGATAGTCGCCGGCGCTATAGCGCTGGTTTGAGCAACACCCCAGCAAGGTGCGCACATGGGGATAGTGCATGCCCTGCACGAAGGGATGGTCCTCAAGAATGTGTTCCAGGTCCTGGATGTTCATCAGATACCTCCCCAGGCCGCGGCGCCCCGGAGGCGGTCCGCCTCGCGCGTGAGATCAATACCCACCGGGCACCAGGTGATGCAGCGGCCACAGCCAACACAGCCGCATTCCCCGAACTGATCGTGCCAAGTGGAGAGCTTGTGAGTGAGCCACTGGCGGTAGCGCGCCGCCGGGCTGGAGCGGACGGAGCCTCCATGGATGTAGGAATACTGGAGGGAGAAGCAGGAGTCCCAGACGCGGGTGCGGGTGGCGTGTTTGCCATCGAGTGAGTTATGGTCTTCCACGGTGCTACAGAAGCAGGTAGGGCACACCATGGTGCAGTTGGCGCAGCTAAGGCAACGGGTGGCGATCTCCTCCCATTGCTTGCTGTCGGATTCCGCGGCGATGGCCTCGCGGAGGTTCTCAAGATGCATCGAGCGGCCCATGTTTTCGCGGGCTGAGCGTAGGACGTTGTCCTCAGCGCCACGGTCAGGAGCCTC
Source organism: Bryobacteraceae bacterium (assembly GCA_036821995.1). Taxonomy (GTDB): domain Bacteria; phylum Acidobacteriota; class Terriglobia; order Bryobacterales; family Bryobacteraceae; genus JACTMJ01. Next base: position 6,269 of record DAISIM010000031.1, read on the forward strand.
AGCGGGGCGATGGTCGAGTGACTCGAGCAGAGCGCGTCCACGCGCGCTTCCCACGGTGACCACGAAGCGGTGTTCACCTGTAAGGATCTCGGTTAGGGCAAGGTCAAAGCCCTCTTTGGCTTGGGGACCCGTGCCCATGGAGGCGCAGAAGCACACGCCTGAGGGGTAACCGCAGTTCACCGCAATCAGCAGCAGGCCATCGCGGCGCGAGGCGTATCCGGTGTCGGGGTAGAGATCCTCGCGCAACACGCGGTCCAGCACGCCGATGGCGGCCAAGTCGCAGGCCCGCACCCCCAGAAATGCACGACGGCTTTCTGGGGGTTGATGCGGGCGGAACTCTACCCCATCGGCTGTTTCTTCAATGGTGAGGAAGCGGTGCACCGGGGGCAATAGCGTTGGCTTCCAGCTCTGTGGCGTGGCCGCGTACTGGAAGAGGGCGTTGTCTTCCCGGGGGGACAAACGATACTTTCCGGGGGCCTGGCTATCTGAGCGTCCCACGGGAAGATCCGCCAACGCCTCGATTGGGTGGTAGGCGATGGCGCCATCCACCACGGTTGGCGCCCACACCTCGTAACCATCCTCGCGGAGAAGGGCGGGCAAGGCCTCCAGTGCTCGACGAGAAACCACGAATTTCTCCGCGGCTGGGGATTGCGTTGAGGCAGGCATGGGCGTGCTCCAATTTCAGACAATCTGCTCTAAAACTCATTGTAATGACAGTATCCTATGAAGTCCATAAAATTCGTTGATCGTATGCGTAGTTTCGTATGTATGTATGAAGCTGCGAAGGTTATTCCGATGAGATAGCGCCGGACCGGGGGATCCGCTCGATCCCGAGTTGATTTCGTGCGGGGATTGCATCGGGAGAGCGGCATGATGATTGCAGGGGCGAGCACGAAGGTTTGGGATGCGGGAGCATTACGGGCAAAGCCTAGCGCGCTACACTAGGGGCTTATGCTTCGCGTTCGATTCGCCCCGTCTCCCACCGGATATCTGCACATTGGGAGCGCCCGCACCTTCATTTTCAATTGGTTGTATGCCCGTAAAGAGGGCGGCACGATGGTGCTGCGCATTGACGATACGGATGTCGAACGCAACACCGAAGCGTCGATGCAGTCAATCTTTGATGGACTGCGGTGGCTGGGCCTGGAATGGGACGAGCAGTACGCGCAGAGCGACCGGATTGCATTGCACCAGCAGATGGCCTGGAAGATCTTTGACAAGGGCTTGGCCTACCGGGATTTCACGCCGATGCAAGCTGCCGACGAAGAACGTGACCCGGCCAGCGGCCCGTGGCTGGGAGACCCCGGTATGCGTGCCCTGTCGACCGAAGAGAGCCAGCGCCGGGCCGACGCGGGGGAACCCTTCGTGCTGCGCTACAGGGTGCCTCGGGAGCAGAACCGCTGGGTGGGCTTCAAGGATCTGGTTTACCGCAAGCAGGCAAAGAAAGCGGACGATATCGAGGACTTTGCCCTGCTGCGGAGCAATGGATTGCCCACGTATCACATGGCATCGTGCGCGGATGACCTGGACCTACGGATCTCGCACATCATCCGTGGACAGGATCATCTCTCCAATACTTTCAAGCACGTGCTGATCTTTGAAGCGCTGAGCGATACGATGCCGGAATTTGCACATCTGCCGCTATTGATTGCTCCGGATGGAGCGAAGCTGTCCAAGCGTAAGCATGGGCCGGTGGTGAGCGTGACCACCTACCGGGATGCAGGATTCGTGCCGCAGGCCTATGTGAATTTCCTTTGTCTGTTGGGCTGGAACCCCAAGAACAATCAGGAATTCATGACGGTAGAGGAGATCAAAGAGAAGTTTAGCTTTGAGGGCATCAATCGAAGTAATGCAACGGTGAATTTCTCTGACGCTGACCCGATTGACCCGAAGGCGTCGTGGCTGAATTCGCAGCACCTGCGGACGATGCCCGTTGAGGAACTGGCGTCGATGGTGCGGGCGGCGATGGATGCGGCGGGAGTGCCGGTGCCTGAGGATACCGGGCAATTCGAGCAAACGGTGGACATCATCCGTAGCCGCTACTCCGTGCTGGGCGACTTTCCTGAAAAGGGCCGCGCCTACTTTTGCGACGAGTATGAGGCCACGCCGGAAGCGATGGAGAAGCTGAAGGTGGAAGGGGCATGCGAGGGATTGCGAGCCTTGGGCGAACGTCTGGCGGCCAGCAGCGACTTTTCAGAAGATCACATTGAAGCGGAACTGAGGGCGGTGGCCGAAGAACGCGGCATCAAGGCTGGAGTGCTGATTAACGGCAGCCGCGCAGCGCTTACCGGACAGACTGTGGGACCCAGCGCGTTTGCCGTGTTCACGGCCGTGGGGCGCGAGCGCGTACTGCGCCGGCTGGCCGCACTGTAGTGACACGTGCTAGCGGTAGTTGGTGAACTCCATGTGGATGCCGAAGTCTTGCGACTTCAGCAACTGGATCACCTGTTGCAGGATGTCCCGGCTCTTGGATGCCACCCGCACAAAGTCGCCTTGAATAGAGGCGGTGACCTTGATCTTGGAGTCCTTGATGGCCTTCACGATCTCCTTGCATTTTTCCGTGGAGATCCCCTGGCGGAGCTTCACCTGCTGGCGCAGGGTGGAGCCGCCGGCGGGCTGGACGGTTTGGTAGTCGAGCCCCCGCAAGGGCACGCCGCGCTTCACGAGTTTCTGCTCAAGAACTTCACTGACAGAGCGTAGCGAGTACTCATCTGAACTCTGCAGGACGATGATGGTGTCCTTTTCGGTGAGCTCAATGCTGGAGTTGGAGTTCTTCAGATCAAAGCGCTGTCCAATTTCCTTCACCGCCTGTTGGATGGCGTTCTGAACCTCAGGAATTTCGATCTTGGATACGATGTCGAAGCTGTTGTCGGGCATAGGGAATTCGTTACTCAGTGCGGCGGCGCGGCCACCAGGGGACAGAAGGAGGCGGGTTCACGGCGACCGGCAGACACCGGCGTGAACCCGCGGGAACCACAAGGTCGCGTACGCTAATCGGAAGCTTTGTCGGCTGGCGCCTCATTGGACTGGCGATAGCGCGTTTCCAGGGCCATGGTGATGTAGCGGGTGACTTCATCCACAATGGACTCCATGGCGGCAGAGACCGCAATCTCGACAGCCGCCCGAATCTCCTCCTCATCCAACCGGACGCCAGATGCGCCCAGCGCCAGACGACGGATCTCGCCCTGGGCAGCCACGGCCGCGGCCGCATGCGCCAGGATCTCGGATTTGGGTTGGTCGCTCTCTGGGGAGGCTTCGGATTCAGGATGAGCATCACCAACCACTTCAGCGGCGATGATTTCCTCAGCTACCTCCGAGATTTCCTCGCTGGACTGAATGAGAACGGGTTCAAGGACCTGGGCGGCTTCTGCGTCGGGGTCTTCGATTTCGAGAGCGACTTCGACCGCGGACTTGGCTACGGGAGCCACCAGGTCAACCGCCAGCGCGGGAATGCCCTCCTCCGAAGAGAGGGGGTCAGGCGCCGCATCCATTACAGCCGCTTCATTTTCGTACTCCGCGAGAGCGTCCAGCAAGCTGCGCCGGGGTTTCGCCTGAGTGGGGGCAGGCGACTCCGGTTCCTCCCTAAGTAGAGGTTCCTCTGTTTCGGCTTGCTTGGGCGCGATGCGGAAACTGCGAGTGGTGGGGCCCGAATCGGATTCCGTCTCCTGCGTGCGGCCGCTGATGCTCTGGAGCTTCGAACCGCCATCGCCCGGGGAAGCGGGCACGTTCCGCAGCTTCGCTACCGGGTTGTTACGGAGCGAGAGATCCTCTTCTTCGTCTTCAATCCGCCGCAGCAGTTGGGGATTTGAAAGGGACACGGGTTCCGAGACCGCGGCGGCCACAGCGGAAGCCGCTGCCGCAGGCACACTAACGCCTACGGGTACCGGCTCAAGCTCCGCTGGCACCGCGCTTGTTTCGTCGTCGTGCTGCTCTAACCAGGCCTTGAGAGGAGACACGCCGGGTCTATCCTGGCTGCGCTCCTCCTGGTCCGAGGCTTCACTTTCTGGCGGTCGTCCACCTTCGCCCTCGTAATCGTTGAGGTTGAAGGTGGAACTGGTGCGTTTCTTCTTGCTGTCCTTGTCAGAACCGCTGATGAGATCTTTAAGCGATTTAAGCATCACGGATGCCTCGAATGGTTTCTTTAGCTGCCCGTCCGCACCCGCGCGAAACATCAGATCCTCATCGACGCGCTCGAGCGCCGTAGAGGTCAGCAGTACCCGCACATGCGAATGTTGAGGCTGTTTTTTGATGAAGCCGCACAGGTCATAGCCTGAAACCTGCGGCAAAAATGCGTCGACGATGACGACGTCCGGATTGACGTCCTTTACCCGCAAAATGGCGGTTTCCCCGTCGGTGACGGTTACCACCTCATAGCCTTCCTCGCGCAAGATCCGCTCCCCCATGCGCTGTGCATGCGGGCTATCGTCAGCGAGTAAGACTCGGCCAAGCTTGGACACAGTACCCTCTCTCCTTTTAGGGCTGCCGTGGCTGGGGTTTCGGCGTCTCGGTAGCGGGCGGCGTCTGGCCGTCCGTCTGGTTTTGGCGATTTAGCCGGGCATCCGGCTGGGTATCCAAAGCGGTGGAATCCTGGATGGTGGAAACGCTGACGTCGGCCGAGATCGCGCCGGGGGTGCCGGTGCCTGTACCACCAACCGCTCCGCCAGCGGCCGAGGGTACGCTCAGCGGGATGGTGGGCTGGAAAGGATCCGCAGCCGGCGTGCCACTCTTGGCGGCCTGGCGAACTTCAGGGCGTCCGCGGAAAACACCCCAGAAGCGGTCAAAAGTTCCAGGGCTGAAGGCGTTCTCCTGTTCATACTTCATCCGCGCCACGGCGACAGGGTCAGCCTCCGGGACAGGACGGTTCATGGCTGCCAGTTTCTGCTTGGCAGGTTCGACGTAGGTACTTAAGGGGTAGTCCCGCACGATGCGGGTAAGCACGCCGGCGGTCCGCTCTTCAAAACGGTCACCCAAGCTGCCATAGGACTCGGCAAGCTTCCAAAGGGCTTCGTCGGCGGCGCTGAACAAAGGGAAATGGTCCGTGAGGCCCTGGAGCCGATTGGTGGCCGCACCCAGGCTGCCCTTGCGCAGGTAGGTTTCGGCGACGTTGTACTCGTGGCCTGCCTGCACTTCCTGAACGTTGCGGAGAAGCTGCTCAACGCGCGGGGCGAACTTGCTGTTGGGGTACTTCAGTAACACCTGACGGCATTCATCCTCGGCGCGATAGGCGTGGTTTGTGTCGCGGTCAGGTTTCTGCATCTGGTTGTAGTGGATCATGCAGATCTTTTCCTGAGCTTCGGCGGACTCTTCCATCGCGGGGTAGAAGAGTTGGAAATCCTTGTATTCCACCTCAGCCTGGACGAGAGAACCGCTGGTGCCCTCGCGGAACCAGGAGTCCGCAATCGCCAGCTTGGCCTTGGCGAGGTACTCACTGGAATCGTAGGTGTTGATCAGGTTGTTGAGCACGATGCGCGCCACTTCGTAGCGGCCGCGCTCCATGTCAGCGATCGCCTTATCGAACAGCACCTTGTCGGGCTGCAGGGTATCTTTCGTGATGGGGTTGTCGTAACGCTTTCGCCCGCAACCAGTTACACCAAGGGCGATGGCCACCAAGGCCACTACCAAAACCGTTTGAAATGGAAACGATCTAACCATTCGCAATCACCAGCCTCACTCACAAGTTATTTCCATTGTAATGGTTATACCCTCGCCATGGAGGCCAGTTCTGCCTCCCGCTGTAGCGCGCCGTAGGCGGACGCAGCATCCGCGGTATCGAAGACGCTGGAGCCGGCTACCAACCAATCGCAGCCGGCCTGAACCAACTCGGCCACATTCCGGGTGCAGACGCCACCGTCCACCTCAATTTGGTAGCCGAGGGAATATCGCTCCCGAAGATCACGGAGTTGTTGGATTTTCTGGATGGAGCGCGGGATGAAGCGCTGGCCGCCGAAGCCGGGGTTCACGCTCATTACCAGGACGAAGTCCACGACATCCAGCACATCCTCGAGGGTAGAGACAGGAGTGGACGGGTTCAACACTACCCCAGCGCGCGCTCCTTCGGCTTGAATGGCGCGCAGAGTGCGATGCAGGTGTGGGCACGCTTCCTGGTGAACGGATAAAAGGTCAGCGCCTGCCTCCAGAAATGTCATCAGAAGGGCGTCAGGGTTGGAAATCATCAAATGGACATCGAGCTTGAGCTTGGTGACGCGCCGTACAGACTTCAGGACCGGGATGCCCATCGAGATGTTGGGCACGAAGTGGCCGTCCATCACATCGAAATGCAGCATGCGGGCTCCGCCTGCCTCCACGCTACGAATCTCGTCGCCGAGCCGGGTGAAGTCAGCCGCCAGAATGGAAGGCAGAACCTGTGCCATCGGGGTCTCGTCCGCGTCCTTTACTGAAAGGCTCTTTTCAATAATCCGTTATTCGAGCGACTTGGCGCGCAAGCACTCCAGGTTTCCCGAAACGGACAGCCATCGTGACGGCGTTTTGCGGGATTTCGCAAGCATCGTCGGCATCCGCAACCCCGTCATCGTTCAGTTCCACGGCGGATCCGTGCCGCAAAAAAGCCGTCGCCCGCGTGCTCCCCCGGCGTCCGGCGGAGCAGACAGACATCCTCATCATGACATACATCTCGCAAAATGTACTCATTTTCTTCCGGTTCCAAGGAACATGTGGAGTAAACTAATGTACCCCCTGGCTCCAACAACTCCATGGCGCGCCGCAACAGTTGCGCCTGGATTAGCGGGAAGGTGGCAAGTTTCTCCGGGTGAAGCCGCCACCGGATCTCCGGGTTTCTTCCGAGTGTGCCGGTGCCGGAGCAAGGAGCATCCAGCAGAATCCAGTGAAAGCGGGTGCGGAAGGGCAGTGGCTGACTGCCGTCAAGCTGGACGCGGGGGTGGTGGGGCGGCGGCATGTTGCGAAGGCGGCTGAGGTGTAGATCACAGGCGGCAGCCACCGATGCCCGCTCAGCAATCACGGCCGTCTTATTGCCGGGAGCGGCGCAGAGGTCAAGGACGCGCTGGCCGGGCAGGGCATCGACCAGGGAGGCCACCCACTGGCTGCCGATGTCCATCTGGCGCAACTGGGGGTGCCGCGCGAGCAGGGCGGTGGCATTTCCCTGGAGAACGCGGAAACAGCCGGGGACTTCGGTGGTTTCGAGGATGCAACCGGGATCATTCGGGGGCGCGAGGCCGGCGGGCACGCGCAAGTACACTTCCGGCCTGCGCAAGAAAGCTTCCGCGATCCGCTGCATGCCAGCGGTCCCATGCGCGGATTCCCATCGCGCCAGCAGCCACTCTGGCTGACAAAGCGCGATCTCGCGAGTGGGCCACTGGCTGGGCAGGGCGCTGGCGGCCACTTTGCGCAGGATTGCGTTCACCAGCCCAGCTGCGGATGTCTTGCGCGCCAACTTCACCAGCGAGACACTTTCGGAAACGATGGCGTGGGGAGGGATCTTTTGAAGGAAATGTGCCTGGAATGCCCCGATTCGAAGTGCGATGGATACTTCGCGATCAAGCCGGGCAAGGGGCTTGGTGAGGTGCGGCTGCAACAGGAAGTCCAGTTGGGGCTGACGCCGCAGCACCCCGAAGACGATTTCCCGAGCCAGAGCGGCATCAGCCGGTAGCAACTGCCCTGCCCGGTGGTGAAGGAGGTCAGCCGCATAACCGCCGCGATCCACCAGCAGAAGGACATCAAATGCGATCCGGCGCGCGGCTGAGATGGCAGGCAAACCCCAATCTAGCATGGCTGCACAGCCAATTCTTCGGCACATGTTCGCGGGAAATCCCGGAAAATCACGGGGGAAGGCTTGCCACCTCACGTGACGATTGCATACCATCGGTAGCGCTCCCCGTGGGCGGGTTCCGCTGGAGTTGGGCGTTTGAAAATGCCCTTCAGCCGGGGCGCCATTTCAAATCCAGGACGGTTTTCATCTATGTATTCTCATCGCCTTGTTTCCTTTGTACTCACGCTGACAGCGTTGTTGCTGTTCGGCTGCGCATCGCCGGAGAAGCCGGTGGACACCGCAGCGCTTGGCGAACCATACAACGGACGCTGGTTGGTGGAGTTTGAACCGGCTGATCGCGGCCGCGTGGGCTGGTATCAGATCGAGAAGGCCGGTACCCCGGACGGGGCAGGGCTGATTGTGGGTGCTCCCGGCGGCGGAATGTACCCGTTCACCACGGTGAGCGTGCTGCCAGATGGGCAACTGCAGATGATTTATACGGCTCGCTGGGGATCGAACATACCAGAGATCGCCCAGAAGGAGCGCGCGGCCGCCCGTGCTGCCCGCGATAAGGGTGAAGAGCCGGTGAGAAACCCCGAGGTGAGCGCGGTGTACACCGCCCGCCTGGAGGACGGCGTTCTGGTGGGCAAGACGGAGTGGCCCGACGCCGGCGAGCGCTTCCAGACCATCACCTGGAAGGCCAAGCGCGCCCCTGAGATCAACGAAACGGACGATGGAACCTGGGCGCCCGGCGAGACGGTGGACCTGGTGGACGGCACGCGCAAGGATACGTTCACCGTGCCCCTTCCTAATGAGGAAATCCGCTGGAGCATCGAGAATGGGATCCTGGCGAACAATCCGCCCGCGGGGAATCTGGAATCGAAGGAGAAGTTCTGGAATTTCGACTTGCACGCGGAGTACCGGCTGTCGGAACGCTCAAACAGTGGCATTGGATTGCGCGGCCGCTATGAAGTGCAGATCATGGAAGACTACGGCAAGGAGCCATACAAGCAGGGTCACGGCGCGCTGTATTACCGCATCGTGCCTACCTCGAACCCCAGCAAGAAGGTGGGCGAGTGGCAGACCATGGATGTGCGGCTGATTGGCAGGGAGGTGAGTGTGACCCTGAACGGTGTGAAGATCATTGACCGCAAGATCATCGACGGTCTCACCGCGATGGCCACGAACGCAAACGAAGCCGAGCCAGGCCCCATCACTATCCAGGGCGACCATGAAAAGGTGGAGTTCCGGAAGCTGACGGTGACGCGGTTGGAGAAGAAGACCAACTAACGCGAGCGCGGAGATTGAGGGTGCGGGTGAAGGGGCGTCCTGGGAACGGGCGCCCCTTCGCCGTTCAGGCAGCGGATTCGGTGTAGGTGTCGGTGGCGCGGGTGCCCCACTGGAAGCAGTGCAGGTTGCGGATGGTGTAGGCGGCTGCCTTGGTATCGACATCCACCACCATGTAGGAATCCGCGTCGTAGCGGGTGGCGCCCATCACGTAGTGCTGGGGGCCGAACTCGGTCTTGAAGTCGTGCCAGCGGTGCCAGTGTCCGGCGGTCACGAAGTGGATGCTGTCGGCGTACTTCTTCAGCAGGGGATGGAGGCCGAAGTCCTTGAACTCCGTGGGCAGGATGGTGGAGACGGGGAAGTGGACGAAGAGGAAGGTCTGCTTGCGGGCGGCGAGTTGCGCTTCCAGCCACTGGAGTTGGGTTTCGCCCAGGCTGCCGGTGCCCTTCTTGAAGGCGTCCTTGTTGGCGGCGTTCCAGGTTTCGCCGAGGAAGTTATTCAGCATCAGGAACCGGCAGCCCTTGTGGTCAACGGCGTAGTAGGGCTTCAGGCCGAACTTTTGGGCGTAGAGGCGGTGGGCAAAGTCGCGGTCGTGCTGGGGCACCCAATAATCGTGATTGCCGAAGCCGGGGTAGACCTTCATGCGGAAGCCGTCGGTGATGCGTTTGGCATGGTCGAGGCGGGTGACGTTCTTGAAGTAGAAGTCATAGTCAGGGGACGGGAAATCGTGGACGTAGTCGCCGGCGAGAAAGACCATGTCGGGCTGAGGATTCAGGGAGTGAATCATGGTGCGGGTGCGGATGAGGCTCTCGCGGGTTTGCTTCACCGTCATGGTGTCGAGGGGGTTGCTTTCCTGGCGGTTATAAAAGTCGTCGATGATGTGGGAGTCAGCGATTACCACAAATCGGAACCGATCCGGCGAAGACGGCGCGGCAATCAGCGGGGCCTTTGACAGTGCGGTAAGGCTTGTCAGCCCACCAGCAAGACTGAGGAAGGAACGGCGATCTATTGTCATCAACGGCCTTTCTTGACAAACTCTCCTTCAAGCGTACCTAAGGCCAGCGATTCCGCACACGGTGTGGTGAATCTTTCGTAACAGAGGTGGGTTAGCCATGGGAAGGCCAATCCAGAGAGCATCCGAACTGATCTTCGCCATGGTGATGACGGTGACGGTTCTGTACGTGTGGGTTTCGACCGCCTCCGCGCAGTCCCGCTGTGAAGACGTTAGGCTGCCAGCGTTTGGTAATTCGGCAAATTGCCGCGTCATCGCCCAGGCTACCCTACAAGATCGCCATGCCAGTCTTCTTCTGGTGAAGGCAGCCGATGGCAGTTCCAGTCCTGCAGCCCCTCCTGGTACGGAAGCATCCCATCGCTTCGTTGTGGTTACTGAGCCAATTCCAAGGGAAGGCGTTTACCGCATCACAAAAGTGGAACTTCCTCAAGATGCTCTCTATGAACAGGTGGGACCGCTGACCGGCCTCCGATCCACAGCCGCCTTGACCGATGGCGTATTTTTGACCTCAAGGGTTGAAAAGATGCACGATGCCATCCATTGGTGGCTAAGTTGGCCCCATATTGATGGACAACCGGTGAGCTTGCGGCGTTGGAAAGCCTATCGCTTTGACCGTTTGGCTGACCATCAGGGGCGGACCTACTACTTGGGGATCAACGGTACCCATCGGATTGCGCTGGGGCTGCGCGGAGATGGAGTTCCTGAGCTGATGGCTGGGGACTTAAGGGCAGCAGTCCTTGCCCAAGTTCCGACGGTTCGCCATACATTCGGAGCGCCTCCGGGGCTTCCCGTCCCGATTCCTTTCGAGGACTGGCATGAACGTATTCGCCACTTCCGCGCAAGGGTATTTTCGGCAAATGGAGCAGTTTGCGAAGCCACCAGCGACCAAGAGGCGTTTTTTAGGGCCGAGCCAGGGGAGGTGTTTCGAGAATGGAATGGCCGCAGGACCTCTCACCCCGTACGTAGCTTTACGGCGGACGAGTACAAGCAGCGCCGCGGGAAAGCGGGGGACACGCTGCTGAATCAGGTGCAGCACATCGAAATGGTTTCTGCCATTGGCCCGCTTCAGGCGGAAGGTCCCCGGCTTTGGTTCGCGAGAGCCTTCTACGATGGAGAGGGACTGACGGGTGTTGGCGGCTTCGGCTACCTAGACTGCGAAACGGGCGAGTTACAGGAGCATTTCCCGGCAGAAGCCGCTGGCTATATGGCGAGCGCGATGCTTGTGGAACGCGATGCCGTTTGGCTATCGCTATCGAGCTTCGGCGAATATGGCAGCAGTTCAGGTGGGCTGCTCCGCTGGAGCCGGAAAGACGGGTACACTCATTTGCTGCCGAACGCACCCATCGCCTTCCACCTCGTGCGCGACGGGAAGTTTCTGGTGCTGCCTCATGATGCCGGAATGAGCGTTCTTGACGGCGACACCTTGCGGCATTTTGCGATTCGTGAGATGCCTGATGGCAGTTTTGAGGTGATGCAGGTGAATGCACCATAGCATCAGCAGGTTCTCTCGGATGGCAGACAGGATTGAATCCGTATCGATCCCTCGATAGAATAAACGGCAAATCTACAGGGGGATGCATGGGGAAGCGTTTTCAGTTTCTCAACACCACTGGTGTACTTTGGCTGGCCGCCGGAGTCGTTTGGCTGGGTGCGCCTTGGCGTATGCATGCCGCCACGGATTTTGCGACTGACATCGCTCCCATCCTTCAAGAAAACTGCGTCGCTTGCCATAGCGCCGCAAACCCCCAGGGAAAACTGGTGTTGGATTCATTGGAGGCTATCCAGCGCGGAGGCGCGTCCGGGCCAACGTTTATTCCCGGAAAGAGCGCTGAGAGCAGTCTCTATCAGCGCTTGGTGATGGACGACCGCACCCTGCGGATGCCCTTCGGCGGCAAAGCGCTGGCACCCGAACTGGTGGCCGTCATCAAGGAATGGATCGACGGCATGAAGGCCGGCGGCGCGGAAATTGCGGCCTCCGTCCCGGTTGATTTCCACCGCGACATTGAGCCCATTTTCAAAGCTAACTGCTACGGATGCCATGCGGGAGCGAAGCCGCAATCGCAATTGCGCCTGGATTCCGGCGCGGCGGCCTTGCGCGGAGGATTGAGCGGCAAGGTGATCATCCCCGGCGACGCCAAGGCCAGCCGTCTGATCCACCGGGTGAAGGGTGTGGGCGGGGAACAGCGCATGCCCTTGCGCATGCAGCCGCTGAGCGATGCCCAGGTAGCGATGCTGGAACGCTGGATTGATGATGGTGCGGTTTGGCCGGGGGCTGAAGCAAGCGCAGGTGAGGAAGACATTGAAATCCACTGGAGCTATAAGCAGCCGAAGCGTCCTTCCCTGCCTGCGGTGACGGCCCAGGACTGGCAGCGTAACGCCATCGACCGGTTCATTCTTGCGCGCCTGGAAAAGGAAAGGTTGCAGCCCTCGCCGCGCGCCGCAAAAGAGACGCTCATCCGCCGGCTGAGTCTTGACCTCATTGGCTTGCCGCCGACGCCCGCTGAGGTGGATGCTTTTGTCGCCGATACGCGCATGGATGCCTACGAGAAGCTGGTGGACCGTCTGTTGGCCTCGCCGCACTATGGCGAACGGTGGGCACGGCCCTGGCTGGATTGGGCGCGGTATGCGGATTCCCACGGATACGAAAAGGACCTTCCCCGGGTGATGTGGAAGTACCGCGACTGGGTGATTCAAGCGCTGAACCAGAACATGCCTTTCGACCAGTTCACCATTGAACAATTGGCAGGAGACATGCTGCCCAAGCCTACCGAAAGCCAGTTGATCGCTACCGGATTTCATCGCAACTCAATGTTCAACGAAGAGGGTGGAGTGGATGCAGCGGAAGCCCATCACGAAGTGCTGGTGGACCGGGTGAACACCACGGCGACCCTATGGCTAGGTTCCACGCTTGCCTGCGCGCAGTGCCACAACCACAAGTTCGACCCCTTCACGCAGAAGGAGTATTACCAGTTCTACGCCTTCTTCGCGAATGGCCAATTCACTGACCGCCACTACGGAGACACCTCTGTCAAGTGGATTGAGCGTAGCCTGGAATTGCCCACGCCGGAACAGGCAGAGCAACGCGATGCCCTCCGAGGGAGAATTCAGGACCTGGAGGCGACGCTAAAAACAGAGACTCCCGAGCTGCTGAAGGCACGGCGCACCTGGGAGTGGGAACAGAAGGCTGTGGTGGGGCGATGGATTGCCGTGTCGCCGGAGCGAATCGAATCGACGAGCGGATCGACGCTCACAGCGCAGAGCGACGCGTCTATCCTGGTGAGCGGGGATAACCCGTCAAGCGACACCTACGTGGTGGAGGGGCCGTCACCGGCAGAGGCAATCACCTCGGTGATGGTGGAGGCGCTGCCCGATGCAAGACTGCCGCGTGGCGGCCCAGGGCGCGACATCTACGGAAACTTCATGCTGAGTGACTTCACGGTGGAGGTAAACCGAAGCGGACGTGCCGGCGATTGGCAGCCGCTGGCTTGGGAGTTCGCAGTGGCGGACGACGGACGCATTCCGCTGTACTACCAAGAGCCAACCTCAGACAATCATGAAGCACTGGCTAAAGAGCGCCAGAAACCCCGCGCTGAGATGCATCTGTGGACGGTGGATGCATCCCGGGAGGAAAAGCGCGTGTCCCGCAGGCTGATGCTTCCTTTGGCACAGCCAATCACCCTGCCTAAGACGGCGCGCCTGCGCTTTACGTTGCTGTTTGCCTCACCCTTTGGCAAGCAAGGGGCAGGACGCTTCCGGGTTGCTGTCAGCAATGAACAGGACCCCAAGTACTTCACCCAGGTGCCGGCGCGCCGCAGGTCATTGCTGGCCATCGCGGAAGCAGACCGGACTGAAGAGCAGGCCAAGCAACTGATCGAAAGCTTTCGCGCCACCACACCGCTACTGGCTGACGTACGCCTAGAGTTGAAGAAGCAGCAGGAGGCACTGCGCGACCTTGGCATCGCCACCGCCATGGTGATGGAAGACAAGGCGGGATTTGAGCGGCCGTCGGCGCCGATGCGCATTCGCGGTAGCTTTCTGAGCCCTGGGGAAACCGTGTACGCGGGTGTTCCCAAAGTGCTGCCGTCGCTGCCAGAGAGCGCCATGCCCAATCGCCTCGGCCTGGCCCAATGGCTTGTGAGCAAGAAGAATCCGCTTACCGCGCGGGTGATGGTGAACCGCCTTTGGGAAACCTACTTCGGCATCGGCTTGGTGGAGACCAGCGAGGACTTCGGTACGCAGGGCGCGCTGCCGTCGCATCCTGAGTTGCTTGACTGGCTGGCCGTAGAGTTTATGGAGAGCGGCTGGAACTTGAAGCATGTGCACAAGCTGATGGTGATGTCGGCTACCTACCAGCAGCAGTCAGCGGTGAGCCCGGAACTAAGGGACGCTGATCCATACAATCGCTTGCTGGCCCGCGGTCCGCGGTTTCGCATGGAAGCGGAGATGATTCGCGATATGGCGCTGGCATCCAGCGGGTTGCTGAGCAGGAAAATAGGCGGACCCAGTGTCTATCCTTACCAGCCTGAGGGCATCTGGGATGTGCCGTACAGTAGTGTGAAGTGGGAACAGAGCAAGGGTGAGGACCAGTTCCGGCGGGGCCTGTACACCTTCCTGCGGCGATCCTCGCCATACCCCAGTATGACCACCTTTGATGCGCCCAGCCGTGAAGTGTGCACCATCCGCCGGGTACGCACCAATACGCCTTTGCAGGCGCTGAACGGATTGAACGATCCGATGTTTTTCGATGCGGCCCGCGCATTGGCGCGTCGCGTGATGGCGGAGGGAGGCGCAAGCGCGCAATCTCGCGCAGCGTATGCATTCCGCTTGCTAACGTCACGTGCGCTGCCCGACGCGCAGGCCCGGCAGATTCTGGCCTGGCTGGAGAAGGAGCAATCACGGCTGACGCGAGACTCCTCTGCCGCCCGCCAGATTGTTGGGGATCACGATGTACCGGCCGGAGATCTGCCACAGCTTGCCGCCTGGACCCTGGTGTCGAATGTTCTGCTGAATATGGATGAAGCGGTGACGAAGGAATGAGAATGCGATGAGCATGCACGACGAACGCACGCAGCGAGCGCTGCGCCAGATCACCCGGCGTCACTTCTTTGGCCAGAGCGCACAGTTTGGCATTGGCGCGGCTGCGCTGGCTGCGCTGGGGAATCCGTCGCTGTTCGCGGCCCCCTCCACAGGGCACGGCCCGCATCATAAGGCCAAGGCCAAGAGCGTGATCTTCCTGTTCATGGCTGGAGCGCCTTCGCAACTGGACATGTTTGACCACAAGCCGCTGCTGAACCAGTACGACGGACAGCCGGTGCCCGCGGAGGTTACCAAGGGCGAGCGCTTCGCCTTTATTAAGGGCACGCCGAAGCTGTTGGGTTCGCCCCATACCTTCCAGCGCTATGGCCAGTCTGGCGCTGAGCTATCGAACCTCATTCCCCACACGGCCCGCATTGCGGACGACATCGCCATCGTCAAGAGCCTATGGACAACCCAGTTCAACCACGCCCCGGCGCAGATTTTCATGAACAGCGGTCACCAGATTCCAGGCCGTCCCAGCATGGGCAGCTGGCTGCAGTATGGATTGGGCAGTGAGAACGCTGACCTTCCTGGGTTTGTGGTTTTGCTAAGCGGATTGAACCAACCCGACGGGGGTAAGAGTTGTTGGGGTAGTGGCTTTCTACCCACTGTCTATCAGGGTGTGGAGTTCCGCCGCCAGGGCGACCCCGTACTGTTCCTGTCTGATCCTGAAGGCATAGACCGGGAGCGGCGACGGCGCACCCTTGATTTGCTGAAAGGTTTGAATGAAGATCACCTGGGCGAGGTGGGCGACCCTGAGATCGAAACCCGCATCAACTCCTACGAACTTGCGTTCCGGATGCAATCCAGCGTACCGGAGCTTACTGAGCTATCGAAGGAACCAAGCAGTATCCACGAACTGTACGGCACCACTCCAGGCAAGCCTTCCTTTGCCAACAACTGTTTGCTGGCCCGCCGGATGGTGGAGCGCGGTGTGCGTTTCGTGCAGTTGTATCATCGCGGCTGGGATACCCATGGCTCGTCCAACAACGAAGATATCGTGAACAAGCTGGCGCATCTGTGCCGGGAGACGGATCGCGCGGCGGCAGCCCTGGTGCAGGACCTGAAGCAGCGCGGGTTGCTGGATTCCACCATCGTTGTCTGGGGCGGCGAATTTGGCCGCACTCCCATGAACGAGGAGCGCAGTGGGTCAAAGTTCCTTGGCCGTGACCATCACCCGCGCGCCTTCACGATGTGGATGGCTGGTGGCGGTATCAAGCCGGGGGTAACCGTAGGCAAGACCGACGACATCGGATATAACATTGCCGAGGACCCCTATAGTGTGCACGACCTGCATGCCACGATCCTCCACCTGATGGGCATTGACCACACCCGGCTGACGCACAAGTTCCAGGGCCGCGAATTCCGGCTGACAGACGTGCACGGGGAATTGATGAACAAGGTTCTGGCTTAAAGTGGTCAGGAGTCCGGGCGACGGATGGGATAGCGGTTCCAGGCGGGTGATTGCGGAATGCGGTACAGCCATTCGCATGCGGACCTGTTACGGATTGGCGCCGAAGGTTTTTCGCGTTCCCGCCGCGTATCGGTCACAATGGAAGCAATCCGAACCGCGCTGTTCGATTGCGTCGAAATCGTTGACGGCGTTTACTATCTGTAACCGCAGCCATGCGTGGCCAGTCTTAACCTGCTTCCCATTTGTGATCCATTTGCGCGAGGTGTTCCTTTGTTACCAGTTGGAGAGTTCCACCCGAAGCAATTGCTGTTGTTGGCTTCCATCGCTTTGCTGTTGACAGGGTGTGCATCGCAGCAGCCTGCAACGAAAGCAGCGGCCAATAGTCCAGTAGCGGTAGGAGCGCGCCAGGTGCGTGTGACTCCGGTTGTTTCGGGCAGCATCAGCCGGACGGTGGAAGTGAATGGCACGCTGGCGGCCCAGGATGAAGTGGCCGTGGCATTCAAGGTGGCGGGCCGCATTGAGGCATTGCCTGTGGATCTGGGGGATGTCGTGAAGCAGGGGCAGGTAATCGCAAAGCTCGACAAGACTGACCTCAGCATGGCGGTGACGCAGGCCGAAGCGGCACTAGAGCAGGCGCGCGCTCGCCTGGGGTTGTCTCCTGGCGAGAACAGTGACCGCGTGATCATTGAACGGGCGCCGCTGGTGCAGCAGGCCCGGGCATCACTGGACGAAGCGCGTCTGGCCCGCGACCGCGCCCGCCAGATGCTGGACGAAAAGCTGATCGCGAAGGCGGACTACGATACCGCCGAGGCGAACTTCCAGATTGCCGACGGGCGCTATCAGGACTCGCTGGACGAAATGCGTAACCGGCAGGCAACGTTGCTGCAAAGAAGATCAGAGCTTGACCTTGCGCGGCAGATGCTTGCTGATGCGGAGCTGCGGGCACCGATTCCGGGGGCGGTGCTGATGCGGGCCGGTTCCGTCGGCCAGTACGTGGCTCCTGGCGCCTCTGTGGTGACACTGGTGCGGATGCATCCCTTGCGTTTACAATTGCCGGTTCCTGAGCGGGCCGCCACGGGTGTTCGTATTGGCCAGGAGATCCTGTTGCAGTTGGAAAACGATGCCACAACCTACCGTGGCAGCGTCACTCGCCTGTCACCCGCGATTGACCCCATCAATCGCACGTTGATGGTAGAGGCCGCGATCCCGAACGAAAACAGCCGATTGAAGCCGGGCTCCTTCGTGCGCGCCTCCCTTGTTACCCAACGGGGAGACGAAGCCTTGTTCATCCCTGCCAACGCGCTGGTGGTGTTTGCAGGTATCGAAAAGGTGTACCTGGTGAATGAAGGCAAGAGTGCGGAACGCCTGGTGCGTACCGGACGGCGCGACGGAGACCGGATTGAAGTGGTGGAGGGCCTAATCGCTGGTGAGCGCGTGGTTGTTGAGCCCGGCAGCCTGGTGGGCGGATTGCCCGTAACCGTGGAAGGCGAGTAGCGTCCCTTCCAAACCCGAGGAAGCAGCCAATAGCGTGAGGAAGCAGCCATGCAAAAACTAGCAGAAATCTGCATTCGCCGTCCCATCTTCGCTGCCATGATCATCATGGCCCTGGTCGTAGTGGGCGCGGCCAGCTATTTCCGGCTGGGACTGGACCGCTTCCCGGAAGTTGACCTTCCCACCGTTTCTGTCCGCACCAGCCTGCCAGGCGCTTCCAGCGAGGAGATGGAGAGCCTCATTTCCGACATCATCGAAGAGGGCGTCAATACGGTTGAAGGTATCAGTGAGATCCGCTCAATTAACTCAAGCGGCAACTCCATCGTGATGATCACCTTCGACCTCAGCCGCGACATTGACGTTGCCGCCCAGGACGTTCGTGACCGTGTGGCGGCGATTGTCCGTTTGCTGCCCCAGGATACAGACCCTCCCATCATCGCCAAGTACAACAACGAGAATACCCCTGTCATCACCTTTGCTTTGTCAGGCGACCGCACCGTGCGCGAACTCACAGAGATCGCCGACAAGGTGGTGAAGCCGCAGGTAGAGCGCAGCCTGGGTGTGGGAGAAGTGCAAATTGTGGGCGGGGCGGATCGGGCCATCAGCATCTGGGCTGACGCGGAACGCCTGGAGGCATATCGTCTTTCCATTCGCGACGTGCTGAACGCCTTGCAGCAGCAGAACGCCAACATCCCTGGCGGGAACGTTACCAATGCGGCACGTGAAGAGTCAATCCGTACCATCGGCCGCATTGAGGATCCGCGGGACTTTAATGAGCTGGTAGTGAAGACGGTGAACGGCGCCCCGATTCGCATTGAGGATATCGGGTACGCCGAGGACGGATCCCGTGAGCAGCGGTCCCTGGCCCGTCTTAATGGCAAACCCACGGTGGTATTGGGCGTGCGCCGCCAATCCGGCGCTAACACCGTGGCGACCATCGAAGCGGTTAAGGAAAACATGAAGCGCGTTCAGGCACAGTTGCCCGCGGACGTGCGCGTGGAAGTGATTCAGGACCAAAGCCGATTCATTAAGGCTGCGCTCCATGAGATCAATGTCCACTTGGTGCTTGGCAGCATCTTCGCCTGCCTGGTGGTATTGGCATTTATGCGCAGCTGGCGCAGTACGGTGATTGCGGGTATCGCCATCCCCACCAGCGTCATCTCCACGTTCGGCATCATGGCCTGGCTGGACTTTACGCTGAACAGCGTCACCATGCTGGCGCTGGTGCTGATGGTGGGCATTGTGATCGATGATGCCATTGTGGTGCTGGAGAATATCTTCCGGTTCGTGGAAGAGAAGAAGATGAAGCCATTCCAGGCGGCCAAGGAAGCCACCGCTGATATCGGCCTTGCAGTGCTGGCAACTACGTTGAGCCTGGTTGTGATCTTCGTGCCTGTGTCGTTCATGTCCAGTGTTTCCGGCCGCTTCCTTTACCAGTTCGGCATCACCGCGGCAGTGGCCATTATGGTGAGCCTGCTGGTGTCCTTCTCGCTTACCCCCATGATGAGCGCGCGCTTGCTGCGCCGCGAAGATGCCGGCGGACACGGTACAGATGGCCACTCCCGCGCTGGCTTCTACGGCTACATTGATCGTGGGTACACGTCCATGCTTCACTTCGTAATGCGCCACCGCATTGCCGTGGCAGGGCTGGCGGTGGTAGTGATTCTTTCCTCAGTGCCCATGTACCAATTGGTGCGCCAGGAGTACCTGCCCAGCGACGTGGATGAGAACGAGTTTGAGATTAACGTCACCGCGCCGGAGACGGCCAGCATCACGGCGATGTCAGAGGCCATGGCGAAGGTGGAGGCAGACATCCTGGCGATTCCCGCCGTGGAGGCGGTGCTTACAGAGATCGGTGGCAGCTTTCTGGCCCGTGTCAATACCGCCCGGGTGTACGTGCGCATTACCCCCATTGAGGAGCGCGTGTTCAGCCTGGAGCGTTTCTTCCGGGGTGTATTGAACCTGGATCCTCTTGAGGCTTTCCGCAACAACTTCAGCCAGCGTGACGTAATGATGCAGGTACGCGCGGCGCTTCGGGGGTATAAGGAGATTCGTGGTCAGGTTCGTAACTTCCCGTCGTTCAACATCGGCGGCGGCAATTACGAGATTGACTTTGTGATTCGTGGCCCCAACCTGGAGATGCTGGCCAGTTACGCCGAACAGCTACGCCAGAAATCGCAGGAACTGGGCGGTATTCTGGATGCGGATACCACGTTGAAGCTTGACCGGCCCGAACTGCGTGTCGAGATTGACCGTAAGCGCGCCGCTGACCTTGGCGTAGAAGTGGCGGACATCGCCCAGGCACTGCGCACCATGGTGGGAGGCGACCTTCGCGTGACGCGCTTTCGCGACCCCACTGTGAACGAAGACTACGACGTGCAACTTCGCCTGATTGACCGATACCGTGATCGCGCCGAGGTGATCAGCCGCCTCTACGTGCCGCGTACCAACGGCGAACTTGTCCGCCTGGACAACCTGGTGAAGATCGTGCCGTCCACGATCCCCAGCCGCATTGACCGTCTGGATCGCCAGCGCCAGGTAAGCCTGCGCGCTTCTACCGGCAAAGGCTACGCGCTGGCTGACCGCCTGGAGGCGCTTCGTGGCGCAGCGGCGGAACTGGACATGCCACCTGCGTACACCACCAGCGTTTCCGGACGGGGGCGTGAATTGGAACAGACAGGCCGCGAGTTCCTGATCGCCTTTGGCCTCTCTGTCATCTTCATGTATATGGTGCTGGCCTCGCAGTTTGACAGCCTGATCCACCCGCTGACGATCCTGCTGTCGCTGCCGCTTTCCGTGCCATTTGCCTTGTATTCCCTGTACGCAACGGACAACACGTTGAACCTCTATTCCGCCCTCGGCATGCTGGTGCTGTTTGGCGTAGTGAAGAAGAACTCCATCCTGCAGATCGACCACATGAACAACCTGCGCCGTAAGGGCGTTGAGCGTTACCAGGCGATCATCCAGGGCAATCGCGACCGATTGCGGCCCATCCTGATGACGACGTTGGCGCTGGTGGCGGGGATGATGCCGCTGGCACTGGGCAATGGACCTGGATCAGAGGAACGCCGGGCGATTGCGGTGGTGGTGATTGGCGGCCAAAGCCTCTCGCTGCTGCTGACCCTGCTGGTGACGCCTGTCGCTTATTCGTTGTTTGACGACATTGCCCAAAGCGCGCTGTGGAAACGATTGTTCGGTGGGCGCGCGCAGGAGGACGATGCCGATGGTCTGCCCGATGCCATCTCCGCCCGCGGGTCTTTGCACCAGCAATCCGGAGATTAGCCCGTGTCCGGCCCAAACGGCCAGCTGACGGAGGAGATTTAGCTTCCCAGCATCGCGCGCCATGCTGCTTCATCCTGGCCCACGGCCAGTGCCTTGCCGCAGCGCACGAAGGGCAGTATCAGTAGCTTTGGTTCGCGTTCAATCTTCGCCAGCAACTCTGTATCGCTCAGCCGCATGTATTTCAGGCCCGCGTCGACGTAAGGTGCGCCCTCGCGATCGAGCAGCGCATCCCAGCCGAACTTCTCGAGAAATCGCTTGATCTCGCCGGCAGCCATGGGCCTTTGCTTCAGGTCTACCATTTGAATGGTTATGCGCCGCTCCTTAAAGAAGCGTTCCGCCGCGCGCGTCGCAGCGGAGCCCTTCAGGCCGAAGACCTGAACCTGAACTGTACTTTGCGTCTTCACCGTAGTTTCCGATGTTCATTATCCCCCATGGAGCGAAGCCTCCTGTTCCCGCCGGTGCGATTGCGATTCCTGCAGAACCTTGGTTGATTCGCTACACCGGATTCTGTGTTTCAGCCTGTCCATGGTCAATGGACGCACTACGCATATCGCGCGGGTTGGGATGTTTGTGTTTGTGGCGATGCATCTTGCCTACGGCAACTCGCAAACGCTGAGCCCGGCGCGCGAGCAGTGGGCGGCGTTCAACGGAAGAAGTAGCCGCCAGCGGGTTGAACCGATGCCAAGTAAAAAAATGGGCGGGCTGCTTGCCCGCCCTCATCCGCGATGGTCGACTCTGCGTGGAAACTAGTACTTGACGTTGCAGCCATAGGGCTGGCTCTTGGCCATGGTTACCGGCTTACCGGCAATTGCCTCCGACAGCGCGGCGGAGACGTAGTTTTTCGACGACTTCACGTCGGCCACATCGGTGGTCGCTTTATCGTCCATGGCGCCGTTGTACAGTACGTTGCCGTCCTTTCCAATCACAAACATGTGGGGCGTGGTGGCAGCGCCATAGGCCTTGCCCAGGGTACCCTTGGGGTCAAGAATGACGGTTGTCGCGTTCGATCCCTTGGCCTTGTAGTCTGCTTTTGCCTTTGCGGGCGCGCTGTAGCCCTGCTGGCCTTCGGCTGAGGAAATCACAGACAGCCACACGACGCCCTTGCTGGTCCACTCCTTTTGGGCAGCCTGCATGTTGCCGCTGTTGTAGTGCTTGCCCACGAAAGGGCAACCATAGTTCAGCCACTCCAGCACTACAAACTTCCCTTTGAAATCAGAGAGCTTATGCGTGTTGCCATCCATGTCTGTGACGGTGAAATCGGGGGCCATTTGGCCTACCGTTGCGGCGGCGAACGCTGATGTCGCCAGTAGCAATCCCAGGGCAAGGGCCATTAGGGCTCTTGAGGAAAGAATCTGCATTGGTTGTGCCTCCTTCTTCCGTATCGGTTGGGTTAACGTTGGGAGAGCCTCGGGGCAGTTGAACTGGCGGGAAGGTCCGCCAGCGCATCCAGCACGATGCCCTCTGTAAGCAACTCAGGCAGCAGCACGGGCTGCAGTGAGCCCTGCTTGTACAGGGCATACACGGGAACGCCACTACGGCCTAACGATTCGATCTTTGCGGCAATGGCAGGGTCGTTGTTCGTCCAATCCGCCACCAGGAGGTCTACCCCTTTGTCCGCGAACGCATTCATGGCGGTATCCCGCCGCAGCACGGTGCGCTTGTTCACTTGGCAGGTGAGGCACCATGCAGCGGTGAAATCAACGAATACAGATCGTTGACTGGCCAGCAGGCTCTGGAGTTTCTCTTCCGTGTACGGTTGCCACGCAGCCGTGCTGGCGGCGGTGCCGCCGGTTGCCTCAGTAGGGGCCTGCATTTGTGAGGCATTCCAGGCGAACCCCAACCCCGCGGCAAGCGCAATTAGTGCAAGCGCGCGGGTCACCAGCCGGGTGCGGGTGGAGATGGCATAGGGATTCCACTTGCCGACAATCCATCCGGCGACAGCCAACAGCAGCATAGCTAACAGCAAACCCGCAGCGCCGTCAATGCCCGTTTGCAGCCCGAACACCCACAGCAGCCAGATGGCCGTGGCGAACAGGGGAAAGCTTAATACCTGCTTGAGCGTCTCCATCCAGGCGCCGGGGCGGGGAAGGAAGCCCAGCAATCGCGGATAGAGCGAAAGCACCATGTAGGGAGTGGCCATACCGATGCCCAGGGCGGTAAATACAAACATCGAAGTGACTGCGGGCTGGGCAATGGCGTAGCCCAATGCGCTGCCCATGAAGGGCGCAGTGCACGGCGTTGCGACCGCGGTGGCCAGCACACCGCTGAAGAAGGATCCACTATAACCAGATGCCGACCCGCCGGCGCTACCGAGCCGGGTTAGGCCCATTCCCACTTCAAACACACCAGCCAGATTCAAGCCCAGCCCGAAAATCAACAGCGCAATGACGGCCACAAAGGCTGGAGATTGCAGTTGGAATCCCCAGCCGAGTTGGCTGCCGCCGGCACGAAGCAACAGCAGCAGTCCCGCCAGCGCCCAGAATGATGCCAGTACACCGAAGGTGAACACGAATCCATGGTTACGAATCTTGGCGCGGTCGTCGCCGGCCTGCTGCACAAAGCTCATGATCTTCAGGCTCAGCACGGGAAAGACACAAGGCATCAGGTTCAAGATGATGCCGCCGACAAAGGCACTCACCAGCACCAGCAGCAGGGTGGAAGAGAGCCCATCACCCACCGGCGTCGCGGCAGGTAGGGCAATGCTGCCCAGGGCTTCCACGGGGGCGTCAAAGGTAACGGCATACACGGGGGCGTCCGCCTTCCATGATGCGGTTTCGGGAAGTGTCAGCACACCGCGTAACCGTTCGGCCGGTTGGTTGGCGTATTCGCTCTCGACAAGGGACAAGGTCACCAGCCCCGCTCCCACTCGTTTATCCTGGGGAGCGGCGTGGGTGAGGACTTGTTGATCCTGGACAAAGAAGCGGATCTCATGCTGTGCCCACTGCGCGGCGTTCGGCGATTCCAAAGCCAACACGTAGCCGGTGTCGGCGCGCGCGGCCCTCACTTTCAGGCCTTCGATTTCCGCCGCTGGCTTCGGCAAGGTCGCGCGCGACTTGGCGATCCCTTGTGCCCAGTCGAGGTTTTCTGCCGCTTCCGCCGACACGCGCAGGGTGAGTGAGATCTCGTCTCTGGCCGGCAAACATACTTCCTTGCACACCAGCCAGTCTGCGCGGCCCTTCAGCTGAAGGGTCGTTCCCGGCTTCAGTGCCCCGTCTACCTTGGCATCCATCAGCAACAGCACTTCGTCTTCATAGCCGTAGCTTGCCAGTGGTGGCGTGGGGATGTAATGCGGTGCGGGGTACTGCAGTTCGCCGACGGTAACTCCTGCCGGCAATTGCCACTTGATGCTGGCGGCCATGCCCGCATCCCCAGGGTTAATCCAGTAGCAGTGCCATTCCGGATCCAGTTGAATGCGCAACGCCAGCGTGAACTCCTCGCCCGGGGTTACCTCAGTGAGGTCGGCCCCCAATGTGGCGTCAGAATGCGGACTGGAATCCCTTGCACCACTGGCCGGGGGAGCTTGACCCATGCTGGCGGTAGCCAGTGCGAACAATAGAACAATCGAGCAAATGAAGCGCATGAAATTGGCCGATCCCTTCGGTTCCCCAGTTGGTTGACTGGGTGAAATGCATCCCTCTTCCCGATGAGAGCGCCGTATCCAGGAAGGCGTCGCCGCCCTGCTTGCAGGTTACCTGGGTAGCGCGTGGATACCTCGTATACGGATTCCACAGCCCGACGGGACGATTCGTTTACTCGTTTCCCGGCCGTTCCCCGCATCTGTATTCGAAAGCGTGGCGGAGCGTCAAACTTCGTTCCCTTTGTACATTCCCGCTACGTACTCACCATATCCGTTGTATAGCGGAGTGGGCTCAACGTCCATGGTGGGGATGCGCTTGTCGGTGGCCTGGCTCCAGCGTGGATGGGGTTTCTTTGGGTTCACGTTCGCATAGAAGCCATACTCGGCAGGCACCGCGTCGTTCCAGAAAGTGGATGGTTCCCGCCTGACGAACTCAATCTTCACCACGCTCTTGATGCTCTTGAAGCCGTACTTCCAGGGGACTACAATGCGCAGTGGCGCTCCGTTTTGCTTTGGCAGGGGTTTTCCGTACATCCCAGTGGTCATCAGGGTTAACGGGTTCATCGCCTCATCGATCCGCAGCGCCTCGTAGTAAGGCCACTTATACCAGGGTTGCTGCACCATGCCGGGCATCTCTTTCGGGCGGCTAACAGTCCACCAGCGTACAAACTTCGCTTCTGGTTTAGGCTCTACCATCCGGATGAGGTCTGCCAGCACAAAGCCCGTCCAGGGGACCACCATGCTCCATGCCTCCACACAGCGGAATCGATACACCCGCTCCTCAAACTGCATGCGCCGTGCCAGGTCGTCCAGGTCCAACGTGATGGGCTTGTTCACCAGGCCCGTGATTTCCAGCTTCCAGGGATGCGTCTGAAACTTGCCCACCAGGTTGCGCACCTGCTGCTTGTCCGTGCTGAATTCGTAGAAATTATTGAACCCGGTTGCGGCGGCTTCAGGGCTAATGTCCTGGCGAAGGAACGTTGGATTCCTTTTTCCCGTGCGGAATCCGGCAGCAGACGTCCCCGTCTGGGCCATCGCCTCCACACCGCCCAATGCCCAACCGGCGAGTCCGAAGCCAGAGGCGCGGAGGATCTCCCGGCGGTTTCTAAAGATACATTCGGAAGTCACCATCTGTTCCGGCAACTCCCAGTTGTCCCGGCTGCGAACCAGCATCGGCATCCTCCAGCGTCCCTTGTTTCTTGCGGAATCGTTTGTGCCCTGCGACCGGGGCAGGGCTGCCATTACCGACATATCCCAGCGAAGCCAGGTTCTATTCCCGACCGCACTTTTCCTCTATTCTCCAGCATCGCTGGACATGGAGTTTCCGCGTTGCGCGATCAAGCGTGGATTGAGAACGGCTGATCGGATGCGTGCTCCGGTGGAGCTTCGCGCTCAGCTCGTCGCCGGGCCACTCCTCCCAGAAACGCACCGAAGACAACATGCGCCCACATCAGGTGCGAATGGATGCCGTAGATCACAATAAAGCTGGATATCTGTTGCCACCAGATGCGGTCACCGGCCATAAACAAGGCAATTGCGAAACAAATACCCACCAGATGGGGTCCAGCGCCCTTGCGGCGGCTTGGAAACAGGAACGCGAAGATCAGGCCGCTGGCCACAAAGTAAAGGAACACCAGCGCAAAGCCGGCAGCCGTATGGTAACCCGGGGCCGCCTCCAGCGCTTCCCGCGAATACACGACCGTGGAGAAGAGATTTCCATAGGCATACCAAGGCATGCCCGAGAAGCGTCCAAGCCCAACCACCAGGCCAATGGCCGCAAGCGCCGCCATCACCGAAACTTCCAGGCCAGCCACCAGCGAACTTAGCAGATACCGGCCCAGTTTCGGTGCATCCATACCAAACAGCCTATACTAGTGCTTCGGCATTCGGAATGGTGAGCGTACGCCGCGCGATTCCCTTGCCCCGAAAGCAGTCGAATGAATCCACGTAGAGTTGTCATCACCGGAATCGGAGCTATCAGCCCAAACGGCATCGGCCGCGAGGCGTTTTGGCAGGCCACGAAAGCCGGACAAAGCGGTGTCAAGCGCATTTCATTGTTTGACGCCTCAGAGCTCCAATGCCAGATTGCCGGCGAGATCTCCGGCTTTGACGAAAGCCTCTATGTGAGCGCGAAGGATCGCCAGCACGTTTCTCGCGTGACACCGCTGGCGATTGCGGCAACCCAAGAGGCGTTAACGGATGCGGGTATTGATGCCTCCGCCATGAGCCGCGACGAACTCCGCCAAGTGGGTGTCATGCTGGGCTCTGGAGGTGGCAGCCAGGAGTTTACCGAACAGCAGTATCGCTATTTCTACACGGGCCAGCAGAAGTTGTGCAGCGTGTACGTGATTCCCACTTCCACCATCGGCACTCTGGCCAGCGAAGTGTCGATGCGCTTCGGTTTCCGTGGCCTTAGCCATGTGGTGAGCACCGGTTGCACCTCATCGACGGATGCGATTGCCTATGCCTACCGACACATCCAGATGGGATCACTGGATCGCGTGGTGGCGGGAGGGGTGGACGCACCGCTGGCTCCGCTGATCATGCGTGGCTTCCTGTTGATGCGTATCATGAGCACCCGCTGGAACCATGAGCCCACCCGCGGCTCGCGCCCCTTTTCCAAGGATCGCGATGGGTTTGTGATCGCTGAAGGCGCCTGGTTCTTCGTGCTGGAGGAGGCTGAGGCGGCAAAGCGGCGGGGGGCGAAAATCTACGGTGAGATCGCCGGTTACGGCTCTACCTGCGAGGCGTATCATCGTGTGCGCCTGGAGGAATGCGGCGAGGAGCCCGCCCGCGCGATGGGCATGGCCATGAAGGAAGCCGGCATCGGCCCACAACAGGTGGATTACGTGAACTTCCACGGGACATCCACAGAGCTAAATGACCGCATTGAGACCCGCGCCATGCGCATCGCCTTTGGCGCGCACGCCGATCAGGTGCCCGGCTCCGCCCTGAAGAGCCTGATCGGCCATCCGCAGGGCGCTTGCGGCGCGGCGGGCATGGCGGCCACATTGTTGGCGATGCGGGATGGCGTTCTACCCCCCACCATTAACCTGGAAGCACCTGACCCGGAATGCGACCTTGATTACGTCACTGATCTGGGCCGTAAGGCGACGGTGGAGCACGCCGTTTGCAACTGCATTGCCTTCGGTAGCAAGAACTCTGCCATGGTGCTGCGGCGCTGGGTGGATTAGTTCAATCTAGGCCGATTTGGCGTAGTAGCCCTTGCGAGTGCGCACCTTCAGGTTTTTGTTGCGCACTTGCAGGTCCAATGGACGCAAGGTGTTTCCAGCACCGGGAGCGGGAGTGAAGCCCAGGCTATATTGATTCCGCAGTTCCTCCTCAATTTGTGCGAAGACCTCCGCGATTGGCAGGTCATCAGAGACCTCAAACATGCCGCCTCCCGTTTCGCTGGAAAGGTGTTGCAGGGTGCCAGTGCCCCGGGTGCGGATCTGTTTGCGGTTGTACACTCGCGGGTCCATGTAGAGGATGCTGTAGACCAATGCGTCGGCCCGCTGGCTGGTTTCCACCGCGTCACTGCGGGAGGTGCGGCTACCGTAATCCACACCGTCAGAGATCAGCAGAATCGCCTTACGTCCGCCTTCTGACGCCAGCACATCGTCGGCAGCCAAATACAACGCATCGTAAAGGTTTGTGCCTCCGGTGGAACCTGTTCGCGCCGGTGGGTTGCCGCCGCCGGTTCCCCGGCCACCTGGCATCCCCGGGCGGCGTCTTCCGGGAAGCCCAATACGAATTTGAAAGTCGTTCCCCATGGGAGTTTGCACGACGGGACGTTGCGCCGCTGCACCCTTCACCCGCAATGACCCAATGGCTTGTTCCAGAAGCCTCCGCGACGATGTCAAACCCTGCACCAGTTCCACGTCCGTATCGAACTTGATGATGAACGCCTGGTCCTGTTCCGGACGCAGGACGCGTCCCAGGAACTCGTAGGCCGCTTCCCGCTGTTCTTCAAGAACGCGAACCTGACTGCGGCTGGTGTCAAACAGGATCCCCATGGTGAGGGGAAGATCCGTCTGGCGCGAAAAGTAGCGTATCTCGCGCTCTACGCCGTCTTCCAGTAGCAGGAAGTCCTCCTTGTTGAGGTCGTTCACAATCGCCCCGCTCTGGTTCCGCACCGTGGCCAGGAGATTCACCACGTCGACATCGACGCGAAAGGTAGCGTTGCCATCGGCGCCGGTGCGTGGCTTTGCCCCTTCCACGCGTCTAAACTGCGCGGCCAAGGGTGCCGTGCATAGGCCGGCCACCAGCGAGAAAAAGGCGCGACGGTGGTGCATCTGAAACATCCCGATGACCATTAAACGCCATATAGCGCGCTAAGTTGCATGAATTCCTCTCAATTCGATTGGAATTCGCACTCACTTCCAACCTCCATAGGACGAAACACGCCACTTTCGGGCTGCGTCTCTACATCTGATAGAGTGTGAAGAACTTCCCTCCTGAGGTCTGGCCAATGAAGCGATATCACCGTATCTTTCCGCTGTTTGCAATGCTGTTCGCGCTGGTGATGGCGCATTCGCTTTGGGCGCAGGGTCAAGGACCCATCCAGCCGCGAACCGGCACCGTGGCCCGGCCGCGACCTGACGCCGAAGCCGCCAAGCCGCCTGTCGAAGAGGAAAAGATCGAGTCGCGCTTCAAGCGCCAACCGGATGCCGACATTGTGGAAGAGGGCGCCACCTTCCGCAGCGACGTCCTCACGGTGGATGTGCCCATTGCAGTGCTCGACAACAGAGGCCGATTTATCCCGAACATCCCACCGGGCAACTTCCGCATTCTTGAGGATGGGGTGCCGCAAAGGGTCACCGGCTTTGAGTTGGGCCAAGCGCCCATGACCGTTTGCCTGGTGATTGAGTTCAGTGCCGCCTTCCAGCGTTTCTGGAGCGAGACCTGGTACCAGACCCTCGTGGCTACCCAGGGCTTCATTGAAACGCTGCAACCGGAAGACTACCTTGCCATCGTGGCCTACGATCTTCGTCCCGAGATCCTGTCGGATTTCTCCACCAATCGCGGTGACGCGATGAACGCCATGCGGCGGCTGCAAATTCCCGCTTTCAGCGAATCAAACCTGTATGACGCGCTGCAGTTCACACTGGAGCGCATGGAGAACATTGAGGGCCGCAAGGCGGTGATCGTCATTGCCAGCGGCATGGATACCTTCAGCAAGCTGAACTTCGGAGAGGCCCGCAAGATTGTGCAGAATGCAGGCATTCCGGTGTACACCATCGGACTCATGCAGTGGATTCGGGAATGGATGGATTCGCGCAACATGCTGGGCCCGATCGCCCGTATGGACTTCCTGCAGGCCGATAACCAAATGCGCACCTTCGCCAAAGAGAGCGGTGGCCAGAGTTTCTTCCCCCGCTTCTACGGCGAGTTCCCTTCCATTTACGGCGCCATCCACCAAGCGATGCGGAACCAGTACAACCTGATTTACCAGCCCACCAATCAGGAGCGTAACGGCGCTTTCCGCCGCATTGAGGTGCAACTCGTGAATCCGTCAACGGGCGAGCCCTTGCGGGTTGTGGATGAGAAGGGAAAACCCATCAAGTACAGCATCGTTTCCAAGCGCGGCTACAATGCCCCGCGCCCGGTGGAGTAAGCAGGGCCTGCTTCCACGCTTTTCCCGCCGGTTGCGCCATGCTCCGGCGGGATTTTCTTTGCCTTGACCCTGATTCCAGGCTTTGTCAAGCACTGGATCTTGCGTGAGATGAGTCCTTTACAGGACGGTTGACACGGCAATTTTGGGTCTGCTAACGTGCAACAGTCTCATGCAACCTCCCCAACCCAAACGCTCCGCGCAACCGCACAGAATCCTTCTCGCCGCAGCTAGCCAAGTGGGCACTAAGGCGCGCAAGATACTGTTAGAGGAAAAGGGTCACGAGGTGATTGTGGTGAGCAAGGCCAAGGATGCCATGCTCCAACTGGAGAGTGACAATCTGGCGCTGGTGATTGTGGATTTCAATATCGAGCATGGTAAGGGTCTGGATCTGCTTACCGAAGTCTGCGCCCACCCTAGCGACTTGCCCACCATCCTGCTGGCTGACCCTGTCCAGGGAATTGAAGTAGACGCCGCCACTTGCCGTCCAAACATCATTGTGGCCAAGCAGTTTGATGAAGTGACGCAACTGCTGAAGGCTGTGGAGAAGTTGCTCCGCCGCCGCGTGCCTCGCAAGCGCCCGGGTTCTCTTGGCGGTGAACCTCCGCCGAGAAAGAAGCACGGCTAGGAATCATCAAGTTCCTTGCGATCGCCTGCTGTATAGCCAAGCCGGATGTCTTCAGCCGACCCGGCAATGGCTCCGGGTACAATAGGGAGTTGCTGCACCGCTACCTGCCGTCTCCGGATCGTTATTCCACGCCCAACCTTAGCTGGGTTGTGATGTTTCTCGTGTTGGGCGGTCTTCTGCCCGCGCAGAATGTGCCTCACTTTGTCCGCCCAAACCCTCAACATCAGGCCGTTGCGGAAGCGTGGTTGCAGTCGCTCACGCTTCGGCAGCGCATCGCCCAGCTCATGATTGTTCCCTTCTACGGGGAATCGCCATTGGTAGGCAGCGAGGATGAACAGGCGTTTCGTAAGCTGATTGAGGCCGAGGGGGTGGGTGGCCTGATTATCCTTAATCGGGTAAGCAACGGCAGCGTGGTCCGCGCTGAGCCCTACCAAATGGGGGCCTTTCTCAATCGCATGCAGCGCTATGCAGGAATTCCCTTGCTGGTGGCAGGGGACTTCGAACGCAGTGCCTCCATGCGCGTGAATGGGGTTACCCTATTCCCACACGCCATGGCATTCGGCGCCGCCGATGACCTCGAACTCACCCGCCGCTTTGGAGAGGCCACCGCTTGCGAAGCGCGCGCCTTGGGCGTCCATTGGGTGTTGGCGCCTTCCGCGGATCTGAACCAGAATCCCGATAATCCAGTGATCCATCTTCGTAGCTTTGGGGAGGATCCCCAACGCGTTTCCGCGCATGTGGCGGCCTTCATCCAGGGCTTGCAGCAGAACCCCCGTTGCCCAGTTCCTGGCGCCGTTAAGCACTTTCCGGGCCACGGTGATACCAATGTGGACTCCCACTATGGCCTGCCCACTATTACCCGCAGCCGCCAGCAGTTGGAGCAGGCTGATCTTGCGCCATTTCGCGCAGCCATCCAGGCAGGCGTCTATAGCGTCATGCCAGGCCATCTCAGTATCCCCGCGTTAGGCTCTGGCGACCTGCCTGCCACCGTCGCCAAGGCCATAGTCACTGACCTGTTGAAGGGCTCACTGGGTTTCACCGGTCTGGTGACCACCGATGGTTTGGATATGCGCGGGTTGTCGAGCCGCTTTCCGGCGGGGGAGGCTTCTGTCCGCGCACTGGAAGCCGGCGCTGAGGTGCTGATGATCCCCCCTGACCCCATCGCGTCTCTGAACGCCATCGAAAGCGCAGTGCGCGGTGGCCGCCTTAGCGAAGAAAGCCTGAATGCAAGCGTTCGGCGGGTACTGCAACTGAAGGCGGCGCTTGGGCTGCATCAGCAGAAAGTGATTGATCTTGAGGCTATCGCCCAGGTGATTCCCTCGCCGGAATACAAGCACCTGGCGCAGACCGTGGCCCGTCGCGCGCTCACTCTGGTACGTAACCAGCGCCAAGCGCTGCCCTTTCGTCCGGGCGGCGCGCAATGCGCCCTGGTGCTGAATCGCAGCCGCTTCACGACCGACGGTAGAGCCTTTGCCGCCAGCTTGCAATCACTGGACGCGAAAGCCAAGGTCTGGTTTGTTGATGAAACGATGTCCGATGCCGCATTGGCTCAACTGCAGCGCGATGCCTCCGCCTGCCGCGCGGTTGCGGTGGCCTCTTTTCATGGCGTGAGCCCCGCCGACGCAAAGGCGCTTCCGCTGCCGCCCCGCCAAGCCAAGCTTGTCCAGGCACTTGAGCGGTCCCCTGCGCGTCTGGTGATTGTGCCCTTCGCCAATCCCTATCTCGGCATGCACTTTCCCAAGGCCAGTGCGGTGCTGGTGCCCTTCAGTTCCGTGCCAACCAGCGAAGTGGCTGCCGCGGAGGCTATTTATGGCCGGGTCCCGATCACGGGAAAGAGTCCTGTCGCGCTTCCGGGCCAGTTACGGCCTGGAGACGGGATCACTCTTTCCATTCCGCGCTAGCATCGGCTGCGTTGCGGCCTCCACGATACAATCACTAATGTCTGGCGATTGGCCCCACGGCCAGCGCTGAAGGAGGCATCATGAACGTCACCTGGCTTGGTCATTCATCTTTTCTGCTTCAACTTGCCGACGGGCACAACATCCTTCTTGATCCCTGGCTGGAAGGCAATCCCTCCGCGCCGAAAGACTTCCATGTTCCCCCCGTGAACACCATCCTGCTTTCACACGGGCATGGCGACCACACCGGCGATGCCGTCACCTTTGCCAAACGCGACAACGCTACGGTTGTCTGCAACTACGAGATCTATCTCTGGCTGCAGACCAAGGGTGTGGAAACCGCCAGCCCTATGAACAAGGGGGGCTCTCAGCAGGTGGGCAGCGTCAAGGTCAGCATGACCCACGCCTTCCACTCCAGCAGTATGCAGGACGGCGACAAGGTGATCTACGGCGGGGAACCAGCGGGCTTCGTGATCACCCTGCCGGAGGGCCGCAGCATCTACTTTGCGGGCGACACCGCTGTTTTCGGAGACATGGCCCTCATTGCCCGGCTCTACCAGCCCACGCTGGCTTTCCTGCCCATCGGGGATCTCTACACCATGGGTCCTAAGGAAGCCGCTCTCGCTGTCGAATTATTGGGCGTAAAGCAGGTCATTCCCATGCACTATGGCACTTTCCCGCCGCTTACCGGGACACCGGCCCA
The DNA here is from genome assembly GCA_036821995.1 of Bryobacteraceae bacterium. Taxonomy (GTDB): domain Bacteria; phylum Acidobacteriota; class Terriglobia; order Bryobacterales; family Bryobacteraceae; genus JACTMJ01. Next base: position 39,974 of record DAISIM010000031.1, read on the forward strand.
ACTCCGCGAACTGCTGACTGGGAAGGATGTCGCGGTCCTGGACCTTGAGCCCGGCAAGCCAACGAAGCTTTAGGCGGCCTTCGCTGCTCACGATGATTCGTGGCACGCGGTCAGGAAACCGAAGGTGGTAACTGCGTCTGCTCAGCCGGATGCACCATCGCGTGGTCTTCGACGGCTTCCATGTGGGCCGAGAACTGCACCGGATAGGGCAAGGCGGCCGCCAGGCGTTCCTCCACTTCCGTGGCAATATGGTGTGCGTCCCCCAGAGGCATCTGGTATGGCAATAGCAGGTGAAGCTCCACGTTTACGCCGCGCCCCATGTTCCGCATCCGCAATGCGTGATACTCAACGCCTAGTTCCGCGGCTACCCGGTCCAGCGCCGCCCGCACATCGTGGTCTGTATCCGGGCTCACCCAGTCCATCAGGCCGCCCAGCGAGGATCGCAGCATCTGGATTCCGGAATGCAGGATGTGGGCTGCCACCACCATGGCCACCAGAGGGTCAAGGATTTGCCATCCCGTCACCCGTACCAGCAGTAGTCCTGCCACCACCCCAAAGCTAGTGAGGCTATCAGTGGCTACGTGACGGCCATTGGCCTCCAGCACCAGGGAATGCTGCTTTTTGCCGAGCTGGATGAGGTACCACCCCAGCACGCCCGTCAGCAGCGATGCCGCCAGGACGAGTGCCATCCCCGCCGTGAGATTTTCCGTTGGTTCTCCGGATACCAGCCGCTGCACGGCCACTGCAAGAATCGCAAGCGCGGCCAGACAGATCAGGCCCCCCTCCACGCCTGCTGAGAAGAAAGCGATTTTCTCATAGCCAAAAGGGAAGCGCCGGTCAGCAGGACGGTAACTTAGCCGCAGGCTATACACGGCAAATCCCACTGCCACTACGTGGATGACAGACTCGGCGGCGTCAGAGAAGATGGCTGGCGACTGTGTCAGCCACCACGCCGTCATCTTTAGCGCCAGCAGCAGAAACCCCACTACCAGCGAAAGGTTCATCGCGAAAGTAGCCCGTTCACGCTCAACCCGGTTGAGATTGTTGTGCTGCTCCATGCCTGTCCCGCCCTGTTCCTCCCGGGCCGCGGAGCCTGGCTCCGTTGTCCTGTCGCGTTAGCGCGGCAGCATCACCAGGGTCTGCGCTGCATGCTTTTCTACCTGTTCCCGCGAGTACACCAGCGGTGCGTAGGCATACTGGCTCCAGCCCTCCAGCAGGTTGCCATAGTGCGGGCTGCCCGGCTGCGCGGATTGTCCGGGCGTGCTGGTGAACACGCTGCGGTCCCAGTCAGCGAAGTCCAGAATCTGCCGGTAGCTGGCCCCATGTGTTTGCTGCAGCGTGCTGCCGCCTGTGGCGTTCACCGTAAATGCGTCGCCACCCCGTGGGACCGGCCCTAGGTTGAACGCCGCTACCCGCGCCGCGGTGTTCGCCAACGGATGCCGGAACAGCGCAAAGTGCAGCCTGCCCCAAGCCCAGTTTGCAGGGTCAGCGCCCATGTCCTTTGTGGCTGCCTGCCACGCGTAAGCCAGTGCCCGCTGCAACATGTCCATCCTGGTAGCAGCAGGCAGCGCCTGGAATTCCCTCACTAGCACCCGATGGTCCAGCCTGGTTTCCAGCACCGGCCGCGCGGCCTCCGGGAGAACCTCCGTCACGAACAGATGGCGCAGATGCCGGGAGAACAGCGCATACACAGCGCCGCCAGCAGAGTCCCTTGCCAGAATCCTGTCCCACTGCAAAATCATATCCCGTGCGAGGGACGCCTCCCGGTTGGAAGGCGTCGTATTCGCGCGCAAGACTCCCTGCCAGATGCCACCGGGAAGGGAAGTCTCGTCATGCTGTAGCTTCTGAAAGTCCTGCATGGTGAATGGCCCTCCTCCCGCCAGCACCTCTTCGATGCGCTGATAGCGATAAGGGGCTGACCAATCGAAGCCCACGGGATAGCGATAACCCTCGGGCAGAATCTTGTGATTGGCCGTGGCGATGAAGCCCCGCTCCGGATTGTGCTCCTGCGGCAGTTCCTCAGTAGGCAGGAAACTCTCCCACTCATACTTTCCACTTTCGCCCGGCACCGGCAACAATCCATTCCAGGTGCGCCGCTCCGGCACCAGACCCCCAGCGAGCCATCCGATATTGCCTTCCCGGTCGCCGTAGAGCAGGTTCTCAGGAGGAATCTTCCACCGCTTCACCGCCGCCAGGAATTCCGTCCAATTCGTGACACCATCCATGGCCAGGCTGCCGAGATAGCCTGCGGTTCCTGGCTCAGCGCCCGCCCATCGTAGGGCCACCACGCGATCACGTTCAGGGTCCTCCCAGATCACTGGTCCATGCCTTGTAAACTTCAGCTCGACGCTTAATGGGGCAGGATATCCTTTTACCTCCAGCAATTCCCGCTCAATGGTCATGGGCAACCATTCACCACGGTAGAGATACTGCGTGGGCTTGCCGCGGTTCACGGTTTCCACATACAGGTCTACCTGGTCATAGGCAGCAATGGTGAAGCCGAAGCCAATGTGTTCGTTGTGGCCCAGCGCCACCCCGGGCAACGCGGGTTCACCGGCGCCAATCACATTCCAGCCGGGCCCCACCAGATGCGTCACATAGCGCAAGGAGGGCATCACCACGCTGCGGTGCGGGTCACTGGCCATCAGCGGTTTGCCGGTCGCGCTCAGCTTGCCCGACACCACCCAGTTGTTGCTGCCATCCGTGGTATCCAACGTGGGAATGCCTGTCACTGCGCTGTAGACCTCCAGCACACGCTGGTCAATCCCAGTCAGATCAAGGCCCTCGGGTACGATGAGGGGCGTGGCCGGGTCAGTGGGCATCCAGCGTGCCGCCTGCTGCACGCCCAGCGATGCGATCAGGCGCGCCCGCGCGATTTCCACCGCCGCATTGTAGGTCATCTGGAGCCCCGCCGTCCGCAGCAGTACGTCTTCCGCGAGCCATCGCCCGGGTTGAAAGCCCAGTAGCGCAAACTCAATCGGGAGCCGTTCGCCAGGCCCGCTCTCCAGTTCCCCAATCCAGGCATTGATGCCCGCCGCAAAGTTCTCCGCAATCAACTTGGCCTGCGGCGAGTAGCTTTCCCATTCCGCTTGACGGTTGCCCCGGAATCGCGTCAACCGGGCAATGCGGTCGCGTTCGATATAGGCCTCGCCAAACACCGCGGCCAGTTCCCCGCGCCCGGTCCGCCGCCAGATGTCCATCTGGTACAGCCGGTCCTGCGCCGCGACAAAGCCCTGGGCGAAGAACAGGTCCTCCACGGTATCAGCGTAGATGTGCGGGACGCCCCACTGATCGCGGATCACCGTCACCGGCTTACGCAGCCCACTCACGGGTAACCGGCCGGAGATCTGCGACAGACGGTACTTGGCCTCGTCCCGCAGGGCAACTTCGGATTGGAGATTCTCGCCAGGCTTCCGTACGCAGCCTGAACCTGACAGCAGCAGCAACACCAAGCCGGCAATCAACAGAAAGCGGAACAGGGAAGACCTCATGGCCACCTATGATACCCGCCGTACGCCGTTGAAGTCTTCTAAGCAGCCCGTTCGCAAGCGTGCCCTAACCCTGCGCTATCCTGGAAGAGGAGGACAACGCGCCTCCAAGTAGCAACATGCGGATGTGGCGAAATTGGCAGACGCGCCAGATTTAGGTTCTGGTTCCCGAAAGGGAGTGGAGGTTCAAGTCCTCTCATCCGTACCAGCGCTGCAGGCCCTGCGAGACGGGCTCCTTTAGCTGGATTGTGGGTGTTCCTGTATCGCCGCCAATTCTTCCTTCAGGGCTTCCAACTCACTGTTCACGGCATGCGAAGCGTTGTCTGGTTCGGTAAGGTCGCGCTGCCGGGCATGTAGTTCGATTTCCTGGCACAGCTCACGCAATCGTTCTGCGCCAATGCTGCCCGCACTGCCCTTCAGGCGGTGTGAGCGCCGCTCAACCTCGTCCCAATCCGCTGTCCGGAGCGCCTGTTGCAGCGCCATGAGTTGCATTGGCGAATCCGCCAGAAAGATGGTCACCAGTTCCTGCACAAGGTCCTGTGTCTCGTCGGAATACTGTCGCAATTCCTCAAGCACACGCCGGTCCAGCACTGCTTTGCCCGCCTTGTTCCCGCCCGTGGCCCCAGGCGCAAAACGACCATCTGGTGATTGCGGATTCGTCATAACCAAGGCTCCCGTTGCAGGCCCGGCCAGCATGCGGGCGTGGGTTGGCGGAAGACGACCACCACCCCGAAAGGCATTTCGCCCATTGGGGATCTCATCGGCTGAGGCGCCAGCGACTTTAGAGGGAAGCGCCCCGATTGCCCTGCTGTCGCATCGCAGCTGACAGCGCGCGCAGTGCCTCCATCTGCTCCCGCACCAGGCCTTCCATCTGCTCGGCAAGCTTCAGCACCGCCGCTGCATTGTTGGCGATCGTGGTGGTCTTGGTCTTCATGTCCTGGAAGCTGTCGATCTTCTGCTCAAGGGCATGAATCACCTTGTCCACGTCCTCTGCCGACACGCCGCTTGCCTGGGAACTTCGTGCGCTTCGCACCAGCAGCGCCCGCGCGATGCTATAGGCAGCCTCCAGCCGAATGTCCGTGGCGGGGTCTTCAGGATCCCACAGCAGGATGATGTCCGTGCCGAAGCGTTGTAGAGGCCGAACCCCGTCCGGGGCGCGCGAAGGCTCCCAGACAAATACCCCAATCTGACAGTCCCTATTCCGTCGCGCCTCAGCCAGTTCCTCGCGAGCCTTCGCCACGGTATACCGTTCCGCGCTTTTGGCTTCCCAGGCGATTCCTGCTTCGGGCGCCCCGCTATCCTCTGCCATCCGTGTCACGTAGTCGCCCGTCTTGTTGCGAGAGAAGGCACCGCTGGTCTCATGCACGTCTTCGAACAGGTCGCCGTAGCCCGCCGCCATCGGCTCCAGCACCCTGCCCAAGGCAACCTCGTAGCTCAACCCCTGCAAGGTAGACCGCGCCATCACCTCCCGCCTCGTCTCCAGGCTTTGCAGCGTCCTTCGTACTTCTCCTTGGAACTCGTCGGCGCGCTGCCGCAGTTCCTCCATGCGGGTCTCCAACTGCCGGTTCAAGACCGACAGCGGCGACTGTGGATCGTCCAGCGTCAGCCGCTGGCTGATGCTCTGCTGCGCGCCTTCAATTGCCCGGGTCATGCGCGAAAGCGCCGAGTCGGGCTTGTCTAAGGAGAACTCTCCGCTGATTCGCTGGTTCTCTTCGCGCAGCGTATCGGCCAGGCGCTTTAGAGCCGAATTCGGCTCGTCCAGAGAAAACTGCGCCAGCAACTGCGCGCGCTGACTTTCCAATGCCTCTGCCAGCACCCCTTGCACCTGCGCCCGCAGTCCGCCGGCTTCCTCCGGAGACAGCATCCGGAACAGTTTCGATTGCTCCCCGACATGCGTGGTGAGCGTCCGTGCCAGGGCCGAACTGTCCCCGTCCAGCTGCGCTTTCAACAGGCTGTCTAACTCGCCGCCGGGCTTGGTAAGGGCGCCTAAGCGCAGCTCCAGCTTACCCTTTGAGGGATCAAGATATTCGCCCAGAATCTGTCCCAAGGTGCTGGTGATCTGCTGTTGCCGGTCCTCGAGAAGCTGACGCAGGTTCGCCACCAGGTTCCGGGACTCCCGCTGGATGGCGTCCAGGTCGAGGCTGCCCGCCGCCATCCGCAACGAAAGCACGCCGATGCGCAGGGCCAGGCGCAGGAATTCGTCGCGCTGCGGCCCCTCAGGATAGCGCCGCAACTCGGCCAAAACCTCGGGGTCTCGCACCTCAATGCGCACCATATAGCCATCCCCCAGCGCCGCAGGTCCACCGGGTCGCTGCTCAGCGCGCTGTGGATCAATTCGTGGGGGATCTGGCCGTTGGGGGTCCGGCCGGTGCGCTTCGGTTGCCATGGTGCTCCCAGTTTCGCAGATTCGACGCTAATCGATATGAGACGCCAGAGCCTTACGGTTCCTTGCTTCTCGCATACAATAGACGCGTCACGCAGTGAAGGCAGCGTGTGCCTTGCACGCAGGCCACATCCAGGAGGACCACCACCATGAGCACCCGCGAGAACCGCGCCGAGATGCATTTTGAAGTCGAGCCCGGCAGTCGCAGCGCACAGGTCATTGACGACTCGCGTGTCTTTCGAATCCTCCTGCTGGGCGATTTCTCCGGCAAGGATGGCGATGCCCGGGGTCCCTTAGGCCAGCGCCGTCCCATGGAGGTGGATCGGGACAACTTCGACGACGTCCTGGCCGCCGTACGTCCTACCATCATGCTGCGCCTCGGCGACGAAGAGCCCTTCCCGCTGAAGGTGGCCGACATTGACGACTTTCGCCCTGAGGCCATCTTCCATAAGAATCCGCTCTTCCTGGAAATGCGCCGTCTGCGCGATCAGCTCGACGACCCGGACCGCTGGCAGATTGCCGCCCGTGACCTGGGGGCGCTGGCGGAAGGTGAAATGCGTGGGACCCAGGCCGTTCCGCCTCCCGGTGGCCCGGTAAGCGCGCGAGATCTTGTTTCCGGTGGAAGTCTTCTGGACGCCATGATGGAAGATGCATCTCCCACCAGCACCGCACCGTCGCTTGCTCCGGCCAAGGATCCGGTCCTGGAGATTGCCCGCCGCGCCGTACTTCCCTATCTGGTGAGCGCACCCAGCGCCAGGCAGCAGGAGTTGCTGGCGCAGATGGATGAAGCCATCAGCGCCCAAATGCGCCAGGTATTGCATCACCCTGTGGTACGCCGGGTGGAAGCCGCATGGCGCGGCTTGTTCCAGTTGATCCGCACCCTCGACACCGGTGCTGAACTGAAGGTGTATGTCCTCGACCTCACCCGCGAGGAACTGCAAGCAGATCTCTTCGATAACGACGATCTCACCCAGTCCCTACTGGCGCGCCTCCTCATCGAAGAGCCCCGTAAGCGCGCTGACGGCCAAGGCTACAGCGTCATCGCGGGCTCGTATCGCTTCGGGGCCGACGCGGATGACCTCCGCGCGCTGAACCGCCTCATGAAGCTGGCCAGAGCCGCCGGAGCGCCCTTCCTGGCCGATGCCACGCCCACCCTGGCCGGTCTACCCGCTTTTGAGGGCGTCCTCAATCCACGCGAGTGGACCCCTGCCCCTGAGGTCGCTGGTGGCTACTGGCAATTAATCCGCAAACAGCCCGATGCCGGATGGCTGGGCCTGGTGGCACCCCGCATCCTCAGCCGGCTTCCCTACGGCAAGAAAAGTGACCCTTGCGACGCCTTCCCCTTCGAGGAGATCGCCGGCCAGCCTGCTAACGACGACTACCTTTGGGGCAGCGGCGCCCTGATGATGGCCATGCTCATCGGACAGGCATTCAGTGACTTCGGCTGGGACTTCAAGCCAGGTGCCGTTGCCGAACTCAAGGGCCTCCCGCTGCATACTTACTCGAGCCAGGAAGGTACCCTGTCCACTTCCGTAGCTGAGGCCTGGTTTACCGAGGAAGCCATGGAGGCGCTAAGCGCCCGTGGTTTCATCACCCTGGTCCCGTACAAGAACCAGGACCGGCTGCGCGTCTTCCAGATGAACTCCATCGCGGATCCGTACTGCCTGATCCGTGGCCCCTGGAGCGCCTAGTTGAACGAGTGTGGGGAGCGCCCTCAGGGGCAGCTCCCCGCCCGTCGTTTCACACTAGTCGAGATCCGGAATCACAAGCACGTCGCCAGGGTGAATGACGCTCTTTTCGTCCTTCAGTTTTCCAGGGTTAGCGGCGATGATCTTCGGGTATAGGCTCCCCTTCCCGAAGTGCTTTTCAGCGATCTTCCACAGGCTATCTCCGGCTACGACGGTGTAGGTTTTGGGTTCAGCGGGAGGCGGAGCCAGACTGGGGTCAATGCTAAGGTCGCAGACCAGATCCGCGAAGGTGGCATCCACCAGCTTGATGTGACTCCATACCTCGTTCTTCACATCCTGCGAGGGAGCAGCTCCGCGAATGAGCAGCTTGTCATTCTCCACGTGCACATTGGCCAGCCTTACCCCCCGTAGTTTGGCAACGTTGAGCACGGACTGGTATTTCAATTTCAGTGTTTCAAAGCGGTCCATGGATTTTCCTTTCGTAGCCTCGCCTCCCAGATGCTGGGATATCCCATACTTCTGTGGAAGGCAAGGGGAACGACCCTGTAGCTGGGTGGGGCCGCCCTGTCAGTATAGCTCCCTTGGGCGGGGTGGTTTCGCCAAGCGGCGCATCCGTGTGGCGGCTGTAAGAAGCGGCCAGGTGCTTCGTCTTTGCCAGTAATGCGGGCATTTTCCTCCATTTCGTGGATGTGGTTGCTAACGCTGGCTTGGGGGCCTTGGTTGGCGCTGGCGCAACCGGAGCCGCCTTTGGGGCCGGCGCCGATTGCTGAACTGGGCGCGGCGCACGCTGACCCGCGGCGTATTCTGGACGCTGTACGGAAGCAGCAGGCCGAGGGCAAACAGCAGCGGTCGCGTTGGATGTTCCAGCAGCAGGTGCTGGTGCGGATGCTGCGCGGCAAGGGCGTGCTGGCTCGCGAGGAACTGCGGCAGTACCGAGTGCGCCCCACGGTGAAGTTGATTGAACGCGACCTGCTGTCGCTGGAAGGCAAGGTGGCCATCAAGGGGACGGTGCATCCCTATAGCGATCCGGAGTACCGGACGGGGAACTTCGATCTGGACGGCGAGATCGTGCAGAGTTTCGCCGAGGATGTGATGTTTCACAAGGGCGGCGATGACTCGCTGGAGGACAGCATGTACCCGCTGTCGGATGCGATGATGGCGCGCCACCAGTTTGAGTTCCACGGTGAGGAGCGCTACCAGGGCCGTGAGGTGTACCGGTTTACGTTTCAGCCGAATCCGAAGCAGGGGAAGAAGGCGGGGCAGGGCAAGGACGACGAGTCGTCGCGCGAGACCGAAGAAGCGCGGCGCGGTTTCTGGGAAGGGGAAATGTTGGTGGACCGAACCACGCTGGCACCGGTGCTGGTAGTGACCCATCAGGCGCGGAACGTGCCGCTGGTCGTGCGCACCCTGCTGGGCAGCAACGTGAAGCAGTTCGGCTACAAGCTGGAGTACGCGCAGATGCCCGATGGCACCTGGTTTCCGTCGCGCTATAGCGGGGAGTTCTCGCTGCGGGTGCTTTTCGGCTACTCGCGGCGGATTGCGGTGTCGGCCGTGAACAGCAGTTTTCAGCGGGCAAGCGCGGATACAGAGATTCGCTACGACCTGGATACGCCAGTGGAGGACGCTGCGGTATCAGGGCCGCAGGAGGAAACATCAGGGCCGGCGGACCTGCCAACGACGTCGCCGGGCGTCCCCTTGCCGTCACCCGATGGGGACAGCCACACAGTCCACCCGGTCAATCGCTAGCGTTCGTGGAGGTGTCTGCGGCAAAGTGCGTCGAGGCGGCTGCGGGTACGCGTTCGGCGAAGCCGGGCCAGGCGGCGCTATCGAAGCACTCGCCCAGTTGCAGCGTCTTGCAGACGGTACCTTCGCGGGCGCAGGCGCTCTCAAATAGCGCGGGCTCTTCGGTGTTGAAGGCGAACATGTGGTAGTGGTGCGGGATGGCCACCTTGGCGCCAATTTCGCGGGCCAGCCAGGCGGCTTCATCGGCGTTCAGGTTGCCCGCCACCTTGCGCTCCGCCTTGTAGCCGTTGATGGGCAGCAGGGCTACATCGATGGCGAAGGGCCGCAGCAGGTCCACCATGCCGTCGTAGAGCCGGGTGTCGCCGCTGTGATAGATGCACCAATCTCCGAAGCGCACGACGAAGCCCAGGAAGCGGCAGCGGTCCTCTTCGTCGCGTTCCACGGTATCGTGCGCGGCGGGAACGGCGTGGATCTCGAAGGGGGCAATCTCAATGCGATCGCCGTCGTTCAGGCCCACGGCGAAACTGGGACTGCAACTGAGCCGCTCCGCCGCAAACAAGCGATTGGCCTCGGGCAGCACGAAGTGGGTCAAGTCCTTGCCAGTGAGGATGGGCAGCAGGGTTTCGCGATCCAGATGATCGGTGTGGTTGTGGCTGGAGGTGACGATTTCAGCGAAGCCCAGGGCGGCAGGGTCTACCACGCGTTCGCTCATGCGGATGTGGGGCTTGCCGGTAGCCGCGTACTTCTCAGTGAGTGAGTCAGACAGATAGGGGTCAAAGAGAATGTGGCGCTGGCGGTGCTGCAGCAGGAAGCCGCTTTGGCCCAGCCACCAGAGGCGGAAGTGGCCGTCATAGCGGTTGCGGGCAGAGATGTCCCGCAGTAGGGCATCGTCTTTCTGGAAGGCGGGAATCAGGGGGTTGCTCATGCCAGGCCGAGTTCCTTTCGCACCATGTGGACCCCCTTCACCATGTTCTCGAGTTTGGGTCTGGCGGCCCAACGCGCGGTTTGGCTGAGGCCGCAATCCGGGGCGAAGGAGAGACGCTCCGGCGGCGCGAATTGCAGGCAGCGCCGTACGCGCGCGGCCACGTCCTCCGGGGTCTCCACGTAGTAGCTCTTGACGTCGATGACCCCCACGCTGACGTCGCGCACCTGGGCGATGCCGGCGATCATTTCCAGTTCCGCGAACTCGCGGCTGGCCATCTCCAGGTGGAGTTCATCCACTGTGAAATCAAGGAACGCGGGGAACATGGGCGCGTAGCGTCGCGGCCCCACGGCGCGGGCCTTGTAGTTGCCAAAGCAGAGGTGCGTGGACAAGCGGCACTTGCCCACGGCCGGGGCGGCGGTACGGTTGAAGATATCCACGAAGCGGGCCGTGTCTTCGCGATGGGCATAGCAACTCATGCTGGGCTCATCGATGGTGATCTCCGTGCACCCGGCTTCCACCAGCGCGGAGATCTCGGCGGCAACCAGGGGCAGCAGTGCCTCAGTGACGGCCCAGCGGTCAGGGTAGCGTTCGTTCGGCTGCAGGCGGCCACTGAGCGTATAGGGGCCGGGGATGCTGGCCTTCAGCGTCGGGCCGGCGGGCGCCAGCCGCACCAATCGGCGGAACTCATCCACCACACCCAGGCCGCGAGAGGCTTTCAGTTCACCCAGCAGGATGTGCTTGCCCCGCTGGTCGTGGGCGGGTGGTCCGAAGCGGCGGGGCGAGGCGGGCTCCATCGCCAGACCCTCCATGAAGCCGTAGAAGGATAGGTTGAAGTCAAGCCGTGACTGCTCGCCGTCGGTGATCACATCCAGTCCGGCGCGCACTTGGTCCTGGATGGCGATCATGGTGGCATCGTCCTGCAGTTCGGCATAATCGGCGCTGCCAAACTCGCTCAGGTGCTGGCTGGCGAACTCCACCCATCCCGGAAAGGGATAGCTGCCAATGACGGTGGTGCGCAAGGGTTGGGGCTGCATCGGAGGCTCCTTTTCGGAAAGAAATTACAAGCGTATCAGTAACCACAATTTGCAGGAGTAAACTTTCGCCAAGCTGCCGCAATGGAAGGGGATAGGCGGTCATCCCAGTCATCTCCCACTTGGCCCTGTAACAGGTGTGTGCCGAGCGCTGGTGAAAGTTCACACTTGTGCTCTATCGCCGCGCCAGCCTTAGCCCCCATGCTGGGTGCGGAACCACTTGCTGGAGTCCATTGCCAAAGGGCCGCATCCCGACGGCATCCCAGTCCAGCACGTCTCCGATACCCAGATCCTGGAGGGTCACTTGTTAGCCAGAATCTTACTCTTGCGTCTAACCGTGTTGTGCTTCTGTACACTTCCCATCCTGGCCGCCCCCATTCAAGGAGGCAAGACGGTGGTGTCACTGAGCGACGAGTTCCTGGAACTCGGACTCAGCGTCACGCCATTGGGCAATGCCGGTTATTCCGGCTTAACGTTGAACTTCCCCATCACTGGCGGAAGCATTGAGGAGGACACCCAACTGGGGGTGTATGAACATGAGGATAGCGGGGCGGAAATCACTGATGGCTTCCACCGTCTGCAACTGATGAATCTGGTGGTGAACACGCTAACCGGCCGGGTGTTCGCGCGGGTTCAGGTGAACGGTGTGAGCGAAGGAAGCCCATCCGTGTTCGTGCTGGCCGGTGACCAGAGCCTGCGTCTGTCGGTGCCCATGGCTGCGTTGGCCGCCAACGCCTTTGGCATCGAAACCAGCTTGCTGGGCAACCAGGTGACTGGGAACGCGGACATCATCGTTGCGCCGCAGGCCGACAGCGCAGTGCCGGAGCCAGCGTCGATCCTGATGCTGTTATCCGGGCTGGGGATGATCGCCCTGGGTCGCCGGCGCTTCACCCGCTAGACCACCCTTTGCCGGATGGTGGCGGCCGGCAGCAAGCACCCTAGTTGCTGACGTGCCATCCGGCGTCAACACCCACCACTTCGCCGGTGATCATGCGTGCGGCGTCGCTCAATAGAAAGAGCGCCGTGCGGGCGACGTCATCGGCTTCGATGAGCGATTCTGCCAGTGGTTGCTTGTGGCGCATCAGGTCCAGGATAGCCGGGTTGGTTTGGGCGCGTAGGCTCATGGGCGTGCGCACCAAGCCCGGAGCAATGGCGTTCACCCGAATCTTGTGCGGCGCATAGTAACCGGCCATCGCCTTGGTAAGCCCGATGACGCCTCCCTTGGCGGCCGCGTAGGCATGTGTAGCAAAGAAGTCACGTTGCGGGGAGTACGCGGTCACGGTGGCCATGTGCAGAATGGCGCCGCGCATGGCATCCGTGCCTGGGGCTTGCGCCATCATGAAACGCAGGGCCGCCCGGCTCAACAGGAACAACGTGCGCAGGTTGCCCCGGACGGTCTCGTCGAAGCCTTCATCGCTGCATTCGTGTATGGCGCCGTCACCGTGGCGGCGACCGCTGATACCCGCCACATTGAACAGCAGATCAATGCGACCGAAAGCCTCAGCGCAGCGCACCGCCGCCCGTTCGGCCGTGACGGCTTCGCCCAGGTCGCCAGCCACAGTCACCAACTGCTGAGGCCCAGCTTGCAATTGCTGGCGCAGGTGGCGCAGGTCCTCTTCCTCCAGGCTCACCACGCACAGCCGGGCACCACTCTCTAAGGCCATCCGCGCGGTGCTTGCCGCAATGCCGGTGGCGCCGGATAGCAGCAGTGATTTCCCTTCCAAGCCTGGCGCGGTCATTGGGGCCTCAATACTTCACGCGTGTCCACTTGCCCGCCTTCATGCTCTGGTATCCCGCGTCCAGGATGCAATTCACGGCATAGCCATCGAAGTAGTCTTCACGGGCGGGCTTACCATCGCGCACGCATTCCACGAAGTGCCGCATCTCGGCTTGATAGCCGTAGGCGAAGGCCTCTTCCGGAAGCGGACGCGTCCAACCGAAATCGATGTCAGCCTTCTCAATCACATAGCCCGCGCTCTTGCCGGTGAAGCTGCGGACCGGGGTATCGCGAGTGACATCAGTAAAGATGGAACCATCTGCTCCGTGGATCTCATTGCGCAGGTCAAGCCCCCCTTTGCAGGTCCACGAAAGCTCACAGTGCGCAAATCCGCCGCCTTCCATCTTCAGCATCAACAGCGCGTTGTCCTCGCCTTGCGTGCGCTTGCCGTGCACCAGGTTCGCTCCCCACGCCATCACTTCCACCACTTTGTCCTGCTTGCCGTAGAAGTAGCGCGCAGCCTCCACGCAATGGCAGGCCAAGTCGTTCATCGCGCCGCCTCCGGTCTTGTCCACATCCCAGAAGTGCGGACTGTGCGGGCCCGAGTGGGACTCGCGCGAGCGTACCCATACCAGCTTGCCGATGCCACCCGAATCGACGATCTCCTTGGCCTTTACGACGGCGGGCGCGAACACTTCGGTCTCCGCATAGCCATGGAAGGCGCCGCTCTTCAAAGCCGCCTTTAGCATGGCCTTGGCTTCCTTGCGGTCACGCCCGAGAGGCTTGGTACACACCTGATTGCGGCGGGCCGCTGACAACGACAGCGACACCGGCAGGTGCGCCTCATTGGGCAGGGCGATGACGTACAGGTCAATGTCTGTCCGCGCAATCAGCTGTTCCAGGTTCGTTGTCGGCTCGCCAATCGCCCACCGCTCAGCAAACCCCACCGCGCGCTTCTTCGATCGGGAATAGTTCGCCACCACCTCGTGCCCATGCACGTTGGCCAAGCCCTGCATGTAGAACTCCGCCACAAACCCACTGCCCAACATTGCGATTCTTACTGTGCCCACGGCTCTGCCCTCACTCATTGGAAATTCTCATCGGCACTTACTAACGAAGTGGCTTCACGCTAATCTCCCGGAACGTGATGGTGGCCCGGTCATCGTGGTTCTGCAGGCCCAGGTAGCCCTTGAGCGGACGTGGTCCGCGCCGCGGCTCGAAGCCCATTCGTTGCCGCGGTACATCGTCCACACCGTCATAGTCCGTCACCATGGTGCCGTTCAGCATGACCACTGTGCGCGTCCCGTCCAATGTGATTTCCATCGTGTTCCAGGAGGCCTCCGGGAGGAATGGCCTAGCCTTCGCCTTGGTCATTGAGTACAACACACCCGTCGAATGCCACTCGTCGTTCTGGTCATCAATCTGCACCTCAATGCCCTCGTGGATCGCCTGGTTTTCTGTCGCATCCGCCCTGGGAATCCGAACAAACACTCCGGCGTTTCCACGCGAGTTCGACATCCGGTACACAAGCTTCAGGGTGCAGTCACCAAATGCTTCGCTTGCATAGCGCAGCATACCCTTGGCATTTGGCTGAGACTTCAGCATCCCGTCCTCAAGACGGAAAACATCCCTGCCCGAGGGTGTACTCTCCCAGCCTTGCATGGACGTCGCGCTAAAGAGCGATCGCCACTCCTGGGCAATCAGGGGCATCCCACCCACAATTAGCAACAGCAGCATGCAGACACGTAAGGGCATTGTGAACTCCAGAGACCTAAGGATTCTATCATCGCCGCTTGCGCGCCAATGCCGCCGGAGCCCTGAGGGCGGGAACCAGTGCAGCCAACGACGCGAGCGCGCACACCAGGCAGAACCAGTCTCCGTGTTGCGTGTAGGGCGTCTTTTCCTCGCGATAGTTGAACCGCACCGGCAACGAGGCGGCTACGCCTTCCGGCAGGCGGTCAACGATCCGTCCCGCCGGATCAATGCTCACCGTGATACCGTCACTCGTTGCCCGCAACAGCCACCGCGCGTTTTCAGCCGCCCGCATACGCGCCAGCAGCAGGTGTTGCCGCCGAGCGCTCGCGTTGCCGAAGTACCCATCGAAGCTCAGGTTCGCAATTGCCCCCGCCCCCTGATTCACAAAGCGCCGCACCAGGTGTGGAAACGCCGATTCGTAACAGATAATCGCGCTCAGCCGTTGATTCCCGATTGGGAACACCACCTCGCGGTCACCCGGCACGAAGTTCCCGGCATAGTTACTTACCTTGCCAACCCATTCGAACAGCGGCGGCACAAATTCCCCAAACGGCACCAGGAAGATCTTGTCATAGCTGCCCGCGAATTGCCCTTCAGGGCCAATCAGAACCGCGGTATTCTTGGCCTCGAAGTCTGGGGTTCGCCCGATGGTGCCAAACAGAAACCACGCTTTGTGCTCCTTCGCGAAGGCATGCGTCCGTTCGCGGAACGCAGCATCGTCATAGTAGTGCAGCGGCGCAGGCACCTCCGGCCACAGCACCAGCGTGTTGCCGGGAAAATCGAGCACCCGAAGACTCGTCCCCGACAAACTGAATACGCGATCCTGCATTGCCTTCACGGACGGGCCGGTCCAGTCGACATTGTCCAGGATGTTTGGCTGCACGAGTAGTGCCTGCTCACTTCCTGTCTCAGGGGATGGAATGGCCGGCAGCAGATACAGTGCCAAGAGCGGCAGCAGCCACAGCAACTCCTTCCGGTTACGGCGCAGCACCATCACTGCCAACGCGGCGCTCATTAAGGAGAACGCAAACGACAGCCCATACACGCCCACCAAGGGAGCGAGCCGCATCACTAACCCCATATCCACGCCTGCGTTCCCCAAAGTAAGCCAAGCGAATCCAAGGGGACCATGTGTACGTTCCACTGCGACCCATGCCGCTGCAACTGCCGGAATCGCCCACCAGCGTGGCATCAGGAATCCCGCCGCCCACCCGAACACCGCCATGTGCAGGCCTTTGGCCAAGGCGAACAGCGCCAGCGCCAACATGCTAAGTCCCAAGTTCAAATCACCATACGTTGCCAGCGTGTCCTGGATCCAATAGCAGGTCCCCAACCAGTACACGATCCCGCAGATCCATCCCAGAAAGAAGCGCGGAAACGCCCTCGACACCAGTCCTACAGCCACCAGCAGCGGCGTCAATGCCACAGGGGCCAGATATGTCAGGTTCGCATCCGGAAAGGTAAGGAACAACAACAACCCGCTCAACAAAGCAAGAACAACGGCCAGTGCCCGCCGCTGCTCCTGGCCTAACGCCCTTGGATTCAGCGCCCCCATGTCCGGCATTCGGCTCGTCGTGCTGCTCATTGCCCCTCTACCTGCTCACGCAATGGCATGTGCGATGAAGGGGAATCCTGCCTCGCCGCAACCAACTGTGCTTCCTCGTGGACGAGGTCCGCCATGTAGGAACTTCGTACCAACGGCCCGCTGAATACCGCCTTGAACCCAATCGCCATACCGAAGTCCCGATAGCCGTCAAATTCCTCCGGCGTAACGAAGCGGTGTACCTGCCGGTTACGCCGCGTCGGTTGCAAATACTGCCCAATCGTCGCCACGTCTACCTCATGCGCATGCAGGTCCCTTAGCAATTGAAGGATCTCCGGCTCGGTTTCGCCCAGCCCAACCATGAACCCGCTCTTCGTCAGCACTTCGGGCCGGTGCTTTCGAGCAAATGCCAATACATCCAAGGACTGCTGGTAGTTCGCCTGCGGACGCACCTTCCGGTAGAGCCGCGGTGCCGTTTCCATGTTGTGGTTGAAAACATCCGGACCGGCATCCAGAACGCGCGCCACTGCTTCCATGTTCCCGCAGAAGTCCGGCGTTAACACCTCCACGCGCGCCTCTGGTAGTGCCATGCGCACTTGCTTCACCGTTTCCGCGAAGTGCGTGGAACCCCCATCCCAAAGGTCATCGCGGTTTACGCTGGTTATCACGACATACCGCAACCGCATGCTAGCCGCCATCTCCGCTACCTGCCATGGCTCGCGGGGATCAATCGGCATTTCCGTCTTCGCCGGATTTGCTTTGGGCACACTGCAGAAGGTGCAACCCCTCGTGCACAGGTTGCCCAGAATCATAAACGTCGCCGCTTTTCGCTGGAAGCACTCATGGATGTTCGGGCAGCGGGCGGATTCGCACACTGTATGCAGATTTCGTCCCCGCAGGTCGCGCTTTAGCAAGTGCACGGCCTCAAAATGAGTTCGGCTCTTCCGCGCCCACTCCGGCAACCGCTGCGCCTTTGTCAACGCAACCAATTCCGCAGGCTTGCTTCCAGTTATCTGTATCAGGGTTTCACTCACGGCTAGCTGATGCGGCGCACTCTCCCGCCGCTGGGTAAATTGTCCCACAGGCTGCCCGCATCGCATCCCCGGCCGCGGCGCCTACCCTTGCGTCTTCCCGCCGAAAGCAATAGCCTACTTAGCAACACTCAGCGTTCACTAAACAGAGGGGGAACTTCCGCAATGTCAGACACCCGCATTATTGTTGTGGCAGGCGCTACCGGAGCACAGGGCGGCGGACTTGCACGCGCGATCCTTGCCCATCCCGAATACGGCTTCGCCGTCCGCGCGCTTACGCGCAATCCCGGGTCGCCAAAGGCACAGGCACTTGCCGCCGCCGGCGCCGAAGTGGTCGCCTGCGACATCTCTGATCCCGACAGCACGCGTAAGGCGTTCCAGGGTGCCTACGCTGCCTACTGCGTCACGTTCTTCTGGGAGCACTTCTCGCCGGATGCCGAAATCCTTCAAGCCACCAATATGGCCAACGCCGCCGCCGCCGAAAATCTCAGCCACGTCATCTGGTCCACACTGGAGGATAGCCGCAAGTTCATCCCCGTTGACGACCAGCGAATGCCGACTCTCCAGGGCAAATATAAAGTTCCTCACTTCGATGCCAAGGCTGAAGCGGATGCCGCGTTCCACGAAGCCGGCGTACCCACCACCTACCTGCTGACCTCCTTCTACTGGGACAACTTCATCCACTTCGGCATGGGGCCCCAGAAACAACCCGATGGTACCCGTTGCCTGACCTTCCCGATGGGTGACGCAAGGCTTCCAGGCATTGCTGCCGAGGATATCGGCCCTTGTGCACTTAGCCTTTTCCGCGACCCCGGCCAATGGGCGGGCAAGCGAATCGGGATTGCCGGCGAACATCTTTCCGTTCCGGAAATGGCGTCAATCCTTACTGCGGTCATTGGAGAGCCGGTCCTCTTTCGCGACGTACCTCCCGATGTCTTCCGCAGTTTCGGATTTCCAGGCGCTGACGACATCGGCAACATGTTCCAGTTCAACCGCGACTTCTCCGGAGTTTTCTGCGCTGCACGCAATTTGGAAACCACACGGTCTCTGCATCCTGGAATTCTGTCGTTCCGCGAATGGGCGGAGGCCCATCGCGAAGCGCTGCTGTAGAGGCATCCCCTTCAGCCTGCCACCCTTCATCGTGGACGGCGCCGCCAGCTGCTGCCGGTGCCGTCCTGCCCGCCCTGCGCCGCAGTTGAAGTCAATGACCCTTCTGTTCATCGTTGCTTAATTCCTAACGGCCGAGACTGTTGATGCGGCAATGAAGGCTCGTGGTTAAGTAGCTTTGTTTGATTGTCGCCATTTGTAAAATCGAACGTAAATCTGCGCAAAGTGCTTGAATATGGCGTGCAGCCTCACTAAACTAAAAACAGAAGGAGAGAGCACCGAAGAACCCGCCTCAGGCCTGTTCGCTCTCTGCATTCCGTCTCCGAAGATCTCGCCGGCTGTGGCGCCGGATACCTCCGCCCTGCTGCCGGTCTCCCCTGTAGTACTTGAACCTTGACAATAACCAGCGACTCTCAGCGGGCCGCCAAAACCGTTACTCCCGAAACACGGTCTTACATCTAAAGTCCGTTCGTCGAACCGTCGATAAAGGAGATCCCGGAGCCATGCAATTGAATACCACACATTACGAGAACGCCCGTCAAATCATCGACGACCTGATTGACTACAACATCGACAATCTCAGTCCCGAAGCGAACGGCAAGCTGGACCGCATTTGGACCTACCTCCGGGCCCGGGAAGTTTCAGAAATCGTTCGCACCAATGGCTTCCACGGCCAACCGCCCTGCGGTCGCAGCGCGGATTTCAGATCTGGCAATAGCTTTGACTAATTCCATTCCTCGATTTCGCCGCCCCGGCCATCGAACCACCCACCGCTGCCGGGGCGAGTTTGCTGCTTGGAAACCGCCAGTTTCGTTAACTGCTTCCGCGCTTCACTAGCGGTGTTCCTGCGCCCCTACTGTCTTGCCGGTGCCACATCCTGCCAGCCCACTAGCGCAATCCCCAGCTCCTTCATCAGCTTCTGTGTCTCAGGCTCCAGGAACACCCGGTAGTCTGCGTCCCGGTTGCGTGCGCTTCCCGTTGCGGCGCTCAGTTCATCATTCAACACGCCTGGATGCAGAATCATCTGGGTGATCCCCGGCTTCAGTTTCCGCAAAGTTTCGTGGTAGGCCTGACGCCGGCCTTCTAGTGTGCGCTGTCCCGGTGCTCCGTCGGTAATCAGGAAGTCCAACTGGAATAGCCCATCGTTCTGGAATTGCGCCTGCTGCGCCTTCAGATACTCGATGGTCGACGCCGGGGCTGACCGTTCCATGCCCTCGTATGGCTTCGGAAGCATTACAGGAATTCCGAATTCCTTCCCAAGCTTCAGGTAGACCTCAAAGAAGTCCGGCCGCGCATACACCGTTCCCATGTGAGTATCGAAATGAGTGAAGCGCAATCCCATCCGCTGGGCCAGGGCAATCTGCGCGCGTAACTCCGTTTCCACTTCCGCCGCCGTGGCATGCATCGCCACGCTGCGCACGTCCGGCCAAAGGTAGCCATCCGGATCCAGTAAACCCTTCACTTGCTCACGAGCTGCTACCGGACCCCATCGCAGCGTTTTCCACTCGCTGGTGAGCGTAAAGTGCAGTCCGACATCCAACTTCTTCCTTGACTTCAGCCAATTCACTGCTTCCGGAACCCAGGGGCAAGGCATCATGATGGACGCGCTGCTGATCGCTCCCTTTTCCAGCAACTCCTGTGTCGCCACATTTACTGAGTGCGACATGCCGTAGTCGTCCGCATGCAGAATCAGCTTCTTGTCTGCTGCCTGCACCTGCGCGATCAGTACGGTCGCCAGCAGCGCCATCATCCATCTTCGACTTTGCAACATACCCATAACTCCCGTTATAGCAGCAACTGTTCCGGGCACAATGTTCCCCGGGGCATTCCGGTTTACTCCCAGGGCCACAGCCGGCGGTAGCTTGCCGGATCGGCCGCCAACATCGGGAAATCGGCCCAAAGCCGGAACTCTCCCTCAATCTCTACCGGGATCGCCAGACGCCCAAGTGCCGCCCCCCCAACCGGTGCTCCATCTGGCCGCACTAGCAGGAATGCCACCCGTCTTCCTGACGCCTCCGTCACCACCAGTACCGGAGGAATCCCCGCCCGAATCGCACCCGCAGACGGAGTCCGCAGCAGATCTCCGAACTCGGGCTCGTGGTACCCCAGGTAGCTGCGCAGGTCCAGAATCTCACCGCGTAGCTTCACCGGGCCCATTGCCCGCACTGCCTCCTGCGCGGGGAACTCGATATCCCTCCCCAGAAGCGCGACGTCGTCCTCTTCCACTTCCAGCATGGTAAGGGTTCCCGCACAGAGCACTCGCCCGCTCAAGGTGACAAGCTTTCCATCGAGGAACGAGAGGTCCCGCCGGAATCCCCTAGGCCGGCTGCTGGCTAGGGGGTACAACGACACGCTGCGCTGCCCCTCCGACTCCATGGGCCGTTCCACTTCCAGCGCCGGATATGGCGACATCCGCAACCTACCCTGGTAGGGCTGCAGGACCTCGTACTCATAACGTCCCCAACTGCGCGGACGCTGTGAAATCCCCACCACCAGCGCCCCCAGTACGAGCAGCAGCACCCAGGCCATCGCCAGGTTCACCGGGGTCGGTTTCGGTAGATTGGGTCCCGGCACCTAACCCTCCTCCTTGCCAGAGCCAGCCACCAGCCCGCCGCGCCACGATTCCATGCCTCCTTGCCTGTTTCCCATTTGACCGCTTCCCCGCCGCGCAGGCCGGGCCGTTGGCTCCACGGTGGTTCCTGCCGGATGCGGTTCTGGATTCAGGTACAACATCCCGTCGTCCAACCGCAGGCTGTACGTCGCGACCGCCTTTGGATAGGGCGGAGGCGATGTCCCGTTATGAGGGAAGTACAGCGCGCCATGCCAGGGGCAGCGGATGCACCCCGCCTCAACCGTGCCCTCACCCAACGGTCCTCCTTGGTGCGCGCAGACATTGGATACTGCCGAAACCCCTTGCCAGTGCCGGAACACCGCTACCCGCTCTTTGGGCGTACTTACGATGACGGCTCTGTTCTCTGGGATCTCTTCAGGCCGGCATACCGCAATCCAGCCATCGGGCGCCATCGGCCGCAGATCTTCGTCCTTTTCCTTCTCCTGCCGTCCTGTTCTCACATGCAGCGCCACCAGGCCCGCAGCACCCGCTGCGAACAGGAGCGCATGCACAGGATTGCCAGCGCTTTGCAGCGTTCCCAACCCTACATGCAGCAGCAGCAGACAGTAGGCGGCGTAGGCTAGCAAGTGCATTCGCTTCCATCGCACCAGACCCAGGCAGGAAATCCAGAAGTCGTGGCTGGTAAACGCCAATGCCGCCAGCAGCAGCAGTGCCAACAACCCGAACACTTCAAACGGCAGTTCGCGTGGCGACAGCACTTGACCATTGCCCATCACGATGCTGGCCAGTGGATTCAGTGCGCCATGCCAGTGATACACCAACGCCGCCAATATCCCATGTGCGCATGCCACCAGGAACGTCGCCACCCCGAAGTGCCGCCGGTTCATCAGCACCGGCAGGAACCCAGGATGCAGCCTTGCTAACGGACCCACCGCCAGCACCACATGCAGCATGATTACCGCCAGAGATCCGAAGGCCCTCACCGCAATCGCCCCAGCCTCCATCAGGTCCGGCATTGGTCCACTCACCACGCTCACTGCCGCAAAGGCAATCAGGTAAAGTGCGATACCCAGCAGCAAAGCCCCGTCAAACAGGACTTTCCGCTCATTCCACTGCACCAGCCGGAAGGGTAGGCTCATCGCGCCACCTCCCCATCCCTACCATGATTACCAGGCCGCCTGTACGCGGCGGACACAGTCCTCCCCGTCGTCCGCCGTGGCTCCTGCAACGCAACGCCTGGCTGCTGGCCAATGATTTCTGTTGACGTCATCATAATGGCCGCGGAAGGGGAGCCTGTGCAATCAACACTTGTTGCCCTACGCTGAACAGCACAATCCGCCCGGCCAGAAACGAGGCCTGTGTGGGCAATTCAAACGCCGCCGGCTGCCGCTCATCTAACACGCCCAACATCTGCGATCCCAGCGGAGGCCGGTCATAGGTGGACGCGCGCGTTGACCAATACACCACCACATCGGGCTGCCGTAGCGCTTCCCGCAACGTGATCCGCACCCATCGTCGCGCCTGCACTGCCCCATCCCCCGGAGGCACGGTGAAGACCTCCACGCGTAGCCGTCTACCCTCAAAATCCGCCTCCTCATCGCTGGATGGCACCGCGCTCACTGGTAGGTCCTGCCGCAGCATCGCAGGGAACTCGCCTTGCACGGGAGGCCGGTATCCCAGCAGTGCAAGTCCCAGCACGGCAGGTACAACCCACCGCAGCGCCATCGCCACCCGGTAATGCGTAGAACGCAGTTCGCGGTTCATTCTCCTGCGCTTACCTCCTCCGCCGATGTCGCCGCCAACTGGCCGCGTGCTTCCCACCGCAGCAGCCACGGCCACAATAGGATTGCTGCAGGCAGCATGCCCAAGCGGAAGAGTGGTCCGCTTAGCCGCGCACGGTCGTTTACCCGGTCCAGCGTCCGCGTCACGAACCGCACCGCATAAGCCAAACCCGCCACTCCGTAAAGCAGCGCCACCGCCAGCAGAATGTCTCCAGCCAGTTGCATCAATGTGCAGATGTCCTCTACCGTTCAGCCGGGTTCGGTCGTAGCCGCTCCGCCCTCATTGCGAAACCTAGAGTGTAACGCCATCCCGATCCAATCCCAACCGCGCGCAAACCGCCGCGCCCCCGGAGTCTCAAACCCAGTACCACCAGGGCTTTTGCCGAATCCACCCGCTATGGTAGAGTCACACGAGCGCGAAAGCGGGACAGCGCAGGCTTCCTGCCCACTACCGGGCAACGACTCCGGGGACGGGCAACGAAAAGGAGTTCTTCATGGGCAAGTCAGTGGTGGTAACGGGATGCAGTTCTGGTTTTGGCCGCGATGTGGCTTTGGCCCTAGCGCGGCGTGGGGATACCGCCTATGCCACCATGCGTGATATCAGCGGCAAGAATGCTACGGCAGCTGCTGAACTCCGCTCCATCGCCGTCGCAGAGGGGATCGCCCTGCATGTGCTGGAGATGGATGTTGCCTCCACTGAATCCGTTGATGCCGCAGCTGCCCAGGTCCTGGCCGCATCTGGCGCTCCCGATGTTGTCATCAATAATGCGGGCCAGATGTTCGTCGGGATAGCCGAGGCCTTCAGCCCGGAGGAAGTTACCCGCCAGCTCGACGTCAATGTTGTTGGTGTCCATCGCGTCCACCGCGCCTTCCTCCCTGCCATGCGTCAGCGCGCCACTGGACTTTTCATTAACGTTGGCTCCATCGCCGGTCGAATTGCCGTCCCCTTCAATGCTGTCTATCACGCCAGCAAATGGGCGCTGGAAGGCTATTCCGTCGCACTCCGCGCGGAACTGGCTTCCTCAGGCATCGACGTCGTCCTTGTCGAGCCGGGCCCCTTTACCACCAACCTCTTTCCCAGCATGGTGGCTCCCACTGATGCCGAAGGCCGCGGAGCCGATTATCCCCCCATCGTCCATGAAGCCTTCGCCAACATGGCGGGAATGTTCCAATCCCTCTTCCAGGACCCACAAACCCCCACGGATCCCACCATGGTGGTTGATTGCATGCTCTCCCTCATCGACACGCCGCCCGGCCATCGTCCTCTCCGCAGCGTGGTTGGCGTAGATTTCGGGACGCGTGAGCGAAACGCCCTTGTCGAGCCTCTGGACGCAGGACTCATCCAGGCAGCCGGCTTCGGGCCTATGGCCACACTCAAAGGAAGCGACGGGTCCTAGCAACCACCCTTGATCATGACCACTAGCGATCGCGGCACCAGATTCGCACGGTTTGGGGTGTCGCGGGAAGAAGCCAATGCGGACCCGCGGATATCCGCCAGGGTCCGCAGACCCTTGAGCCCAAGGGCGTACCATGACGTACCCCGAGTTCCGCCATTCTCAGCTGCACTTGACTGGCAGCGCCATGCGTGAGTCCATTCGATTCGTCGGCCGTCCACTTGGGAATCGATTCGAAATCTACTCCCTAGTAGACGCTTTGCTGTCTGCGCTGTTTCCGCGCCATCGCGAGAGCCGCCAGTCCAAGCGCTGTCAGCACCACACTTGCTGGTTCCGGAATGGGCGACGGCGATGGCTCGCCGAAAGACGACAACCGAACGTTGTCATACAGCCCTTGTGGCTGGTTGGAACCTAACCGGATACCGATGGCTTTGCCCACATCCTCGGGCAGTGCAGTGTAGACTACGGTGTGGGTGGCCCATCCGCCTTCCGGTGCAGCCACAGCATCCGCGAAAATAGGAACGCCACCGATGAGCAAGGCCACCGTTCCCGTCTGATTGAAGTTCTTCCGATTGCCCACGTCTACAAGAAGCGTGTAAACAAACCCAGCAATCACCGATTCGCTTACTGTTTGCTCCAGGAATCCGATATCCGTAAAGGCCACCATCTCGCCATCCGGTACTTGGTCAAAATGGAGATCGCTGGTGCCCGGCCTAAAGCTGCCGCCAGAGTTACTGATCAGCCAGCTGTCAATAGGTCCATAGTTGAACCCGCAGTTCTCTCCTACGCAGCCAAACAAGGCGCCGAATGTTTCAAAGGAGTGGTTCTGCACGGTAATGGGCCCTGCCCCAACCAAGGCAACGAAAAGCATTCCAGCTCCCAGGGCCCGAATGCCACTCGATGCAATGTGAACATCCATCGTTGTTCTGGCAAGGGCAACGATCTCAGCAAACATGCGCATCAGTCTATTCTTCTGTCTTTGCTATAACATTCGATATTTCCCCTTGATCGCTACGCGCGAGTTAAATGACGAATGGACCAGGGGAAGCAGGAGATCTCGTGTTTCCCCATCGGATGCTCCCCAGGTAATGCCTTGCCGAAGTTGCCCAGAAAGCGGACAGGACTCAATGTGCGTTCGAAGTTGCCACTTGCCGGTTTGGCGTTGACTGTGTGAGCGGAAGGGGCGGCGAGGAAGCGCTGGGCGGGAGGGCGGCGCGGGGATGGGCGGCGTGGGTTCCCAGGGTTATCGCCACATGGTGGACATGTTAGGCCATCGCAGTACGCCTCTGTATTCGTTCTGTTTCTTCTGCTTTCCGTCAGTTGCATCTGTTCCGTCGCATGGGTATCGTGGCGGAGACGCAACTGGCATTGGCAGGCGGGTTGGGCCTGGATTGGGTGGATGCCGGGATCGGAATCGCGTGGATGCTGGGGGTATGCGC
>DAISIM010000032.1:0-63962 GCA_036821995.1 Bryobacteraceae bacterium
GCGCATACGGACAGCCCGCAACCTACTGCACAACAATCACTTACGCATCCACCCACCGCCCCAAACGCATTCCAGGAAAAGTTCGCAAATGCGTACGGACAACCCCGCTGCCACCCCCACCGTCGGAGTTCGTTCCGCAAAATACCTCCCAACCTGCAGAACGATGCAGGAACCAACGCCACGGCAAGCTCCGCTACCAGCAGCTAAACGCAAAGGAAACATCCGAATGAAGGCGTCCACCAGGGCCAACCCTCTGGCCTATGCCCACGCAACCCTGAATCTCCAGGACTGTGTCTGCGACGTGCGTAACCTGTCTGCGAGTGCAAGCGTGTATCCCGCTCCGCGAGACGTCTCTCATCAGGGTCAATTGTCCTTGGAAATTTGCCGCCACCGTCCCTTCTCAATCCAGCAAGGTGCACAAGCAGGCCTTCTGAAACCCAGTTCGTCCGGTGAACATTCTGCTTGACAAAGAGAGAACAAAAAGCGAACATAAGAACAGGGAAGAAAAAGCGAAATGTCCAAGCTACAACCTTCTTTGCCTAAGGTGTTTCCATCAGATTGGCAACACCCCGATTGGCGGCGGTCCTTCTATGGAAAGCCACTCAGCGACGGGGCCGCTCTAGAGTTCCTCGCCCGCTACTTTGACGGGACGGAACTTCGTCACACGCAATGGGACTTCCCGCGCCCTGAGAAAATGGCCTCGTGGGCGCAGCGCGTGGAGGCTAATCCCGTCTTCCGCTTCAACCCGTTACTGCACCGTGTGTTTACTCACGAACGCAGTTTGGACCCCACCCAGGTGGAGCGTTTCTGCACTGGTCTCCGTCCTCTCATGAAGGCCGGCCGTCTGGGATGCCTGGTGATGCAGTTTCCATGGGTATTCAAGTTCACCGAAGAGAACAAACTGGCCTTCTTGTCGTTGCGTCGCGCGTTTGGAGAGTTTCCCCTTGTCGCTGAGTTCCGCCACGCAAGCTGGCAGTTTCCCGAAGCACAGGGTCTGTTGATTGACTACAAGGTTGGTTACGTCAACGTTGACCTGCCCCACCATATCCGTGCCGCTGGACCTTCCGCGGAACTTACCTCTCCCATCGGCTACTTTCGGCTCCACGGGCATCATCGCGAGATGTGGCACAAGGAATGGGAACACCGCGAATCCAGGTTTATCCAAGAGGAGTTCGACTACAGCACGGTGCAACTGAACCAGTGGCTGACGCGGGTGCAGCGCATCGCGCCCTTCGCCGATACCTGCTTCGTTACCTTCACCAACGACGTCCGTGCCTCGTCAGCCATGAATGCGCTCACCTTGCGCTCGTTGATGGGTGACCAGTGCGCCGTAGCCCCAGAGGCTTTGCTGGCGGCACATGGGTCCTCCATGGACGCCCTCTCCGCAAGGCGTCCCACGCAGCGGACATTGTTACCGACGAAGGCACTGCGACGTTGGCAGGCTTCGGCTTAGTTGTTTGTTGCCACAAGCGTTCATCCTGCTTGATGCTCGGCCAACAGGGGCAAGCGGCTCTCTGTGGTTTCCGCGCCAGTACATTCGATAGACTGGGCGCTGTGCAGGCCAATCTGTCTGCACGAGGGGAGGTTAGCACCGGAATGAGCATCAGCGAACTTGCAGGGCAGCATCCCAGCACTGAGATGCTGGTGGATTTGGCGAGGCTGGAGAAGGCCTACTATCAAGAGAGACCTGACCCCACTGAGCCCGGCCATCGTGTCTCTTTCGGCACCTCCGGTCATCGGGGCAACTCGCTGGCGCGCAGCTTCAACGAAGCTCATATTCTGGCCATCACTCAGGCGATCTGCAACTTCCGCAAGCAGCAGGGAACGGATGGGCCGTTGTTCCTGGGAGCCGATACCCATGCGCTCTCTGCCCCCGCGCTACGCACCGCTCTTGAGGTGCTGGCTGCCAACGGAGTGGAGGCGCGCATCTCGCAGGGCACTGCCTTTACGCCCACGCCCGCCGTTTCGCACGCTATCCTTACCTACAATCGAAACCGGGACGGCGGCCTTGCCGATGGCATCGTCATCACGCCATCGCACAACCCTCCCCAGGATGGCGGCTTCAAGTACAACCCGCCCGACGGAGGGCCGGCCCAGAGCAATGCCACCACCGCCATTGAAAGAGAGGCCAACGCCCTGCTGCTGGGAGCACTAGCGGGTGTCCGGCGAATCTCTTACGAGGGTGCCTTGCGCGCCGTCACCACCAGGCCACATGACTACGTTACGGCCTATGTCGAAGACCTCGCCCAGGTGTTGGACTTTGACATCATTCGCGCGGCGGGCCTCAAACTCGGCGTCGATCCCCTTGGTGGTGCGGGCATCCACTACTGGGGCCGCATCGCCGAACGGCACCGCCTGAACCTTAAGGTCGTGAATGACAAGGTGGATGCGACCTTCCGCTTCATGACCGTCGATTGGGACGGCAAGATCCGCATGGATCCTTCTTCCACCTATGCCATGCAGGGCCTTATCGCCCTGCGCGAGAGTTACGATGTTGCCTTCGCCTGCGATCCTGATCACGATCGGCACGGCATCGTCACGCGGTCGGCTGGCCTACTGCCTCCGAACCATTACCTCTCAGTGTGCGTGGATTACCTCTTCCGGCATCGTGAGGAATGGCCAGCAGCCACCGCCGTGGGCAAGACGCTCGTCTCCAGCAGTATGATCGACCGGGTTGCCGCCGCGCTTGGACGGCGCACCTTTGAGGTTCCGGTAGGTTTCAAGTACTTCGTGACGGGACTGCTTCGCGGCGAATTGGGCTTCGTGGGAGAGGAAAGCGCCGGGGCAT
Source organism: Bryobacteraceae bacterium (assembly GCA_036821995.1). Taxonomy (GTDB): domain Bacteria; phylum Acidobacteriota; class Terriglobia; order Bryobacterales; family Bryobacteraceae; genus JACTMJ01. The sequence goes on from DAISIM010000032.1 coordinate 2,789, forward strand.
CCCTGCTGCGTAAGGATGGTACCGTCTGGACCACGGATAAGGATGGCATTGCGGTGGCCCTGCTTGCAGCTGAGATCACCGCCCGCTCTGGCAAGGACCCGGCCCAGCGCTACCAGGAACTCACTAAGGAGTTCGGCCAGCCTGCCTACCAGCGAATGGACGCTCCCGCGAATGCAGCCCAGAAAAAGGCGCTATCCAGCCTCACTCCAAGCCAGGTGCAGAGTACGATGCTTGCGGGGGAGGAAATCACTGCGAAGCTCACCAATGCGCCCGGTGACGGCAATGCCATTGGTGGTCTGAAGGTTTGCACGCAGAACGGCTGGTTCGCGGCCCGGCCCTCGGGCACGGAGGAGATCTACAAGATCTACGCGGAGAGCTTTCTGGGTGAGCAGCACCTCAAGCAGATTCAGGCCGAAGCGCAGGAGATCGTACTGGCGGCACTGTCAGCAACCTAGTACAGGGGAGGCGCCACATGCCGGGGACTTCCTGCCTGTTTAGCGCGCAATGCGCCGAATCCGGACAATGCGGATGGGCGGGGTGAGGCTCTGGTTGCCTGCCGCCACGCCTGCCGTGCTGTTGGTGGGTCCGGACGGGGAGGTGTGGATGCGCCGCACCACGTCCATCCCGGCGGTCACCTTGCCGAAGGCCGCGAAGCCTTGCAGGTCGGGGTTCCGATTTCCCCCGAAATCCAGGGATGGCTGCGCACCGATGCAGATAAAGAATCCGTTGGTGGCGGAGTTGGCGTCAAGGCGAGCCATCGAGAGCACTCCATCCAGGTGCTGAATGCCGGTCATGTTGGTCCGTTCCAGCGGCACCGGCGCAAATGCCTGCTTCTCATGCAGCGGGTTTACGCCAGCCTGAATGACATCGATCTTCACAGAACTGGCTGGCTGGTTATCCGGCTGCGTCCGGACGGTGCGGTGGAAGCGTCCGCCGTTATAGTGGCCCGCATCCACATAGCGCAGGAAATTGGTTACCGTCCTGGGCGCACGCTCGTCATCCAGGCTGGCCTCGATGTTGCCGAACTGTGTCTCAATCACGACGCGGGTCTGCGCGGCGCTTAGCAACGCAGCCAGTAGCAGCAAGGCCAATACAGCCCAAGGTTGCGGTGTCTGCTTGGCACGGAAAAGGATGTCGATCATCATGTTCTCCTCCACTTCTGGTGATGGCCCTACCAGGGGAGAGCCAATGGATCGCCGTCCTGGCCGCAGCCGATGGGTTGGCCTGGCGGGGCCTCCTGCGGTTTCGGCAGCGGTAACTGCTTGGGATCCTCCAGGAACTGCCCGATGCGGTGGGCGCCCCAGACGCGGTGGGCCTGCCAGTCCTCATCTGTTCCAGCTGCAAGTTCCCAGTGCTGCTTGAGTGTCCTCAGCTTCAGCCATGCCATCGCTTTCACCTGCTCACTAGATGAGGTGGACTGGGCAAGCACCATAAGACGGTATAGCACGACACTGTTCACCGTCCGCTGTAGCGCCCCGTCCATACCGGCGGGTTCCGCGCCCATCGCGGTCTTCCTCAGGATGCGGTCGATTAGCTCAGCCAAGGTCCAATGCCCAGGCGCCCTGGCCCCGTACTCCACTAGCCGTGCCGCGCGCTCCGGATGCAGCAGGAAGGAAACCGTGTGGTCTGCCGCCACCTCAGCCGCTGCCAACGCATCGAAGGTAAGGCCGGTGCGCGCGGGAAAGCTTTCCCGGCTGCGACTGTAGCCCGGAGGATGCGGAGGGATCTGTCGCAGGAGGGCCTCTGGCAATCGCAGGTAGGCGGGCTCAATGGTTGCCAAGAGGGCGTCCAGCGCCGCCGTCTGCCGCTCACGTGAAACCAGGGTAGTGGCTGGTGGCGTCTGGCCCTTACTCGCCCGCAGTTGATAGGTGTAGTCCAGTCCGCCCAGCACCTTGGCTGCCGCTTCCACCTGGTAGCGGTGCAGCAGATAGATGGGTGCAAGCACCTCGCCAAGCGAGGACATTGGCTCACCCACGCGCAGCACCTGCGGGGAGAAACGGGCCATCGCCCTCTCACGCACGCTGCCCAGCCGGGTGAGTTCCGCAACCGGATCCGCTCCGTTGTCCCAGAGGTGCCCATCTGGGGATGCGCCGCCGGCGGGCCGCGAGTCACGATCCGTGATGTAGCGAAGCCCCCGCGCAATGGCGCTATCCAGGATCTCATTCAGCGCCGCCCGCTCATCCGTCCCGGCCGCGAACTCAGAGTATCCGTAAGCGATGGAGACCTTGTCCCACTCCCCCATGCCTGTTGCGTAGGCTTGGGACAGGTCAATGGCATCCTCCTCACCCAGTGCTACATAGGGGTGGGGGTAGTCCATCACGGAGGCCCGGCCGTTCAAGCTGGCGGCAAAATTGTGAGCCAGGCCCAGCGTGTGTCCTACCTCATGCGCGGAGAGTTGCCGCAGGCGAGCCAATGCCATCTCACGCATGATTGCTGACACAGGGCGTCCGGTCTCGTAGGGGGCCAGTAGACCGGTGGCGATCAGGTAGTCCTGCCGCACCCGCAACGATCCTAGTGTTACGTGCCCCTTCAAGATCTCGCCCGTGCGCGGGTCACGCACGCTGGCGCCGTAACTCCACCCCCGCGTGGAACGGTGCACCCACTGGATCACGTTATACCGCACGTCCATGGGGTCAGCCCCTTCCGGCAGCAGTTCCACCAGGAAGGCGTTGCGAAAGCCAGCCGATTCAAACGCTTCGCTCCACCAGCGGGCGCCTTCCAACAGCGCGCTCCGAATGGGTTCGGGAGCACCCCGGTCGACGTAGTAGACAATCGGCTTCACCGGTTCGCTCACTTTGGCCGAGGGGTTCTTCTTCTGCAGCCGATGGCGGGGAATCCACCGCTTCTGCAAGTCACTGTCAATGGGTGAGGCGTAGTCCATGTAGCTCACCATCCCGTAGCTTGAGCGCGGGTCAAAGGCGCGGGGAGTATAGCCAGGCTCCGGCAGCTCGACGAAGGAATGGTGCTGCCGGACGCTGAACTCACCGGTGGAGGGCGCCACGCTCTGCAGTCGTCTGCCCATCTCCTTGTCGGTGGTGAAGGTGAGCAGGGCGTCGATCTCGGTGTTCCGGGGGAAGCTCCTCGTGCGCTCAAGGTGGATGGCGCTGCGGCTTACATCAACCTTGAAGTCTCCCTCATTCATGCGCCGCAGCGCGTTGATGATGCCGTGGGCATCGCGTAGCGCGAAGTCCGTCACATCAATCAGTACCCGGTTGCCTGCCTCCCGCTCTGCCTTGAACCCCCATAGCACCGCTTGGGCGAAGCTCTCCGCTACGGCCGCGCGCTCCGCTGGATCGGATGACTCAGCGCGATAGTCGTAGTTGGGCTGCACTAGCAGCACTTTGGGACCAACCTTGCGAAAGTAGACGATGCGGTGGTCTCCCAGTTGGCCGCGGTCCAGCCCGATGTCGTTAGAGCCGACGCCAGCGGGAAGGGAGTGGATGTAGAGGAACTCGCGATCCCATTGGTCCACCACCATCCACAGCCGCCCTGTGCTTTCGTCCCAATAGAGCGGAAAAAGGCCGGGCATAGCCACCTTGCCCTCAATCGCTGCGTCCACCGCGTCCTGCGCACGAAGACCGAGTGGCGAGAGGCAGCATAGTGCCGTCAATACCAGGGCTAGCAAAGTGTGAGGGATGATGCGGTGCATGCGGGATCTCCTTGAGGCTGCCGGTGACGCCTTTCCAAGCGCAGGTGCTGCCGCAAACAGGGCGGTTGGGGAAAGACCCAGCATACCGCGATGCTCCGTTGTCAGGTTTCCGCGGACGGCAGGTGCCAACGATTGCTGGCTGATTCAATCGGTCGAGGGGTATCCAGTCCTGCACCTGATAGTGCATTGCGATATGCTCCCAGATGATGCTGAGTGAACAGTTGCGGGCTTGCGGGGTAGTGGGCGCTGGCGGGGCGGGATTTCCCACCCATGTGAAGGCGCAGTCCCAGGTGGAGTGGGTGATTGCCAACGGTGCCGAGTGTGAGCCGCTCATCCACAAGGATGTGGAGTTGATGAAGCACTACCCGGCGGCTATCTTGGAGGGGCTTGCGTTGATGGCGGGCGCGACGGGTGCCACCCGCCAAGTGATGGGGGTGAAGACGAAGAACGTCCAGGCAATCGACGCCCTGGCAGGTGTTCGCAACGGAGCGCCCTGGGACTTCGTCAAGCTGGGCGATTTTTACCCGTCCGGCGACGAGTATGAGCTGGTTTACCATGCCACCGGGAGGCTGATTCCCGCCGCTGGCATTCCGCTGCAGGTGGGCTGCGTGGTAAACAATGTTGAGACCTTATATAACGTTCAGCAGGCCGCTGCGGGCGTACCGGTTACGCGGAAGTTCCTTACAGTCTGCGGGGCGGTTCGGGAGCCAAAGACCTTCTGGGCGCCCATCGGGATTACCTATCGGGAACTGCTGCAGGCGGCGGGCGGCGCTACGGTGGACGACCCCATCCTGTTTGTGAGCGGACTGATGATGGGTACGCTCTGCATGGACTTTGAGGAGGTGGTGACCAAGACGACCGGTGGCCTGATCGTGCTGCCGCGGAATCACTATCTGGTGACCCGCCGCACCCGCACCCAAGTGGAGATGAACCACATCGGCAAGTCAGCCTGCGACCAGTGCAGCTATTGCACGGAACTGTGCCCGCGTTACCTGTTGGGATACGAGGTGATGCCCCATAAAGTGATGCGTGGACTGGGCTTCACCGCTACCGGAGCGCAGCACTGGGACCAGTGGGCTGAGCTTTGTTGTTCCTGTGGAATCTGTACCCTGTATGCCTGCCCCGAGGACCTGTATCCCAAGGAAGCTTGTGACCAGGCCAAAGTGGACCGGCGGGCGGCTGGACTTCGCTTTGTTCAGGAAGCGCCTGTGCAGGTGCATCCAATGAAGGAATACAGGGGTGTGCCTCTGAGCCAGCTACGCCAGCGCCTGCAGATTGAGGAGTACGAGAAGCCCACCCCCTTTGAAGATGTGCCGTTGACGCCGCAGCGTGTGCGGATTCCCTGGAAGCAGCATGCCGGGGAGCCAGCCGAGGCAGTGGTGATGGAAGGGCAGGCGGTGAAGGTGGGCGACCTGCTGGGGGTACCTCCCGAGGGCAAACTAGGGTCAAGGATCCATGCCAGCATTGATGGCGTGGTGCAGTCCATTTCGGGTACGGCGGTGGTTCTGGTGGCAGAGGGAAGCGGGCGGAGGTAACTGTCTGCGGGATTCATCGCCGAAAGCTGCACCGCAGGTGCTTTTTTGGGCGGAATTCTAATGGAAAAGGAAAGAGAATTAAGATAAGAAAACAAAAACGGGCGATCACGGCAATCCGGTCGATTTCGCTGGGAGGTAATTGCAGGCCCAGTGCCCGACAAACCCCCGGGTTTCCAGCCACCTAGACGGATTGAACCGCATGGCACCCGCGATATTACTCACCATTTCCCTGGCGCTTCGTGCCAGAGGCGAGTTCGCTGGTGGTGCACTTAACAGTGGCCTTACCCTCGACCGAACGCTGTGATCGCCCCGCGATCGATGACTAATTCCGTTTTCTCATCCTCCTTTTGTTCTTGTTCTGATTCATTTGTAGCATGATATTAACCGGACTTCAAGACCTTTTTACCGAACCGTGTTAGTGGCTTTATAGCCTGCTTCCGTCATGGAGTCCGGTAGCGCTTTAAGCACTGCCAGACGTCCGGCTGAGTAGGGAATGGCCGAGGCCGGCATGCCTGTGGAGGGCGTGCAAACGGGGTAGACGATACCACCCCGAGGATGCCATCGGGTAGGGCTCATGGGGCCGAAGAAGACAACGGTGGGGATTCCCAGCATCGCCGCCAAGTGGGTGATGCCTGAGTCGTTGCCGACATACAGGGACGTGGCTGCGAGTTGGCCGGCAAGCGTAGCCAATGCCTCGTGACGCCATGCCAACCTGGCAAGGTCAGCAGGCAGAGGATCCTCCGGGCTGGCGCACCAGCAAACATCGGCTACTACATGGAGGTCAGCAGCGAGTTGTTTGAAATGCTGCAGGGGCCAATTTTTGGCCGCGCTACCGGAGAATGGATGCAGCACGACCAGGGGTTTGGCGCGAGGCACGGGATCGGACGAATGCTTCGTTCGGAGCAGAAACCGGCGTCCGCCCTGGGCAAGGTAGTGCTCTGGTTCGGTCGTCAATCCATGCCAGTGGCGGGTCTGCCTGAAGAAGTAGTCGCTCACGTGTCCGGCATCCTCTGGCCCAGGCAGGGCGGGGAAGAAGTGGAAGGCGGGACCCATAGCCGCGGCGCGTTCCCGCAACAGGGGTTGGTTGAAACCGGCCCAACTCAGCACTTCATCGAAACGGTTCAGGTGCTCGATCAACTCCAATGGCGCATGCATACCGGGAATGCCAAGTAGGTCAAAGCCCGTGCCGGCCAGGGGGCGCACACGGTTGCCGAAGTCCACCAGTGACGCCACCGCGCCATTTGTCCAAATCTCCGTCTCACATGCCTGAAGGTGGTAAAGGGCTGGTAGTGCGCACAAGCAATCACCGATCGCACCAGGACGGATCAACAGCCTGCGCATACGCGCTAACGGATATCCATGGTGACCCGCACAGGGATGCTGGCAGGTGGATAGCATTCCGTGTCGCTGCAGGCCTGATAACGGAGGGTGCCTGTGGCCGCGCCGAATCCGCGTGTGGCGGTGGGCTTCACGAGGAGTTCCTGCTGAATCTGGAAGGCGCCCTCCAGCACAGACAGCTTCTTGCCTTCGGAAAAGGCGAAGCTGCGCTCGATGGGTTTCGGATAGATGGTCTCCCCCGCCACGGCCAGAGTGGAGTCCCATGTAAGCTTTAAGGGAATGTAGAACCGGTCAGCCGGTTGATGGCTGTTGATGTGCAGGTGGTCCTTCACACGCACGTCCAGCAGCACCTTGACGGCGTCGCCCCGGCGGGCCGTGCCGGGGCCCTTGGCCTTTACTTCCACCGCGCTTGCGCCCTGTGCCTGTAGCAACCCTGCCAAGCAGCCAGCGAGCACCACAGAGCGGATGAGGTAGTGGATGCGCATAGGGCTACGCTCCGCCAGCAGCGGGCTTGTCCTCCAGCAGCGCTCGAACCTCATCCTCGAACACGCTACGGCTGACAATTCCCATGTGGGTGCTGGCAATGCGGCCGTTCCGGTCAATGACAAAGCTGGTAGGAAGGGCCTGCACGCCGCTGTACAGTTGCGCCAGTTCTTCCGTGCCCAACACCATGCGGTAATTCACCTTCATGTCCTTGATGAAGGGCTTCACCACCTCCCAGCCGTCCTCATCCATCGAGACGCCAATCACGGCAAAACCCTGATCCTTGAACTCGCGTTCCATGTCCACAAACCATGGGATCTCAATGCGGCAAGGTGCGCACCAAGTTGCCCAGAAGTTCAAGAGCACCACTTTGCCCTGTAGTTCGGAGAGCTTCACCGCGTTGCCATCGGCGTCTTCGAGGCTGAAGTCCGGCGCCTGATTGCGATCAGCCTCGGCCTTCAATGTGGTGGGCCTGGGCGCCCGGTTGCAGGCGGCGAATGCGGCGACGACGGAAGCCGCTCCGAAGGACGAGAGAAACTGCTTTCTGGTGATCAATTGGGCTCTCCGGTGACGATGGTTAAGGGTCAGTTGGCTGGCTGGGCCGTGTGCTAGGGCTTCAGCAGGTCAGGCTTCAAGCCTTGTATGTCGATCGAGGTGCGCAATTCTTCCATCACCTTGCGGAATTTCTGGTCGTGCACGCGGTCATTGATTGAGCCTGCCACCTCAACATAGGTCTGAACTGTCTTTTCGACGACGCGAAAGAGGTAGAAGCCGTTAGGCTGCCGGACAGGGTCACTGACGGCGCCGGGCTCCAAGGCAAATAACACTTCCTTGACGTCCGCGGGGATGTTGTCGCGCCTGGAGAATGAGCCGAAATCGCCATCACGTTTCGCGCTGCCTTCATCTTTCGAGTGCTTTTTCACCATTTCCACGAAGTCTGCCCCGTTGCGGATATCCTTTGCCAGTTGGCTGGCCAAGGCTGAGGCCTCGCTCTCAGTCATTGAGATGCGCTTCTCGCCCTCCTTGGGCGGGGTATTCAGGAAGGGCAGGTAGATGACCTTCACCTTCACCTTGGTGTAGTCGTCAAGGTGGGCATCGTAGTAGGCGCGCGTTTCCTCGTCGCTCACCAGTACCTCCTGGCTCATGCGGTTGAGGCCAGCGGTCGAAAGCACCATACGGCGGTTGGATTCCAACTGCTCGCGGTAGGGGCTCTCCTTGTCGAGTCCCTGCTGCTCAGCCACTTTCGCCAGTTTATGCATCAAGGCGTACTGGCGAAGGAAATCCTCGGGATTCTGGAGCGCGGCCGTCCGGTTCTGGGGCGGGAGAGTGGCCAGAAAAGCACGTAACTCACCAAGAGTGATCTCCCGCCCATCCACTTTGGCGACAATGGCCGCTTCCTTGGACGCGCTGGAATCCGGGACATCCTGTGCCCAGGTTAGGTACGGAAGGGCAAAGGAGCACAGCAGTAGACAAAGTCGAAGACAATCCATTCAGTACCTCAGACTCCCGTCAGGGCGATCACGTGACAGCCCTTATGATGTTCCAGCCGCCGATCCGCTTCCGATACGTGGCGGAGACGTCTCATGGCAAGTTGCTGCATCTGGCTCCAGAGGTCCTTAACGTGCATTGTCCGAAGGTATCGCGCGACAATCATTGCACGGACGACCTAAGCTTGAGCCCCGAATCCACCATTATCCTCTACTCCCAGCCCTACTGCCCGGCGTGCCGGAGGGCAAAGGAGTTTCTCTCTCAGCACAATGTACAGTTTGACGAGCTCGATGTGAGCGTGGACTATGACGCGCGCGACGACCTGTGGGAAGTGCACGGCAGCCAGAACACGCCCACACTGGTTATAGACGGCGAAGCGTTCATAGGGTTTCGCCGCGAAGCCTGGGCTAAGCGGTTGGGCTTGGAGGCGAAACCCTAAGGAGTGCCAGAGCGCTTCTAGCGGGGCTGCAGGCGCATTTCAGCGAGTTCAGCAAAGTATTCCACTGCCATGGGGATGATGTCGTCGTTAAAGTCGTACTTCGTGGTGTGCACACCCTGGCTATGCGGGGAAGCAGGGTCCGCTTCTGCCTGCCCCAAGGCGATGAAGCAGCCGGGACGCTTCTCCAGGAAGTGGCCGAAATCCTCGCCGCCCATGACGGGGATGAATGGCTTCAGCCGATGGCTGCCGAAGAGCCTCTCCACGGCCTGGCTGGCGAAAGCGACGTTTGCTTCGTGGTTCCACACGGGGTCAGTGATGCGGTGATAGGTGAACTCCGCCTGCATCCCGAACATGGAGGCAGTGGCGTGGGCCATTTCCGCCATGCGGCGTTCCAGCATGTCACGGAGTTCCGGTGAATACGTGCGCACGGTACCGGAGAGCATGGCAGCGCGAGGCAGGACGTTATGCGCGCCGGTGCCAGCGACGAAGTTCGTGGTGGAGATGACGGCGGCCTGTTGGGGATCCGTCGCGCGGCTAACTAGGCTTTGCCAGGCGCTCACCAGATGGGCGCCCGCCACAATGACATCGGTACATACGTGCGGCATGGCCGCGTGGCCACCCTTGCCGGAAAGAGTAAGCTCAAAGGAATCCGACGCCGCCAGCATAAAGCCGCTACAAAGGGAAAACTCGCCCTTGGGCAGGTAGGGCCAGTTGTGGAAGCCATAGATCTCATCAAAGGGGAAGCGATCCAGCAGTCCTTCATCCACCATGCGGTTTGCGCCGCGTCCGCCTTCCTCAGCAGGCTGAAAGACCAGCCGCACTTTGCCGCGGAAGCGCTTGGTCTGCTGCAGATAGCGGCCCAAAGCAAGTACGGTGGCAGTGTGGCCATCGTGGCCGCAACCGTGCATCTTGCCGGGGTTCTTTGACGCCCAAGGAAGGCCAGTTTCCTCAGTCAGATCCAGTGCGTCCATGTCGGCGCGGAAGGCGACGACGGCGTCGTCGTCAGCGGGCTGGCCTTCGATGGTGGCCACCACGCCGGTACCACCGATGCCGGTCTCATGGGGGATGCCCCACTCGCGCAAGCGGGCGGAGACGAATCCCGCAGCATAGGTTTCCTCGTACATCGTCTGGGGATTCTGATGCAGTTCCCGCCGCCAGGTGGTGGCCTCTTGGGCAATGGCTTCGATGAGGGGCTTACGGTCGTCCATGGGGGTATTGTCTCCTGTTTGCGCCCTGGCCGCACCCCATTCGTTTGCTACCGGGACGCGGTAAGGCTGGGAGGGTGTAGCGCAGCAGTGCCCACTACTTGGCGGCAAGACGCCCCCGCGCGCAGGCAGCCCGCGCAGATTGGAATTCAACCCCTTGCTGTCACCAAGCGAGGCAATTTCATGTCATGTTAAAGAGTGAAAGCTATGAAACTCCGTTTCCGTTCTCTTGTTATTCCGGTCGCGCTCACCGCGCTGATGGCTACTTCATTCGGGCAGGCGCCGGGCACGTGGGAGCGATACTTGCGTATGTTCAAGCCGCTGCCGGAGGTGATGGAATCCGCTGCCAACCCAGTCACGGATGCCAAGGTGGAACTGGGACGGATGCTGTACTTTGAGCACCGGCTGTCAAGGAGTCACCAGTTCAGCTGCAACTCCTGTCACCTTCTTGACCGGTATGGCGTTGACAACGAAGCCACCTCCGAGGGGCACCGTGGACTGCGGGGCGACCGGAATTCGCCTACCGTTTACAACGCGGCCGGTCACTTCCGGCAATTCTGGGACGGTCGGGCAGTGGACGTAGAGGAACAGGCCAAGGGCCCCGTGATGAATCCGGTGGAAATGGCCATGCCCAACGAAGAGCAGATTCTAGCCACGCTGAATTCCATGCCGGAATATGTGACGGCTTTCCAGAAGGCCTTCCCGGCAAGTAACCCGGCGGTAAGCTTTGACAATCTTGCTTTGGCGGTGGGTGCCTTTGAGCGGAAATTGGTGACGCCATCGCGATGGGACCAGTTCCTGAAAGGCCAGCGCAAGGCCCTCACGGATGCTGAGAAGACAGGCTTTGCGAAATTCGCCGAAGTTGGCTGCGCCACCTGTCATGCGGGCGCTTATCTGGGCGGCATGATGTACCAGAAGCTAGGCTTGGTGAAGCCGTGGCCAGACCGCAGCGACTTGGGCCGTTTCAAAGAAACGAACGAAGTGAAGGACCAGATGTTCTTCAAGGTACCGTCCCTGCGAAACGTCGAGAAGACGGCCCCTTATTACCATGACGGCAAAGTGAAGACTCTGGAGGAAGCAGTTGCTTTGATGGCGGAATATGAGTTGGGCAGGCGGTTGGGCGCCGCTGACGAGGCGTCGATTGTCACCTTCCTGAAGGCTCTTACTGGCGAGTTACCGAGAGAGTACATCCAGCCTCCCGTTTTGCCGAAGAGCACTGCCACAACGCCAAGGCCGGACTTGAGTGAGTAGGCGCGGGGCGACGGAAGGGGTAGCGTTCCGTCTGCCGGTTTCCGGGAACGGCGTGCTTGACGAAGCGAAACCGGGATCAGAACTGATACTTCAATCCGAATTGGAAGGTGCGCCCGTTGCGAGCGCTGGTTACCTGCCCGAAGTTTGAAGCTCCAATGTTGGAGATCACATTCACAAAGTTGGTATTGTTCCAAATACTGAAGCCCTCGACACGCACCTGAATGACGTGGGTTTCGAAAAGCGGCAGATTCTTGAAAAGTCCCAGATCTGTACTGAACAGCCCTGGACCCACCACAATATTTCGTCCGGCTGTACCAAAGCGGCCTGCGTCCGCGGGCAGCCGGTTCCTCACGAAGCAGGAGCGGTTGAACCAGCCCGCTGGCGTGTGAGGTGCGTCTTCGTTGGGGTCGCAGATGGCATTGGGGCGGTTCTGTTGATACCGCAAGGCCACATCCACCGGTTCAATTGCACTGAAGGGGAAGCCAGTCTGGGCCTGCGCAATGCCGTTCAGTTGCCAGCCTCCCGCAAGGTAGCGAATAGCGGCGGGCTGCTGCTGGAGCTTGGGCAGATCCAGTGTGAAGCTTACGACGAAGCGGTGCCGGACATCGAATTGTGCGCTTCCTTTGATGTCGGCGATGCTGCGCCCGTCCTGAGGCCGCTCTGGAGATCCGATGTTTAGCCCCGAGACGTGATCCAGGGCATGGGACCAGGTATAGGCAGAGAGGAATGAAACACCTCTGGTGGGACGACGCCGGAAGCTGATCTGCAGGCCGTCATACCAGCTCTGAAAGACGCTGCTGGTGGGCCTGACCAGCGCGAAGTTGCGATTCTCGCGGGGACCTAGGGCTGTTTGGCCGGGGACAAAGGTGCCGATGTTGTCCTCCAGGAATCCGGTGAGGTTCCTGCCGCGCGCGCCAACATAGGCCACTTCGAGTGCTGTGTCCCAAGGAAGCTGCTGTTGCAGGGTTACGTTGTAGTGGTGCACGACGGGAGTGCGGAACTTCTGGCTAAGGCTCCAGCCAATAAAGGTGGCTGGAGCAGGGAATCCCGTGGTTACCAAGCCGCCAGGAGTATCAAACAGTGGGTTCGCCAAACGTGGCGTCGTGGCGTTGTTGCCGAAATCGAGCTGGGTGAGTGGATTGAAGGGCGGTGCGAGGATGTTCTGGAAGATGTCGCCCTGTTGTGGGATGGCATCGTAGAACATGCCCCAACCGGCGCGAAGAACGGTTTTGGCACTGCCCCTGAGGTCATAGGCGAAGCCCGCCCTGGGGGCAATGTTATTCCTGTCCATCGCGATAATGCCACGGGGTACGCCAGGGTCTCCGGGGTAAACCAGACCCGCTGGCGCCTGGGGGAAGACCGTGGATTGGATGCCCGGTAACCATCCGTTCACCCGGTCGCCAGCGTCTTTGAACGGTACGGCCAACTCATAGCGCAGACCCAGGTTGAGAGTGAGCCGAGGTGTTACCCGAAACTCATCCTGCACGAAGAATCCGTACATAGAACCCACCCCATCCTTGAGCGGATCTCCACCACCCTGACGGAAGCGAAAGCTCTGGCCCAGCAAGAAGTCCGCCGCCGCCGTGGAGGTGTATACTCCGCTGAAAGTGTGGTCTCCGTTTGGGCGGTTCAGGAAGGCGACGCGTACGTTCTCGCGCAGGTAGTTGACACCCATCTTGATGGTGTGACGATTGGCAAGGAGAGTAAAGTCGTTGGCCAGGTTGAGGGCGTTGTTGACACGCTCAGAGAAGATCTGAGCTCCATCCCCCGCACTAAAAAAACCGGCCAAGCTGACGAACGGAATGCCAACTGCAGTGGGCTGCGTGTTCAGAGTCTGGAAGCCAAGCTCAGCGGAGGGAATCCCGCTGGTGGTTTGGGGCTTGGCAAAGATGCGGCTGACGTTGAAGCGCGTCACATTGATGGCATTGGGGCTGATGGCGAAGGTGTTGCTTGCCATTGCGTCCTGGAGGGTGGATTCAAAGTTCTGGCCATCAGGCGAGAAGTTCGAGCCGCCCAATGGATTGCTGACCGCGATGCCGCTGAACAGATAGCGCACGAAAAGGCTGTTCCGTTCCGTCGCCATCAAATCGCTACGGATGCCGGCCTGGTTGCGGCCGTCACTGATGTTGGGTGAGCGCACCAGCTGGTTCGCTCCGAAGTTGGGCAACGGCACCAGGCGGTCAAGCATTGCGGTCGCCACCGGGTCAATGCGGTTGGCGGGGATGCGGTTCTGCGGGAAGGGCGCGTTGGACAGTGGATCCCGAACGGGCGTGGCGCGCGCGGAGAAGTCTCCTTGCCTTTCAGCCTGGGTAAGCACCACGCGCTGATCGGCTGCGCCTTCGGTGTTTTGGAAGCCCTCGTAGTAACCAAATACGAACCATTTGTTCTTGCGCACCGGGCCACCAAGTGCGCCGCCAAATTGATGCTGGTTCAGCGCGGGTTTTTCCAATGCGAAAAAATTGCGCGCCTGCAATGTGTCATGCCGAAAGAATTCCCAGGCGCCGCCATGCCAGTTGTTTGTTCCTCCGCGAGTGGCCACATTGACGACGGAGCCTGCGTTTCGCCCGTACTCCGCATCGTAGGTGTGCGTGAGGATCTTGAATTCCTGGAGTGCGTCCGGAGGCGGACGGTGGACGAAGCCGGAATTGAAGGTGTCGTTATTCGTAGCGCCATCCAACAGGAAGTTGTTGGACTGGTTTCGCTGGCCGTTCACGCTGAAGCCGGACGTTGCAGCGCCAAAACCACCCGGGGTAGCGTTCCCATCGGCTCCGCCCAACTGAGGTGGAGGCGACACTACCCCCGGCATCAGCGTGCCTAGCTGTGCGAAGTTACGTCCGTTCAATGGAAGGTCGACGATCTTGCGATTGTCGATGGTGAGGCCGAGGGTGGACTGCGTGGTGTCGATCACGGGGGCGTCGTCCGTGATGGTCATGTCGGTGGCGACCTCTCCGATAACGAGTGAGAGATCTACGCGAACGCTTCCGTCAACTTCCACCTTCACTTTGGTGCGGATGGCGGTCTGAAAGCCGGGATGGGTGGCCGCTACGTCATAAAGGCCCGGCGGCAGCAACACCAAGCGGTACCCGCCATCAGACCCCGCCAGTACGACGCGCCTTTGACCGGTAGCCTCGTTGGTAGCTGTGATGCTGGCACTAGGGATTGACGCGCCAGATCCATCGGTAATCAGCCCGGCAATGGTTCCCGTGGTTTGTGCGTATGCCGTTGAACCAAGCACCATCAGGATGGCAGTTGCCAAGAATTGAGCCAGCCAGCATTTCAGCATTTGTCGCATTCTGTTCGGAACTCCCAGTCTGTTGCTCTGGAATCAGCATAGGGCTGGTTCCTTCGCGTGTCCGTGGTTGCGCTTGTGGAATGATCGAGACGAAAACTCACAGGTCACCACCGGCAACATGGAGCGGACACTACCTACGGTAGATCAGCCTTGGTGACCACAGCATAAACAACACAACAAAATCCCGTTACAGGCCTCTCCGTGTGCGATCCAAAGAACCTGTCGTCAGCATGATCCAGCTTCACCTCACTTTGCGCTATCCCTCACATCGGGGCTCACTTCACCCCGCGCACAGGAATGAAGGGGAGAACTCCATGCTGTCGAGACTTCTAATGTTGGCCTTCGTTTTTTCGGTGATTGCATCCGCCCAAACAGTGAAGGGCACTGTTACGGTGGATGGGAAAACCGTGCAATTGACGCATGTGTACGGCCTGCAGACACCGGGACGTGATGATGATTCCGAGATCAAGACCGGGGCGCTTATCCTGCTGACTGACCGGGAGGTTCCAGCCAAGCTGATCAAACCGAATCCCAATCCGTTTGACCTGCGCGACGCCGGAGTAAACGGCATCAAGCTGGAGTTCTACCGCGATGGCAGCAATTACGCGATGAGCTTCATCGGCGAACTTAGCCAAGCGAGTGTGAGTGTGTCTGGCAGCTTTGATAGGGAGAGCTTCGTGACCTACGAAGCAGGGCGGGTTGAATTGGCGCCCTTTTCCATGGAGAAGGAAATCGGCGATACCAAGTTCTCTTACACAGTGGAGTTCGCTACCGACTTGCGGCCCTATGTGGAGCAGCCCAAGTACGTCCCGAACGCGAAGGACACCGAGGAAGCCGCGAAGTCGCCGGTGACGAAGGCCTATTTCGCGTTCCATGAGGCGATGAGCAAGAGTGATTTCAAGGCTCTGGCAGCGATGGTCGTGCCCGAACGGGCCGAGATGATGAAGGACCCGGATTTCAAAGAGCGCTTCGAGATGATTAAGGAATTCATGGCCAAGGACGTGAAGGCGTTGCGAGTGCAGGTGAACGGAGAAACGGCGGAGTTGTTGGTTACCGGAACGATGTTCGATGAGCCAGGCAAGATGGGCAAGGTGGAGTTCCAGAACGTGAAGGGTAAGTGGCTGGTGGGCATGGAGCGCTGGGGAGATACCGATTAAAGTAGGACGATCGAGTCTGGCCAAACCGATCGTGCGCATGACCGGGGTGATCTAGGCTACCCTTTGTAGGATGGCATCTCGTCCTGAACCCAAAGCTGTTGAACCTGTCCCGTCCGTGCCGGCTGCCCCGAAACTGGCGTGGTGGAGCACCGAGGACTGGACTGCCGTGTGGGTTGGTGCCGCGATTCTGGCCGCCATCCTGCTGGGTTATCGTCCGGTGCTGCCCTCACTGAAGTGGGCGGGAGTTGGGGAAATCTCGACGGTTTTCGCGCCGGGGAACCTGGTTGCCTGGCTGGGGATAGGGGTAGTGATGCTGGTGTTTGCACTCGCTGGAGCGGTGCTACAACGGACTTCGCTGATGAAGCTGGCGGTCGGATTCCCGGTGGTGTTCGCGCTGTCGGTGCTGGCGCAGTGGTTAGCCGGGAACAGCATGGCCAGCTACTGGGGCATCGAGTATGTGATTTTCTCGCTGCTGCTGGGACTGCTGATTAGCAATACCGTGGGTACGCCCGCGTGGCTGATGCATGCAGTGCGCACCGAGTACTTCATTAAGACCGGCCTCGTAATGATGGGTGCGACTATCCTGTTTGGCGAGATCATGCAGGCTGGGGCGTTGGGCGTGGTGCAGTCAGTGGCCGTGGTGGTGGTGGTTTGGTATGTGGGTTTTTGGATTTGCAAGCGCTTCCGGCTGGATGATGAATTCTCAGTGATGTTGGCCAGCGCGGTTTCGATTTGCGGAGTGTCAGCGGCCATCGCCACTTGCGGGGCCATTCAGGGTGACAAGAAGAAGCTGAGTTATGTGACATCCATCGTGCTGATTGTGGCCGCGCCGATGATCATCATCCAGCCATGGATTGCCCGTGCGCTGGAGATGCCGGACGCGGTGGCCGGGGCCTGGATGGGCGGGACCTTGGATACAACCGGCTCGGTGGTGGCTGCGGCCGCCCTGATCAGCGAGAACGCGATGAAGGTGGGCACCATCGTGAAGTTCTCGCAGAATGTGCTGATTGGATTTGCCGCGTTTGCGCTTAGCTTGTGGTGGACCTTGCGTAACAAGAATGGAGGGGAGCGCCCCACCGCTGGCGTGATTTGGGAGCGCTTCCCGAAGTTCGTGCTTGGCTTCATGGTGGCGTCGCTCGTATTTTCGTTCCTGCTTGGTGACAGCATCATTGGCGATACGAAAAAGGTGGTGAGCGGGCTACGCACGATGTGGTTTTCGATCGCGTTCGTCTGTATCGGCCTGGAGACCAATTTCCGCGAGTTCTTGAGGATGGAGGAGGGCAGACCCTTCTTCGCGTTCCTGGGGGCGCAGGGCTTCAACCTCGTTTGGACCTACCTGCTGGCTTGGCTGGTGTTTGGCGGAATCCTGTGGGCCAGCCCGATGTAGACTTGGCGGCTCTCAATTGGAAGGCACCCCATAGCCGAAGTCACTCCGGATCTGCACGGTACAATGTAGAAATGCTGCAAAGCCCGGAGTCTACTGAGATCTACCGCGAGTTGCAGAAGATCGCAGCCATCCACCTTAGCCGGTCGTCCGCGGAAGCCAGCATTCAGCCCACGCAGCTGGTCCACGAGGCATGGCTGCGCCTGCACGACCGGGGTTGGAAAAGCCGTACGCACTTTCTGGCGCTGGCTTCACGTACGATGCGCATGGTGCTGATTGACGCCATCCGGGCAAGGATGGCCGAAAAACGCGTAGGCAACCGCCGCCGCGTCACCTGGAGTCCGAATCTGGAGCATGCCGGCCCCAGTCTTCCCATCGAAAGCGTGATTGAGCTGGACCGAGCCCTGAGCGTTCTGGCTGAGAAGGACGAGCGGAAAGCGCGGGTGGTAGAGATGCGATTTTTTGGAGGACTCACGTTTAGCGAGATTGCCGAGGCACTGGAAATTGCGGAGATCACGGCCAAGCGAGACTGGGAGTTTGCCCGGACTTGGTTGTTTGCGCGGCTATCCAACGAAGGCCAGGCACCTGCTGAAAGTTAGAGGATCACCGTGACGCTGATCACGGACAATCCTCCAGGATCTTCTCCATTTTTCCGGCCACCCCGCGCGCGGGGTGCCTTTCAGGGACTTCCCCCAACAAACCTGTAGTTTCCTGGGCGAGGGCGCAAGCTTTCGGAAGGCGCGCGGCTGCGCGGTAAGTAAGTGCGAGGTCGGACTTGGCGAAGATCGCCTCCCCGGCGGCGTAGGTGTTCTTGCGGTCGCGTTGCCATACTTTGGTGGCTTCGGCAAGAGCCTCCTCACCGAACTGGGTTGCTTCGGGCAGCCGTCCCCATTCGCGATAGGCAATCCCCAGGCGATTTAACGATGAGGCAACGCGTAACGCGGCCACGGCATTCATTGGATCCTCCGCCGCGGTTTCCCTGCGGAGCGCAAGCGCTCTCTGCAGCAGGTCCACGGCTTCCTCGTAACGTTTCGCGCGCATGAGGTTGAGGGCCAAGGAGAGTGCGGTGCCCGCCACGTTCACCCTTGCGGCCCTGGGATTCCGGGCGTAGCGGGCCTCGTGGATGCGTAGGGCATCGCGCGCGTGCTGTTCAGAGCGTTCATAATCTTTCATCCACCAGTATTCAGTAGACAGCCATTGGTGGCTTTCCGCCACCCGCCTCTGACGGATATCATCATCAGGAAACTGGCGTAGCAACCTCTCGCGAATCTCCAGCGCGCGCAGGAAGAGCGGAAGCGCCTTGTCGCGAGACTCACTGCGGCTGTAGACATCGGCCAGTTGTCGAGCGATGGATGCCAACCGCTCCTGGTGTTCAGGTTGCTGTGGTTCCGCCTGCGCGAGGCGTTCCGCCCAAGGGACTGCCTCTTTGGCAAGGGCAAGCGCGTTGGGAACGTCACCGCGCGTAACGTAGGCGCTAGAAGCGGAACTAAGCGCCTCCACCAGAGCCAGGGTTGCCGGGATGCGCTGGCGGCCAGCGCTAGCCAATGGCCGGGCGATCTCCACCGCGCGCAAGGCGTGAGCAAGTGCATCTTCTGACCGGCCGAGGCTTGCTCCACCAAGGTCTCTGCCCTCAATGTCGGAGAGGCGCAGGTAGCCCTGGGCGAGGTCCAGCCGCACCTCATCACTGGCCCACGTGTCCGTGGCCAAAGCATCGAGATAGCGCACGCTGCGATCGACGATTCCCTTGCGTGCGTCCAGCGAGCCGGGAAGGAAACGGATTTCGTCGTGGACTTCGAACATCATGGCGCGCGCGAGTTCGCGGACCTCGTTGAAGCGCTGATCTGCTCTACGCGTCTGCCAGAGGGCAACGCCGAGGGCGGCGACAAGGCTGAGCGTGGCCAGTGTGGCGGCGGTAACGGAGTAGCGGTGCCGCCGGATGAACTTAGCGGCGCGATAGCTCCACGTGGGTTCGCGGGCTTCAATGGGCAGCCCGCTGAGATAGCGCTGGATGTCGCGGGCGAGGGCGGCAGCGGACTCATAGCGATCAGCCGGATCCGTGCGTAGGGCCTTGCCCGCGATCGCGGCGAGGTCGCCCTGAAGCGGCAGGTCGCGGACGGCCTTGCGGGCGGTGTCCACCATTTCCTCCATGCTTAGGCCCGTGAGCAGGCGTGGCGGGCGGCCACCGAGGAGGTCGCACAGAACGACGCCGAGGGAATAAACGTCGGCCGAGGTGGTGACCGGCTGACCCAGCAACTGCTCAGGGCTTGCGTAGTTAGGGCTGAAGGCCCGCACGCCCTGGGTCTGATCGCCGCCGGTAGTGGGGTCCAGCATCTTGGCGATTCCGAAGTCCAGCAGCTTCACCTGGCCATTGAGAGTAACGAAGATGTTGTCTGGCTTCAGGTCGCGATGCACCACCAGCGCACGGTGCGCAAAGTGGACGGCCTCGCAAACGGCCAGGAACAATTGCAGCTTCTCCCGATCCGGACGCTCCTGGCAATAGGCGGTGAGGGGTTTGCCCTCCACGAACTCCATCAGCAGGTAGCGGAAGCCCAGTTCCGTGCTGCCGGCGTCCAGCAGGCGTGCGATGTGAGGATGCTCAAGACCGGCGAGAATCTGGGTTTCGCTACGCCGCAGATCGTCCGTGGTTTGCACCAGGATGACCTTGATGGCCACCTGCTTGTCGAAGTCACCGTCGGTGCGCTGGCCGCGGTAGACGATACTCATGCCCCCACGCCCGACTTCCTCCACGGCAGTGTAAGGCCCAAAGGATTGGCCGGTGAAGTCCAACAGAGGCGCCTGCAGGAATTCCCCCACCCGTTCCTGCGCTTTCAACATGGCCAGCACCTCGTCTCGGACGGAGGGCTGTGCAGCGCACTGGGCGCTCACCCAAGCGGCGCGCTCCGCCACCGGCAGGCCGAGGGCTTCCTCGTAGACCTGCTCAATCCGGCTCCACGTGTTTGACGGCCCCGTGGGCATCGGGTGGTCTGCTTCGGGCTTCATCAGCTAAGGAACTCCAGGATACTTCGGGATGCCATTGTTAGTCCTGAGCTGCGCTGGCCGGGGCGGGCGCAGCGTCGCGCGCGGCTTCCAGTTCCATGGCCATGGCCTTGGCGCGTTGCAGGTCCAATTTGCCGGTGGGCAGCAGGGGAAGCTCGGGCACTTGGTGGATGCTTTCCGCCTTGGGGATCCAAAGGCGGGGGATGGAACTGGCGGCGAGAGCGCGATTGAGTTGCTTGGAATCCTGTTCACCGTTTGTGTGCAGCAGGACGAGGCGCTCGCCCTTCTGGGCATCGGGCAGGGCCACCACGAGGCAGGTTTCCAGGCCGGTGGCTTCGCGGACCGCCTCCTCCACACGAATCAGAGGCACCATCTCTCCGGCGATCTTGCTGAAGCGGCTGAGGCGGTCAGTGAGGGTGAGGAAGCCATCGGCGTCCAGAGTGCCGATGTCTCCGGTGACATACCAGCCGTCGCGGAGCGCATCCTGGGTCCGCTGGGGTTGGTTCCAATAACCCAACATGCGGGAAGGTCCGCCAGCCAGGATAAGGCCCTGCTGACCGGTGGGAATTGGCGCGAACGTTTCCGGATCAACCACCTGGATGGTAACGCCCGGCATGGGTTGGCCCACGGTGCCGGGCTTGCTGCCGGTTTGGGGCCAGATGGGATGTTCCGCGTTGGGCGCATTCACTGAGATGACGGGCGACATTTCCGTGGCACCGTAGCCTTCGTAGGCGGGCACGCCGTAGCGGGCGACGAAGTCCTGGTACAGCTGGGCGGGCATCTTTTCCGCGCCGGTGATTACCAGGCGCAGGGTGGCGAACTGTTCCGGCGTACAAACGCGAAGGTAGTTGCGCAAGAAGGTGGGCGTGGCCAGCAGCATGGTGACGCGGAAGCGCTGGACGAGGTCGCCGATGGCCTTGGCGTCGAGGGGGTTGGGATGGTAAGCCACACGCGCGCCCACCATCAGCGGAAAGCAGAGGGTGTAGGCAAAGCCGAAGGAGTGGAAGAGGGGCAGGATGCCGGCGATGGCGTCATGGTCCTCAATGTGGAATAGCTGTTGCGCGCCTTCGACGTTGGCAAGGATGCCGCGGTGGGAGAGCATCACACCCTTGGGCTCGCCACTGCTGCCGCTGGAAAAGATGATGGTGGCTACGTCTCCTGGCTTGGCCGTACTGGCGCCAAGGGTGGACAGTAGCCAGCGATGGGGCAGCAGGCGCGCCATCAGCATCGCGCGGAGTTTTGTGACGGTGCCGAAGGTGCCCATCAGATCTTCGAGATACACCGCGCCATCCGGCTCCTCCAGCTTCGCCTTTTTGACGAATTGCTTCGAGGTGAGAACGGTTTGGATGCCACATTGAGCACAGGCGGACCTGATGGCTTCCGGGCCCGCTGTAAAGTTCAGGTTGACAGGAACCTTGCCCGCAAGCAGTGTGCCCAGGTTGGCCAGCGCTCCACCCACTGAGGCGGGCAGCAACAGGCCAATACGCTCTTCGGCTGGGCGCTGGCGGCGCAGCCAGCCGGCGAACATCACGGACGCGACGAGGCAGCGGCCATAGCTGAGGTCCTTGCCGGAGGTGTCCTGAAGTGCCTTTCGGCTCCAGTAGCGACGGGCGTTACCGACGAAGCGGGCGGCAATGGTGGTGTTGACACGCGGTGCGGCGGCCATCGCCTGTGAACCCAGTTCCAGCACGTGCTGGCGGGCAGCCTCGGCCGTGGTGGAGGCGGGGAGGGCCTTGCCGAAGGTGACCTGGATGGGCCGTCGAAGGTATCCACGCTTGAAGACGGGGCGGCCATTTGACCCATGGCTAAAAGTGCTGCCCCAGACGCCGTTGAGATGGACGGGAATCACCGGGACGTCGAAGCCTTCCAGGATGCGCTCCATGCCGCGCTGGAAGCGGTGGACGTTGCCGGTGCGGGTGAGGGAGCCTTCCGGGAAGATGCACACCAGTTCGCCGCGGGAAAGAGCCTCGCGTGCGGCGGTGATGGATTCGATGACGGCCTTGCGGCCCAGCGGCACGGGAATCGCACCGATGGGGGCCAACAGCCAGCGGAACTTCTTGTAGTAGGAGTCCATGATGAGGAAGCGGGCGATGCGGGGAAGGCAGGCGCCAATGAGGAAGCCGTCAATGAAGCTGACGTGGTTGGCGATGATTAGGGCGGGTCCGCGGGCAGGAACCGCGCTGGCGCCAGTGACGCGGAAAGAGTAAACCAAGCGCAGCAGGCTGCCCAGCACGAGGCGAAGGGCGTCCTCCGGCGTGTACCAAAGCACCACCAGCGTGCTGGCGATGGTGAACAGGGCGGCCACGATAATGACGGCGTCAGGCGACCATCCCAGCAGGCTGGTGAGTAACCATAACGCGCCCGAGGCCAGCAGCATGGCGATCGCGTTGAAGAAGTTGTTCACGCCCATGATGCGGCCCTTTTCGCCTGCCGCCGGGCGGTGTTGGAGGAGGGCGTTGAGAGGGACGATGAACAGCCCGCCGAAGGCGCCCATGGTGACCAGCGCGAACATGGTGAAGCCGAAGTGGGGCGCGGCCAGGACGACTGCCAGCGCGCTTAATCCCATGCCCAGACAGCCTGGAACCACCAAACCGAGTTCGATGTGGTCCCCGGAGACGCGGCCGGCCAGCAAGCTACCAGCGCCGATGCCCACGGCCAGGCCCGCCACCAAGATGCCTGCGCCGGAATCACTGAGGTTCATGGACTGCTTGGCGAACAGAAGCAGGTCCATCTGGAAGAGTGCGCCCAGGAACCAGAAAAAGGAGATGCCCGTGATGGTGAGCAGCAGGGTACGATCCGCCATTACGGTGCGGGTGCCTAGCATCACTTCGCGTACGGGATTCCAACTGAACGGTGCGGGACGCACGGGGCTAGGGACAATACCGATACCAAAGCTGGTGAGGCTACCCAGGGCCGCCACGGTAATCAACACAAAGGCGATCTTCCAGGTGGTGGCGCCCCAGAATTGAAACAGGAATCCAGCGGCGGTGGTTCCCAGGATGATGGCCACGAAGGTGCTCATCTCCAGCAGGCCGTTGGCGCGCGAGAGCTCCTTCTCTGGCAGTAGTTCAGGCAGGATGCCGTATTTGGCGGGGCCGAAAAAGGTGGACTGCAGTGCCATCACGAACACCACCAGCAGCATCCAGTCCGGGCTATTGACGTGGAAGGCCCACAGGCCCAGTAGCATCGCGGGCATTTCCAGCAGCTTGGTGACGATAAGCACGCTGCGCTTGCTAAAACGGTCAGCCAGTTGGCCCGCGTAGCCGGAAAACAGCACAAAGGGCAGCACGAACAGCAGGCCCGCTGTGGCAATGTAGGCGCTGTTCTGGCGAGGGTCGGCAATCAACATCACCGTCAGCAGGCTAACGGTGATCTTGTAGGCGTTGTCATTCCAGGCCCCCAGAAACTGGGTGAGCAGGAAGTTGGTGAAGCCCTTCTCGCGCAGCAATCCAAGATAGGTGCCCTGGGCGTTGATGGGTTGGGGGTGATGGATAGTGTTGTTCATGTTGGTTATTCACACTCCCACTGGCAATCGATACGCCATTGCGCGAAGTACGGGCTAAGCTGCTGAATTTTCGTATCATACCCGTTTTTTCGGGGAAATGGGAGAGGACATAGTACGGAATTCGATACGCATTGAAAGTACATGAGTGTGCATGAGATGTACAATCGAGAGCATGGCTGTATTCAATCGCGGGCAGCGTGCATCCCTGGAGGCGGTGAACCGGGTGGCGCTGGCGAACCCATTCCTGCCTGAGCTAGCGGAGGCGGAGGCGGCGGCGCTAGGGGCAGACTACGAGGACCAGGGTGCAACGTGGAGCCTGCAGGTAGACGATCCGGCAAAGCTGCGCTCGAATGCATGGCGAATCTGCGGACGTCTGGAGGAGATGCTGCCGGAGCTGCGCGCGGCGGTTCTGCGGGGGCGTGGCCAGTTACGGGAGGAGGAGTCAGCCTTGTACGAGGGGGCGGTGCTGTACGCGCTGTATCACCGGATATACCCGCGCATGGCCGAAGCTGCATTTGGGGAGGGTGCGGCGGGGAGGGCACGATGGAGCCTCTACCGGGAGTTTGAGCGCGACCGGGGCGGGTTGATGGATTGGCCCGAGGGCGGTAGTTTGAGCCTGCACAGTGCGCCGCACATGTTCGCACTGTTTTACCAGCTGGTGCGGGCCTTTCATTGGATCTTCGAGAACATCATTGGCAACTCAGCTCCGGCGGCGCGCTTGCGAGCGGCGGTGTGGCAAAGCGTGTTTACCCATGACCTGCAACGATATCGGCGCAGTCTGTATGCACGCATGGGCGACCTGGTGACGTTCATTACGGGGCCATCGGGCACGGGCAAGGAATTGGTGGCGCGGGCGATTGCGCTATCGCGGTATGTGCCGTTTGACGAGCGCGCGATGCAGTTTGTGGACGATCCGGCGGCGCATTTCCATCCCGTGAATATTGCGGCCTTAAGCGGCACGCTGGTGGAAAGTGAGTTGTTCGGGCACCGGCGCGGCTCCTTCACCGGGGCGCTGCAGGACCGAAAGGGATGGCTGGAGGCATGCCCCGCACTGGGGGCGGTATTTCTGGACGAGATTGGCGAACTGGCCCCGGAGATTCAGGTGAAGCTGCTGCGGGTGATTGAGGGTCGCAGCTTCACCCCGGTGGGAGATACGGTATCGCGAAAGTTCGTGGGCAAACTACTAGCGGCCACCAACCGGGATCTGGCGGGTGAAATCCGGGCTGGGCGCTTCCGCGAGGATCTTTACTACCGCATGTGTTCTGACTTGATCCAGACGCCCTCCTTGCGCCAGCAGATTGCGGAGTCGCCGGTAGTGCTGCGGGACCTGGTGCAGTTCCTGGCGCGCCGGGTGGCTGGGGAGGAAGGGCCTGGGGTTGCCGTGCAGACCACGCAATGGATTGAGGAACATCTGCCTGCTGACTATGGCTGGCCCGGCAACTACCGGGAACTGGAGCAGTGCGTGCGCAATGTGATGGTGCGCCGGCAGTACGTCCCGGTGCGTAGCGGGACCGTGAAAGCGGACGAGGACCTGTTCGCCGAGGCGCGGGTGGCGGCTTTAAGCGCTGAGGATCTGCTGCGGCGTTACTGCACGCTGGCCTATGCAAGGTTAGGCAGCTATGAAGCAGCGGCACAGCGACTAGGGCTTGACCGGCGGACCGTGAAGGCTAAGGTGGATGAGCCACTATTGGAGCGCTTGCGGAGCAGTGGGAAGGCGGGCTGACGGCTTCAGCGTGGGCTAATATGCGCCGTTGGCCCGCAGAATGACGCCGATGGTTTTCCAGATGATTCGCAGGTCAAGGGCAATGGACCATTCTCGGATGTAGCGGGTGTCTAACTCCACGCGGCGGCCGTAGCTGGTGTCACTGCGGCCGGAAACCTGCCAGAGTCCAGTAAGGCCTGGCCGTACCCGAGTGTAGACCCGGAAGCCTGAAAGGCCATACTTCGGCACTTCGGCATCCACGATTGGGCGCGGACCGATGAGGCTCATGTCCCCTGTGAGAACGTTCCAGAACTGGGGTAGTTCATCCAGGCTGGTGCGGCGCAGGAAGCGGCCAACGCGGGTGACGCGAGGGTCGTCCTTCAGCTTATGGGTGGCGTTCCACTCCGTCTGCATTTCGGGGTGCTGACTGAGGTATTGCTGTAGGTGCTGCTCACTGTTCTGCAGCATGGAACGGAACTTCCAGAGAGTGAAGCGGCGGTTCCCCTTGCCGATGCGGGTGTGCTGGAACAACACAGGGCCGGGGCTTTCCAGCCGAATGGCGGCGGCAATCAGCAGTCCCAAGGGCAGCACCAGCGGGATGAAGAAGCAGGCGGAGGCGATGTCGAAGAGGCGTTTAAGCCGAGGGGAGCGCGGCTGCATCGCTGCATCCCAGGCAGGGAGCAAGGGAAGCGTGCCGGCGCGCATCGGAGCGGCCTTCACCTCTTGAACGACGTCAATCAATCTGCTTGCCATGATCCCAGCTCACCCGGCAGCGGCCCGGGAGAGAATTTCCCGGTACAGCGCTTCCGTGGTCTCTATCATTGTCTCCGATCGGAAGCGCTCGCTGTAGCTATGACGCCCGCGTGCGCCAAATCGTTGCCGGAGGGATGGATTTTCTATCAGGGAGCGCAGATGAAGGGACAGTGCCGTCGCGTCGGCGGGCGGAAAGAGGAGACCCGTTTCTCCATCGGTGACCGCTTCCGGCACGCCTCCCACATCGGAAGCCACTACGGGCAGCCCGGCGCGCATCGCCTCGAGAATGCTGCGGGGGAAGGCTTCTGAGCGGGTGCTGAGGACGAAGAGTTGGGAAGCTGCAAGTACGGGGGCTGGGTCAGGCAGATAGCCGAGGAAATGGATGCGTGGTGCTATTCCCAGCGAGGTAGCGAGGGATTGCAGGCTGCCCAGGAGGGGGCCGTTGCCCACCAGGTCGCATTCCCATTGGAGATCCTGCAATAACGCGAGGGCGTTTAGCAATGTGACGTGGTCCTTGGGAGCCTCCATGCGCGCGACGCTGCAAATTCGGGCCGGCTGCTGGGATGGGTTCGCCAGAAGCTGCGGGCCAACGTCGGGCATCCCGTTATGGATGACGCGCAGCAGGGATGGCGGGGCGATGCGGTGATCCAGGGCAAGCTGCCTTTCCTGTTCGCAGACGCAAACAATGGCGGCGCTCCAGCAGGCGGCCAAGCGCTCAATGGCGGCGAACAGCGGGCCGGCAAGGGGCGAGATGCGGTTGCCAATGCTGAGGCCGTGCGGCGTGTAGATTGCCGGTATACGCAGGCGCTGGCATGCCGCGCGACCCACCAGGCCGGCCTTGGCCGTATGGGTAGAAACGAGGTCCGGCTGAAAGGTGCGCAGCGCGCCTGTGAGTTCGCCCAAGGCGTTGATATCCCTCCAGGGATGGATGGCGCGTTGGAGATGACGCAGGGGCTGGAATGCGATACCGGCCGCCTCCAGTTGTTGGGTGACGGGGCCGGTGCTGCCCAGGAAGATGACGACGTCGTGGCCGCGCTGGCGCATGGCCAGCGCAAGGTCTCTGACGTGGATGCTGGCGCCGCCCACGGCGTCGCCTCTTGTGATGATGTAGGCGATCTTCATGCGCGGGATCCGGGAGTGGTGGCCCCATTATCCGTCTTGTGGGAGAGGATCACCAGAAAGGCGAGCTTACGGAACAGGGCCTCCGCGAATTGGGTAGCCAGCGGCAGGCGCAGCAATGGCAGCGCCCAGGCGCGCCCGGGGCGGGCGAGCAAACGGTAACGAATATAGTCAATCTCGCGCAGCTCGCTGGTGAAGTGCCGGGAGTAGGCGGCCAGGATCTCGCGGCGGGACCGATAAACGGTATAGGCGTCAATCCAGGCAAGCTTATCGACGGCCCACTGCCGAGGCGTGGGAGATTCGTGCTTGTGATAACCAAGGCCCAAGCGCCGAAGCGCCCAGGTGTAGTGTAAACGCAGCCTTGAGCCGCGAGGGAAGCGGTGGGAAAGGGGGATCCCGATATGACCCTCGCGAAGGACATCGCGGGAAGGGAAGAGGCTAAGCACCTGACCGCCGGGGGCGAGGACACGATCGATCTCGGCAAGTACCGTCGGCAGGTCCACCACGTGCTCCATCACTTGGTTGTTCACGATGAGGTGGAAGTGTCCATCAGGGAAGGGCAGACGGCCGTCCACAATTTCATGGACTGAACTGCCAAGCAGTCCGGACGCATAGGCGTCGGCCTTCGCGTTGGAACCGGCATAGAAGACGTCTGCCCCTTGAATTTGGATGCCTGCTTCCAGGCCAGCCTGCACCAAACGGCCCGCGCCGCAGCCATAGTCCAGCACGGGGGCACCGGGATGCTGTCCAGCAAAGCGGCGGGCGAAATCGAGCACGAAGCGGTTGGTGACGTCCATTGCGGATTGGGTGTTCAGCGTTCGAAACGGCTGGCGGCACGCTGCAGGAGGGCCGCATACAGCTGCTCCCATTGTGTCGTGATTTCCTGGACAGAGAAGCGAGTGAGAGCGTCCGCGCGGGCCGCTTCGCCCAAAGAGGCGCGCTCCGTGGCGGGCAGTGCCATCAAGCGGTGCATGTTGGCAGCCAGGGCGTCCGGGTTGGAATGTGGCGTCAGATAGGCATGGGCAGCGGGGCACAGGGTTTCTCGTACGCCTCCCACGTCCGTGGCGATACAGGGAAGACCGCAAAGCGCAGCTTCCAACAGCACAACGGGAAGCCCCTCCACCACTGAGGAAAGGACAAATGCGTCAGCGGCCTGCATCAGGGCGGGGACATCGTCCCGCGCACCCAGGAAACGGACATCCAGGGAGAGTTCCGCGGCGAGATCTTCCAGTTCTCCGCGCTGCGGGCCGTCGCCAGCCACCAACAGGGTGGCCTGGGGTGACCGGGCCATGGCGCGGAACAGTGTGGGGTAATCCTTCTTCCACATCAACCGGCCCACTGCGAGGAAGGTGAACGCCGCACCCAGGCCAAGGGCGGTGCGAGTGCTTTCGCGTAGCGAAGGACCGGGGTGGAAGCGCTGGGGATCCGCGGCGTTCAGAATCACGTGAGACTTTCGCCTCGAAATGGCGTGTGCCTGGAGGTGGCGCGCGGCCACGGCCTCGCTGACGCAGACGGTGGCATCGCTATACCAATCCGTGATGCGGTAGAGCGCGTCTCGCCAACGGATGCCAGCGGAATGCTGGCTGCTTTCGGCAAGGCTGTGGATGGTGCTGATGACCACGGCCACAGGGCATAGTAACCGCGCCAGACGCGCCAGCAGATTTGCGTGGAAAAGGTGCGCGTGGACGATAGCCGGCCGCAGCGTGCGCAACAGGCGGGCAAAACGGAACAAGCCGATGACATTCGACCTGCCGGGTGTCATCTCCAAGCAGTGGACAGCGATGCCTTCCGCCTGTAGTTGTCCCGCAAAGGCGGTGGGCGTACGCAGTGACGCCACGGTGACGGGCCATCCTCGCTGGTGCAGGTGACGGGCCAGCAGAGCCACTTGCGATTCTGCGCCGCCCATCGCGAGATGAGTACACAGCAACAGCACGGGGGGCTTTTCCGCGGCGGTTGTGGCGCTCATGTGCTACCCCCGGCGAGTTGGTGGAAGAGGCGGGCGTAGGCTGCCACCATCGACTCCGAGCCAAAGCGGGGAGCGTGTTGGCTGGCCGCATGGCCCATGGCCTGACGTCGCGCGTCGTCGGTGGCCAGGGATCGAATGGCGCCGGCAAGCGCGCCGGGATGATCGGGTGGAACCAGCAGGCCATCCTCGCCATGCCTAACCAGATTCGGCAATCCGCCCACGCTAGTCGCAACTACGGGTACTCCGGCGGCTAAGGCCTCCATGATGGCAAGGGGTGCGCCTTCCCACTGGCTGGCCAGCACGAAGAGGTCAGCCGCAGCCAACACGGCGGCCACTTCCGGTTGCAGCCCCAGCAGGTGGACACGCTGTTGCAGGCCAAGTGCGGCGATCTGCGACTCCAACTGGGGGCGGAGGCTGCCATCGCCTATCAGCAGCAACCGCCACGAGGAGTTTGCCGGGAATGCCTGGTGAAAGGCTTCGACGAGGCCCGTGTGGTTCTTCTGCGGCTCAAGCCGCGCGACACAAACGGCAAGCCTGTCTGATTGATCAAAGCCATGACGCTGACGCCATGCTTGGCCTTGACCCGGTTGGGAAGCGCACTCCAACTCAATGCCGTTGGGGATGGTAGTGGCCACCGGGCGGCCATAGACCTGCTGAAAGCTGTCCGCAACCTCCTCGCCCACCGCCACGGGAACTACGCCTTTGTGGAAGGCCCAACGGTGGATGAGACGGCCCAGCAGATCCACTTCCCGCAAGGCCACGTTGTGCACTGTATGGACGATGCGCGCGCCGGGCCAGGCTTGCCATGCGGGCAGCACATAGCGAAGCAGGTAAGAGTGAGTGTGGATGATAGCGGGCCGAGTTTGCGCGAATATCGCGCGGAGGCGCGGGACCATGCGCAGGTCCAGCCCGCGGCGCTTGCTGAGATGGTGCACCGGCACAGCGGCTGTTCCCAGAGCTTCCTCGAAGCCACCGGGAAAGGCATCGTACAGCGAAACCAGATGGGTGTCGCAACCATGCGCACGCAGGCCTGTGGCCAGCGACACGGCCACGCGCTCAGCACCCGCACGCTTGAGGGTGGGCAGCACTTCCAGCACGCTGAGGTTCATGCCGGTGGCCTCCTCCACCAAGCGCTGGAGGCTGTGGCGGTGATGAGTCCGAAGAGCAGCCAGGTGGCCTTGTGCTGCTCCCAGGTGAGGGTAGAGACACCCGCGGCCCATACCAGTAACATCACGGCCCACAGGGCACGCTCCATGCTTGGCATCATCCAGATGCCGGCCATCAACGTCAACAGCAGCAAGCTAAAGAAGGCGAAACCGATGAGTCCGCATTCCACCAGAACAGAGAGAAAGGTGTTGTGCGCCACAGGCACGAATCCTGGCACGCTGGGGCGGTTCAACCATCCGGTGATGGCGGCAGGGTATGCGCCGGATCCGACGCCCTGCAGTGGCCGATCAACCCACTGCAAAATGCCGCCCTTCCAGAGGACTTTGCGCGAGTTCAAGGTACCGGTGGCGAGTTCTCCAGGGATGGTGGCAAGGCGGTCCCGCGAGGGCGAAGGCGCGATGGGCGCAAGGCTAAGCAGAAGCAGCGCGAGGAGGACGGACGCGGCCAGCCGGTGGCTGAACGCAAGGGCGCGCCAGCACAGCAAGGGGAAGGCGAACCCTAGAAGCGCGGCAAGAAAGGCGGCGCGCGAACCGGTTAGCAACAGCGCGGCCAGCACCATCAGAGCTGCCACATAATAAAGCCAGCGCATGGCGGATTTCGCGGAAACTGCCAGATAGATGGCCAGTGGTATGGCCAGTGCCAGGATCAGGCCGAAGGTGTTGGGGTCAAATCCCGTCGCCGCGTAGCGCTTGTAGTAAGTCTGCAGATTCCCGGCGTAGCGGACAAAGGTGATGGCCGCGCCTGTTACTGCCCCTGCCAGATAGGCCTGCATCAGCAGACGCTGCCGGAATGCCGAGGGCGCAAACTCAATAATCAGCCCGAGCATGCCAAGCAATTGCACAAAGGTTCCTACGCGGGTGACGGTGGCCTGAGGATCCAGCGACCACAGCCAGGTGGCCGCTGACCATGCGACGAACAGTGCTGCCACAGGGAGCGCAAACGGCGGAGGAGCGATGCCGCGGCGCAGCGTAACCGCCACCAATCCAGCGGTAAACGCGGCAAGTCCGCTGGCTTTAGCGATGGTGCCCAGCGTACCCAGATAGACACCCTTTTCCCAGGGGATGGTGAATACGAAAAAGCAAAGCAGGGCAAGTGTCGCGTTTTCCGCGAGGCGCTGCGCCGGGGAGGGTGCGTGATGCGGCAGGGTGGAG
Organism: Bryobacteraceae bacterium; assembly: GCA_036821995.1. Lineage (GTDB taxonomy): Bacteria > Acidobacteriota > Terriglobia > Bryobacterales > Bryobacteraceae > JACTMJ01. Next base: position 34,370 of record DAISIM010000032.1, read on the forward strand.
ATCAAGCGGCCACCTCCCGCGCACGCATCACGCGGCGCAACAGGAAGAACTGTCCGGCAATCTGCGGCAGGGTGGCCATTGCCATCGCGGCCACCGCACCCAAAAGACCCCAGCGCGGAACCAGCAGCCAACTGGCCAGCCCGCACACAGCCGCCGAAGCAGCAAACAGCGGCAGTTGGGCGTCGAAGATGCGGGCGCTGGTAACGCCATAGCCAAGGGCAACGGCGACATAGCTGAGAGTGCCTGCCGCCATTGCGGCCACCAGCAGAGGCTGGTAAGCGGCGAACTCCGGCCGGTATAGGAACTGCAGCAGCCATCCGCCCAGCATGTGTGCAGCGCTGATCGCTAGCAGCCCAAGAGCGACCGCCAAGCAGACGATACGGCCCAGCAGGGCGCGGAAGGCAGCGTGATCCCCGGCCTGGATACTGCGCGCCAATCTGGCTGTGGCACTTTGGCCCATGGCATTCATCAGCGTGGATCCCACGGTAATCAGCGTCACTACGGCGGCGAAACCACCCAGGTCCGCCGTGCCCAGCGAGTGCTGCACCGCATAGCGTGGAAGGTGGGTGTTCAAGGAAATCAGCATCAGGATGAGTCCCAGCGGCAGCGCCTGGCGGAGGATGGTGCGGCGCGAGTGTTCCCCAGGTGTGACGTCTCCTTGCAAGGCTGCTAATTCGTGCCCTGGCGGAACGGCGCGCGTATCCATCAGCAGGAACACCGCTACCCGTGCGGCGGCTAGGGTGGCTACGGAGTACAACAGGTTCCCGGTTGCCTGCAGCACCAGCCCCACGGCCACCAAAGAAACCGCGGTACGGACGATCATTGACTGTCCAACCCGGTGCATATGCTCGCGCCGCTGCATTGCGCCATAGTAGAGATCGCTGAAGGTTTCAGCCACTTGGCTGGCACCGGTGAAGAAGACAACGAATGCAAACGTGGCGGTATCCGACGAAATCCACGCAACGACGCCCATCGCGGCAAGGGCGGCTGCACTTACCGCAGCGCGCACATCCAGATAGTGCCGGAAGGGGTGCCGATGTGCAGCATCCGTAGCCAGTACGCTGCGCAGGTTGAGATGCGAAAGCATCGCGAGCGGTGCGGTTAGCGCAAGAGCCAGCGCATACTCGCCCAACATGGTGGATCCGCCCAGCTTGGCGAAGAGGCTGAGGATGGCCCACTGCCCGGCAGCGTAGGTGGCGTTTCCGGCGAATGTCCAGCCGAAGCTGGCATGGAGAGGGGGGACCGTCTTCGTGGAAGGTGGCACGACAGCATTTCGGGAAGGAGCCATTCCTGTTGACGCTGCCGTTGGCATGACGGCCCGCTGTTTACTGATAGCGCTGCACGATGCTCTCAATGCCTTCGGCGGCAAGTTTGGCCTTGGTCTCCGTCAGCTTCGCCGGAGTTTCAAATGGCCCCACGAGAACGCGGAAGAGATCCCGCCCGGGGACCTCAGTGATAAACACCCGATAGCCACGGCGTTGCAGTTGACCCGCCATCAACTCCGCCTCCGCCCGGCCAATGGCGGCCACCTGCACAAATGTGTCGCCCTTTCGTGGCGTAATCACGCGCACCCGGCTATCCAGGATCTTCTGCGCCTCAGTGGGAGGTGCTGGCTTGTCCGTGGCCACTGGACCGGGCTGGGTTGATGTCACTGTCTTCGCCTCATCCACAGAATTGCGTGGCGTGGGCGTAGAGGTCGTAGGAACCGTAGCCACCGAAGTTGGTGTGGCCGAAGTGGATGCCTGACCGGCAGTTGTGGCCTCCGCCACCTCCCCACCCGCTGCGGAAGGCTTGGCGCTATCCGCAATCGCACTGCGTACAGGGGCGCGCGGACTCACGGATTCCGCATCCTGTTGGCTGGCCATTTCCGGCGTATCCGTCAACACAACGGAGTTCCGTCCCAGCACGTAACCCAACGTGAGGAATATCGCAAACAGGATGATGAGCACAAAAAATCCGCTCAACAACTGGCGATTTCCCAGAACCAGTTCGTAGTGGCCGTCGTCACTCTTCGACATAGACGCTTCCTGGACGGAACAAACAGTTCCCGGTTTGTTCCGGGAACTATTCTGTTATACCAGCCTTTTCCTTCAGAATCTTGGTGACCGAGGTAAACACGTCTACGGGGATGGGGAAGACGATCGTGGAGTTCTTCTCGCCGCCGATCTCCACAAGGGTCTGCAAGTAACGAAGTTGTAGCGCGGCGGGCTCCTGCTGAATGAGCTTTGCAGCCTCGGCAAGCCGTGCGGCGGCGCCGAACTCGCCCTCCGCGTGGATCACCTTCGCTCGACGATCTCGTTCGGCTTCGGCCTGCTTGGCGATTGCGCGGATCATCTGGTCTGGCAGGTCTACCTGCTTCACCTCTACCATATTCACCTTAATGCCCCAAGCGTCGGTTTGCTGGTCAAGCACGTGTTGGAGACGCAAGTTCAACTGCTCGCGCTCACTCAGCAACTGGTCTAGCTCCACCTCGCCCAGTACGCTCCTGAGCGTCGTTTGCGCAAGCTGCGACGTGGCGTACAGGAAGTTCGCTACCTCCACCACCGCGCGGATTGGGTCCACCACGCGGAAGTAGAGCACTGCGTTCACCTTCACGGTGACGTTGTCTCGGGTGACCACATCCTGTGAGGGAACATCCAGGGTTTCCACGCGCAGCGACAGCTTCACAATGCGGTCAATGGGTTTCCACACGAAAATGATTCCGGGGCCGACAGGTTTGGGGTTCAGGCGGCCCAGGCGGAAGATGACGCCGCGCTCGTACTCGTTCAGGATGTGGATGCAACTGAAGATCCACAGCACGACGATCAACGGGATGATGAACAACGGATTCATGGGATGCTCCTTGCGTTAGCGTTGGTGCCGGCTGGCATCAGGCTGGGTTTTGGGGAAAGGGGGGCGCGGGCTCCACAGTGAGGGTTAGCCCGCTGATCTGCAGGACGCGGACCGGTGATCCCTTGGCAACGGGGGCAGATGAGATTGCGTTCCAAAAGTCCCCGTCCAGCCGCACACGGCCGGAGGGATTAAGGTCTTCCATGGCGATGGCAACGCGGCCCGGCAGGGTTTCCACTCCCGTGGCCACTTTGTTACGCGCCGCGCGAATCACCAGCGATAGCAGGAAGACGGTGATGGCGGCGAAGCTAAGCGAAACCCCAATGGCCACTCCGGTTTCGATCCGCATTTCCGGCACGGGGCTATCCACCAGCATGATGGCCCCAAGCGCCATGGCAATGGCCCCACCAGAGCCCAGAATTCCATGCGAGCTAATGCTGGCTTCCAACACAAAAAAGATGATCGCCAATACCAGAAGGCCCGCTCCCATCCAATTGATGGGCAGGATGGATAGCGCTGACAGGCCAACCAGGATGCAGATGGCGCCCAGCACCCCAGGGAAGATGAGGCCGGGGTTGGTGAACTCCACGTAGATGCCCAGTGCGCCCAGCACGGTAAGGATAAACGCAATGTTCGGGTTGCTGACGGCGGCCATCAGTTTCTCGCGCATACTGGGCTGATAGGCGGTTACGACGGCGTTACGCAGATGCAGTGTGCGTTGCTCACCGTTCCAGGCGTTGTAGGTGCGTCCTTCCAATTGCTCAAACAGCGCCGCTTCACTGGCGGCGATGAGATTGATGAGGTTTTCCCGCAAGGCCTCCTCGTCCGTGAATGCCTTGCCCTGCAGCACTGTGGTTTCCGCAAGCGCGGCATTGCGTCCGCGGCGGGTAACCACGCTGCGCAAGCTGGCCGAGGCGTCTTCCTCCACTTTCTTGCGCATGACGGCGTCCATCTCCTGGCCCAGCAGCACGGGCGAAGCTGCGCCGGTATTGGTGCCTGGCGCCATCGCCGCAATGTCACCGGCCTGCAACAAGAAGAATCCCGCTGAGGCGGCGCGCGCCCCGCTTGGGGTGACATAGGTGATTACCGGGACAGGCGAAGCAACAATCAACTCCACACATTCGCGCATGGCTTCCATCAGGCCTCCCGGTGTGTTCAGCCGGATCAGCACCGCACTGGCGCCTTCCTGACCGGCCTGATCGATGGCATGGCGTAGGATCTCAACGCTAACCGGATGGATGATCTGGTTCAGATCAACCGCTAGGACCTGTGGATTTACTGCACTGCCGCTTGCTTGTCGCGTAGTGCTGCCAGAATCCGTCTGCTGGGCGGCGCTGATGCCTGTCAGCAGGGCAACCAAAGCTGACAGCACCGCCATCCCAACCAGCCGCCTGCTGGTTGATGGAGAGCCGGAAAAGTTGAGCATTGCCCAACAGGCAGTGATGTTTAACCCTCGACATGTTTGCGGAGACGCCGTAGCGGTGGAAGCGCGCATGGGACACCTGCCTTCGCTTGTAGTTCTATCGCAGTTCGAGTGCCTATGCCATCGTCTAAGCGCCTCCGGAGCCTATGGATTGAAAAGCAAGCGCGTGCGGCGAATCTCCGCGCTGCTTGCCTACTGGTCGCTGGATGGAGGTGCTCCTATCCCTGCTGTTGGGCAGATAAAAATATTCGATCAAACAGCGCCGCCAACCCGCGCTATCCTCAGGATCACAGGAAATCCTGTGTGGCTTCGCCGCCACCCCGCCTTGATTTCGCGGTCTCCTTGCCTTGCCGCAGCTTTTCTTGCTTTCCTGCCAAGTCGATCATCCGCCCCAATTCTTGCGGCTGGATTGATCCTTCCGCAGTCAGCATTGTTGCCCTGCTTGCAACCCCAATTCAGTGATCTGCTTCAGGGAGCCAAAACTATGTTCTATTCACGCAGGATTTCACTTTGGTGCCTGCTCATGCTTGCGACGATGGTTAGCCTATCGCCAGCCCAGACCTTCCGCGGCGAGATTCGTGGTGCGGTGAAAGATGCATCGGGTGCGGTGCTGGAGGGGGCCGTGGTTACGGCTGAGAACAGCGGCACGGGTTTGCGTCGCAGCACTTCTTCTAATGGTTCAGGCGAATTCAACTTTCCCGATATGCCCCTTGGGCAGTACGTCCTTACTGTGTCCATGCCGGGCTTTCAACAACAGCGCAGCCAAACACTAGATGTGGTGGTTTCGCGCGTAACCAGTATTGACTTCACGATGGGCTTGGCTCAGGTCTCGGAAACTGTCGAAGTGGCAGCCGAGGCTGCCTTGTTGGAGGTGCAATCTACCGCGCTCACCGGCGTCGTAAGCACCAAGACGGTCGCCGATATTCCCATCAACGGCCGCGATTTCCGGCAGATGATTAAGCTGTCGCCCGGCGTCGGGGCTGGCAATGCACCCTCCATCAATGGCAGCCGCAGCCGCGGCAATAACTGGCAGATTGACGGCGCCGACAACGTGGACGCATTTCAGGGCTACGCCGCTGTGAACCAGGGCGGTGTGTCCGGGATCCCCGGTGTGGTGCTTCCCATGGAGGCAGTTGACCAGTTCAGCCTGCAATCCAATGGAGGCGCCGAAGTGGGACGTAATGGCGGGGGCCAAGTGAACGTGGCCATCAAGAGCGGTACCAATGACATCCATGGTTCCGCTTTCTACTACAACCGCAACGAAGCACTGGCTGAGAATTCACCCTTCGCTCCAGTGGGTTCAAAGGTGCGGCGGGTGCGGAATCACCAGGGCGGATTCTCTCTTGGTGGACCCATTGTGCTGCCCAAGTTTTACGACGGCCACAATCGTACCTTCTTCTTCCTCACCGGTGAATTTCAAAGGGCTGATGCCGCCAACTCCCAGCCCGTGACCACTTTCTCCCCAGCCTGGCTTGCGCGCGGGCAGGAGATTCTTTCGCGGTTCGGCCAAACCGTCAATCCCGTCAGCGCCAATCTGGTGTCCTTCTATCCGGAAAGGGCACGCTCCGGCGCTGCCGTGGCCAACAACTACACCAGCCTCGATAGCAACCTCTACGACAGCTACAACGGTATCGTGAAGGTGGATCACAGCTTCAATAGCGACCACCAGCTTTCCGTGCGCTGGTACTCCGGTACAGGCGTGCAGGCGGCCTTATCCAACACTGCCGCCCCGTTCAGCGAGTTCTTCCAAGTCGCGCCCAGCCGAATGCACAACACCTCCGTCGTGTTGAACTCCGTGCTCTCGCCACGCCTGGTAAACAGCCTCACGCTAGGCGTCAACTACTTCCTGCAAACCTTCAACGATCAGGACACCAGCTATGACCCGATTGCCGCTGGTCTCAATACCGGAGTTTCCGCGCCAGACCTTATCGGGTCACCCACCCTCATCATCAATGGATTTGCAACGGCCGGCGCCACCCAGCCCTTAGGGCGCATCGACACCACGGGACACGTCACCAACACCGGGTCGTTCATCACCGGTAAGCACCAGTTGAAGTTTGGTGGCGAATACCGCCGCGGACACATGGACATCTTCTACAAAACCAATCAGCGGGGTACTTTCCGCTTCGACGGCACGGCCGGACCTTGGGCGGGTAGTACCGCGTTTACCGCTGCCGAACGCGCTCTGGCTGATTTCCTCGGCGGCTATGTCAGCGGTAACAATGGCGCCACCATCGTGCGCGGCAACACCCAGCGCGACTACCGGCAAAACTCGTTTGACCTCTTCCTGCATGACAACTGGCAGGCCACCAGCAAACTGAACCTGAACATTGGCGTCCGCTACAACTACTTGGGGCCGGTCTTTGACATCGACAACAGCATCACCACATTCGTCCCTGACCGTGGCATTGTCACCGACGGGACGGGAACCGGCTCCCTCTACCCCAAGGACTGGAACAATATCTCACCACGCTTCGGTTTCGCCTACACACCCACGCGCAGCGGCAAGTGGGTAATCCGCGGCGGCTGGGGACTCTTTTTTGACACCCCCGCCGGGGCCTTCTTTGCCGCCAACAGTGGCGGAGGAAATGGCGGGGCGGCCGGCGTGAACGCCAATCCGGGCGGGCCGGATCCCGTCTTCAGTCTCACTCGCAATTCCTTTCGGATTGTGCCTGGCGAGGATATCTTCGGTGGCTCCACGCCCCTACCCCCATTCGGCGTCATGGGCGTCAGTCAGGGCTTCCGCACTCCCTACGTGCAGAACTTCAACTTCAACATCCAGCGCCAGTTGTGGAGCGGAAGCGTGCTGCAGGCGGGATATGTGGGTTCGGTTAGCCGCAAGCTTGCCATCACCCGCAATATTAACGCCCCCGTTCCTGGGACGACAGGCACCGCGCAGCAGCGGCGTCCTTACAATTCCTTGTTCCCCTTGCTGGCTACCATCAACCAACTGGAAAGCGTAGGCAATGCCAACTACAACTCACTGCAGGTTTCGCTGAAACAGCGCGCCTGGAAGGGGGTAACCTTCGAGACTGCCTACACGTGGTCAAAGGCGATGGATATCGCCTCCGACGCAAGGAATGCGAATCCCACTAATCCCTATGACCTCGCCAATGAATATGGCCCGGCCAGTTTCGACCTCCGTCACAGCTTCGTCGGCTTCGCCAGTTACTCCCTGCCCGCAGTGGCCAAGTTGCCCAAGTGGCTGGGCGCAGGCTGGCAGTTCAACTCGTTGTTTACCGCGCACAGCGGAAATCCCATGCTCCTGCGGGCGGGCACCAATCGCAGCGGCATCCTCAACAATTTTGATCGCGTCGATGTAGTGGGTGATCCCTTCGCGAATGTTGCCCCCACAAACACCAACCGCCAAGTTCGCTGGTTCGACGCCTCCGCCTTCGCAGTGCCCGCTCTGGGTACCTTCGGCAATATTGGACGCAACGCAATCTACGGGCCAGGGTTCTTCTCGATTGATCCCTCCATCTTCAAGGAGACCAAGATCGGCGAGCGTCTCACCCTTCAGTTGCGTGGCGAAATCTACAACATCACCAACTACAAAAACTTGGCCAATCCTGGCGTCACCATCAGCAACTCCACCACCTTCGGACTCATCACCAACACGCGTAACGGAGGCAGCGCGCCGGGCCTGGGCTTCGGCGAGCCGCGCAACGCGCAGTTGGCCATCCGGTTGATGTGGTAACCATCCGGCCGGGGACCTACCGCCTCCGCAAGGGGTGTTCAGTTCCCGGCTATCCACGAGCTTCTGTCTGGCCGGGTAGCCCATGTTGCAGTGCGACGCTACCCGGCCTTGCCCGGCAGAGACAGGAGAGGGTCCGCCCAAGCGGACCCTCTAGCTGTTTAGGCCGGCACCTCGTTCCGCCCCTGGTAGGCTCGGCGTTCAATACTCCGCTTCCAGTTGCCCTTCCGGCCATTGGCTGAGGTCTCCACCGGATGCGCTCTCAGGCCGTTACCTGGTAATCCCTCAGTCTGCCTCCAGGCAAATTCACCCGGTAGCCAGCACCTTACCGCATTTTCCCCTGTAGCTCGCTCCCCATTCGCCGATAACTTTAGTGACGCTACAAGATCCCTGCTTGGCATCCGGGAGCGTTCGCGCCAGCGTGATCAAGTCTCGCCAGACGGCGGAATCGGGGCAGTGTCTCTGTTCCGCTGCGGCCGGATTCGGGCGTCAGTGGCTCACGCTCCGCCAGGACTGGCGGAACGGGCCGTGCCGGACAGGAGGGAATGGTGAGCGGAGGAAAGAGTTGGAGCCGATGAGCAACACAACGGAATTGCGTCCCGCGCAAAGGAACCCGGCAATGGCGAACGCAAGCGTAGTGACCTTGCAACCGGCGCGTCAGCGGTCAGGAAAGTACCTCACCTTTCAGATTGATGATGAGGAGTTCGGGATTCTGGTGCTGCGGATCCGCGAGATCATGGGCATTCAGGCCATTACCCCCGTGCCGCACACGCCTGCGCATGTGAAGGGAGTCATCAATCTGCGCGGCAAGGTGATCCCGGTGGTCGATATGCGATTGAAGCTTGGGCTGGCCAAGCGCGACTATGACGAACGCACCTGCATCATTGTGGCCTCGGTCCAGTGCGGCGACGAACCAGTGCTGATGGGAATCGTTGTGGATGGCGTCTCCGAAGTGGTGACGATTGCCGAAGAGCAGATTGAGGATCCCCCGAAGTTTGGCGGAGGCGTTCAGGTCCGCTACCTGCTGGGCATGGCCAAGACGAGCGGCAAGGTGAAGCTGTTGCTGGACATCGATGAGGCATTGTCGGCGGAGGATCTCTCCCACTTGCGGGAGATCATCGAGCAGCACAAAGAAGACGAAAACTAGTCAGGCAAGCGCTCCCGCGGTAACCGTCACACTTCGTCCTCTGCGGTAAGGCGCTGGTCCTAATTCCGTGATCACACTACACAGGCAACTGTAGCCAGGGGAGAGAATCCATGTCGCAAAGTATGACCATTGGCAAGAAGCTTTCACTCAACGTGGGCATCATGCTGTTATTGATGCTCACGCTGGGAGGCTATGCGCTCTACACCGTGGGCAGTCTGGGCGAGTCGCTGAACACCGCCGTATCTGCTACGGCGTCAAAGCTGGATCTCGCGCAGTCAACGAGCGCAAGGGTACAGGAAATGGTGGCAAGCCAGCGCGGATTTCTTGTCGCCACCATTGGTGGTAACACAGCCGATGCCACGGAGAACCGGCAGCGGATGCTGGCTGCCCATGAACGCATTGGCACGCATGTGGCTGAGATGCGCCCTCTGGTGTATACCCCGGATGGCCGCCGCGCGTTGGATTCCCTGGAGGCGGCGCGCAAGGCCGTCCTACCTCACAGCGAGGAGTATATGAAGTTTGCCTCGCAGGGGGACCTTCCGGAGGCGGAACGTGTGATGAATGGCAACATTCGTCCCTTGGTGAACTCGATGGAGGAGGCGTCGGCCAACTTGGTTCGCGAGCAGCACCGGTCCCTGGCCGCCGTGCAGGCGGCATCCCGGGACAAGGTAACTCTGGGCATCTGGGCTGCGGTTGGGTTGACGCTGCTGTGTGTGCTTGTCGGGGCCTTCGTGGTGTTTGTGGTGCGGGGCATCAGCGTCACGCTGCAACGGCTTGCCCAGCAACTAGGACAGGGCAGCGAGGAGGTGTCGGCGGCGGCAGGGCAGGTGTCGAGTTCCAGCCAAAGTCTGTCGCAGGCAGCCAGTGAGCAGGCGGCATCGCTGGAGGAGACCTCCGCATCCGCGGAGGAATTGAACTCCATGACGCAGAAGAACGCGGAGAATTCCCGTCAGGCTGCTTCACAGATGGGGAAGGCGGAGGAAGTGGTGAAGGAAGCAAACACGCATCTGCAGCAGATGCTGAAGTCCATGGACGAGATCAACGCGTCAAGCGAGAAGATCTCGCGCATCATCAAGGTGATTGACGAAATCGCCTTCCAGACAAACATCCTCGCCTTGAACGCTGCCGTGGAAGCAGCCAGGGCTGGGGAGGCCGGCATGGGCTTTGCCGTAGTGGCTGACGAGGTGCGCAATCTTGCCCAGAGGTCAGCGCAGGCAGCCAAGGATACCGCGGAGTTGATTGAGGATTCCATCACTCGCTCGCGCGAAGGCAGCGGCAAGTTGAGCGAAGTGGCGGCGGCCATCCAAAAGATCACAGAGAATGCCCGCTCCGCCAAGACCCTGGTGGACGAAGTAAACATGGGAAGCCAGGAGCAGGCGCGAGGCATTGACCAGATTGCCAAAGCGATTATCCAGATGGAACAGGTTACTCACCAGGTTGCCGCCAATGCCGAGGAGGGCGCTTCCGCCAGCCAGCAGCTGAACGCCCAGGCGGAAACCGTGGATCAGATTGTGGGACAGCTCAGTGCGATGGTGACTCATTCCCAGCAAGGGGGCAGGCGCCTGGAAGACCGGCAATCCGCGCGCAACAAGGTTAAGAGGCAGTCGGGATTTCCTTCACAGGTCGGTAAGCTCAGCAAGGCGCTAGGCAGATCCGTTCAGCCCCGGACCGCAGCTGGCGACCAAACCAGATCCATGGCCGGAACAGCTCCGGGAGGCTCCAGCGCGAAGGACCGCTTCCCCATGGATGAGGACTTTGAGCAGTTCTAGCAGACGACGCCAGTCTGTCGCGGCAGTCAAGCAAACTCTGCTGCCGTCACAGTCCACAGCGCAACGGTGAGACCTATGCGGAGGAGTGCACATGGAAGCTGAGAATCCATCCGGCGTCACGGAGTTTCCCTCTGGCGGAGTCGCTGCCCAATGGCTGGAACAACAGTCGGACCACCTGGCGTCGCTCATGTTGCTTGGATTGCCGGCAGCGGGGCAAGACGACAGCGCTCCTCTGGATGAAGTTCGCGAACTTCTGGCCCGGATTGCAGGAGGCGCGGAGCGGCTAGCGCTGGTAGAGGTATTGCGGCAAACCCAGTCCCTGCTGGCCTTGATTGATACCGAAGGCGGCAAGCCCGGCTCCGGCGGCGGCAGTAGCGCGGAGTCTATGGTGAGTGTGGAAACTCGGAATGGCCTGGAGCAGGGCCTTGTGCCATTGCACGAGGCCATGTGCCGCAGCGTGGATCTGCTGAAACGGGCTGCACCTTCGAGTGAGGGCGGCTTCCAGGAGGCGGATGCGCAGCCGGATCGGGCAGAGGTGTGCGCGCCGGGTAACGGGTTTGGCTTGGCCGATGATGTCGAGCTCTTGCGCGAATTCCTGGTGGAAGCCGCCGGGCACCTGGAGGCGATTGAGTCCGGTGCGCTGGCTCTGGAGACGGATCTGGCTGATCGGGAGACCCTGAACCTTCTGTTCCGCGCCTTTCACAGCATCAAGGGGCTGGCCGGCTTTCTGGAAATCAGTGCGATTCAGCACACTGCGCACGAACTGGAGAATTTGTTGGACTCAGCCCGGGATGGCCTGTTGCAGATGGACCGGGATGCCATTGATCTGATCCTGGATACGCATAGCTATCTGGGGGACGCGCTGGCGATGGTTGCAGATCGAATCGCGGGCAAGATGGGAGTTCCGATTCAGGAAGATCCTTCCCTTCTGGCACGGATCGCCAGCTATCATGCGCGGGGAACGGCCAACGGTGCCGCTGACCCTGTCAACCCGATTCATTGTCAGGAAGCGTCTCCGCGCATTCCTGATAGCGGAAGCCATCCGCCGCAAGCAACCGGAGAGGTCCTGGAAAGCGCCAGTCCACCCATTGATGACTCCAGCCTTCAACAGGGTGGGTGTTCCGAGGTGGATAAGGTCGGGTCCGGCGGGCATCACGAAGCCCTGGACCCACCCCCGCCTGTGGCGGATGCCCTTTCGCGCGCCGAATTCCCGGAACCTGCCGTCGCGCTAGTCGATCAAGGCTCCTGCTCACCGGATGTGCCATTGAGCGTAATGCGAACGGCAAGGCCGTCGTCTTCCGATGGAGCGACCGAACGCGGCGTGTCTGCCGCGCGAACCAATGCCGCAGGCGCGGTGGTAAAGATCGATACCGAAAAGCTCGACTACCTGGTGGACATGGTGGGAGAGCTGGTAATCGCCCAATCGATGGTGCGTCACGACCCCCTGTTTGAGAGTTCGCAATCGGCCACCCTGTTGAAGAACATGGCTCAGATGACGCGCGTGACCGCGGAAGTGCAGCGGGTGGCGATGTCGATGCGGATGGTGCCCATCAAGGGACTCTTCCAACGCATGAGCCGGCTGGCGCGTGATCTTGCGCGCAAGTACACCAAGCAGGTGCGCGTGGACCTGGAAGGCGAGGAGACCGAACTCGACCGCACATTGATTGAGCAACTGGCTGACCCGATGATGCACATGGTACGCAACGCGATTGACCACGGGCTCGAGGATGCCGGGCAGCGCGAGGCAAGCGGGAAACCCTCCGAGGGCGTCATCAAATTGTCGGCGATCCACCAGTCAGGAAGCATCCTTATCAGCATTGAGGACGATGGGAAGGGCCTTGACCGGAAACGAATCCTGGAGAAGGCCCGGTCGCGCGGCCTGGTACACGAGAACGCCACGCTCAACGACGCGCAGATCGACCAATTGATCTTTGAACCTGGTTTTTCCACTGCCACCGTCGTCAGCGATCTCTCGGGGCGGGGTGTGGGGATGGACGTGGTGCGCCGCAACATCCAGCAACTTCGTGGAAGGGTGGAGGTACAGTCCCAGCCCGGCCGGGGAACGGCGATGCGGATGAAGCTTCCGCTTACGCTGGCCATCATTGACGGGCTTGTGGTTGGGGTGCACGGCGAGCGATTCATCATCCCCCTGTTCAGTGTGCGAGAGATGTTCCGCGCTGATGCCAAGGCAATCAGCCACGTGCAGGATGGCCAGGAGGTTCTGCAGGTACGGGGTAACATTCTGCCCGTGGTGCGACTGCGACGCAGACTCAATCTGGCTAGTAGCCAAGGCCAGGATGATGCGCTGCTCTGCCTGGTGGTGGAGTCAGCCCGGTCAGTCTACTGTCTGCTCGTGGACGAGTTCATCGGTAAGCAGGAGGTGGTGATCAAGAGCCTGGGCGAACAGTTCGCGGATATACCCGGCATTGCCGCGGGCGCCATCCTGGGCGACGGAACCGTCGGTCTGATTCTCGATATGGAGGGTGTGTTTGAAGGTGTCAGCGCAAATTAGGGGCAGTGTGGCCACAACCCCGCGCGAACTGCCGGATGATGGCGATACCGGGCGTCTGAGCACGGCGGACTTCGCCCGGTTACGCCGATTCGCTCAGCAACAGATTGGCCTGAACTTGCACGAAGGCAAACGCCATCTGGCGGATGCGCGGGTGTCCAAGGAGATGCGGCGGCTGGGACTGGGCAGCGTGCGGGAATACTTTGAACGGCTTGAGCAGGATGACAGCGGCGACCTGCTTTCCGGACTGGTGGACTCGCTCACCACCAACTACACCTCTTTCTTTCGGGAGGCAGAGCACTTCCAGTTTCTGGAGGCAACGGTGTTGCCCATGGCCGCGCAGTGGCCGGAATGCCGGATCTGGTGTGCCGCCTCCTCTACCGGGGAGGAGCCCTACTCCATTCTGGCGTCCTGGCACGGGCACCCCGTGAGCCAGCGCACAAGGCTGACACTTGTGGCCAGCGATATTTCTACCCGGGTGCTTAGCGCCGCGCAGCAGGGGGTGTATCCGGAAGACCGATTCAGTCCCGAGGCGTTGCAACGGATGCGACCGATTCTGCTGAAGGGGAAACGGTCAGCCGACGGGCTATACCGTGTGCGCCCGGAGTTCCGGCAGCAGGTGGAGTTTCGCCGGATTAACCTGATGCACCCGTTTCCCTTTGGCGCTGAGTTTGCGTGTGTCTTCTGTCGCAACGCGATGATCTACTTTGACAGGCCCACGCAAGGGGAAGTTGTGGCCAAGTTGAGCCGGTGTCTGATTCCTGGTGGCTATTTGTTTGTCGGGCATTCTGAAAGTCTGGGCGACTTGATGGGGGACCTGGAGTACGTCCGGCCTGCCGTCTACCGTAAGCAAGGATCTCCGCTGGTAAACGCTCGTGCTGACCAAAAGAGAGAAGGGGACATGCGGCATGGAAGCGATCGTCGTGGGCGTGGCTGATATGAAGGCGAATTGCAGGCCGGATCGGCGTCTGGTGACCTATGCACTGGGTTCGTGCATCGCTGTCGCGGTCTACGATCCGGCCACTCAGGTAGCAGGCATGCTGCACTTCATGCTGCCCGAATCCCGGTTGGATCCCACTAAAGCGGAGCGCAATCCCTACATGTATGCCGATACCGGGGTGCCCCTCCTGTTGGAGGCTGTCTGCCGCTTGGGAGCGAAGAAGCAACGACTGCTGGTGCGGCTGGCGGGCGGAGCCAGCATGATGAAGCAGTCCAATCACTTCGAGATCGGCCGCCGCAACTATACCGCGGTGCGCAAGGTCCTTTGGCGCGAGGGGCTGTTGGTTCACGGTGAGGATGTGGGGGGCAACCAGTCCCGTACCGTTTGGCTTGACCAAGCCACGGGCCGCTTCTGGTGGCGGGATGCCGAGCGCAATGAGCGCGAGATTGGGGTTCAGCAGAGAGGTGCCGTGCCATGTCGCTAAAGGTTCTGATTGTCGATGACTCGCCGCTCATGCGCCGTTTCGTCGAACGTGTCCTTAGGATGTCGGGCTTGGATCTGGCGGAATGCCGTGAGGCTACCGATGGATTGGATGCGTTAGCGAAAATTCGCGAGTCCGCGCCCGACATCGTGCTCACTGACATCAACATGCCCACGATGGATGGGGAGTCGTTGATTCGCTGTATTGCCGAGGATGGGGCCCTGCGATCGATTCCGGTGATTGTCATTTCGACTGACCGCACCGAATTCCGCATGTCGCGCCTGATGGAATTGGGTGCCAAGGGATATGTCGCAAAGCCCTTCAATCCTGAAATCCTCCGTGCGCAGCTGGAGCGTGTCCTGGGCTCGCTAATCTCTGCGTGATCGACGGCCACTTACCATTTGTCCACCAGGAAGAAGGAAACCATGTCTACTACTCCATCCCTCGCAAACGCCACCAATCAGGACCTGCTGGAAGCTGTCTGCGAAGTGCTTGACCGCATGTACTTCGCTTCACTGGGCCCCGCCGGGGACGCATTGCCCGCTGCACAGGATGACGCCGTCATCTACATGCAAGTGGGGTTTCGAGGCACCCTCAACGGGAAGCTGTGGATGCGCGTTTACAGGGAAACCGCCTTACAGCTTCAGGACGACTTCAGCGCTGGCAGCAGTCCGCTGGCGGTAGAGGAAGCCGTGCTTGATGCTGTAGGAGAACTCTGCAACATCGTCTGCGGATCGCTGCTGAGCAACATCGACCCTCACGGAGAGTACCGCCTGTCGCGGCCCCTTTTGGCAAGCGCCTTGCCCTTCGATGGAGCCGAAGCGCATCTTGCCTGTTCGCTCAGCGTGAATGACAGCCTGGTGGAAGCACGCCTGCAATGGGCCGAAGCGAAGTAGGGCGGAGCGTCGACGTATGGCAACGCGGATTCGGGTTCTGATTGTCGATGATTCCGCCATCGTCCGGCGTCTTCTGGAGGACTGCCTGCGCGACGACCCCGATATCGAGGTCGTGGGAACTGCGCCGGACCCCTTCGTTGCGAGAGACAAGATCCTCCGCCTGGAACCCGATGTAGTGACGCTCGATATTGAGATGCCGCGCATGGACGGCCTTAGCTTCCTGAAGCGCATCATGCGCTATCACCCCCTTCCCGTCATCATCATCAGTTCGCTGGGCCAAGCCTCCTCCCGGATCGCCGTTGAGGCCTTGGGGCATGGCGCGGTGGACGTGCTCGCCAAGCCTGGCGGACCTTACTCCGTCGGCGACCTGCGGGAGACCCTCGCCGCGAAGATTCGTGCCGCCGCCGGCGCTCGCGTCCGCGCTGCTGCCCACCGCCTCGTTTCTCCCCCCCAGTCTGGTGCCGATCGTCGATCAGGTGTATTGACTGCGACGCAGGTCCCATCAATGCCGTACTCCACCGAACAAGCCCAGGTCTTCGCCATCGGATCATCCACGGGAGGTACACAGGCACTCGAAACGCTCCTTACTGAATTTCCTGCTCACTTCCCACCCATCGTCGTCGCGCAGCATATCCCGCCTGTGTTTTCGGCGTCATTCGCAAGGCGGCTGGACGAAGTGTGCCACATGCACGTCCAGGAGGCCGAGGACGGCATGCGTCTGGCTAACGGCAACATCTATATTGCCCCAGGCGACTTCCACACGCTGCTGCGAGGCGTGATGGGGAATTGGCGCCTGGAGGTGAAGTCCGGCCCCAAAGTGAGCTACCAGCGACCCTCCGTAGACGTGCTCTTTGAATCTGTTGCAAGAGCTGCGGGCAATTTGGCAACCGGCGTGATCCTGACTGGCATGGGGTCCGATGGTGCGCGTGGGATGCGGTCCATGCGGGAGGCCGGTGCTCACACCATTGCCCAGGATGAGCATAGCTGCGTGGTGTTCGGTATGCCGCGCGAAGCCATCGCGCAAGGTGCGGTGGTGGAGGTGCTTCCTTTGCATCGAATCGCTGCGGCGATGGCCAGCATGGCCTCCAATGCCCGCAAGAGATCGGCCTAGCGCGGGCCGGGCTGCCCTCTTCGCACCGCGCTGATGCCTGCAGCCCTCTTGATTGCGATGCCGCTTCCCGCAAATCGGTTTGAGAAGAGTATCCTGAAGGAAACCGGCGTGCCGGGCATCTCATGGAAGAACGCGACTTTTTTATCGAAGCACGTGCCCAGCGCACTGCGGTTCTGCAGTGTTCCTTCTGCCGTACCAACAACGACTACTCTCTAAGCTGGCTCTACCGCAAGAAACGCACCAACATCAACCTCGATCGTTTGGACGAGCGCGACCGCACCCGCTTTGAGAAGGCAGCCAGTTACATGGTACTTCTCGACGACATGGTAATTTGCGCCAACCCTAGTTGCCGCCGTCGCTTTGAGATCTCCGGCGTCAAGACGATGTGTTTCGTCACCCCGGAGCAGTTGGAGGACGTTGACTTCGGCCGGGATGGACGCCCAAGAGACAACATCCGCGGGCAGGGCCAACAGCGAGGGCAGTCCCAGCAGCGAAACTACTCAGGCGGTCGCGCTGGCGAACAACGCCAGCAGGGTTATGGCCAGCCACGTGGCGGTGCACAACAGGATCGCAGCAGCCGTGGACGGGAACTGGACGACAACATCGGCAATCGTGTGGGTGAACCCAGTCCGGGTGGCTATCAGGAACAACGCTACGGCCAGCTGGGATATGGCCAACAAGGATACGGGCAATCACGTGGCGGAAAGCCAAAACAGGGCTACGGGCCAAGCCAAGGCGGACTCCAACAGCGGGGAAATCCATCGCCCCGCAACCACCCGGCCCCCCGCAACACCCAGCCGCCACAGCCGCAGGATGCCCAGCCCTTCCGCAGTCCGAAAGGCAAACGCGGGGATCCCACTGGCCCGGGAGGCGGTTGGCGCTAACGTACCCAGCGCAAGCGGTATCACTGGAGTCGCCTTGCTGCTAGTCCTTGGAAAGCCATTCCTCTGCGACGGTCAGTTCGTCCCCCGCCCATACCAGTTGCGGGGCCCGGGCCTTTAGTTCGCGCAGGAACTCCGACTCGCGCTCCGGGCTGATGATCAAGTGCCGCGTCTTGCCATAGGAAATCTCAAGCCGGTGTAAGCTCCAGGCAGGCGCACTCTGCAGCGAATGCGTCCGCCTCACCCGCGTGATGGCCAACAGCGGGAGCGCGACAGTAATCATGCCGCTACGTGCAACAAGAGCGATGCCACGGAGTTCGTAGTAGCAGGGCACCGCGATTGCCCATAGCAATCCCAGGATGAGTAGCGGAAGCACGCCAACCGCGGGCTGGAATGCGGCACCACCCCCCAATACCTCGCCCAAATGCCAGGCGGGAATTCCGAGCGCCACCAGCACATACAACAATGCTACCGCCGCCAGCCAGCGATCCACGCGTGTCTCAAACCGCAGCGTTTCTCTCTCAGCGAGAGCTTCCCGTGGTGGATGGCTGTTCATCATAGATGCGGAGGAAGCCGCCTACCGTGGGTCCGCGGATGCGACATACGGAGGCGGTTCCAGTAAACTAACGGTATCTGATTTTCGCGTCCCGGCGCACGCTCCTAAATCGCATACGTCAGGGCCAAGGTCACACGAAATCAAAGGGGATAGCGATGGCAATCGAACGGCGTAGTTTCCTGATGGCATCCGCGGCAGCGCTGGCTGCCGCTTCGAGGGCTGATGCGGCTGGCGAAATGCCCGTCAATACCTTGGGCAAGAGCGGGTTGAAGGTAAGCCAGTTCACTCTGGGTGGGTACCATATGCGCGTGGGCGGCGTGGAGACGGCGATTCAGATTATCCACCGCGCTATTGATTTGGGTGTGAATCACTTCGACTCTGCCCGCAGCTACCACAAGGGCGACAGCGACGCTACTTACGGAAAGGCGCTAAAGGGCGGGTTGCGTCAGAAGGTGCTGGTGATGTCGAAGAGCAATAAGCGTGACGCCAAGACCGCGATGCAAGAGCTCGAAGACACCCTGCGCGACATGCAGACAGAATACCTTGATCTCTGGCAGTGCCACGAAGTGATGAACATGCAGGAGGTCGACCAGATCTTCGGTCCCGCGGGCGCAGCCGAAGCCTTCGCGAAGGCAAAGCAACAGGGCAAGGTGCGCCACATTGGATTCACCGGCCATCGCGACCCCGATGTCCACCTCCGCATGATCCGCGAAGGCAGCCTGTGGGAAACCGTCCAGATGCCCGTGAATCTGGTAGACCCCCACTACCTTAGCTTTCTCACCAACGTGCTTCCCGCGGCGCGCGCCAAGGGTCTTGGCGTGCTGGCGATGAAATCAAACGCCATGGGCGCCATTGGCAAACAGGGAATTGCGCCTATTGAGGAGTGCCTCCGCTTCACGCTGTCGCAACGGCCGGACACTCTGGTTTCCGGAGTGGAAACGATTGCTCAGCTTGAGCAGAACGTCGGAATCGTCAAGAGCTTCCAGGCCTTCACGGAAGCCGAACAGCAAACCATCCTCAGCCGGACAGGGAAGGGCACCGTGGGCACTGCGGTTGAGCGCTATAAGCGCCCGCTGGAAGGCGCCCAACATCAGACACCCTACCGCGATGGGGTGTACGCTTAGCCTCTCGGCTGAGGATTGGGCTGTTGTTTCTGACATCATGCAGGTCACTTACATGCACGAGCGGAGGCGGCTGCGGGATCATCTATCGCAGGAGATCAGCCGCCTTCGCAACTAGCCCGAGTGGCTGATTCAATCCTGAACCGTTGGTGGGAGTAATCTGTAAGCGAAAGCCACTTCTATGCTTTGGCTCGATCCAGCGGGGACGTTTCACACGCGAACAAACCACTTCTTGCGGTACATGGCCAAAGCCACCACAAAGGCGACCAGCACCATGCCAATGGAATACACCAGTGAGACATTCTCAGGGCTAAGGAATTGGCTTAGGACATAGCGGTCCATGAATCGCTGGGGCGACACCCACTCGCCTGCCACAGGTACAATCCTAAAGTCGATAAAGGCCCCTTCCAGCAGGCTGGCGAACATGTAGATGGTAATTGCGTTCATGCCCAGGATGACGGCGGGCTTTGCCCAGTTCTGGAAGCGGTGCACATCAATCAGCCAGTAGAAGCAGGCAAAGGTCGTGGCAGAGATTCCCGCCATTAACACCGCGAAACTTGGTGTCCAGATCATTTTATTGATGGGTATGAAGTGGTCCATCCAGCTTCCCAGAAATACCAGGCAAGCTCCCCCGAGGAAAACCCAGCCAATCATCCGCTCGCGCGTCTCGGGACGCCGTAGCATATAGCCCACCAGCACTCCAAACAGCATGGTGGAGATGCTGGGGATGGTGGAGAGCACACCCTCCGGATCCCAATCGTTGGCCTTCGTCCACATGTGGCCCGTAATCAGAAGCCGGTCCACGTAGCCGGCGAAATTACCCATCGGGGTGAGGATCCCGGGCCCATAGCCGGGTACTGGCACCAGCGTAAGCATCATCCAATACGCCACTAGGCAGCCTACCGTCCACGCTAGCACCGCCCGCCACGTACTCCAGAGGAAGATGGCGGAGCACAGAATGTAGCAAATCCCAATCCGCTGCAACACGCCGGGGAAGCGCATGTTCGCAAAGTCGAAGTCCGGGAAGAGGTACAAGAACAGCCCCAGGCCCACGATGATGGTCCCCCTGCGCAGGGAGTGCACCATCAGCGCCCGCTTGGAGTCTCCGCGCTCGATGCGCTTGGCGAATGAGAAGGTCATGGCCACGCCCACGATCCAGAGGAAAGAAGGCATGATGCAATCAGTGAAGGTCCATCCATGCCAGGGTACGTGCAGTAAGGGCTGATAAGCGTGCTTGAAACTGCCAGCGTTGTTCACAAGAATCATGGCGGCGATAGTAGCGCCACGGAAAGCATCAAGCGATACAAGACGGTCTGATGGCTGCATAAATGGAACCAGGGCTTGAGATACCCGAAGGTCGGCATGGCACCTTGGGGCAATTGACTGATTGTAAACCAGTGCGCGACCAACCCGGCAGGCCGGGAACTGCAGTTGGCTCAACGGTTCGGGAATGGCCTACTAGGTTGCGACGTCGCGAGGAGTCTCGCCGGTGGCAGCTTCATCCGTGGGCTGCGGCAACGGTCCCTCAGCCAAGGCTTCCGCATGGCTTCGGAAAAACCACGCGATGATCTCTTTGCCCGCCTTCTGTTGCACCACCCCGCTTACGAGGTCAGCCAGTTCCTGGGGACTCCCCGCCACGCCAAGCCCGTTCATCCGCAGGAATACCAGCGCAGCCACCACTGCAGTGCGGTCATTGGCTGAGTGAAAGGGCCGGTTCCGGCAGAAATGGAAAAGGTAGGCCGCCGCCATCTCATACAGGTCCGCGTGAAGGTACTGCCCTACAATGCCACTGCGCGGCATTGTCAGTGCGGATTCCAGTAGAGCAGAGTCGCGGATCCCACGCCGTCCGCCGTAGCGCTTCACCATGGCGTCATGGATGTCCATCACCTCTTTCAGGGTGAGGAACACCGGCTTCTGCTGCACTTCTTCGGTCATTTGCCATTACCCATCCGGGGTTACTCCACCATTTCCCGCAGCATCGATTCATACTCATTCACCACCGCTTCGACGGATTGGTCATAGCGGCGGCGGCGTCCCTTCGCCCGGATGGGTGTTATCACCAGACAATCCCCGTCGGTGGACAGGCGCATCACTGAGCCTTCGTCGATGTCCAGGATCTGCAATACGCCAGAGTCGAGCATCAACGCCAATCCGCCATTCACGCTTACCAGCTTGCGGGTAGTCACGAACTATATTGTCCCCGTCCAGCGCAGCAAAACACAACCTCAACGGGATTCCACCGCAGCAAGTAGATGCTTAGCGATGGCCAGCGATGCCGTTGCCCCAGGACTGGGTGCGTTGATCAGATGAAGTGCATAGGGGCGCAGCAGGAAATCAAAATCCTGTATCAGAGATCCATCCGGGCTCAGCGCCTGGGCACGAACGCCCGCACCACCGGGCCTCAAGTGCCGCTGCTCCAGCGCGGGCACCAGCCGCTGCAGTGAACGCAGAAACTCCCGGGGACGCAAGGAACGGTAAAACTCATAGGCAGACATCCGGGGATACCTCGCCAAGAAGCGCCAGAACCCTCCGTAACTGAGGACGTCTGCGAGGTCGGTTAGCGAGATATCGCGTTTGCGGTAGCCTTCCCGCTTCATGGCCAGAACTGCGTTCGGGCCCGCCTCCACGCCGCCGCCAATCATCCGCGTGAAGTGAACCCCCAGGAAAGGAAAGCGCGGGTCAGGAGTAGGGTAGATCAGGTGATTCACCAGTTTCGCTCCGTCCTGGTTCAGTTCAAAATACTCGCCACGGAAAGGCACAATCCTTGTCTGGCGGCGCTCTCCGGCCATGGCCAGAACGCGGTCGCAGTGGAGTCCCGCGCAGTTGAACAGGAACTGTGCCCGAGCTTCGTGTGTCCCTGCGCACAGCGTCCACTGGCTGTCGCGCCATTGCAGACGGGTTACCGGTGCCCGCGTATGGACGACGCCACCCATCCGCTGAATCTCCGCGCTGAGTGCGCGGCAGACGGATGGAAAATCCGTAATGCCCTCCTCGGGAACATGAAGAGCCGCGATGCCGGCCACATGCGGCTCCAGTTCGCGCATCGCCTCACGGCCCAGCCAGCGCAAGCCCCGCAGCCCGTTCGCTGTCCCTTTCGCCTGCAGATCCCGCAGGCGCAGTACCTCGCCTTCGTCTACCGCCACCACCAGCTTGCCGCATTGTTCGTGGGGTACTCCATGCTGTTTGCAGAACGCAACCATCTCCCGGATTCCTTCCACCGCCATGCGCGCCTTCAGCGATCCCGGCTTATAGTAAAGCCCGCAGTGCAGGACGTTGCTGTTGTGTCCGCTCTGGTGGCTGCCTACTGCATCTTCCTTCTCAAATACCTCAACGCGGACGCCAGGCCAGCGTTGCAGGGCACGATAGGCGACTGCCAGACCCACAATGCCTCCACCCACGACAGCCACGCTGGCTGGGTGAGCCTTCTTGGGGATAGGGGTGGCGGGGTCTGGCGCTACGCGTGGATACGATGCCATGCTCCCATTTCAGCAGATCCGGATGTCGTGGAAGGCGCAGTTGCGGATCCTGCCGCGTCGCAGGCGTACCTGCGGGACAGGCCCTATCCCACTTGGTATCCCCTGGCCAGTACACGGACTGGACAACTTGTCCTGCGAGGCATAGAGTATGCCCATGGGCACACGGCATTTCACGGCCCAGGGAGGACGAGAGCATGAGTGAAATGGGAACATCCCTTTCCCGGCGGAAGTTTACGGCGTTGGCCACCGCGCCGCTGATTGTGCCCAGCCACGTGCTGGGGCAGCGGGCGGGAGCCGTAGCTCCCAGCGACAAAATCACTTTTGGCGGGATTGGTATCGGCAGCCGTGGCACATCCTCGGTGCGTGCGGTTCTAAGTTATCAGGATGCGCGTTTTGTGGCGATTGCGGACGTGCGCAACGATCGCCGCGAAGCGGTGAAGAGCATGGCGGACCAGCGCTATCAGGACAGTGGCTGCAAGATGTATTCCACCCATGAGGAACTGCTGGATCGCGATGATATTGATGGCGTCATCATTGCCACCGGTGATCGCTGGCACACGCCCATGTCCATCCTCGCGGCCAAGGCTGGCAAGAATATCTTCTGCGAGAAGCCCTGCTCCATGACCATCCAGGAGAGCCAGGCCCTCAAGGAAGCCGTCACACGATATGGCATCACCTATCAGGCGGGCTGCCAGCGTCGCAATGGCAAGAACTTCGTGATCGCCCTGAACTGGGCGCGCGAGGGCAAGCTGGGCAAGCTTACCGCGCTGCACTGCAATGCAGGAACAGGCACCATTTGGCCGCCCCTGCCCACGCACGACTGGCTGCCCGAAGAGCCCCTACCCCCAAAGGAAGTGGTCGATTGGGATCGCTGGCTGGGTCCCAGCCCGTGGCGTCCGTACAACTCGCACTATGTCCAGGGCCGTTGGCGTGGCTACTTTGACTTCCACGGCGGAGGCATTCTGGAGTGGGGATCTCATACCGCTGACTTGTGCCAGTATGCCAACGATGCGGACAACACCCAACCTGTTGAGTACGAACCACAAGGCCCGAATACTTCGCCATACTTCGTTTACTGCAAGTATGCCAACGGCGTGAAGCTGATTCACCGCGATACATTCTGGCTGGGCCTTGGCACCTGCAGTGTCCGCTTTGAGGGCGACAACGGGTGGATCGAGACCGGCGACAGTGGGCGCATTATGGTGTCTGACAACTTGAAGGGAGAACTGCCTCCTCCTGAGCAGGGCAACGCCTTCAGCCTCACCTTGCACTACCATTGGCGAGACTTCATTGAGTGCATCAAGACTCGCTCACAGCCCAAGTCCAATGCCATTGCAGCCGCGAATACCCACATTGGCTGCCACGCTGCCTATATCGCCTATTTGCTGGGGCGCAAGCTCACGTGGGATCCAGCCAAGCAGGAATTCGTGAACGATGACGAAGCCAACCGCATGCGCACCCGCGAGATGCGTGCACCGTGGCGCCTGGTATAGGGACGCTGAATGAGAGAGGAGATTGCGATGAGTCAAGCAACCACACAAACCCCCGCTGCTCCAAAGCCGGCAGCCCCTAAGCCCCAGCGCCCTCAGCCGCCTCCTATCCCGAAGGAGTTTCAGTCGGCCGAAATCATGAAGATGAGTGCGGCGGATGTTAACCGCCTGCTGCGGGACTCTTCCGCCACGGAGTTTCGCAAGGCCAAGGCTTGCATGCGCGCGGCCATGGTGGGCGACAAAGAGAGTGTCGCGGCCATGGTCCCGATGCTGAGTGACCCTAAGCTGAACCAGTATGCACGCTTCGGCTTAGTGCCCATTCCGGACCCCGCTGTCGATGTGGCTTTCCGCGCGGCCCTCAATAGCCTAAAGGGTGACCTGCTGGTGGGGCTCGTTGATTCCATCGGCCAACGCAGAGATGCCGCAGCCGTGGACGCACTGGCCAGGCTGATGTACGATTCCAACGCTGAGGTTGCCAAAGCAGCCATTGCCTCGTTGGGACGAATCTCTGGGCAGGCGGCTACGAATATCCTTACCGAAGGATTAGGAAAGACCACCGGCGCCATACGCCAGGAGGTTGCGAGCGCCTGCCTCGTATCCGCTGAGCAGTGGCTGGACAAACGCGAGCGTCAACAGGCGCTGGCTCTTTATGACAGGCTAACCCAAACAGACATCCCAAAGCCGGTCCGGTTAGCTGCCATGAATACTGTAATCGCATTGGCAACCGCTCCAAACCGGCCGCGGTAGTGGGTGGAGGGGAGGCGAGTTCTGGTTGGTCACGGGCGCCATCGCACTGCTGGCCATGGCGCCCGTGCCACGTTTGGGCGACTATTGAGGGAATGGCGACGTGTCGATGTGAGGCAACAGCTTCAGTGCGTTCTTGTAATAGATCTTCTTCAGTACGTCGTCAGGGAGGTCCAGCCCGTACATGCGCCAGAAGGCATGATACTTCTTGTGGTAGGGGAAGTATTCATCAGCGGTCTCCAGAGTTCGGAAATAGGTAGAGAACTCACCCGGCACCCAGCTATCCTTGCCGAAGAGTACCCGGTCCTGATAGCGAATCAGGAACTCGCGCGCCGCCCGCGGCTGCCGGCCTAACTCCGCGATCACAGCTCCAATCTCCGTATACATATTCGGCAGCCGGTCAAGCAACTTGGCCAGCTTCGCCAGATCATTGGCATACCAGCCCAGGTGCGCATTGATGAAGATCGTGTTTGGGTGCCGCTCAAATAAGCGATGCTGCTCTGCCATCACCATTTCCCAGGAAGGGTAGGTATCAGCTGGACGCGCGCGGCTGGGGTACATTGACAACTCCAGCCATCGCTCGTTGTCTTTGTCAATAGGGTCGAAAAAGGGTGCGGGCTCTCCGGTGTGGATGAGTACCGGCATCTTCAGTTCCGCACACTTACGCCAGACCGGGTCAAGGCGTGGGTCGTCAGTGGGAACCCTGCCCTTCTTGTCTCGCAAGTTGAGCCCAAGATTCTTGAAGATCTTCAGTCCGCGCGCCCCGTTCTGGTAATCTTCCTCCAGTTGCTTGGCAGCGCCCTCGCCCCAGCCCGGTTCGTCGATGCCCCAGAAGTCGAGGTTGGCAAAGATCACGAAACGCCCGGGATGCGCCTTCAGCAACTGCTCAGCACCAATCGCAATGTTCTCGCCCTGCCCGCCGCTAAGGTTCACCAAGATGCGGACGTTTAGAGCATCCATGTCCTTGACGACCTGCGCGATGCGCTCAGCGGTTGAGCGCGGGTTGTGATGGCTGTGGATGTCAATCACTGGAAACTTCGCCCGGCTTACCGGGTGTTCTGGAACCACGAGGGTGGATTGGGGCTCGTACTCCACAAATCCCATGGGTGGCAATGGGCGCTCTGGCCGCGTATCTCGACGCTGTGGCCCTAAATCTGCGCTTGCGGGACGATCCTGTGGGTACGCTGGCAGCGCCAAAGTGAGGAGTGTGGCGATGACAAGTAATGGAACCGGGTAGCGCATGGACCCCGTCAGTGTGCCCTGATTCGCTGCCATTCGTCAAGCTGCAGCGGTTGCTGCCGGGTGGCAGGTCGATTTATCTCTAATGGCATAGGCAACGGGCGAACGAGTTATCGAGAGCTGCCGGTTTGCATCGCAGTCCATTGGGATGCGAGGTGCTGCAGGGCAAGCTTGGAATTGATGCGGGTTCCGCGGCGGAAGCTCAAGCTGGGTTCGTCGCTGCCGGCGTCGACAAGAAGTTCATCTCCATCCGAGATCTGGCCGGTGGCCAGCAAACTGGATAGCGGTTGGACGAAGTACTTGTCGAGCGATCGTTTGAGATAGCGGGCGCCACAATCGGCGTCGAAGCCCTCCTGGACGAGAAAGTCGCGGGCTTGCAGCGAAAGAGAAAGAGTGAGCCGGCAGTGGCGGTGACGCTGGATGCGGTTGATGATCTCCGCCACTTCGAGGTCGAGGACCTTTGCGATTTCTGCCCGGTTGAGGGGGTGGCAGAGGATCACACGGTCAAGCCGGTTTAGGAACTCGGGAGCAAACTTCCGCTTCGCAGCTTCCAGCACTGCTTTTTCCATCTTTTGCAGAAGTACGGGGTCCGTCTGGGCCGGATTGCGTCCTTCGCCGGAATGATGGGCAGGACTGAAACTGGCTGCAGTGCAGGAACTGGACGCATCGCCGGGGATGACTGTATGGCTGGACTTGCAGGACTGGGCCGGATTGCGGGACTGGGCTGGATTGCGGGACTGGGCTGGATTGCAGGACTGGTTGGTGTGTTCGCAGGCATTTCCGGATAGAGCATGATCCGAAGTGACGCGGGCGGGCGAAGTAGGCGTGAAAGGCATCGGGAAGGAAGGGCAGTTGTTTTCCACGGAAGCAGCGGCGGAAGAGTGCGAGCCGGCAGCGGATGGCTGGGCGGAGTTCGTGCGGGGGGCCGCGAATCCCCAGGGCAGATCGCGGAGCCGTTGGGCCTCCGCGGTACCGAGATTGCCTGTCATGAATACCATCGTGTTGCTGAAGTCCACCTGGCGATTGTCGCCGAGAGTGAGGTTCCCTTTGTCGAGAATGCCAAGAAGCAGATTCCACAGGGCGTCACTGGCCTTTTCGACTTCGTCGAATAGCACGAAGCTGATTTGCATGTCCTCAGAATGATAGAGGTCCAGCCGCTCCTGGCAAAGGCGGGGGTGCGTTTCGCGATGACCGAGGTAGCCCGGAGGCGAGCCAATGAGCTTGGCGATTTCATGGCTGTGCTGAAACTCGCCACAATCGATCTTGATGAGTGCTTGCCTGTCTCCGGCAAGAGATTCGGCGAGGGCCTCAACAATACGCGTCTTGCCGCAGCCGGTCGGCCCGAGCATCAGCAGATTGCAGATGGGACGTCCAGGATTGTTGAGCCCAGCCAGATAGGTCTGGTAGTGATTGACGATCTGTGAAACTGCCTCAGCCTGTCCGACAATGCGAGCGTTCATCGCGCGTTCCAGTTCCAGAACTTCCGGGCACTTGCGGAAGGGGTCCAATGCGCTGGATTCACTGTCAAGGTGGCCAGCAACCGGCTCCTCTGTTGGCGCGAGCGGGACGACTGGCGAGCGCTTGGCGGAGGGCAGAATCGCTGTGTTTCGGGAGTTCGGTCCAAAGCTCTTCGCATTCATCGCCTAAAATTCCTTCGCGCAACCACTTTGCAGTTCGGTAACCAATCGGCTAAGCCGGGAGAAACAATAGAGTTGCCGGGGACGATTCTGAGGGTGAGTTCCACATTGGCACGCAGGAATGCGTGATTGCGGTACGGTTGTGCCGGAATGGGATGCAGGGATTGGAATCGCGTGTATGCTGCGGCATGTGCCTCATGGCCCATGGTGATGTGGAAATCGGAGCGGGGGTGTTGAGAATCAGCAAAAGCGGGCAAATGGCCAGTTGGTGGGAGTCTGGATCCGGTCCCCGAGAATGACCCAAGGCAAACGCCAGTGGCGCAATTGGGCATCTGAGAATGGCCTTTTCGGACAACGATTTCCGGGCCAGTTAAACAGAGAATCTTTGTGGTTGGCGGAATTCTTGATGCCCGTTGTGGACTCCCGCAGCAACCAACGACATCAAGGTGCCGGTGCCACAAGAGCTCTCGGTACCTCCGATTCATCTGGGGCGAGGGGCGACAGTTTGACACGACCGCACTGCAAGCTCACTTGACGTGACTCAGTTCGTCTGAATCGGCGGTACGCCGTGACCCGTGTACAGATTAACTGCAAAAGGAACTTCGTGGTCTCGAAGAAAGATCAGCTCAGAGCCTTCTCTCCTGTCATAAAAGTCAATCAGAGCTTTCTCGACCTGCCATCGCACCTCCAGATTGGGGCCAACTAACAAAGCGCCAACCTCATACACGATTAACAGGTCATCATCGTCTAATGAGACAGCCTCTGTACGCCAAAATTCTGAGTTTCTTCGGTTACGAAATGTTGAAACTCGGTGAACTATCGTACCTTCAGAAGAGACCACATAGCTGATTTCTCCACCAAAAAGCAGCACCTTGTCACGAGGTATACCGGAAACAACCAGGAGCCAAGGCTCATCATAGTTTGGACTCGAATCGACACTCTCTGACAGTTCCAAAGAGGTGCCGTCGGCGAAACGAAGGACCGCAGTCTCAGATGGACGACTTTCAAGAGGTGTTGCCAGTTGCCTTAACTCAACAGACGCGGAGGTTCCATTGGGAAATGTCAGCGTTGCCGACCCTGCCAGATGGAGTCGCATCCACGAAATCATGGGAGGTCCTTCGGTCGGACCGCTTCACCCCCAGACTTCCTGACGGTCTCCGCTAGTTTCTTGTCTCTTGTCACAAGCTTAGAACCACGCTCGATTGCTGTAGCCCCAGTGACTCCGTCACCGAATCTATCTCTGGCTGCGGGAAGCTGTCCCCGTATGTTTATTCGTGTATTAACATCCTTCGCACCTGGGACCGTGGGTATAGAATCGGCAGCCTTTGGCACTCCCTTGAGGTTTCCGGTTGATGTCGCATTTCGCAATTCCGGGAGCGCCACATCCGCTTTCTTGATGTTCTGACCAGATTCCACCAGCCGCTTACCGTCTGTAACGATCACGTTCGAGTCCAGAAGCAGTTCGGAGCCTTTCTTGATATCGCTCGCCTTCGCACCGAGTTCCACGGCATGGGCGCCCACTCTCGCAGCCTTCTCTGCCCGAACCGCTAGGCCAAGACCCGATGCAAATGGAATCACCGCACCAGCAACAATGTCTAGCAGCTTGTTGAAAAACCCACCTTCCCCGCATCCAGCGGGAGTTTCAGGTCA
>DAISIM010000033.1:0-30010 GCA_036821995.1 Bryobacteraceae bacterium
CCGCAACGCCACTTGCCCCTGCGGCTCCGGCAAGAAGTACAAACGCTGTTGCGGCAAGGACGCAGCGCCACTCCTCCAACGTCGCGCCGTCGCCTGAAAGGACCAACCATGACGATAGGGCCACCCCTACCCCACCCGCACCAAGCGCTCGCCGCCGCGATAGAATTGCGGCAGCTATGCGTCTGATATTCGCCATCCTCGTCACGTGCTTCCTCTCCACTCTGCTTGCAGCCCAGACTCCGGAATGGGAAAACCCCGAAATCGTTGGCATCAACAAGCAGCCCCCGCACGCCACCATGACCCTCTTCCCCGGCCGCGAGGAGGCACTCGCCAGCCTCCGCCAGCCCGCCAACCGCGAGGGCAGCCCCTGGTACCTCACCCTCGATGGCATGTGGCGCTTCCACTGGGCCAAGCAGCCGGCAGACCGTCCCGTAGGCTTTCAGCACACCGATTACGACGCCGGCGGTTGGGCGCTGCTGCCTGTTCCCTCCAACTGGGAACTCCATGGCTATGGCTTTCCCCACTACACCAACATCATCTATCCCTTCCCGCGCAATCCCCCCTACATCCAGCACGACCTGAACCCGGTAGGTGCCTACCGCCGCACCTTCCGTCTACCCCTGGATTGGAACGGCCGTCGCGTTTTTCTCCATTTCGCCGGCGTATCCAGTGCCATGTATGTCTGGTTGAACGGCCAACAGGTAGGCTACAGCCAGGAAAGCCGCACACCCGCGGAGTTCGACGTCACCCCCTATCTGCGCGAAGGCGACAACCTGCTGGCAGTGGAAGTCTACAAGTACAGCGATGGCTCCTATCTGGAAGACCAGGATTTCTGGCGGCTCAGTGGCATCTTCCGTGAGGTGTATCTCGTGGCCACGCCCACCCTGCAGGTCCGCGATTTCGAAGTGCGCGCCACCTTGGACGCCGCTTACCGCGATGCCCGTCTCAGCGTCAGCGTGCAGTTGCAGAACCACGCCGAATCAGCTGCCGCAGCCTCCATTGAGGCCGAGTTGCTGAACCCGGACGGTAGTCGCGTTGCCAACCTCCCGGCACGAACCGCCACCGTGGCCGCTGGCCAGCAGCAGGAGATTTTCCTCGATGCGGCCGTCCCCAACCCCGCCAAGTGGACCGCCGAAACTCCCAACCTCTATCCCCTGCTGCTCACCCTCAAGGACGCCCAGGGCGCAGTCCTTCAAGTCATCCCCTGGCAGGTGGGTTTCCGCTCTGTCGAAATCAAGGGCGGACAGTTGCTGGTGAACGGCAAGCCCATCTACATCAAGGGCGTCAACCGCCATGAGCACGACCCTGACCTAGGCCACGTCCCCACCACCCGCCGCATGCTGCAGGACATCCTGCTGATGAAGCAACACAACATCAATGCCGTCCGCGCCAGCCACTATCCCAATATTCCCGAGTGGTATGAACTCTGTGACCGCTATGGCCTATACGTCATCGACGAGGCCAACATTGAATCCCACGGTATGGGCTACGACGAAGAAAGCCTCGCCAAAGATCCCCGTTGGGAGAAGGCCCATCTTGACCGCATCGAACGCATGCTGGAACGCGACAAGAACCACCCCAGCATCATCATCTGGAGCATGGGCAATGAAGCCGGCGACGGCATTAACTTCGAGAAGGCCAGCACCTGGCTGAAGCAGCGCGACGCTTCGCGTCCCGTACACTACGAACGCGCCGAACTGCGCCCCCACGTGGACATGGTCACCCCCATGTACTGGCGCATTGAACAGATGGTGGACTATGCCAAGTCCAACCCCACCCGCCCCTTGATCCAGTGCGAATACGCCCACGCCATGGGCAACAGCGTCGGCAACCTACAGGATTATTGGGATGTCATTGAGCAGTACCCCAACCTGCAGGGCGGCTTCATCTGGGATTGGGTTGACCAGGGCCTGCGCCACCGCACCGGAAATGGAATTGAGTTCTTTGCCTACGGTGGCGACTTCGGCGACAAACCCACCGACGCCGATTTTTGCCTCAATGGCCTTGTAGAGCCTGACCGCACTCCGAAGCCTTCCCTGTTTGAAGTCCGCAAGGTATACCAGTCCATCAGGACACGCGCCGTGAACGCGGAAGAAGGCAAATTCCGCGTGAAGAACGGTTACTTCTTTCATGACCTCAGCGCTTACGAAATCACCTCAGAGCTACTCGCCAACGGCAAGCGCGTGCAATCTGGCGTGCAGCCGCCCATCGCTCTTCCCCCTGGCCAGGAAGCGGATCTCCAGTTGGGTTACTCACGGCAGTCCTTGCAGCAAGGCATCGAGTATTTCGTACGCGTGTCCTTCCGGCTCGCTGCGGATACCCCTTGGGCGAAGGCTGGCCATGTGGTGGCCTGGGATGAGTTCCGCCTCAACCTGCCGCAACGCGGCGGCATCGGCTACAGCGCAGCTTACGGCACCGGCCTCACCGTGAACGAGACCGACGCGGAGCTCACGGTCAGCGGCGGCAACTTCCGCATCGCTTTCGACAAGTCCACCGGCAACCTTAGCTCCTGGGACTTCGCGGGCCTGTCCTTGCTCGCCCAGCCCCTCACACCCAACTTCTGGCGCGCCCCCATCGACAACGACATCGGCAACGGCATGCCCAAGCGCCACGGCGTATGGCGCATGGCCGCCGCCCAGAGGACCATCGAAAGCGTGAAAGCGATTGAGCGCGCCGCATCCAGGGTCATCATCGAGGTGCGCTCCCGCCTTTCGGCGGGGGGCGCGGCCTATATCAACACCTTCACCATCAGCCCCCATGGCAAGCTGGCCGTCCAAGCCTCCTACACCCCCGGTACGCCCCTGCCTGACCTCCCCAAATTCGGCATGCAGATGCAAATGCCCGCCACCTTCCAGAACGTCGCCTGGTATGGCCGCGGCCCGCACGAGAGCTACTGGGACCGTAAGACTGGGGCTCCCATTGGCATCTACTCCGGCAAAGTGGAAGAGCAGGCCCATCGCTATCTCCGCCCCCAGGAAACTGGCAATAAGGAGGAGGTTCGCTGGATGGCCCTCACCAACGAATCGGGCATCGGACTTCTGGCCGTTGCCGATCAGGCCATGCTCGCCACCTCCGTCTGGCCCTTCTCGCAGGACCTGCTGGAGCGCGCCACCCACAGCTACCAGTTACCCAAACGCTCCCCCACCGTCACCTGGAACCTTGACCACAAGCAGATGGGCGTCGGCGGTGACGATAGCTGGGGCGCACAAACCCACAAGGAGTACACGTTACCAGCCAATCAGCCTTACCGTTATGGCTTTGTACTAGTTCCGGTCACCGCCGCGCAGACTGATTTCACCGCCCTCAGCAAGTCCGCCTGGCTAACCATGCGCTAACGTTGCTTGCTTAGAAGCCGGCACACAGGAAGCGCACCCTACGGTGCCGCTGCCCCCGCACGCTACAATAGCGGTGGCTATGCAAGCACGCGTGTACGTCTCTCTCAAGCCCAGCGTCCTCGACCCTCAGGGCAAAACCATCTGCTCCGCTCTCAATGAGTTGGGCCACCGCAGCATTCTGGATGTCCGCCAGGGTAAGTACTTCGAAATTACCTTGGACGATAGTCTCAGCGCGGATCAGGCACAGACCCTCCTCGAATCCATCGCCCATGAGGTGCTGGCCAATCCCGTGATTGAGGAATATCGCGTCGAGTTGCAATCCGCCAACCACCCCTAAACCGGATGGCCCTGCCGCCGTCCCGTCCCGACATCCTTCAGGAGGCTGCGCAACTATGTGTGGGATTATCGGCTACGTGGGAGACCGGCAGGCCAGTTCGCTTATCGTGGAAGGCCTGCGCAAGCTGGAATATCGTGGCTACGATTCCGCCGGCATTGCCGTCATGGATGAGTCCGGCGGCCTCCAGATCCGTCGCGCCCTCGGCAAGCTCCGCAACCTGGAAGATGCCGTGCAAGGCAGCCCGCTCACCGGCACCCTCGGCATCGGACATACCCGTTGGGCCACCCACGGACGCCCCAGTGAAGAGAACGCCCATCCCCACGTCGGCCCTCAACGCAAGGTGGCCGTGGTCCACAATGGCATCGTCGAAAACTACAGCACCCTCCGCAAGGAACTCGAAGCCGAAGGCCATCGCTTCGCCACTGAAACCGATACAGAAGTCATCGCCCACCTCATCGAAAAACACCTCACCAGCACTCTTGATGACGCCGTTCGCGCAGCCGTGCACCAACTCCATGGCATCTTTGCCATTGTCGTGGTGAGCACCGCCGACCCGGGCAAGATTGTCGCCGCCCGCCAAGGTCCTCCCGTCGTCGTCGGCCTTGGCGCCAACGCCTATCTGGTGGCCAGTGATGTCACTCCCCTCCTCTCACACACCCGCGATCTCTTTTTCCTCTCCGATGGCGACATGGCCGTCCTCACTGCCGACGGCGTTCAGTTAACTGACTTCCAGGGCCAGCCCGTTAGCCGCGAGGTAACCCGCGTCCTCTGGGACCCCATCATGGCCGAAAAGGGCGGCTTCAAGCACTTCATGCTCAAGGAGATCTTTGAGCAGCCCCGTGCTGTCCGCGAAACCTTTATCACCCGCATCGGCCAGGAGTCGGGCACCGTCTATCTCGACGAAACCTCGCTCACCGCGTCCCAACTCCAGGCCGTTCGCCAGATCAAGGTGGTTGCCTGCGGCACGAGCTGGCATGCCGGCCTCGCCGCCAAGTTCATGATTGAGCGCCTCGCCCGCGTACCTGTGGAAGTGGACTACGCCAGCGAATTCCGTTATCGCGATCCGCTCATCGAACCCCACACCCTCGTCCTGTTCGTCTCGCAGTCCGGCGAAACCGCTGACACTCTGGCCGCCCTGCGGGAGGCCGCTGGCAAAGGCGCGCTCTCCTTGGCCATCTGCAACGTCCTTGGCTCCTCCCTGGCCCGCGAAGCTAGCGGCTGCCTGCTCACCCACGCCGGCCCCGAAATCGGTGTGGCCTCCACCAAAGCCTTCACCTCGCAACTCACCGCGCTGCTTGTCTTCGCCATGCACCTCGCCCAGGTTCGCGGCTCCATCCCTGAGGCTGAGAGCCTCCGCCTCGTCAGGGAACTGGTGCACCTGCCTGCCAAACTTGAAACCGTGCTCACCCTCGATGAACCCGTGGACAACCTCGCCAAGCTCCTCTATCGCAGTGAGGACTTTCTCTTCCTCGGTCGCGGCATCCACTATCCCATCGCCCTGGAAGGGGCATTGAAGTTGAAGGAAGTCTCCTATATCCACGCGGAGGGCTATCCTGCCGGCGAAATGAAGCACGGGCCAAACGCACTCATCGACGGCACTCTGCCCGTCGTCTTTCTGGCAACCAAAGACCGCAACTCCCCCGCCAGTTGCCTCACCTACGAGAAAACGCTCAGCGCCATCCACGAGGTGCGCGCACGGGACGGTATCGTCCTGGCTGTCGTCAATGAGGGTGACACCACCCTCAGCCGCCTCTGCTCCCACACCTTCGCGGTGCCCGAAGCGGATGAACTACTGCTGCCCATCCTGGAAGTGGTTCCCCTGCAACTGCTGGCCTATTACATCGCCCTGCGCCGCGGCTGCGACGTTGACCAGCCACGCAACCTTGCCAAGAGCGTTACCGTGGAATAGTAGTGAGAACGCAGAATTCCATCTCAGCGCGACGGATGCCCCGCGCGCCCCTAGGAGATATTGAGTGACTGTATTTGTTACCGGCGGAGCAGGCTTTATCGGATCCCAGTTCATTCGTGACTGGCTGCGCGAGCACCCCACGCACCGCCTCATCAACTTCGACAAACTCACCTACGCCGCCAATCTGGAGAACCTCGCCTCCGTCGACAGCGCGCCTGGTTACTCCCTGGTAAAGGGCGATGTCTGTGATGCGGATGCCGTCCACGCCGCCATGCCCGAGGCTTGCGATCTGGTAATTCACTTCGCCGCCGAATCCCATGTGGACCGCAGCATCCTCAGCGCCACGGAGTTCGTCCGCGCCAACGTGCTGGGGACTCAGGTCATGCTGGATGTCGCCCGCGCCCGCAAGGCCGGCCGCTTCGTGCACATCTCCACCGATGAAGTAGGCGGTGACATCCCTGAGCCCCGTGAGTTCAAAGAGGGTGATCCCCTGGAGCCCTCCAGCCCCTACGCTGCCAGCAAGACCGCCGCTGAGCATCTGGTGAACGCCGCCGTGCGCACCTTCGGTATCGACGCCATCATCACCCGCACCAGCAACAATTACGGCCCTTACCAGTTCCCGGAAAAGCTCCTGCCCCTGGCCATCAGCAACATCATGGCGGGCCGTCCCGTCCCCGTCTACGGCGATGGCTTACAGGTGCGCGACTGGATCCACGTCGCGGATAATTGCGCCGCCTTGCGCCTGGTGGCCCAGAAAGGCAAGCCCGGCGCGACCTACCACATTGGCGGCCGCAACCCACGCACCAATCGCGAAGTACTGGGGCTGTTGCTGGATATCCTAGGCAAGCCCGAATCCCTGCTCACCACCGTCACTGACCGTCCAGGCCACGACCGCCGTTACGCCGTCGATTGCACCCGCGTTGAGCAGGAACTAGGCTGGATCCGCACCATCCCCTTTGAGGATGGCCTCCGCCAGACTGTGCAGTGGTATCAGGAAAACGCCGGCTGGGTGGCCCGCGCCAAGAGCGGTGAATAC
This sequence comes from Bryobacteraceae bacterium, assembly GCA_036821995.1. Taxonomy (GTDB): domain Bacteria; phylum Acidobacteriota; class Terriglobia; order Bryobacterales; family Bryobacteraceae; genus JACTMJ01. The sequence goes on from DAISIM010000033.1 coordinate 6,618, forward strand.
CGCGAGTATTACGAAAAACAATACGGCCCGCGCGGATAGCGGGAGCCCATCACGAAGGCAAGCACGGCAGGTCAGGCGCTAAATACAAAACGCAAAAAGGCCGCCGGAGCCTGCTTCCAGCTTTGTTGCGACATTACCGGCTGCATCCGGATCTGCGCCGGGTTCCCCGCGTCCACCCAAATCGTCAGCGTTGCGCCAGGGCGGGCGGCCTTGCTGGCTTCCCGTTGGGCCTCAGCTTCGGAAGCGAAGATGCCCAGCGACACTACTTCCTGGTACCGGTTCCCTTTGCGGAAGTAAACCAACTCCTGCATCACCTGATACCCGGCACTGGTTTCCCTTAGCGATAGCGGTGCACGATGCCGTACCTCGCGCACCCGGGTACGAACGACAGTGGCTTCGGTATCCACCCAAGCCTGCGGGGCCGCGAACAGCGATGCTGTTTCCCGCCCCGCGGCGATGGTCAGCACAATCCCTGCTAGCACCATCAACCACACAGCGCCTTCCGCCACCCACGACCGCGTCGCTTTCCCGTCATTTCCGCCGTTCACAATTTCCACCCTCTAATGAGATACGCGAAATTGTCACTCAGTTCGGCTATTCCGCGACTCAATTTGCAACAATCCCCGGAGCCGGTCCCCCGCCAGCCCTTGGCGCAGTCACCGATTCTGCAACCGTGGACGTACCCTCAAGACTCCTGGGTTTCACACTCCCGAATGTTTACAACCTGTCCGCATTCGACGCCGGTCAGCCGTTCACTACCCGCACCCCCATCGATTGAGCGACGGCAACTCCGGCAGTGCCCCGCTCTTCGACGACAAAGTGCATCAATCTGCCCAAAGGTCACACTGCAATCACCAGTTCGTCAGCCATAATCCACCGGTCCTAGACTTCCAGTCTCGATCCGCCCCCCTCTCCTGCTTCTGCATCCTCATCCTTGCTTCAAGAATCATTCAGTGTAAGCATGTATAGTGTAAATCGTATCACCTTGCACAGGCAGCCAGTTGAAAACCGTTTGGGCTTGGATCTGGTTTCCCAACAGGCTGCGAACCCTGGAAAGGAGGATGCCCCATGGCTGCGGTAGCTGTCGACAACCTGCGGGCTCTACTGCGCGACAAAGGCTTTGCCGGAACCTTGCCCGCGCTGCGTGTGCCCGCCTTGCCCGCGGCTGCCACGGGGGTGAAGGAACTGGATGCGCTGCTGTCCGGCGGCTTGCCTCGGGGAGCCATCACAGAGATCGCCAGCTCTCTTTCCGCGGGCGGCACCAGCGTCGCTCTTGCGGCAACGGCGATGGCGGCGGCGCGCGGCGAAGCAGTGGCCTACGTGGACGCCACCGATAGCTTTCACGCCGAATCCGCGGCGCTGGCTGGCATTGCGTTGCAGCAACTGCTGCTGGTGCGCTGCCGCTGGCCGCGCGAGGCCTGGGATGCGGTGGACCTGGTGGTGGGCGCGGGCGGTTTCGGGCTTGTCGTGCTTGACCTGCTGGGCACGGCATCCCCACGCCAGTTACGGGACTGGCAGTCGCGCCCTTGGCTGAAGCTGCAGCGGCGCATCGAAAACACCTCCACCACCTTGCTGGTGCTGGCTCCACACCAGCCTGACCTGGAAAGTGGACTCTGCGCCCAGACGCCCTCCTTGCGCCTGGAACTCAGTTCCGGGCAGGCGCGGTGGCACGGACAGGATGGCATTTCGCTGGTACTGAGCGGCCTGGAAAGCAAGGCCCGCCTTGCGTACCAGCGCAGCAATCCCGCCGTTCCCCAAAGCGCACACGCGGGCAAGCGCCCTCCACGCCGGGACGCACCCTGCACCTTACGTTTCGATGGCCTTCCACGGGAACGCTCCCAGGAGGCCTCAGCGGGCTAGCTCCACCCATCCATTGCCATGACACCCATCTACGCCTGCCTCAGCATTCCGGACTTTCCCGCCGCCAGCCTGCAACGTCCACATGGCCTGCAGTTCACTACCGGCCCGCAGCGTTCGACGCGTCCGCCCCTGGCTGTGTTCACGGGCAAGCCGCCGCACCGCATCGTGTTCTACGCCAATGCCGCCGCTCGCGCGGGTGACGTCCAGCCCGGCGTCCCGCTGCCGGAAGCCACCGCCCGCTTTGCGCAACGCTTTCCCGGCCTGCTGCTGGTTACCCAGGAGCGCGACGAAGCCATCGAGCAGCAAACCTGGCGAGCCGTGCGGGAGATGGCCCTCACCGTGTCGCCGCGTATCGAAGACCTCACGCCAGGGTTGCTGCTAGCTGACCTCGCGGGCTTGCCGGACCCTCATCGTTCCGCGCGCGCGCTTCTGCGTGGCGCGGAGATGCTGGGCCTGCCTGGCAACGTAGGCGTCTCCATGAACCGCTTCGTCGCTGAGTGCGCGGCCCGCACCCAGGAGGGTATCACTCACGTATTCCCTGGCCAGGAATGCGCGCTGCTACACGTGCTGCCCGTCACCCATCTGCCCTTGGATGACGATGCGCGCCAGACCCTCGCCCGTTGGGGGATTTCCACCATCGGCTCCTTCGCCGCCCTGCCAGACCGCGAAGTGACAGAACGTCTGGGCGCCCGTGGCCTTGCCTGGTTACGCATGGCCCGCGGCCAGCATCACGCCGTCTTCCAGGCCATCACGGAAGAAGAGGAGTACACCGTGCAGACAGATTTCGATTGGCAGGTGGGTGACCTGGAACCTCTCTCTTTCACCCTCGCTGACCTCCTCGGCAGGCTGTGCCTGCGCCTGCAACGCAAGGGCCTTGCCGTCGGCAAACTGCGGGTGGCGCTGAAGCTGTCCAGCGGCAACTGGCATGAGCGCGAATTGCTGTTGCCCACAGCCCACACAGACACCGCCACCTTCGTCACCCTGGCCCGGCTGGAGCTTTCCGCCCATCCCCCCGGCGAGCCCATTGAAGGCCTGCGCGTGACCATCGAACCAGCGCCCCACCGCAGCGCGCAAAGTTCCCTCTTTCAGCCCGTGCAACCCAGCCCGGAAAAGCTGGATGTCACCTTGGCCCGCCTGCACAATCTGGTTGGCGCAGGCAACACCGGTGCAGCCTCAGAGCGTCGCGTGGGTGCGCCGGAACCTCCCGATACGCACCGCTACGACGCCACCACCATGCAGCCCTATGCTGCCCCCAGGATGACGGCATCCGGAAACCCATCCACCTCTTCCGCGCGCGGCCGGCAACCCCGTACGCAACCCATCCGGCAGGCCCCCGCCAGCATCACCCTGCGCATGGCCTTACGCTGTCTGCGGCCCGCGCCCGAGGCGGAGGTTCGCATCGCCCGGGCGCGTCCCGCCTATGTCTCCGCCCGCGGACTCTGCCGGGGAGTTGTCGATCGCGCTGCCGGCCCCTGGCGTTTAGGCAGCGAATGGTGGACCGATAGCGCCTGGGACTTCGAAGAGTGGGACGTCGCCATCGGTCCGCGGGTCTACCGCATCCGCTGTGAGTTGCCAGACCTCGTCTGGCGCGTGGCGGGCGTCTACGACTAGGTCGCACCGCCTATGCATCTGGAACCCTATGTATCTGGAACCCTATGTACCTGGAACTCCATGCCGCCTCCGCCTTCAGCTTCCTCGAGGGCGCTTCCCTGCCTGAGGACCTCGTCGCCCGCGCCGCCAGCCTGGGCTATGAAGCCTTGGCCCTCTGTGACCGCGACGGCGTCTATGGAGCCCCGCGCTTCTATCAGGCCGCTCGCCAGGCTGGCCTGCGTGCCCTTGTCGGTTGCGATCTCTCGCTTGCCGATGGCGGACGGATTGCCGTCCTCGTGGAAAACCGCACAGGCTACCAGAACCTCTGCCGCCTGCTCACACGCATGCACTTGCGTTCCCCCAAGGGCGAGGGCCGCTGCACTTGGGACGACATCGAAACATACGCCGCCGGCCTGGTGGCGTTGGTCCACAACCCTGCCCATGCCCTGGCCGTTCACGACCGTCTCGGCCCTGGCAACGTGTTCATGGAAGTCCAACGCCATCTCCGCCGCGAACAGGAGTTGGCCAACCGCCGGCGCATCGATTGCGCGGGCAGCCTCGGCCTGCCGCTGCTGGCCACCAACGGCGTCCGCTATGCCACCGAACAGCAGAAGCCCCTCTTTGACGCCCTCACCTGCCTGCGTCACAAGACCACGCTGGACCGCGCCGGACGCTTGCTGGACGCCAATGCAGAGCGCCATCTCAAGCCGCCCGACGTCATGCGGCAGCTCTTCGCTGACCTTCCCGAAGCCGTCCGCAACACCCGCCTGCTGGCCGAACGATTGCAGTTCACGCTGAAGGACCTCGGCTACCGCTTTCCCGATTTCCCCCTGCCCCCCGGCGAGTCAAAGGACTCCTACCTGCGCACCCTCACCGATCGCGGCGCACGCGAACGCTACCGCCCTTTCCACGACAAGGCCCGCAAGCAGATTGAACATGAACTGCGCGTGATTGAGAAGCTCGGCCTTGCCGGTTACTTCCTGGTGGTTTGGGACATCGCCGAGTTCTGCCGCCGCCAGGGTATCCTTGCCCAGGGCCGTGGTTCCGCCGCCAACAGCGCCGTCTGCTACAGCCTCGGCATCACCGCCGTGGATCCCGTGGGAATGGAACTGCTCTTTGAGCGCTTCCTCTCTGAAGAGCGGGGCGAATGGCCCGACATCGACATTGACCTCCCCAGCGGCCACCAGCGAGAACGCACCATCCAGTATGTCTATGAGCGCTACGGCAAGCACGGCGCAGCCATGACCGCCAACGTCATCACCTACCGTGGCCGTAGCGCTGTGCGCGAGATGGGCAAGGTGCTGGGTTTCCCCGAAGAGATGATCGGACGTCTCTCGGCCTGCATGAGCCCCTTCGAATACAAGAGCGATTTCGACAAGCTGCACCATCAGGCCAAACAGGCGGGCCTACCCGTGCAGCACAACCGCGTCGAGCACCTGATGCGCCTGGCCCTCGAGATTCAGAACCTACCGCGCCATCTCGGCCAGCACTCCGGCGGACTCGTGATCTCCAACGGTGCCCTGGATAGCGTTGTCCCTCTCGAAAACGCCCGCATGCCCGGCCGGGTCGTCGTGCAATGGGACAAGGAGGATTGCGCCGACCTCGGCATCATCAAGGTGGACCTGCTGGGCCTGGGCATGATGGCCGCGCTGGAAGATAGCGTGCGTCTGCTGCGCGGCCGTGGCGTGGAGATTGACCTCGCCCACCTCCCGCCCAACGACCCCAAAACCTATTCCATGATCCAGCAGGCCGACACCATGGGGGTCTTCCAGATTGAGTCCCGCGCCCAGATGGCGACACTCCCCCGCTTGAAGCCCAGGAACTTCTACGATCTGGTGGTGGAGGTGGCCATCATCCGTCCTGGACCCATCGTGGGCAAAATGGTGCACCCCTACCTCAACCGCCGCCTTGGGCGCGAAGCGGTCACCTATCCGCACCCCAAGGTGGAACCCGTTCTGCGCCGTACCCTGGGTGTGCCCCTGTTTCAGGAACAACTGCTGCGCATCGCCATGGATGCCGCCAACTTTACCGGCGGCGAGGCCGAGGAACTCCGTCGCGCCATGGGCTTTAAGCGCTCCGCCGAACGCATGGCAGCCATCGAAACCAAGCTGCGCCAGGGCCTACGCGCCAATGGCATCACCGGCGAATCCGAAGAAAGCATCGTCCGTGCCATTACCAGCTTCGCCCTCTACGGGTTCCCGGAGTCGCATGCGGCCAGCTTCGCCTTGTTGGTGTATGCCAGCGCCTATCTGAAGGCGCACTACGCGGCCGCCTTCCTGGCGGCGCTGCTCAACTGCCAGCCCATGGGCTTCTATGCTCCCGCCACGCTGGTGAAGGAGTTCCAGCGGCGTGGCGTCCGGGTGCTGCCCGTTTGCGTCCAGAGCTCAGCCGTCAAGTGTACATTGACAGACGACAACACCGTGCGCCTGGGCCTGCGCTATGTGTCCGGCCTGCGCGACGATGCCGCCCAGGCCATTCAGCAGCAGCGCTTCTCCAACGGGCAGTTCCGCAGCCTGCAGGATTTCACCCGGCGCACCCGCTTGCGCAAGGACGAACTCGACACCCTGGCGGAGATGGGCGCTCTCAACGGCCTCGACGATACCCTCCATCGCCGCGAGGCCCTGTGGCAGGTGGCCAAGTTCGGACGCCCCGCCGGCCCGCTAATTGAGCAGCACGACGAAGACCTCAGCGGCGCATCGCCCCTCGTAGCGATGTCCCCCATGGAGCGGATGGAGGCCGATTACCGCAACAGCGGCCTCACCATCGGCAGGCATCCCCTTGCCCATCTACGCCCTCAACTGACCGACGGCGGCATCCTCCGCGCCACTGACCTGCGCGGCATTCCCCACGGCAGGCGGGTGCGCGTAGCCGGCGTGGTGATTGTCCGCCAGCGGCCCTCCACCGCCAAGGGCATCGTCTTCCTCAGCCTGGAGGACGAATCCGGCGTCTCCAACATCATCGTGTGGCCAGACCTGTTTGAGCAGCACCGCCTGCTGTTCACTGCCCACCCCCTGCTGGTGATTGAGGGTCTCGTCCAGCAGCAGGACAACGTCATCCACGTAAAGGCAGAGCGCCTATGGCCACTGGAAGGGCCACGCCACACCCCGGAGTCGCACGATTTCCACTAACACCCCGATACCCGCTACGCTTCACTTCCCATCCAGTCAGACCTGCCACCCCGGACTGGATCCCATTGGCCGATTAGTCCAACGGGGCAATCGTTGCAGTATTGCCGGATTGGCTCGCACCGCCTGAAAGGCAGCGATTGAAAACCCGGGGTGAAGCCATGGCTTTGCTGTCTTGCGTAGTCTGGGGCCGGAAAGGCAAGGTCACAGCGCGGGTGCCCTCAATGCCAGTGAAAGTGCTTCTCTTCGTGGATTCCATTCAGTATCGGCTTATCCTGCTCCTAACCCTAACCTTGCGATTGGTCCGAAGCGCTACGCAAGGACCGGCCACAGGGCTTCGCGGCGTACAAGGCCCGGCGGGACAAGCCGCCAGCGACATTCCGGGCTTGGGGGAAACCCATCGCGCGGCCTTCGATGGACGAGTGGTGCGCGCATGTCTTTCCAGCCAGCGATGGACTTAGTTCCATGGGGCAATGGGAAGAATTGCGCCTCATGGCCCATGGTGATGGCGGATTGCACGGGCCGGGTCAGCGGTGGAGGGTGGCACCACTGACGTGGTGCGCGCGTTGGGGGCGGACGGGTCCAGGCGTGTGAAACGCCTGGCTATTTGCTCAGCCCGCTGACGCGGACTCTCATGCTGAGTTCTGGGGATTCGCTTGCGGGTGGAAGTCCACCGCGCGTCGGGGCGGCTGAGGATGCGCGGGCGGGAATGGAGTGGGCCGCGCTGCTGGCGCGGTTGCGCCGCAAAGGGAAGGCAATGCCCGTGAAGGACAGTCTGATTGCGGCCACCGCGCTGGCGCATGGGCTCACGACCCCTTACTTTCCTGTTCTTAACCCTGGTTCGGCGTAGATCACTTCTGCGTCATCCGTTTTGCGGAAGCGAACAACGAGACGCCCCATCCACCGAAGAGGATGCCCATGAGGACCTGGGCGTAGCTCCATTCAGATGCCACGCCGCCAACGACGTCGGCGACTCCAAGAACGGTGAAGAGCGTGCCCATTAGGGTGACGAAGATCGCGGCCCGAGCGGTCATTGCCCCGTTCTTCTGGTAGGCTGTGCGGCTACGTTCGACCAAATCGTTCAGCGTCGCAACGTCTGCCTCGCAGCGGCCACGGCAGCTACAACTCAGACCGACCTCAGTGACGCAGTCGCGACAAAGAGCTCGACAGCACGACTTGCAAATCGCAAGTGCATCAACGTCGGGATGGCAGTAACACTTCATGGTATGAGTGATGGACTTGCACTTGACTAGACTTATCGGGACATCACGGGTCGCTCACGCGAGACCACGCAGGCACTAAGAGAAGTTGGCTGCAAGTAACCATCGTAGCCATGGGATTGTCGTTTTTCGCAAGTGCCTACCTGTGAGACCAACGTGGACGGCGAGGACTTCATGGCGTCAGTCAAGCAGGCCCAACGTCGCTGGCACTCTCAACGCCCGAAGAGGGTGGTTTCGGGGCGGTGCAGGGTCGGGCGGTCTTGCGGGATGGTGAGCTCCCGTGGCGTTCCGGCGGAGAACGCCGCTGCGGCCAGAGCCACGTCAGCGCACGCGCCAAGGCGCGTCCGGCGCTCCCAGGCTGATGAGATTGGCGAAGACCCGCGCCGCGCCGGGGACAGCAAACGGCAGTTGCCGATACCAGGCTAGGGAACAGTAAATATAGAGGCCCTTGCCATGGCGGGCTTCCAACCAGATGCCGCGCTGGGGCTCCTGCCCACGGTCATACATCTCAACGAGCGGGGAGTACTCGGGTGCCCAGGTGGTGAGGTGCTTTGAGCCACGCTGCTCAACCCACCCATCGAAGTCGGCGAGGGTAATCCGGTTGGGCATCTGGAAGACGGGGGCGTCAGGAGCCAGCAGTTTCACGGGCGAGTCCTCTTCGCTGACTTCCTCCGGGCGGCGTCCCATCTGATAGGGGTAGGGGCCGAAATTGTTGTCGTACTCAGGCGTGTTGTACTGCACCACCAGCACGCCGCCCTGCTTGACGTAATCCAGCAGGCGCTGGTTGTAGGTGAGGAGATCATGGCGAACGGCATAGGCACGAATGCCGATAACGATGGTGTGGTAATGGGAAAGGTCACCGCTGGCAAGCGCGGAACTGTCCAGCATCTCCACGCTGGCGCCAAGCTGCTGAATGCCCTCCGGGACCAGGTCGCCCGCGCCCATGATGTAGCCCACCTTCAGGTTGGGGGCGACCTTGGCGTCCACGAGGGCAATTTCATGCGTGGCAGGGCGATGGAGATACACCACTTCGTAGCCAGGCTGGGTGATGGGATGGAAGGTATGGCGGTATTGCTGACCGTTTGTGGTGGCGACGGCGGAAACGGTGACGCGGCCATCGCGAAGGCCCGCAGGGGGCAGAACGCGGAAGGTAGCCCGGATGGCCTCGCCTTCCTTAGCCATCGCGAAAGGCTGCGAGGCAGGCTGGCTGCGCCAGCCTTGAGGCAGGTCTAACCGAACACTGCCTTCGACGGCCGCGCTGCCCACATTGCGGACTTCGACGTTGAGGGTATAGGCACCCATGCTGAGGGGCAGGATGCCAGCATCGGTTTCCGTACGCAAGGACAAGGCCGGCCCCACGTTGAGAGCTTTGCGGTATTGGAGGCCCTTCTCGTCCACCTGGCTTACCAGGACGGGCTGGCGAGCGTGCACGCGGAGGCCCTGATACTCATAGGCGACGAATGCGTGCAAGGGGGCCTCCGGCATGGGCTGGCCGAATGCGCTGTCGCTATCGTAGCGATACAACGTTTCCTTCACTGAGGCCCTCTGCCAGAAGGCGGCAGTGGGAGCGGCATCCGGGGCAACGGTGACCTGGAACTTGCCATCGCCGCTGGTCTCCACCTTCCAGCCAGGAGGCGTCTGGAGCTCGATATCGAGTAGCCTCACTTGCGGCTGTAGGCGCTGGTACAGGTTCACGGCAACAGGGAATCGCTGGCCGGGCGTGGCCACAGCGAAGGTGACCGAGGGGACAAACATGGCCATCTGTCCCGCGGGAACGGATGCCGGTTGGACGAGAGCCTCCACTTCCAGACCCAGGGCGAGAGCGAGGGCGCGCTCGAGTTGCCCTTCCTTGATGGCCAGATCGCGGCTATCGCCTGCCGCGCGTAGCGTGCGCGCCTCGCGTAGAGCGGCAGCCAGGGCCGGGGCGCAGAGATGTGGCTGCTGGGCATCAAAGCGGCGGACGGCTTCCTCAATGGGAACCCGCAGGGTGGGGTAAGCGCTTAGCGTGAGATCCACGCCGTCCAGGAAGCTGCCTTCGCGCTCGTCTTCACCGGCTGGGGGATGGGTACGGAGGTAGTAGGTGGCCAATTGGCCGGGACCCATGATGACCGTACCGATGCTCTGGGAGCGCTGCTGGCGCAACCCTTCGCGGCCGATCTGGGCGAAGCTTTGGCCAAGGACGGGGTCGTAGGCCCCGGTTTCGCTTTTCACCGTCCAGGGGTCCAGCTGGCTGCGATTGTTGGCATAGTGTTTCAGGGGCTTCCAGGTGCGGAGTCCAGCGGCGAGTTGCTCAGGATACTTATCAGGGTTGGCGGCCGCAAGGAAGGCTTTTGGCGAGACGATGCCAGAGGCGGTGTGATTCCCATGGCCATCGCGGGCGGTGCCCTGCCAGCGGGAAAGGATAATGTGGGGCTGCTCCTCGCGGATGATGCGTACGACGTCGCGGATGACCTCGTCTTCGTCCCACTGGCTCCAGCATTCCTCGATGTTCTTGCTGTAGCCATAATCCACGGCGCGGGTGAAGCGGACGCGGGCACCGTAGTGGTGGGCGCCCCGGCGTAACTCTACGGTGCGCAACATGCCCAGGCGGTCAAAGGCATCATCGGTGACGAGGTTGGCTCCGGATTCGCCGCGGGTGAGAGACAGCAGCACGACTTCAGCGCCCAGGCCACGGCTAAGGTGGGCGATGGTGGCGCCATCCTCGTCGTCCGGGTGGGCAACGATGTACAACACCCGGGCGCGGGTTTGCAGCTTCCGCAATTGCTGCAGCAGGCCCGCCGAACCTTTGTCGTAGGAGAGCGGCTCCAACCAGGCATGAGCAGGATGGATGGCGAATAGCAGGAGGAGGAGGAAAGTGGCGAACCAGCGCATGTTTTCGAGGATAGCGCAGCAGTTGCCACCCGGCTTGCACGTGGGCAGGATGCTGGACTCTGCCTTGGCATGCCATCGCTTTAGGGGCTCCGCGCTACACTACAGGCAAGGCGGTGTGCATGGGAAGCCGCCTTCCCTGTCACTCACTATGAAGCTGCGCGAGGCCATTGAAAAAAAGCTGGAGACCACGCTGCCCATTCCGCTGCCCATACCCTGGCGGATGTCGCGGCGGGACTTGGCGGAGTATGTGGTATCGCTGCCGGAGCGCGTGGTGCGCTCTGCCACGGCGCTGGGGGCGGGCATCGTACGGGAGGTGGGCGAGACGACGCTACCGGCCAGCATCCGGCGTACCCAACTCTACCGCAGCATGGTGGACCTGACGCTGCGCTTTCTGATAGAGGACGTGGGTCAGGTAAAGGGAGTGTTTCCGGTGGACGGCCGCCTGAGCGAAGATTTCCTGCTTCGGCGCACGGCGGGCAATGGCATTGAGGCGATTGGCCTGCTTACGTTTCGTGCATCGCCGGTGTGGGTGTTCGCTGCGATTGCGGATGTTACGGGAGCGGGGAAGGTGCTGATCCGGGAGATTGCCGAAGCGCTGCACCAGGATGGGCTGATTGAGAGCACTGCCGGCATTGAGGATGTGGACACGCTGCTGCAGCGGCTGGAGCGAGGTTCCGGGAGGCTGGCGGAAACCTTCAACACGCCGCCGCTGGACGTGGTGACTTTGCGCGAGGAACTGCGGCAAATTCGGGCTGAGTTCACGCACATCCCGAAGGCCAACCTGCCGGACGCGGAGACGGTGGTGGCGCGGTGGCACGAAATTACCGAGGAGGCCAAGGCGCAGAACCGCACGGTGTTCCAAATCTCCTCGCTCATCGCTTTTTCGGCGGTGAGCCAGATCCCGGAGAACCTCCGATGGCTAGGACGATCCGCGAAGCTTGCGGCAGCGAAGGCCGGGCATGTGTTCGCGATGCCGATTCTGAATCACTACTCGGATACCTTGCGGGCAATTCACAAGACGGGCTTCTTGCAGTACTGGATTCAGGAGTTCCGCCCCTACATCCGCGGGGCGCTGGAGCAATTTTCAACGGAGCATGACAGTTTCACGCAACGCTTCCTGCATCGCAACGATGTCAAGGACAAATGAGGCCGACCAGTGAAGGTGAGCATGCCCGCGCATACCTGTGCGGAACACGGGAGAGTAACACGATGACCCGCCGTACCCTATTGAGCACCGCGGCTGCCGTTCCCGGTTTGGCGCGGGCCCAATCGCCGTCCTCCCGTGCCACCGTAACCCGAGCCAGCGGGACCCGGGCCAGCGGGACCCGGGCCACCGTGACGACGCGCATTCGCCGCCTGGAACTGAAGCACACGTGGACTACCGTGATGTCTTCCAGTACGCACCGCGACACCTTCTTTGTGGAGTTCCAGAAGGATGGCATCACGGGTGTGGGCGAGGGTGCACCGATCGTCCGCTATCAGGAGTCAGCCGAGTCTGCGAGGACAGCCATTGAGGCCATTGTTCCTTATCTGCAGGACTGTGACCCTGGGCAATTCGCCAAGGTGAAGCGTGAAGTATTCGCCCGGGTGAAAGGGGAGTGGGCAGCGAAGGCGGCGGTGGACATCGCCATCCTGGACTGGGCTGCGCAACGGCTGGGAACGCCGCTGCATCGTATGTTCGGCCTGGACGCCGCGGAAGCACCGGTGACAACCTTTTCGATTGGTATCGATACGCCGGAGGCCATTCGGCGGAAGGTGGCGGAAGCGAAGGATTATCCGCTGCTGAAGATCAAGGTTGGGTTGGAGAACGACGAAGAAATTCTAACGGCGGTGCGGGCCGTAACCGACAAGCCGCTGATCTGCGATGCCAACGAGGGCTTCCGCTCAAAAGAGGCCGCTGTCGAGAAGATGAACTGGCTGGCCACCAAGGGCGTGCAGGTGATGGAGCAACCGCTGCCCGCCACGAACCTAGCTGACATGAACTGGATCCGCGAACGGGTGAACATTCCGGTGATCGCTGATGAGGCCTGCCTGCGTCCGGAGGACATCCCCCGGCTGGCGCCGCATTTCGATGGAGTGAACGTGAAAGTGGACAAGTGCGGTGGATTGCAGGAAGCCCTGCGGATGATCCACATGGCGCGGGCGTTGGGGATGAAGGTAATGATTGGATGCATGGTGAGCTCCAGCGTGGCCATCACGGCGGCAGCGCAGCTATCGCCCCTGGTGGACTATGCTGACTTGGACGGGAACCTGTTGATAGCCAATGATCCGTACACAGGCGTGCTGGTACGCGGCGGAAAGCTGGTGCTGCCGCAGCGGCCAGGACTGGGGCTGGTAGCGAATCCTCCGGCCTAATGCGTCGCGCTACCTGCAACTCCACGGGCAGCGCAAACATCCGATAGATGAAGGCCCGATTGCTACAATCGGATTACCGGATAGCCCGAGGGGACGATGCCAGCACTAGCCACCATCACGGACGAGATCCTGGAGTTGAAGCGTGAGCGAAAGGCAGTGATTCTTGCGCACCACTATCAGGATGCGGAAATCCAGGAAATGGCGGACCATGTGGGCGATAGCCTGGAACTGGCGAGGGCCGCGCAGCGTTTTGAAGGGGATGTGATCGCCTTCTGCGGAGTCTGGTTCATGGCCGAAACCGCGAAGGTGCTGAACCCGGAGCGTACCGTAGTGGTTCCTGACCGCGAGGCCGGGTGTAGCCTTGTGGATAGTTGCCCGGCGGAGCGCCTGCGTGCATTCAAGCGACTACATCCTGACCATGTGGTGGTGAGTTACATCAACACGTCCGTGGAAGTGAAGGCGGAAAGCGACATCATTTGCACCTCACGCAATGCGGTGGATGTGGTAAACAGCATTCCGGCTGAGCAGCCCATCCTGTTCTGCCCCGATATCAACCTGGGCAATTATGTGAAGCGCGAAACGGGACGGCAGAACATGCGCATCTGGCAGGGCGCTTGCATTGTACATGCCACCTTCCCGGCGCGGAAAGTGACTGAGGCCAAGGTCGCTTATCCGGAGGCGAAAGTGGCTGCCCATCCAGAGTGCCCGCCCGAAGTGCTGCGCATGGCGGACTTCATCGGCAGCACCTCAGCCATCATTGACCATTGCGTAGCCTCCTCGCACAAAGAATGGATTGTGATGACCGAGAGTGGCGTCCGCTTCTCGCTGGAACGGCGCGCGCCCGAGAAGATCTTTCACTTTGTTGCCAACGAGATGTGCAACTGCAGCGAGTGCCCCTACATGAAGCGCAACAGCCTGGAGAAACTGCGCGACTGCTTGCTGCACCTGGAGCCGCGAGTAGAGCTTTCTCCCGAGACCATCCAACTCGCGCGGTTACCCATTGAGCGCATGCTGGCACTGCGATGAACCCAGGCGCCAGTAGGACGGACGTGCCGCAGGCAGACCGGGACGGCAATTTGGTGGACTCCTTTGGCCGGGTGCACGATAACCTGCGGATTAGCGTGACGGACCGCTGCAACATCCGCTGCTTTTACTGCATGCCGGAAGAAGGCGTGCAGTTCCAGCCGCGGCAGGAGATCCTGAGCTTTGAGGAGATTGTGCGCTTTGTGCGCGTGGCCGCCGGGCTAGGCATCACCAAAATTCGCCTTACCGGAGGTGAACCCCTGGTACGCAAGGATTTGCCGGACCTGGTGGCTATGCTGAGTGCCGTACCCGGGATCCGCGACATTGCCCTTACCACGAACGCTGTTCTTCTGAAGGGACTGGCACGTCCGTTACGGCAAGCCGGGCTTCACCGGTTGAACGTCCACCTGGACACGCTGGATGCGACGAAGTTCCGGCACATCACCCGGCGCGACGATTTCGCCAAGGTGATGGAAGGCATTGATGCGGCGCAGGCCGAAGGTTTCCCGTTGAAACTAAACGCCGTGGCTGTGAAGGGGCTGGTGGACGAGGACATTGCCCCGCTGGCGCGTTTCGGGCGGGAGCGTGGCATTGAGGTCCGCTACATCGAGTTTATGCCTTTAGACGCACAAGGCATCTGGGACCGGGGCGGGGTGCTGAGCGCGTCAGAGATGATTGCGATCCTGGAACGCGAGGTTGGTCCGCTGGAAGAAGTGCCGGACCGCGATGCGCGCGCGCCGGCAACCGAGTATCGCTTTATGGATGGAGTGGGCAGGGTGGGTTTCATTGCCAGCGTCACCCGGCCCTTCTGCCTGAACTGTAATCGAATCCGGCTAACCGCCGACGGCCACGTGCGCTATTGCCTGTTCGCGATTGAAGAAACCAACGTGAAGGGACTGCTGCGCGGTGGCGCGACGGATGCGAAGTTGGCCGATGTGATTCGTGAGACGGTACGCCGCAAGTGGATTGGCCACGAAATCAACTCCACGAAGTTCGTGCCGCCGCCGCGTCCGATGTATGCCATTGGCGGCTGACGGCCTCTAGTAGCGCGGGTGCCTCCGTGCGAAGCGTGGCCGTATTCGACACTCTCCGTGCGCCATCCGGCTGAGTTCGTTTACTCTAAGGAGTAACCGATGGCCTTCGTCCAAAATCCCATTCGATGCCTTCTGTTTCTGCTGTGTGCGTTGTTGCCGGCCTACTGCGTTACCACCGCGAGTGATGTGCGAAAGGCGCTGGATGGAGTGGCGTCATACCGGCAGCAAGAGCCGATGGCAACAAGCTTCTCGCCGGAGTTTGCCGAGCGCCTGCAATTGCTGCGGCGGCGTGCGCGAGACTTCGCCTTTGGCAGTGTGGTGGAGGCTGCGCGCAATGCCAGCGGGCGGGACGGGGTGCTGGAATTGGCGCGGCGGCGCACGCTGCGCGCTGGGCTTCCGCTTCGCGCTGACGCGGAATGGATGGCGGAACAGTTCACGCCATCGGTGCGGATTCAGTATTTCCCGCTGGCTGAATCCAGCGCATGGATAGGTGCCCGGATTCACGTGGGAATTCCGTGCGGAGAAGACATCTCGCTGTATCTGTGGAAGCTCAATGACTCCGACGATGGTTCTGGCGTAGCCCCTGAGCTTGTGTTTGCGCGCGAGAGTTCGCTGACGGATCTGGCTGGCAGCATGGGTTCACTACACATGGCGATGACGGTGGACCCGGCGAGTGGCAAACCGCAATTGGCAACCATCGAGACGGGCGTGTGGTGCAACTCGCAGTGGCGCAAGGCCTTGCTGCAGGTGATGCGGCGTGGCGATCACCCGTATCGCGGCGAGCGGCTGTTCACCCACTCTGAGATGGCCTTTTTGGGCGCGGAAACCCCGCCCGAGGTGGCGGTAACGGAAGGCGGATTCCGTTTTCAGTTTCAAGGACAGTTTTGGCTGGACCCCAGTCAGCCAAGCCGCCCAAAGAGGGTGGACATACAGGTAAGTGGTGACCGTGCGGAGATGCTGGTGCCGCGGGATGAGGATCCTGCGAGTTTTCTTGACCAGTGGCTGTCGCAGCCATGGAGCCGCTCCCGTGCCTGGACGACTGGCCACAATCTGAACGCGTTGCGATCGTGGCACGATTCGTTGTCTCCTGAGTCCCCTGACCCGGTGCGGCTGGAGGTGGTGAATCATGGGGGCTGTGGGGGTGATCCGCAAATGTACTTTGTGCATCTGCATGCAGCCCTGCCCGCATCGGCACTGAGCAGCGGTGCGCAGGAAGTGTACGGCATTCTGCGCCGCCAGGAACGTGGCTTCCGTGTGGATGACATCGCGCCCAAGCTGCCGGCGGGTTGCGCTGCCACCTCGCAAGCGAACTGACCGTTTCCTACCTGGACATCCCTTTCTTTCCTTTTCATGGCGCGATAGCATGCGATCGGAGGCGCCGCCATGTTGCTGATTCGCCAAATCGCCGACAAGCTGGGCATTGCGGAAGAGGATCTGGAGTACTACGGCAAGTACACGGCCAAGCTGCGGTTGGAGTTACTGGACAGGTTACCGCCCCGAGGCAAGCTGATTCTGGTGACGGCGGTCACCCCCACCAGCCACGGGGAAGGCAAGACGGTGATGTCGATTGGCCTGACGCAAGGGCTCCAGCGGTTGGGGAAGAATGCCGTTGCGACGCTGCGGGAACCGTCGCTGGGTCCGGTGTTCGGGCTCAAGGGCGGAGCGACGGGTGGGGGGCAATCGCAGGTGATCCCCAGTGAAATGATTAACCTGCACTTCAACGGAGATTTCCACGCGGTGAGTTCCGCGCACAATCTGCTGGCAGCGATGATTGACGCCCATCTGCATCATGGAAACGCGCTGCGGATGGATGTGGATGAGATCGCCTGGCCCCGCGCGATCGACATGAACGACCGCGCGTTGCGACACGTGATTGTGGGGTTGGGCGGCAAGGTGAACGGGATCCCGCGCGAGACAGGGTTCGTGATTACCGCGGCCAGCGAGATGATGGCCATTCTGGCTTTGGCGCAGGATCGCAAGGACTTGCGCGAGCGGCTTGGCGAGGTGGTGGTGGGCAGCAATCTGGACGGGCAACCGGTTCGCGCGGCAGACCTGAAGTGTACGGGCGCGTTGATGGTACTGCTGAACGAGGCCATTATGCCCAACCTGGTGCAGACCACCGAAGGGGCGCCTGCGCTGGTGCATGCAGGTCCCTTCGCAAACATCGCCCATGGAACTTCCAGCGTCATCAGCCAGAGAATGGCGTTGCGGCTGGCGGACTATGTGGTGAACGAGACCGGGTTCGCGGCGGACCTTGGAGCAGAGAAGTATCTGAACGTGGTGATGCCTGCATCTGGCCTCAAGCCGCATCTGGGCGTGCTGATTGCCAGTGTCCGGGCGTTATGTACGCAAGGCAGCGGCGACGAGCGGGGTCCCTTCGACTTGCCCACCTTGCGGAAGGGCATGGCGAACCTGGGCCAGCATCTGGACAACCTGAAAAAGTTCCATTTACCGGTGGTTGTGGCCATCAATCGATTTCCCGCGGACACCCAGGATCTGCTGGATGAAATTGCAGCCTATTGCCGGGAACGAGGGACACCCTGTGCCGCCACGGACGTGTACACACAAGGGGGAGAGGGCGCCATTGGCTTGGCGGAAGCGGTGCTGCAGCAGTTGGGGGCTGAGCCGGAAGCAGAACCGCGGCCGCTATACACCGCAGATCTCACGCTGCTCACAAAGGTGGAAACGGTAGCCCGGGAGATCTATCGCGCCGATGGCGTGCACGTGGAACGGGAAGCTCGCCGCAAGCTGGAGCGCTTCGAACGCCTGGGTTTTGGTCATCTGCCGGTGTGCATGGCCAAGACGCAATCCTCGTTTACCGACAATCCGAAGGCCTATGGGGCGCCACGCGGCTGGACTCTGACGGTGAGCGATGCGCATCTGGCGGCCGGCGCTGGCTTCGTTGTTGTGATCGCGGGAAACATCATGCGGATGCCTGGGTTGGGCCGCGACCCACAGGCAGCGCACTTAGACGTAGACGACGCCGGGGCCATCAGGAACCTGCGATGAGTGAAGCCGGCTGACGCGACAGACTCAATCGCGGCAGCCGGCAAGCAAGCGCTTAGCCCCCTGAAGCCAGCCGGTCAAGAAGCCAAATGGCACCGATGAAGAGCGCGGCGATGAGGAAGACCTTGACGGCGAGAGCTGCATCTGATGATTTCGGAGGGACGGCAGCAACGGGTTCCGAGACCTCTGGAGCCGCGGTTTTTGAACTGGCGGACGTAACGGATTTCATGAATGATTCCTCGTGTAGGTATGGCCGGTGTCCATGGCGAAGCCAGCGCGGAGGCACACTCCGGGTGGCTTGGTGCGCGGGGCAATGTGGCAGGACTAACCCAAACGGGATGGAGGGGCGCGGCTCCCTAGTTGACCCAGTTCCGCGACGCTCGCACAGGATGGGCAAAGCGGGGACTCAGGCAGGGTGCGGGAGGATAGAGAGGAGAGCGCATCCGCTACAACGGGAATGGCGGTTGGCTTTGGAGAGACCTTCCCGGTGCGCCCGCTGGCGGATAGAAGCGAGGGGAGCGTAGAGGCCACGGCGGTGAGTTCCACCGGGCTGGCTTTGGAAGCGGAAGGAGAAACCGGCGCTTGCCAGTGCAACGCTGGGAAGAAGATAGCCAGCAGCACACAGAAGGCTGCGCAGACGAATCGAAAAGCCGGCTGCCGAAAAGGCAGAAGGACAAATGCGTGCACTCGCCCACAGTGTAGCATTGATTTCCGGGGGCGAGACTCGATGCTGCTGGCGCCATTGAGCAAGCCAGACTTCGTACAGGCTGCCGAGCCTGGGTAAAATGGTAGGAATCAGGGCTGTTTCCCTCTCCTTATTGGTAGATGAGCCAGTGAGTGGACGGTTGTGGAAGCGGGTGCTGATGACGATGCCTTCACCGGGCGAACCCGAAGTCCGTTGCTTTGGGCACGTCGCGATGCGGACAGGAGTAACCCATGAACCTTTCCCGATTTGCCGTGAGTAGCCTAATCGCCTGGCGTGGACTGGCGCCGGCGACGATCCGTATGTTCCCTCTGATGGTCTTGGGCCTGGGATTGTGTGTGACGCTGGTGACCTCTAGCAGCGCACAAACCAAGGCAGGGCCAGACGCCAGTGATTCCCGGAGCGCTTCTTTAATGAAAGACAACATTCTTCTGCAACCCTGGAAGGGCCCCTTTGGCGGCGTACCCCCTTTCGACCAGGTAAAGATTGAGGACTTCAAGCCCGCGCTGGAGGCGGCCATGGCAGAGAGTCTGTCCGCAATCGACGCGATTACAGCCAGCAAAGAGGGGCCTAACTTCGCCAATACGATTGAGGCGATGGAAAAGGCCGATGGCCTCTACAGCCGGGTAATGGCGGTGTACAGCGTGTGGTCAGGATCCATGTCGTCGGATGCATTCCGCCCCATCCAAGTGGAGATGGCGCCGAAGCTTGCTGCGTATCGCGACAAGATTCTGCAGAATGAGGCGTTGTTCCGGCGCATCGAGGCGATCTACGAATCGAAGCAGATGGAGACGCTGCAACCAGAGCAGCAGCGGTTGGTATGGGATTACTACACAGACTTTGTTCGGGCCGGGGCGAAGCTGAACGCACAGCAGAAGCAGAAGGTGGGCGAGATCAACCAGCGCTTGGCGGCGCTGTATACCAAGTTCAGCAATAACTTGCTGCATGACGAAGAGGAATATGTCCTGTACTTAACCAAGGACCAACTAGGCGGGCTGCCGGAGCAGTACATTGCATCGGCGGCGGAAGCCGCTGCCATACGGGGACGGAAAGGCGAGTACGCGGTCTCAAATACGCGTTCTTCAATGGACCCCTTTCTGACGTACTCCACTGAGCGCGCGCTTCGAGAGAAGGTGTGGCGCACCTATTACAGCCGTGGCGACAACAACGACGCCTACGACAACAAGGCGCTGATTACCGAAATCCTGAAACTGCGCGCGGAACGAACCCAGTTGCAGGGTTACCCCAGTTTTGCGCACAGGGCGATTGAAAAGCAGGTAGCAAAGACCCCTGAAGCAGCCATGCGCCTGATGGAGAAGGTTTGGCAGGCATCCACGGCGCGCGTGAAAGAGGAAGTGGCGGACATGCAGGCGCTGGCCAGGAAAGAGGGCGCGGACATTACGATTGAGCCATGGGACTATCGCTTCTATGCCGAGAAGGTGCGGAAGGCGAAGTACGACCTCGACTCAAACGAAGTGAAGGAGTATCTGCAACTGGACAAGCTGCGGGAGGGCATGTTCTGGGCGGCAACGCGGTTGTTCGGGTACGAATTTGAACCGCGCACGGATATCGCGGTCTACCATCCGGACGTAAAGGTTTGGGCAGTGAACAAGGGTGGCAAGCACCTTGGTTTGTTTTACTTTGATCCCTACGCGCGGCAAGGCAAGCGTTCGGGAGCATGGATGAGCGCGTACCGTAAGCAGCAGAAGCTGGCAGGCAATGTGACCCCGATTGTGAGCAACAACTCCAATTTTGTGAAGGGTGCGCCGGGGGAGACGGTGCTGATCTCCTGGGACGATGCACGTACCCTTTTCCATGAGTTCGGGCATGCGCTGCACGGGTTGAGTTCGAATGTCACTTACCCCTCGATGTCAGGTACTTCGGTGGCGCGCGATTACGTGGAATTACCGTCACAGATCTACGAAAAGTGGGTGGGGACGCCGGAACTGCTGAACGAGTTCGCGCGGCATTACAAGACCGGTGCGGCAATGCCAAAGGAACTGCTGGCGAAGATTCAGCGCGCGGAAAAGTTCAACCAAGGTTTCGCCACCACGGAGTTCCTGGGCAGCGCGTTAATCGACATGAAACTGCACACGCTGAGCAATCCAGGGGAACTGGATCCGGACAAGTTTGAGAAAGAGACCTTGGCTGCGTTGGGGATGCCCAAGGAGCTGCCGATGCGGCATCGCACCCCGCAGTTCGCGCATATCTTTTCGAGCGAAGGGTACGCGGCTGGCTATTACAGCTACTTGTGGGCCGACGCCTTGACGGCAGATGCGTGGGAAGCCTTCGAGGAGAGCAAGGGCGCGTATGACAAGGACGTGGCGAGCCGCTTCTATCAGTGGGTGCTAAGCAAGGGCAATACACTTGATCCCGCAGAGGCCTACCGGCAGTTCCGCGGCCGGGACGTGGATACGAATGCCTTGATGCGGGACCGGGGCTTCCCGGTGAATTAGGCGGGTAGAAGCGGCCGGATTCAGGCGGCGCTGCTATCCCCATCGGCAGGTGCAAGCAGCTTGTAGAGAGTGGCGCGGCTGACGCCGAGTGCGGCGGCCGCGCGCACCTTGTTACCGCCACAACGATCCAGAGCCATGCGGGCATAGGATCTTTCCAAGTCAAAGAGCGGCAGAATTGCGCCGCCATCCATCGCGGCAAGGATATCTGAAGCGTGGGACTCTGGCCCGGGCGGCAGATCCGCGGCATCCAGGGCACGGCTGTCGCAAAGCATGATTGCGCTGCCGATCACGTTCTCCAGCTCACGAATGTTGCCACTCCAGTTACGGCGGGCAAGAGCGGCAAGAGCGCGCGGCGTAAGGTCTTCGACGGGCTTCTGGAACTCCTTGGCGAAGCGCTGTAGGAAGTGCCGGGCCAGCAGGGGTAAGTCATCCATTCGCTCAGCAAGCGAAGGAAGGGCGATGTCTACCATGGAGAGCCTGTAGAAGAGGTCCTCGCGGAATGCTCCCTCTCGGATGCGGGCCCGCAGGTCTTTGTTGGTGGCGCAGACAATCCGCACGTCCACCTTCTTGGTGACGGGCGAACCAACGCGCTGGAACTCCTGCTGCTGTGCGGCGCGAAGGAACTTTGCTTGCATGGAGAGGGGCAGCTCGCCCACTTCGTCCAGCACAAGAGTGCCTCCGTGAGCAGCTTCAAAGAAGCCGGGGCGGTCACTGTCCGCGCCTGTAAAGGCCCCCTTGACATGGCCGAAGAGCTCGCGTTCAAAAAGGCTTTCGGCAATCGCGCCGCAGTTGCAGACGACGAAAGGGCCGGCAGCGACGGGGCTGAGTTCGTGCAGGGCGCGAGCGACTAACTCCTTGCCGGTGCCGGTATCGCCATGAATGAGCACGCTGCGGAAATGGGGCGCCACGCGGCGGATACGGGAAAAGACATCGGTCATTGCGACGCTGCGGCCAATCATGCCCTGGAAGGTGTGGGCGGCGGCGGCTTCCTGTTCGGCAATGGCCGCACGATGGCGGCGGACAGCTTCCACAAGAGTGCCCTGGATTTTCCGGCGAAGCTCCTTCAACGAAATCGGCTTCACCAGGTAGTCAGCAGCGCCGCGCTGGATGGCCTCAACAGCGGACTGGGCAGAATCGTTGCCGGTAAGCAGGACAACATCCGTCTGTGGGAGACGTTCGATGATGGCGTCCAAAACCTCCAGGCCGCTCATGCCGGGCATAGCGAGATCAGCGATGACGACATCCGGGCGGTAACGCCAGGCGAGCGCCAGTCCTGACTTCGGATCAGTAGCCGTATGCACGCGGAGGTCAGGGCCCTCCATCGCCTCCTGAATGAGTTCCAACGTGGTGGGGTCGTCATCAATGGCCAGCAGGGTGAGTTGCGGAGTATCGGCCATAGCTACAGTGTAGGAACTTCCTGCTGGCCAAACATCATGCGTGCTGGACGGACGAGGAGGTAGGGGTTTCCGTGGCGTGTCTGCGCGGCAACAGGCGCAACACGTTTTCCATCAACTTCATTCCGTTGTCAGATTCCGCCGAAAGAATGGATTCCGGGTGAAACTGTACGGCTTCGAGGGGCAATTCCTTATGGCGAACGCCCATGATGATGCCATCCTCGCTCCAGGCAGTGGCTTCCAATTCAGCGGGGAGCTTTTCGGGAATGGCGAACAGGGAGTGGTAGCGACCAATGGTGAACTGCGCGGGTAGTCCGGTGAAGACGCCGCGACCATCGTGGCGCACGGTGGAGGGTTTGCCGTGCATCGGATAGGGCAAGATACCGAGTTCGCCGCCGAAGGCTTCCACCATTCCCTGAAGACCGAGGCAAACACCGAAGACGGGAAGACCGCGGCGGGCTGCTTCTCGCACTAGCTCTGGTACGCCAAACTCCTCGGGGCGTCCTGGGCCAGGCGATACCAGTACGAGGTCTGGCTGCACCTCGCTAAAGAGCGAGAGCGGAAAGCCGGCGCGGTAGGTTACCACCTCAGCCCCAGTCTGGCGTGCGTAGTTGGAAAGGGTGTGGATGAAGCAATCGTTGTTATCCACCAGCAGCAGGCGGATGCCGTTGCCCGTGGGCTGTGCGTTGCGGTGCTCGAGTTCCTTGCGCTTGGTACCGCCCAAGGCACGGAAGAACGCCTCGGCCTTGTGGCGGG
>DAISIM010000033.1:30020-38815 GCA_036821995.1 Bryobacteraceae bacterium
CTCTTCCATCTCGGGCACGGAATCGAACAACAATGTGGCACCCACGTTGTAGCTGGCAATGCCATCGCGCAGATGCACGGTACGGATAGTGATGCCCGTGTTCATGTCGCCGTTGAGGCTCAGCATGCCGATGGCACCACCGTACCAACCGCGCGATGAGCGCTCAAGTTCCTCGATGGCGATCGCAGCGGAGCGCTTGGGGGCGCCAATCATCGTGACGCTCCACATGTGGCTAAGGAAGGCGTCGAGAGCATCGAAGCCGGGGGCGAGCATCCCCTCGACATGGTCAACGGTATGAAAGACGCCGGCGTACGATTCAATGAGACGCCGCCCGATGACGCGCACGGAGCCAGGAACACAGACGCGGCTCTTGTCGTTGCGATCGACATCCGTGCACATCGTGAGTTCGCTTTCCTCTTTCGCTGAGGACAGCAACTCGCGGATATTCTGCGCATCCCGCATAGGATCTCCGGTGCGGACGGCGGTACCGGAGATGGGGCAGGTTTCAATGCGGCCCGCGGCGGAACGGATGAAGATTTCCGGCGATGCGCCAATCAGTTGCTCGTCGCCAAACTGCAGCAGGAACTCGTAGGGGCTGGGGCTGTGGCGCTGCAGGCGGCGGAAGAGTTCCGCCCTGCTGCCCTCAAACTCAGTGGAAAAGGTACGGCGGAGCACCACTTCGTAGTAATCGCCCTTGCGCATCCCCTCACGGACAACGTCCACATTGGCCATGTACTGCTCTGCCGTATGGTCAGAGTGGATCTCGCCGGAACGGAATCCGGGAGTGAAGGCCAACGGCTTGCCGTCACGCGCAAGGCCCTCAGTGGTGGCAGTGTCGAAGGCGAAGTCATACTGCCAGCGCTCAATCACTTCCTTGCGGCGGTCAACGAAGTAAATGTCATCACAGAGGAAGAGGTGGAGGTGGTTCTGGTTGTTGCGCGGATGCTTCAGGGGAATGGGGTCGAATTGAAAGAGCAGGTCGTATCCGAATGCGCCTACCAGGGCAAGGTGGGCGTCCTCCATGCCGCGGAACTCGTCAATCAGGCAGCGGAGGATGGTGAACGCGGAAGGCTGCTTGCTGCGTTGTTCTTCCGGGAAGAGGGCGGGCAGCGGCTTCAGGATGCCGTGAATGCCTGCTGCTTCAAGCGTTAAGGATTCCCAGTGGGGGTGCGCTTTCAGCAGCGGAAACAGCATTTGGCAGAGCAGCGCTCCACGCTGATTTAAGGGGCGGAAATGCAGGCTACGGCTGCGGCCTACCACTTCCAGCGGCGGGCAAACAGAGGCGATATCCCATCGAGAGTAGCGGCCTGGATACTCGTATCCAGACGAGAGGTAGAAGCCGCGTTGGGTTTCCAGGCGCGCCAGCAGGTCTTCCATGCTGTCCGCGAAGGGAACGGTGGTAAGCGTGCGGGTAACCGCAATGCCGCTGGGCGTCGTGAAGGTGCTGCGATCCATGATGGGTGCGAGGGGCAGCGGTCCGCGAGCGAAGAAGATCCGCTAAGCCAGTACCATCAGCATAGCATTGCGCCTGCTGGCAACCGATTGGGGAACGCCATGAATGCAGCGTCGCTGGCCCTGGCTATGGGGCGATTACTGCTGATACTTTGGGTTGTACTGGCCCCTCTCGGCAAAGCCGCCCAGTTGCGGACGCATGGGCGAGTGCCTGGGGTAGCTCTCAAAGACATCCCCCTTGCCAAGCACACGCGGGTCCTGTTGCGCCCGCAACGTGGCTTCCAGGTCGCCGGCCAACCTGGCTTTCAACTCCGCATGAGCAGGATCCTCAGCGAGGTTTCGCAGGCAGTAGGGGTCAGCCACGATGTCAAAGAGCTGCTCGCCAGGGATCTTGGCAAATGTGAGGTCAAAAAGGGTCTTCACGGCAGGGTCTTCGCGGTTATCCAGCATGTAGGACTTGGTGGGGCAGTCGTCGATGTCGTGATAGCCATCGGGGTCACCGGCTGGCCAGCGGTCTGGCGCAAAGTTCCGGATATAGAGGTGGGTAGGCGTGCGCAGGGCACGGGAGGGATAGCCGAGGTTATCGAAGCGCGAATGCGAATGCCGCTCGCGGCCCGCAATTGCGAACTTGCGCGTAGCATCCACAACGCCGGTCTTGTCAGATTGCAAAATGGGCAGCAGACTCTTGCCGGTTGTTTCCGCAGGGGTGGGGACGCCGGCTACTTCCAGAAAGGTGGGGGCAAAGTCAGTAAACCCTACGGGGTCATCCACCACGCGGCCAGCGGGGCATTGCGCAGGCCACATAACAGCCAGCGGCATGTGGATGCCGTATTCATACATGGTGGCCTTGGCGCGAGGGAAAGCCATGCCATTGTCGCTGGTTACGAGCACGAGGGTGTTGTCGAGTTCACCGGCGTTCTCCAGCAGGTCCAGGATGCGGCCGAGGTGGGTGTCGAAATGCTCAATCTCGTGGTAATAGTCCAGCAGATCGCTACGCACTTCCTCGCAGTCGGGCAGGAATGCGGGCACCTGGACGTCTTCGGTTTTCTTGCCAGCGTCGCGGCCGATGCCCTTCTTGAAGGCGCGGTGGGGCTCCTGTGCTCCGTACCAGAAGCAGAATGGGGTATCGGCTGGCTTCTCTTTCAGGAAGTCCTCAAAGTTGGCGGCGTAATCCAGGTTGCTGATGCCCTCAATAGGCTGCGCCAGCTTGCGGGCAGTATAGCCTTTGCCAGCAGGATTGTGTGGCCAACCGGACTCTTCAAAGTTCGCGGGGCCTCCGCCTTTGCCAGTGAGGCCGACATGATACCCGGCCTTCTGCAGCAATTCCGGATAGACCTGCAATTCGCGCGGGAAAAAGCTGGCATGGGTGCCGCCCTCGCGCAACTGCCAGTGCGCACGCCCGGTAAGCAGCGCGGCCCGCGAGGGCGCGCAGCCGGGAGAGGCGGCCAGCGCATTGCGGAACAGTACCCCTGCCCTCGCTACGCGGTCAAAGGCAGGGGTCTTTACCACCGCATCGCCGTTGATGCTGGTGTGGGCCCAACTCTGGTCGTCTGAAATCGCTAGAAGAATGTTGGGCCGCCGGGCTTTTGGGGCTGCGCATCGGCTAAAGGAAAGGGCAGCAGGTACAGTGGCGAGTCCAGTTAAGAAGGCGCGACGGTTCACTAACATGCTGTCTACGCTATCGCATGTCGTGCTTAGCCTGCAGACCGCACGGGTTGCACCAACCATGCGCGCACCTTCAGGAATCTGGCAAAGTGCGCCAGGGCCGGCGCGCCCACCAGTGGGATACCGAAGGGTTCCCCCAAGCTGTTTTCGGTAATTGAACACTGCGCCCGTTGCAGAGGCCATGGCGCATGGTGAATATCGCCCCGAAATATCCCTCCCGAAGGACTGCAGGCGTACAGGCAGTAGCGTTCCGTCAGCCAGTGCTCCAGGCTGTCCGGAGCAGTCACGAAGGGGTCACCCAACGGGCCATAACTGCCGGTAAAGATCGCGCTGGGTTCGCGCCGATGGGTGCGCTGGCTGTGGTAATGAATGCCCGTGGCGTCTTCGGTGCTACGGATGGTGGCATCGAAATAGGGCAGATGAAAGCAGCGCCGTGCCACCCTCACCCCCAGCCAGCTTGCCGCGTCCAGGCTAAAAAAGAACACTCCTGGCTTTCCCTCGCAGGTAACGTAGGTCCGCAGGTTCAGCTCAAGGAAATCCGACAACGGAGGGATGCGCGGCGTGAAGCGCGGGCAGACCGCCTCCATCCCAAAGGGCACCACTCCCACCCAGGCATGCCCATCCCGTAGGTCCAGGACGAGGCCGTCGGGGATTTTGCCTGCGAGGTACTTCGGGTCCACTGGCCAATGCAGAAAGGCGAGATCCTTCCAGACCATCGACATGACCCAGGGCTGCGCGGGCAGCGGCCACGGCCTGTGAGCAGTGGGGAACAAATGGGTATCCATGAGGGGGGACCGGGAACCTAGCTGCGCAGGCGTTCGTCGAGATCCACGCGGTAGCCCTGCACCAGGCGGTTCGTTTCGTTTGCCATGCCAATGACGGCCATGAGTTCACCGAACTGCCCGGCAGTCATACCCTGATTGCGGGCAGAAGCGCTATGGCTGGCGGTGCAATACTCGCAGCCGTTGGTGACACTAACGGCAATGTAGATGAGTTCCTTCGTGAGAGGATCGAGTTCGCCAGGAGCCATCACCTGCTTCAAGCTCTCCCAGGTGCGTGCCAAGGTGGGTGGATGATTGGCGATTGCCTTCCAAAAATTGTTCACGTCGTCCACCTTGCGCGTTGCCTTGATGTCATCAAACACGGCGCGCACTTCCGGGGAGGCATCTTTGTACTCAATCAGCGGGTAAGTGGGCATGCGGCTATGGTATCTCCCAAGCCAGGTGGCGGCGACAACTCATTTCCGCAACACCGTAAACCGACATGGCTATTGGACTCGAATTGGGCTACTTCTGGCGCGCATCAAACTTGAGAGATGCGGAGTTCATGCAATAACGGAGACCGGTGGGCGGTGGCCCGTCATCGAACACGTGGCCGAGGTGTGCGTCACACCGGCTGCAGAGCACTTCCACCCGGCGCATACCAAGGGAATTGTCCACGATTTCAGTCACGTTTTCCTTGGCGATAGGCGCCCAATAACTGGGCCAGCCGCTGCCTGAATCGTACTTGGCCTTTGAATCAAACAGCGCCGTTCCGCAGCAAACGCACCGGTAGATTCCGTCGCCCTTGAACCGGTCGTACTCGCCGGTGAAGGCACGCTCAGTGCCATGACGTCGGGCAACCTCATACTGCATCGCAGTTAGCTGCTTACGCCATTCCGCATCGGTCTTGACGATCTTCTCCACGGTTTCCACTCCTGTCCGCCGTCCGGCTTTGTTGAACACTGCAATCTTCAAGGGTCCGCTATTGCCTGTCTTGGCAGCCTTGGTGGCTGCTGAGGCACAGCCGAGGAACCCCGTCCCCAGGAGGCTCGTGAACAGGAGGCGTCGTCTTGTGAGTGAGAACGGATTGTCAGGTTTCATCGCAACTCCCTGTTGGGCTGGTGTGCTTCCGCCGGTACATGCCGTTAGATGCACTTGCTATTTCACAAGACGTACGGACTTTCGCGTCATGCAGCGGCAACCGGATGAGCCACGAAAAGGGTGACGAGGCAGACAACCGCGAACTCCTGGTGATACCGTGATGAGTTCATGCAGATTGATCTTCACCCTCTGGATTGGGCCGTCATCGCCGCCTACTTCGTGCTCATCCTGATTGTGGGCTTTGTTGCCGCGCGGCGGGTGAAGGGCACCAACGACTACTTCCTGGGCGGACGGTCGTTCAATGTATGGATCCTGATTGCGCAGTCATTTGGCGTGGGCACACACGCAGAGATGCCCGTATCGCTGACGGGCGCGGCCTTCAAGAGCGGATATGCCGCGATCTGGTATCAATGGAAGAACCTCTTCATCACCCCGTTTTACTGGATTCTGGCCCCTATCTTCCGTCGCTGCCGCTGCACAACGATTGGCGAATTCTATGAGAACCGTTACGGGCACTGGATGGGTGGCGTGTACACGGCGTTCGCACTCAGCTATTTCATCTTCAACCTTGGCGCGATGATGAAGGGTGCGGGCAAGCTAGTGAGCGCCGCCACCGGGGGCGGGGTTGACCCCAACACCATCGTCTTCGTCATGACGCTGAGCTTTCTGGTTTACAGCTTCGTGGGAGGTTTGTTCGCAGCCGCCTATACCGATTTCGTCCAAAGCTTCTTCATCATCGCGTTGTCCTT
Organism: Bryobacteraceae bacterium; assembly: GCA_036821995.1. Lineage (GTDB taxonomy): Bacteria > Acidobacteriota > Terriglobia > Bryobacterales > Bryobacteraceae > JACTMJ01. The sequence goes on from DAISIM010000033.1 coordinate 35,749, forward strand.
CATGCTGGTGCCGCTAGGATTAGCGGAGATTGGCGGCTTCACCGCCATCCGCGAGACCCTACCCCCGCAGATGCTATCGATGGTTGCTCCAGGCGACATAGGTGTCTTCATGATTGCTGTGCTGACGCTGAACGGCCTCATCGGGATCATTGCGCAGCCACACCAACTGGCGGCAGTGGGCACAGGCAAGGATGAGCGCACCTGCCGGATTGGAATGGCCTATGGAAACTTCACCAAACGCTTCTGCACCATCGGCTGGGCACTTACCGGGCTGATTGTGGTGGTGCTGGTGATGCAGAACGGGGAAACGTTGAGTGACCCAGAACTGGCCTTCGGCTACGCTACGCGCCTCTTGCTGGCACCCGGCTTCGTGGGCCTGATGATCGCTTGCGTACTGGCGGCGAACATGTCCACCTGCTCCGCCATGATGGTGAACGGCGGCGCGCTATTTACACAGAACCTGTACCGGCGCTATTGGCGCAAGAATGCTACTGACAAGCACTACCTGACAGCAGGTAGAATTTCCGGCGTGGGCGTTACGGGCTTCGGCATCTTGTTTGGCTTCTATGTGGACAGCGTGCTGGAGGCCTTTCTCTTCACGGAAACCATTGCCGCGTTCATGGGCATCAGCATGTTTGGCGCTATTTGCTGGAAGCGCGCCAACCGCCAAGGCGCACTGGCCAGTTTGGTGGTTGCCTCCGTGGTCTTTTTCACAATGACGCAGCAGCAGTTTGGCGAACTGCTGAAGTGGGACGCCTGGAACTGCCTGGTGGCGCTGGTGACGGGATTCGTGTCGCTGGTTCTAGTAAGCCTGTTCTTCCCGCCTGAGCCCACATCGCTCACAGTGCCCTTCTACGAGAATCTCGACAACCCAAGCTACCTTGATGAAGCCACGGGCGAGGAGAGATCCGCCCCACGCGAAGGACAGGAACTGTTGATCGCCAAGCTGGGAGATTTGCGGCTAGGCGAAGGGCTAGGCAGCTTCTATCGCCGCTTCCGCGTTGACCTCTCCGGCCTGGCCGGCGCCTTCCTGGTAGTGCTAGCCCTGATCGCGCTGGCACGCGGCATTCTTTGGCTGCCGTGAGCAGTAGGAAACGCGGGCCTCGTTCGCGTGGCAGTTTGTTCGGGCTGCCAAATCGCTAATCCGTCAGACGTGCGCGGGCAAGCCACTCAGCCTAGCGGCACGCGCTGTTCGCCAGCCACTTGGCGGATGAACTCCACGCCTTCGGCGTACTCCTCCGCCGTCTTCAGGTGTTCCAACATGAGCGGCGTCGGCTGGGGAAGCTTCGCCATTTCGGTGAGCAGCGGACGGTAGTCGTAATCCCCCTTGCCGGGGATTACCTCCTCGAAATGCATCTGCATGCCGGGCAGCCATTGGAGGTCCTTGGCGTGTACGCTGACCACGTGCTTACCCAGGATGCGAAAGCAGGCGCGCGTAAAGGCGGGGTTGTTGTAGTAGCGCTCAGGGCTGTTGATGCCGTTGCACACGTCGATGTGGACTCCAAATGCAGGGTGGTTGATGGTCTGCACCAGGCGCAGGTATTCCTCAGGGCCGCTGGGGATACACCAGCCCATCATCTCGATGGCAAATTTGGCGCGCTTGGGCTTCACGGTCTCGATCACCTTGCGCACGTTCTCCACGGTAGCGTCGAAGAACTCAAAGGAAAAGTTCTCCGGGTGGGGTCCGTACCAGACTTTGGGATTGTAGGAGCCGGCGATGGTGACACAGCAGCGCGCGCCCACGGCATCGGCAAGGGCCATGCGCTCAATGATGTAGTCCATGTTGGCCTTGCGTTCCGCCGCATCAGGGGCAAGCATGTTTTTCCACGCCCCCACCTCGGCAATCACGACACCCTCTTGCTGGAAGGCGCTCTCGATGGCCTTGCAACGGGCAGTATCGGCGACAGTAGCGTTCGGGCAGTAGGCGGCACGATAGCCCAATCGGGCGTGCTCCTTGGCGAGTGCAGCGGGGTCATCATTCTTCAGGAAGATGGGCGCCCCCAACAGCACGGGTTGCGCGGTGGAGGTCTGCGCGAAGGACATTTGCGACAACCCCGCCGCCAAGGCGGCGGCGCTGAGGAACTGACGGCGGCTGGATGTGCTGGGTTGTGACATGGGGGCTCCTTGTTGCTTATTGAATTCTATCGGAGACGGGCTACCTGGGACGTCCAGGAAATCCCTGAGGGGAACGGATGGAACTGTTGTAGGATCTAGCCATGCGAACGGATTACCGTATGGGGATCGCGGCATGGACGTTGTGGATAGGGTTTGTTCTGCCCTTGACGTTGGCGGGCCAGCAAGGGAATCATGAGCCAAGGGAATCGCAAACCGCCGTTCTTGAGGAGACCAATGGATTCCTGATGGTGGAAGCAGAGCAGTTTCATGAACAACAGCGAGCTGAGAAGCGGCGCTGGGTGACGCTACCCGCTGAAGCGTCGAGTGCTGGACTGGCAGAGGACGATCTGCTTCCGTCCACCAGCGCAGGTGCGGGAGCCTACCTTCAGGTGCTGCCGGACACCAGACGCACCCATGGCGACAAACTGATTGCTGGCGAAAACTTCAGCAATGAACCCGGCCTGATGGCAGTGCTGCATTACCGCGTGCGCGTGCGGAACCCAGGACGCTACTACATCTGGCTGAGAGCGTATTCCACTGGTACGGAAGACAATGGCATCCACGTGGGCTTGAACGGGGAGTGGCCCGAAAGTGGCCGCCGGATGCAATGGTGCGACGGTAAGCGGAGCTGGCGTTGGGAATCGAAACAGCGTACCCAGGCCAACCATTGCGGTGAGGAAGGGAAGATATACCTTGACATCGCCACCGCCGGAGAGCATACCGTCATGTTCAGTATGCGAGAGGATGGCTTCCGGTTTGACCAATGGCTGATGACGAAAGACGCGCAGTTTGTCCGCCCGCAAGATGGGCCGTCCCAGGAACCCTAAGTGCCGTGTGTAGCCCTCATTGCACGTGACTTATCCAAGTCATATCCACTTTGAATTGTATTTTCTCCCGGCACATCCGATAGCCTGTAAGTGGGACCGTGTTCGCTTCCCGGTGTTCGCTTCCC
>DAISIM010000033.1:38915-63711 GCA_036821995.1 Bryobacteraceae bacterium
GCACATCCGATAGCCTGTAAGTGGGACCGTGTTCGCTTCCCGGTGTTCGCTTCCCCGTTTTGGTTTCCTTGACACATGACGGAGCATGAGCAAACCCGCTATCGCGAGATTCTACTGAGTCTGCGCGAGGAGTTGCAAAGGGGGTTGACGGACAATCGTGAAAACACCGCTCCTGTGTCGCCCGATGCCGCCCTTGGACGGCTCACTCGCCAGGACGCAATGCAGGCGCAACAGATGGCGCTGGAACTGGAACGGCGGAACCGGCAGCGTCTGTCACAGGTAGAGGGCGCGCTACAACGAATTCAAGAAGGCACCTATGGTATCTGTACCCGATGCGAGGAAAAGATAAGCGCGGCACGCCTAGGCGTGAAACCGGAAGCTCATCAATGTGTGCGATGCGCACGGTAGACGCGCCGGGTTGCTGGAAAGCCGCCCTAACGACATGAATTACTTTCGACTATTGCGGCAAGAGGGGCCACTGTTGTGGTTTGGCCTAGTGACCGCACTATCCACCAGTTTTGGGCAAACCTTCTTTATCGCACTCTCCGTGCCCGTATTTCTGCGGGAGTTTGAGCTGGGTGAAGCCCAGTTTGGCCTGCTGTATTCGCTGGCTACACTATTAGGCGCGCTGGCGCTACCGTACACAGGATCATTCATTGACCGCATCTCCCTGCCGCGCTACACCGCCGCGGTGGTGGGGGCGTTGGCGGGGGCGTCACTTCTGGTGGCCGTTTCGCCGCATGTGATGGTGCTGGCGGCAGGCATCCTTGGCCTACGCATGGTGGGGCAGGGGTTGCTTGGCCACGTCTCCATGACGGTTATGGCGCGGGAATTTCACCAGAATCGCGGCAAAGCTTTGGGTTTTGCTAGTCTTGGATACCCCTTGGGCGAGGCTCTTTTGCCCGCTCTGTTCGCCAGCTTGGTGTATCTTGTTTCCTGGCGCGCGGCTTGGCTAGCGATTGCCGCTACTCTGCTGCTGGTGGTGCTTCCGGGCTTGCTGCTCTTGCTGAAACAACACGGCGGCAGGAAAGCCCCTTCGGCCAAGGAAGGTCCTGCGATTAGCGATACTTTCGATGCCCGCATGATTTGGCGGGATTGGCGGCTGTACTGCCTTCTACCCGCGATTCTGGCGCTGCCCTTTGTCCAGACCGGACTGTTCCTTTACCAGTTGCCACTGGCTGAAAGCAAGGGCTGGAGCGCAGCCTTGATTGCCAGCGCATTCACGGCCTATGCGTTGTCCAGGGCTCTATCCTCCATCGCGGTCGGACCCGTGATTGATCGCTTCTCCGCTGCCAGGCTGGCTCCCGTGTATTTGCTACCGAATGCTCTGGGGTTGGGGGTCCTGCTGTCCACCAACGCGGCATGGGTGGCCCCGGTCTACCTGGTTCTGGTGGGTGTCAGCGGCGGCTGTTCCAGCAGCATCATTTCCGCCATCTGGGCCGAGTTCTATGGGCCGGAGCACGTTGGCAAGGTGCGCAGCGCCATCACCTCACTCACCGTGATGAGCACCGCGGGCGCGCCACTCATCCTCGGCTTCCTGCTGCAGAGCGGAACCGGTTTCCCGGCGATCTTGATGGGCGGCATCGGTGTGATGCTGCTAGCGTCGCTGATTGCGATTCCAGCCTCACCCTGGGCGTCGCTGCTGAGCGGTTCCGGATGGCTGCGTGCGTTACGGGTAAGGGGATAGCGACTAAGGCGGGACAGAGGCGTGGCACCCGCCGATTGCCTGGCATGATTCCCATCAACCGCTGAGTGCTATTCCAGTAAATTGATGGTTCCCCGGCAGGTGGCGGCCCCGCAGCGGCAAGGTACCTCCACCATCTTCTTCTCGAAGCGATAGTCAATCAGCAATTCCTCACCGGGATGAATCTCGCGCAGGCTGAAGTAGAGGATGTGCTCCCGGATAATGCGCGCTTCCAGGTTGGGCGCGCAGGAGTGATTGATGTATTCGGCGCCGCTGCCGCCTACTGAGCCGTCGATCGTCCAGTAGCTATTCAACGTGAACAGGTAGTGCAGCTCGCGTTCGTCTCCACGCCGCTTGGTTTCCCGGCGGCTGATCCGTTCGCCGGTATACTCCATCACCTTGCGACGGGGCGGGATGCACTCAAGCGCATAGATGCCCCAACGATGAATAAGGGATGGACGGATCTCCAGAGAAAAGCAGGCGTGGCGAGGGTCAACCCGCGGCGCGTCCACCGTCTGCTGCGCTGCGGTCCCGTTGGTGGAGGCGTGCTTGCGGGGCATGGGCGAAACCCTATGCTAAAGCCTTTGGCCGGTGGTTGTCATCCTGGCCGATTCCTTTGCTTACTTTCGGAAGCAAAAAGAAGGGCGGGGCCGAGGCCCCGCCCAATCTTCTGCATAAGTGCAGCGCATGAAATGCCTGCAAGCGAACCAGATCACGCACCCTTTTCGACAAGCACCTTGATGAGTTCGTCCACTGCGTCGGCGCTTACCTTCAGCATCTTGGCTTCGGCCTCATCCAGGGTAAGTTCGTAGATTTTCTCGATGCCGTTGGAGCCCAACTTCACCGGTACGCCCACGAACAGGCCATTGTAGCCGTACTCGCCTTCCAGAAGCGCGGCACAGGGGACCACCTTCTTTTTGTCTTTCAGGATGGACTCCACCATTTCCACGGCACCTGCCGCGGGAGCGTAGTAAGCACTGCCGGTTTGGAGGAGCTTCACAATCTCAGCTCCGCCGTTGCGCGTGCGCACGACGATCTCTTCCAGACGGTCAGCAGGAATCAGGTCAGTAAGCGGGATACCGGAAACGCTGGAGTAGCGCAGCATGGGAACCATCGTATCGCCGTGTCCGCCCAACACCATCGCCACCACATTCTCAACGCTCACATCCAATTCCATGCCGATAAAGGTACGGAAGCGGGCGGTATCGAGAATACCGGCCATGCCGATGACGCGATTCTTTGAAAAGCCCGACGCCTTCCACGCGGCCCAGCACATGGCATCCAGCGGGTTGGTAACCACGATGATGATGGCATCTGGCGAGTACTTCGCTGCCTGCTCCGCCGCGCCCTTCACCACTTCGTAGTTCTTCATCAATAGGTCATCACGGCTCATGCCCGGCTTACGCGGGAAGCCAGCGGTAATTACGATCACATCGGAATTCGCGGTGGGCGCGTAGTCGCTCGAACCTGTAAGGGTGATGTCGTATCCCTCAACGGGACCGGACTGCATCAGGTCAAGCGCCTTGCCTTGCGCGGCACCTTCCGCGATGTCCACAATCACGACATCGGCTAGTTCTTTTTCGGCGATCCGCAGCGCGCAGGTTGCGCCAACGTTACCACCGCCTACCACTGTTACTTTCTTGCGCATAGAACTCCTTCCATTTGAGGGACTCACGGGGTTCCGCGGGCAGGAATGCCGCGCCGCCGGAGGGGGACCGTGCCAAAACGAAATTATACCAATTCAGTCCGCGAAGTGGTAGTTTCAGACTGGTAAATCGGAATCATGTCGGCTCAGGCCAGACCCCCAACACGCCGGGTGAGCACTACGCCGGGGGTGTAGTAATGCTGGCAATGCTTCGTGCCATTGCCTCAGGCTCGAAAACCTTCTTCCAGTCAGCCTGGAAGATATCGCGCTTGGCATTCTCAATGGCCTTCAGTGCACCGTCGGAGAACTTGGCCCCCTCGAACATCTCAAATACGATCCCGATTTCCACTTTCAGGTGGCCAAGGATAAAGTCAATCGCTGCTTCGCGGGGTACGCCCCGCCGTATGGCTTCGTCGGTAGCCTCCCGGATAATCACCATGCAGGTTGCGCCCACAGTTTCCGACAGCACGGGTTCCAGGATTGCCAGGTCATTCACCGTGCAGCGATGTGCGTTCATGACGGGCTTGTAGATCGTGCGGGCCACCGCTTCGCCCAACGCGTAGGCCTCTTCGGGACCCTGCATCAGGGCGCACACGATATGCTGCCGCGCCTCAATACCGCCAAAGAAATCCAGTGCCGCTTCGGGTGTTGGCTCGGTATGGATCACCGGCGGATGGCAGGGATGCGTGACGAAGTAGGCCAAGTCCTCACGAGCGGGCAGCACCTTGGCATAGGCCGCTGCCGCATCCAGGATCATCACCATCGTACCTGGCGCCAGCATAGGCTCAATCTGGTGCGAGATTCGGCCGATCAGATTATCCGGTACCGCCAGGATCACCACTTGTGCGCCAGACAGGGCAGTTTCCAATGGAACCGGTTCCACACCACGTTCACGCAGGATGGCCTGGCCGCGCTCACTCACCTCCACGTGCCGCACCTGGTAGGATGAGCCCATCAGATTCCTGGTGAGCCGCAGACCCATCTTTCCACCCGCTCCAATCAGTGCGATGGATGTCATATCGAGTTCCTCCTTGCTCACGGTAGGGCGAAGGCGTGGGCTGACCCAGGAGGCTCTTGCCCCCGGCCGCTATCGCGCCAGGGCCAAACTGTGGTACTGAGTATACCAGCATAGGGAGCAAGCCGAATGAAACGACGAGATGCCATGTTCACCATCACCGGGGCGGTAAGCACCACCTCTCTGCTGGCGCAAACTGAAGCGCAGGCGTCACCGGCCAGCGCGATGCCGGTCGTGGCACGGCGGATGGTGGAGCTACGCTTTCGTTCGGGAAAGGCCTACGAGCATCCGGGCGAAGACGTAACGATTGACGTCCTGTTCCAGGATCCTGGAGGCCGTGAACGGCGGGTTCCGTGCTTTTACGCTGGAGACGGAGTCTGGTGCGTGCGCTACACCGCGGAGCAACCCGGCCTGCACCGCTGGCGTTCCGTTGCAACGGATTCGGGTAATGCGGAACTGCACGGGCTAAGCGGCAGTCTCGACGCCGCCCCTTACAAGGGCTGGAATGAACTATTACAGCGCGGTGCGCTACGAGTTTCCCCGGACAAACGCTCACTCAGCTATGGCGACGGTACGCCCTTCTTCTGGCTGGGTGACACCTGGTGGATGGCGCTGACGGCCCGGCTGGAATGGCCTGGCGACTTTCAGAAGCTCGTGGCGGATCGCGTGGCCAAGGGCTTTAGTGCGGTGCAACTGGTGGCGGGCCTATTTCCCGATATGGCTTCGTTTGACCCGCGAGGCGCGAACGAGGCCGGGTACCCCTGGGAGCCTGGTTACCAGCGCATCAATCCGCGTTGGTGGAATCTGGCCGACATCAAGGTGCAGCACCTTGCCGATGCCGGACTGGTCCCGTGCATTCTTGGCTGTTGGGGCTACTACCTGAAGGAGATGGGCAAGGAGAAGATGCAGCGCCACTGGCGGGAAGTGATTGCCCGGTGGGGAGCCTTGCCGGTGGTTTGGTGCCTTGCCGGCGAGGGTGCGATGCCCTGGTACCTGTCTGAGACGAAGGACGCTGATCGTGCTGAACTCGAAGTAGGATGGACAGAAATGGCCAGGTACGTCCGGGCTACAGACGCCTTCCAGCGCCTGATCTGCATCCATCCCTCCCGCGCCGGGCGCGACATCGTTCGCGACGCCTCGGTATTGGACTTCGAGATGCTACAAACCGGCCACGGGGATTACCGCAGCTTGCCGAATACGATTCGCGAAGTGGTGAAGAACTACGACCGCGAACCCAGAATGCCGGTTCTTCAGTCTGAGGTTTGCTACGAGGGTATCCTTGGCCGCTGCCGCGAGGACATCCAGCGGCAGATGTTCTGGGCCAGTGTCCTGAACGGATGTTGCGGATTCACCTATGGCGCCAACGGCATCTGGCAGGTGAATCTGCCAGGCCAGCCTTTCGGCCCTTCGCCGCATGGCAGCAATTGGGGCAGCACTCCCTGGTGGGATGCGGCCCAGTATCCGGGCAGTGCGCAACTCGGGCGCTTCGCCAAGTTGCTGCGTACACTCCCATGGGAGCGGATGGCGCCGCATCCGGAATGGGTGGAGCCGCGCTGGAGCGAGAAGGACTACGACATGCCCTGCGCGGCAGGCATCCCTGGCGAAATGCGCGTGGTATACATTCCCAGCATGTGGCAGAACCCAAAACTGCTGGGCGTGGAGCCCGGGATCCGCTATGAGGTGACCGCAGTGCACACCGCCACCGGTGAACCAGTCCGTTTTGGGGAAGCCTGGGACCAAGGCAGCGGTGCATTCGTGATCCCATTCTTACCGGAAAAGCGCGACTGGGTGTTGATTCTGCAGCGCCCGGCAGGCTAACCGTCAGCTTCCTACCGCATCCAGCCGGAGCACCGCATAGGGCAACAGCGAGAACAGGTAGCGATTGCCCGAGGCTTCCGCAAGAGCCCCTGGCTGCCCGCGCCAGATTTCCGGCTGCTGAATGGCTTCCATGGCGGAGTGTTCGTCCAGTGTCTTGACACGCAGGCGCTGGCCAAGATCCGTCGCATCCAGGGAAACAGCCAGTGGCTTAGCCGTGAGGTTGGCCAGCAGCACGCGCAGGCGGCCGCCTTTACGAAGGGCAACCGCTTCTACCTGGAGCGGCATTGACGAAGCACAACCCAACATCTCCGCTCCTGCAAACTCGGCCCAGTCCGCCAGCACATGGTAAAGCGGGAACACGGTTCCAGGCAGGGAATGGAACAACTCAGGTTCGGGTGAACCAGACGTGGTCTCCATCCATCCACGCCAGCCAACGGTCTCATATAGCGTTGCGGAACTTGCTCCGCCTCGCGTCAGATACTTCAGCAGGCCCAGTGTCCAGCCCGCGCCGAAAAGAGACATCTGGCGAGGGTCTACACTCTCAGGCAGCTTTCCTGCTGTGGTGGATGCGTCTGGGCTGGTTGCATTCGGGTTGAAGCGCGGCTTCAGCGTCACCGGGCTAACCACCAGCGGCAGTGACCCGCAGAATGTGCGCCCAGATTCCAAGGTCGCCTGGTACATCCCCAAGGTTTCGATGAGGCTGAGGTTGTCGAAGGCATGCACCTGCGGATTGGAGGACCAGCAAACGAAATCGGAGTCCTTCACGGGAGGCCGGCCACGGTTTACCTCAGTGAAGTAGGCGCTGGAGCCGGAGCCAATCGGCACCGTCGCAAGCAGTGGCCGAAGAGCGGCGCGGGCAACTTCCATCCAGGGACTGGTTGTGGATTTCTCGTTGCGGTGGAACACCATCACGCGTGCCACCGCTGGTAGATCGCTTTGGATGTCCTGGGCTAGCTGAGCAAGTTCGGCTGCGGCGCTGCTGCTTAGGTGCAGCGCCAGTTCAAGGGGCACGCCCAACAAGGCACTTTCCGTGCGTGCCCTGGCAAGTAGCTGGCGCCATCCAGGTTGGTAGAGCTTCAAGTCAACCCGCAGATGGGCGACACCGGCACGTTGCAGCCTCGCAGCCTGGCTGTCGTTCAAGTGTGGCGCATCCTCCGCCAGACATGCGCCTAGCGGAGGCAAGGGAAATGCATGCTGAGCGTTCAGCTTCACTGTGGTGTAGGCAGCCGGGTTCCCGCCGGTGTAGCGAGGCACGTCCCCAATCAGCCGGAACGTCACGGTCTGTTCAACTTCTGTCCCTTGCGCCACTTCCACCGGGAAAGGAAGGCCCAGGGGTGTGGAGTAGGTCTTGAATGAGGCGTCGGTCCAGTTGCGCTGGTCCTCCATCTCGAAGGTGTCGCCTTCCATCCGGACCTCCGCATCCAGGCCGTCCCAGACGCGGTAGGTGATGGCACGGATATCGAAGAACGGCTGGTGCGGCGAAATGTGCAGCGGGAAGGCAGCCTGGGATGTGCTGCCATCCACATGCTCCACGCGCACCGCCCTGCCGGGAAGCTTCTCACCGTCATGCAGTACGCAGAAGCCGATCCGGTTACGCAGGAATGTGTTCAGTGCCTTGCCGCGGAATCGGTAGCGAAGCTCGCCGTTGGGATGGCCGTCGAGTTCCCCCTGCCAGACGAAGTGGACTTCCTCATTGCGGCATTCGGCGGTAAACCGGACAGAGAATCCCTCGTCAGTGGTTGTAATGATCAGGCCGGACACCCGCGGAAGCAAGGTGTTCCAATTACGGTCGCGCACCGCTCCATACACGGCGCGCAATACCTCGAGGGGGCCAATTCGCAGATGGCGGATCTGGGCCAGTTCCGGCTCAAAGAGCAACCGCAGCGGTCCGGCGCGTAACTCCACTTGACGGGGCGGAGCGACGGCGCTGCCGTTGTATAGAATCGCCAGGGGCCGCACCGGCCGTTGCGGATCTGGGGAGGCGGGGATTGATGCCATTTGAGTCTCCTGGGTGTGCAGGGTGCTTGCGGCCAGCAGGCCAATCAATTCACGTCGGCGCATGGTAGGTTGGCTGTGCAGTACGAGGTGCGGCGCGTGCCCCGTCCAGAGGGTGATTGCCCGTCTGGACCGAGGGCGCAAGGTCACCGCGCGCTTGGTATGGTAACTATACCACCAGCTTTTGACGGTGGGGCGAAGGAAGCGGAGGAGCAGACAATGGCAGCAGGACAGGCTGCGGCGGCCAACCCAACGGCGGCGCTCTCGCCGATTGCCCGCCGTAAGTTGGGCGAACAGATACTCGAACAGCTATTGCATATGATCGAGTCTGGCGCGGTGAAACCAGGGGATCCGCTGCCCTCTGAGCGCGACTTGATGGCCACATTCGGCGTGGGCCGCCCAGCCGTTCGGGAGGCACTGCAGGCCCTCCAAAGCCGAGGCCTGGTGGCGATCCACCATGGGGAACGCGCCCGCGTTGTGGGCATCACGGCCACATCCATGCTGGACCAGATTGAGCGTACGGCGCGGCACTTGATGAGCACTTCACCGCAGACGCTGGAGCACCTGAAGGAAGCGCGCCTGATGTTTGAGTGCGCCATGGTGCGGCTGGCGGCGGCAAAGGCAACACCGGAGGACATCGCGCGGCTACGAGCCCTGCTTGCGCATCAGGAGACCGTGCGCCGCGATAGCCAGGCCTTTCTGGAGGCGGACATGGCGATTCACGAAGGGATCGCGTCTATCTCCGGCAATCCGTTGTTTGCAGCCATCAGCCGGGCGATGCTGCAGTGGCTGGCGGATGTCCATCGGGAATTGGTGCGGATTCCGGGCGCGGAGTCAGTGACGCTTGCTGAACATGCAGAGATCGTACGCTGCATTGAGAGTCATCATCCTGAAGCTGCCGCCATCGCCATGGCCAACCACCTTACACGTGTCAACCAGCTTTACCGTGTTCGCAAGGGAGGACGCCGTGCAGTCAAGACCTGAAGAGCAGACGCAAACCGCCCTTGCACCATTGCCGCGCAGCCCCAGTAGGATTTGGGCGCGCTACTGGATTGAGAGCGCGTTCCCCCTTCAGGATGCGGCGGAGGCCTTGGCGGGCGAGCAGTCCAGCGGCACCTTTGTCGCAGTGCCCGGTGAGACGCCGGAATTGAAGCAGCGCTACGGCGCACGCATTGAGTCACTGAACGAGGCGGGCGCTGTGGACGCTCCTTCCCTTCCCGGCGCAGCTGTGCCTCGCGGAGATCCGAGACCGGCATGGCGGCGCGCGATCGTGGACGCATCCTGGCCTATCGACAACATGGGGCCATCGTTGCCCAACCTTCTTGCTACCGTGGCGGGGAACCTGTTTGAGTTGCGACAGTTCTCTGGCCTACGATTGCTCGACATCGCACTGCCGCCTGAGTTTGCCCTGGCAAGCCCGGGTCCGCAATTCGGCGTGGACGGCACACGCCGTCTTGCGGGTGTGCCGCAGGGCCCGCTGATCGGCACCATCATCAAGCCCAGCGTTGGACTTTCCCCTGAAGCTACGGCCTCGCTTTCCAAGGAACTGGCGGCCGCCGGCATCCACTTCATCAAGGACGACGAGTTGCAGGCCGATGGTCCACACTGCCCATTCCGGCAGCGAGTTGACGCCGTGATGCCGGTTTTGCGCCAGTTCGCTGAGAAGTCAGGCCGCCTTCCCATGTACGCCTTCAACCTTACGGGTGAGGTGGATGAGATGCGCCGCCGGCATGACTATGTGCTTGCCGCCGGCGGAAGCTGTGTGATGGTTAGTTTGCACAGCATCGGCCTCACGGGCCTGCTAGCCCTGCGCCGCCACGCCCAACTGCCCATCCATGCCCACCGCAATGGCTGGGGACTCTTCTCCCGCAGCCCCTTTATTGGCGTGAGCTACGTTGCGTGGCAAAAGCTATGGCGTCTTGCCGGGGCTGACCACATGCACGTCAACGGGCTAAGCAACAAGTTCTGCGAGGGCGATGAATCCGTGGTGGAGTCAGCCCGTTGCTGCCTGGATCCGATGTTCGCGCCACCCCACCCGGCATGCACGGTGATGCCCGTTTTCTCGTCAGGGCAGACGGTCAGGCAGGTGCACGATACGTTTGCCGCGCTCCGGTCAGCGGATCTCATTCATGCCGCGGGCGGCGGCTTGATGGCGCACCCATCCGGTGTCGCCGCGGGTGTTTGCGCGATGCGCGCCGCATGGGATGCCGCCATCAAGGGAATTCCCATCGAACAGCAGGCCGCGCAGGTACCGGAGTTGCGGCAGGCCTTGGAAGGATTTTCGGCATGAATCTGGCGCTTGCCTTTTACGGCGACGATTTCACTGGTTCCACGGATGCGATGGAGGCCCTCTCGCGAAACGGTATGCCCACGGTGCTGTTTCTGGATACTCCCACCGCTGCCCAGGTGGCTCGCTTTCCCGAAGCGCGGGCGGTGGGTGTGGCGGGCATCAGCCGCTCTCAAACGGCGGAGTGGATGGACACCCACCTTCCCCCTGTCTTTGAGCGGTTACATGAGTTCCGGCCTGCCATTTGCCACTATAAGGTTTGTTCCACCTTTGATAGCTCGCCTGCCATTGGCAGTATCGGCCGTGCGCTTGATATTGGCAAGCGCGTCTTCGGGAATCCGTGGATTCCCCTCGTGGTTGGCGCACCGGTGCTGAAGCGATACACGCTCTTTGGCAACCTGTTCGCCGCCATCCATGGCGTCGCCCACCGCATTGACCGTCACCCCACCATGTCCCGGCATCCCGTTACCCCCATGCTGGAGGCGGACCTGCGCCTGCATCTGGGGCAGCAAACCAACGCCCGCATTGGCCTTGTGGACATCCTTGCGCTGCAGACACCCCACCCCGAAGCGGCTTTGCGCAGCGCCTTGGAACAGAACCCTGATGTGGTTCTCTTTGACATTCTGGATGACGAGAGTCTGGCGCAGGCCGGCAAACTCATCTGGCAACACCGGCCCCCGGGAACGATGTTTGCCGTAGGCTCCTCTGGTTTTGAGTACGCACTGGTGGAGTGGTGGCGTCGCAACGGGGAGATCCTGGATCCGCCGCCTGTGTTCGGCGATGGGCAACCGGAACGACTGGCTGTGGTTTCGGGCAGTTGTTCTCCAGTGACGGAGAGCCAGATACGCTGGGCTCTGGCTAACGGCTTCGCAGGTATCGCGCTGGACATCCCACGCCTACTGGGCCCCGATGGCAACACCGTGTTTCAGGACGCCGTGACGGCTGGGGAGGGCATGCTGCGCGATGGACGCAGCGTGGTGATCTATTCAGCCATGGGCGCTGATGGGCTTCTTGCCACCGACGACAAAGTGGAACTGGGCGCACGCATCGGCCAACATCTGGGCCGCATGCTGGGCGAACTTCGCGCTCGTACCGGCATCACCCGCATGATGGTGGCGGGCGGAGATACCTCTGGTCACGCGGCGCAGCAATTGCGCATACCCGCGGTCACCATGCTTCGGCCCATCGCCCCAGGGGGTCCCCTTTGCCGCGCTCATGCGGAGGACCCTTCGATGGATGGTATCGAAATCGTTTTCAAAGGCGGTCAGGTGGGAACCGAACGTTACTTCTGCCAGGTACGCGACGGTGCCTCCTAGGCAGGTCGCATCTGGCTAGAGGGGGATGTTCCCGTGCCGCTTGGGAGGCGTGTGGTCCACTTTGTTTTCCAGCGCCCGCAGCGCACGAATCAGCTCGCGCCTGGTGTGCCTTGGCTCAATCACGTCGTCCAGGAACCCATGTTCGGCGGCGATGAATGGGTTGGCGAAGCGGTCGCGAAATTCGGCGGTTTTCGCTGCCCGCGTTCCCTGCGCGTCCCCGGCCTCTTGTAGTTCGCGCCGGTAGATGATGTTTACTGCGCCCTCAGGCCCCATCACCGCAATCTCCGCGGTAGGCCAAGCCAGGTTGATGTCGGTGCGCACTTGCTTTGAGCCCATCACGCAGTAGGCTCCGCCATAGGCCTTGCGCGTAATCACCGTCACTTTGGGCACAACCGCCTCGGCGTAGGCATACAGCAGTTTGGCCCCATGCCGGATGATGCCGCCGAACTCCTGCTCAGTCCCGGGAAGAAATCCAGGCACATCCACGAAGGTGAGAATCGGGATGTGGAACGCATCGCAGAACCGCACAAAGCGGGCCGCCTTCACGGACGAATTGATGTCCAGGCACCCGGCCAGCACCGCCGGCTGGTTGGCGACAATGCCCACAGGCCTGCTGTCCATGTGCGCAAAACCAACCACGATGTTCCCCGCGAAATGAGCGTGAACTTCCAGGAACTCTCCATCGTCCACCACGGCGCTCAACACGCGCTTGATGTCGTAGGGAAGGCTGGAATCCTCAGGAGCCAAGGTGTCCAGTTCGGCAGCTTCCCGGTCCCAGGGATCTTTGGTTGGCCGCCGCGGCGCTTCGTCATGGTTATTGGAGGGCAGATACGAAAGCAGGCGGCGGATCTGCATGAGGCAATCCTCATCACTCGCAGCAATGAAGTGCCCAACCCCGCTCACGCTATTGTGCGTCATCGGACCGCCCAGCGCCTCTTTGGTGACATCCTCGTGGGTAACGGTCTTGATGACGTCCGGCCCGGTCACGAACATGTAGCTGGTGTTGTCTACCATGAAGACGAAGTCAGTGATTGCAGGCGAGTAAACGGCCCCACCCGCGCAGGGTCCCATGATGGCGGAAATCTGCGGCACCACGCCGCTTGCCAGCGTGTTGCGCAAGAAAATGTCGGCATAGCCACCCAGGGAAAGCACCCCCTCCTGGATGCGCGCGCCTCCCGAATCATTCAGTCCGATCACGGGCGCACCACTCCTGATGGCAAGGTCCATCAGTTGGCAGATCTTCCGCGCGTTGGTGCTGGACAGTGAGCCGCCAAAGACCGTGAAGTCCTGCGCGAAGGCGTACACCGTGCGGCCATCAATCGTGCCATAACCCGTGATCACGCCATCGCCATCAACCATCTGGGAATCCATGCCGAAGTCGCGGCACTGGTGACGCACCAGTTTGCCGGTCTCCACGAAGCTTCCGGGGTCCAGTAGAAGTTCGATTCGTTCGCGCGCCAGTAGTTTGCCCGCTTCGCGCTGTTTTCGTGTCCGGTCCGCACCGCCACCGTCATCCGCCGACCGCTTCCGGCGTCTCAATTCTTCCAGTTTGCTCATCAGGGCTAAGCGTAACAGGGAATGGTGGAAGGGCGGAAACGGATGATCCGTGCATCGCCGCAAATGGCACATGGCCTACAATGGCTCAACTGCGGGATGCCTTGCGCGCACGCAGCAGAGAGTGAACGCCATAGCCCGCCATCATCGTTACGAAGAAGCCTCCCAGCAACAATGCCAGCAAGGCGTCCAGTTCCGTGCGCTTCTGATACTCCCGATACACCATAACCGCCCCGAGAAAGGCGATGGTGAAAAAAAGAAAGGCGATTGATTGGTTCCAGACCACCCGCAACGGGCGGATGACTGCTGGGACGATGTGATTCTTGAACTCGCGAAAGGCACCCATACGGCTTGCCGCACCAGTCGGCCACTCCACTTGCCGCAATGCGCGGCATTCCTGCTCCAATGTAGCAGACCGTTGCTGCTGGCTCGCTGGATTCGCCGTTCTCAAAGGCGCGTATTTCACGCAACTGATGGCTAGCCGCGATTCTACACTTGTTTGATTGCAGCGGGTTCCATACAATCGGGGCAGGGCACCCGGTGAACCCCTATTCGGCGCTCGAGGGAAAGCACGAGGAAAAGCGGGGACCTGCCAGGAAAGGGAATTCCTTTTGGACGAACGATTACAGCGGCTAATGCAGGAACTCGGCAACGCCATCAACGAGTCGCTCTCTGATTCGGATCGCATCGCGGAAGCAATCAGTGAGATCCGTAAGGAGGGCTATGATGTCTTCCTCGTCCTGGAAGCAACCATCGGGTTCAATAAGCGGGAAGACGCAGAAGAAGCCACAACGGACGAGGAAGCATCTGGCGCGGATGCCACCAATGAGGCGGAAGAGATTCCGTTCACTACCCAGGATGAGAAGTTCCTGCGCTCTCTGAAAATCACGATTGACGAGTGACGCCGCCCCCCAGCAATTCCTGGTAGATCGCGTAGGTGGAGTCAACGGCCTGTTCCCAGCGGAACTGCCGCACATGATTGAGGCCTAAGGTAGCAAGACGCCTGCGTTCGTCTTCGCTTTCTGTCAAGTGCACCAGCGCATCCCGCAGCGCGTTAGCGTCGAAGGGGTCAATCAGCAGCGCCGCATCGCCAGCCACCTCGGGAATGGACGATCGATTCGAACTCAACACCGGAAGTCCCCAGCCCATTGCTTCCAGCACCGGAAGGCCAAAGCCTTCATCGAAAGAGGGAAACGCAAGCACGGAAGCCATCTGGTAGAGCTTCTGTAGCGTGGCGTCGGCGCAATAGCCCACCTGCTGAATGCGCTGCTTCGCCGGGCTCTCTGCGATGGCCATCTCAGCCTCTTCCCATCCATAGCCCCGGTCGCCAACCAGGACAAGCTTCCACGGCGCCGCCAATGCAGCAAAGGCCCGAATAAGCCCCACCACGTTCTTGCGCTTCTGAATGCCCCCCACGAAAAGCACCACAGGCTCACGCGCTTCCACGGGCTTCACCTCGCTGGCAGCAGGCGGTCGCGCCCCGTGGTGGATTACCCGAATGCGGCTGCGCTCCACCTTCAGCAAATCCCCTACCTGATCGGCGGTGAATGCGGACACACAACAGATAATGCCGGAGCGAGCCGCCGCATCTCGCGCCTGTGCGGTGAATCGTTCGCGGAAAGCCAGTGTGGAGTACTCCGATGTCATGACGAAGAGATCGTGGAAGGTGCTCACCATGTGCTTGGCTGAAATCTCCGGCAGCCGTTGGTTCAGCCCATGGAACAGGGTGGGTCGCAGCGGGAACCAGCCATCGACCAACAAACTTCGGTAAGCGTTGCGTGGCAAGTCCTCCTGGAAGGAAGGCAGGAACCGGTGGGGCCGATAGCATTGGCAAAATACGTCCTGAGGATAGCGCGCAGCCAATCCCCGCAGGATCTCCAGGCTGTAGTTGGCTACTCCCGTGGGCCGCTGCGAGACGGCGTAAGTGGCGTCCAAGTGAAAGGTATGGCTCATCGTGAGGGCAAGGGCAGGAACCTCGGGAAGAAACGCCCCTCGTGTTGCCAAGATAGCACTCCTGCCACGGCGATCCCTGCCCACTGCGTTGAACTTCGTGGAATGTGTGCTTGAGCCAGGGCTTGGCCCCTAGCCGTCGATTCCGTAGGACTTCAGCTTCCGATAGAGAGTGGTACGCCCAATCCCCAATAGTTGCGCCGCCAGCGTGCGATCTCCGCGCGTAGATTGTAGTGCGGCTACGATTGCCCGCCGCTCTACTTCCGCCAAGGGCAGAATCTGGTAAGGGTGTGGTTCCAGGTGCGCGCTACTCCAGCTTTGTACCGCCGTTTGCGCACGCGAGGCGTTTATGCCAACACCCATGCCATGCCCGTTTCCTGAGCCAATCGGCATGGTGACCGGTCGGCTTTGCCCGCGCAGGGAATTCAACATAGGCGACGGAAGGTCAGCCACCCGAAGCCTTGGGGTGGGACTAATGGCAGCCATGCGGTGGATGCAGTTCTCTAACTCGCGCACGTTTCCGGGCCACTCATAGCCCCGAAACACATCTTCCAGTTCAGGGCTCAGTTGCAAGCCCGGTCCGCAGCGGTCAAGGAAGTGCTTCGCCAGCAGAGGAATGTCCTGCTTTCGCTCCCGCAGCGGGGGAATGCGCAGGCTGATGACGTTCAGGCGATAGAAGAGATCCTGGCGGAATCGGCCTCGCTGCACCTCTTCCGACAGATTGCGGTTCGTGGCAGCCAGGACCCGGCACTCCACATACCGGGACATAGTTGAACCCAGCGGACGGAACTCGCGCTCCTGCAGCACCCGCAACAGCTTCACTTGTAGCGACAAGGGCAGCTCACCGATTTCGTCAAAGAACGCAGTGCCCAGGTGGGCTTCCTCAAGCAATCCGGTGCGGTTCGTGTCAGCGCCCGTGAAGGCACCCTTCATGTACCCGAACAACTCGCTCTCCATCAACGGCCCCACCAGAACAGAGCAGTCAATCGGCACAAACTTCCTCAAGCTGCTCTTTTCGTGCACGCACCGCGCCACCACCTCCTTGCCCGTTCCAGTTTCGCCCAGAATCAGCACGGGGTTCTGATTGTTCGAGATGCGGTCAATCTTCAGGCGCAGTTCCTGGATCGCGGGAGATGTTCCAATTAGTTCGGGTTCAGGTTGTTTCCTTGCCGTAGCTAAAGCCGTATCTCGCTGCATTTGCCGCCCCACGAAAAAATGTCTTCAGGGTATTAGTGGGCCGGAAGCGGAAAAATTCTCGGGAAATCTGAACCTAGGTCGCGAACTATTTTTTCGGCGTCATCCAGGGTGAGGTTCGTGCCGCCCAGCACCAGCCACAGCGACGTTTGGTTAGGGGACTCAACCACCCGCGCGTCAGGAAGTCGCCGCACTACCCGTTCGCGAAGACTAAGCGCATTCTCGTAGTTGCGGAACGCCCCGAACTGCACCGCGTAGCCCCCTTGAGTCGAAGTTGCGGTTTGCGTGCCATCCCCGGATTGCGCAGAATCACCGGACCGCGCATCGCCAAATGCGCTTGGCCGTTGCTGGCTTTCCGCCGGATTGCGCGCCGTTCTGGGCTGCTGGACCGATGGCGGGTCAATCACCGTAATGCGAACCTTTGCCGTGCCCGGCCCTAGCATCGATACCGCTCTGGCTGCCGCTCTGGACAGATCGATGATACGGCCCTTCACAAAGGGTCCGCGGTCATTGATGCGCACGGTTGTTTGTTGCCCGTTATCCAGGTTGTTCACCGTTACCCATACATTGAATGGAAGTGAAGGATGCGCCGCGGTCATCAACTCCTGGTCGTAGGTCTCACCATTGGCGGTGCGTCTGCCGTGATAGGGATGGCCATACCAACTGGCAATTCCCTCTTCGGTAGCACCCACGGTTGGTGTCATTGCCGGCCGCTTCGATACAGGAACACTGGGGCCACGTTTTCGCTTTGCGCATCCCACACTCATCGTTAACAACAGCAGCACGCACACGCCGAGCAACAGCAGTTGCCTGCCGCGCATTCTGCTTGGCCGCGCAACTACGGACTGAACGGCCAGAGTGGCTGGAAGACCTGCTGGCATTGGCTTTCGATGAGGTGGTGTCCAAGCTTGCATCGAATTTCCTTGACTTTACTCTCAATCCTATTTATAAGAAAGACACGACACACTGTGCTGCGTTAAGCGCACACAGCTTTGGGAGAGTCGTTCCGATGGAACTTCCGGTTCTCCGAAGCCGCCTTCCACAAAGACGGCTGATAATGAAAACTGGAACAGGCCAGTGAACGAGAGGCCCCGGGAAACCGGGGCCTTTTCTACATCACTGCCACCTGCTGCTGCCCTCTATTGTGTCTTTGTTGGCTGCTGTGTGTAGCGTCATTGTTTGCGCAGCACCAGCACGCGGAAATTCTCCCCCATCCCATACAACAGCAGCTTCAATTGCTGTTGCAGCAGCAATGCCTGTTGCGGATGATCCGCCTGCAATGCTTCCGCAAACTGGTCTGGCTCGCCAGCGAACAGCAACGCCTGCGCCATTGTCTCAAAGCGCAGCAACTCACCACCATGAGCCGCTGTCTCATTCATCAGGATGGTGAAGGGCACGTGAGAAGTGATATCCCGCGTGCCTGGCTCAGCAATCACCTCAGGGCTTGCCTGATGACGGCTATAGGACATCAGCGTGCCAGATGGAAAGCGCTTCCACTCCCTCTGCGTGTAGCCGTAGTCAATGAACACAAACAGGGCTCGTCGCGCATGGGTCATCAGGTAGTGCAGCAGGGCGGTTGCGGCGTGATGCACTTCAAACTGAAATCCCTCCTCCTGTGGAACCATATGCTGGGTGGCATAGCTGGCCAGTGACCGGTCAATCGCCTCGCGCTCAGTCCATTGAAACTCGCCGTGCTTCCATGTCACCATCCGTTCCCAATAGCGGCCGCGCCAGTAGCGGGCCACCTTCACTGGCATCGCATCAAAAAGCTCATTGGCATAAACCACACCTTCGAAGTCGCCAATTGAGGGGGTTGAGCCAGCGTGAAAGCCCTGATAATTCCAATCCGCGAAGGCTGCTGCCATCTCGCCGCGGCCTGGGCCCAACTCCACAACATTCTTTGGGGTCCCTGGAAGGTGTTCTGTTGCCAGAAGCTCACAGTAGCGCCGAACCAGGCGTCCAAACACAGGCTGCACTTGGGATGCGGTGAAGTAGTCACCCTCTTTGCCGATGGGTTGCCTCGGTTGCTGGTAGTAGCCATGAAGGGGATGGTAAAGGGCTACCTCCATGAATCGGTCAAAGGGGATGGCTCCCAGCCGCGCGATTTCCTCTCGCAGCACGTCAGCGGCACTGCCTGCTTTCGTTGAATCCGAGGGAGTGGCCGGAGCGTTCTGATAAGCATCCGATGACATCAATGATCCTTTGGGAATGCGCTGGGAACGGCGCGCGATTGCGGCGTGTCAAGAAACATGTCAGCCATGTAGTCGTACAGCGCCGCGTACAGCATCCTCTGCAAGCTCCATGGGAACTGTGTGCCTTCCAGGTCCCGCGCGTGCAACGGCAGCTTGTAGACGGGGACGCCCTCGATGGGCGTTCTAAGCTGAATGAGAAGCCGTGGTTCGCCACCGTAGCCAGATTCGGCGTCAAACACAAATAGCGGGTGCTGGTAGCGTTCCAGTTCCGCGCGGATTTCTTCCACAGTGCGCACAATCGTATTGTAGAGGCAGCGATGAACCCAGAGACCGAAATCCTCGTCAAAATCAGCAAAGAGGATGCCGGAGCCATCTCCCTTACCCGAGTGCTTCAGCAACGAGTTGCAGTTAGAGACCTGGTAGCGCAAATTGTTGCCATCACCGGGAAGGATGGCCCTCGAATCGCATCCATCCTGCAGCGCGGCAGTCTTGTAAAGGGCCTTTCGCGCCTCCGCTGGCAGGGCTTTGATGCCACTGTGGCGGTGGATGCTTGCCTGCTTGCGATTCCTGACCCCTGGCCCCAGCGCCCTTTTGTGCTGGAGGAAGTGGAGTCTGTCGAAGTGGCCAACGCCCGCCACTCCGTCTCCGTACCCATGCACCTGATGCGCCGCGGGAGGCTGCTGCGGCGCGGCACGTTCCTGGATGCCCTGCGCGCCATGGTCCCCTTAGCTATGCCCGTGTACCAGCATTACGACTATGAGGCGCGCGCCGATGCCTTTAGTTGCACCTTGTCCGCGGAATGCGCCCATGGGCTGCAGCAGGCCGCCCGACTGCTTCCGGATGCCGCGCTCCGCAGCATGCTGATGGCCAGCCCCGCGCACCGCCTCCGATTCCTTGTCCCCCGCGCCTGAGCGTTAGCGCTCTTTCTTACCCCGCTTCGTGCGCACTTTCACCCGGATGGGAGTTCCTTCAAACCCGAAGGATTCCCGCAGCTGATTCACTACATAGCGCTCAGTGGAGAAGTGCAGTTCCTTCGCCTTATCCACGAACAGAACGAACGTTGGAGGCCGAATGGCTACCTGCGTCATGTAGTAAATTCTGTTTGTTTCGCGAATATTCAGGAACGATGCGAACCGGTTCAGTTCGCCCGTACCAACACGCTTTGATGCCGATAAATACACCCGCTGGATGGCCGGGTAGATGCGTTGCACACCCTCATTCTTCAGCGCCGAAATCACGATCACGGGCGCGTAATCCAGGAACTTCAGGTCTCCGCGCAGGTCCCGCTCAAATTGCCGCTTGCCGCTTCCCTTGTAGGCGTCCCACTTATTAACCACCACAATCAGCGCCTTGCCTTCTTCATGGGCATAGCCTGCGATCGTGGCGTCAGAGCCAACAATCCCCTCTTCCGCATCCACCACCAGGAGCACCACATCGGCCAGCTCCATGTGCTTGCGCGCCATCACGACACTCAGCTTCTCCGCCATCAGATGGGTCTTGCCCTTGCGCCGGATACCCGCCGTATCAATGAAACGGTACTCCACGCCGTTGTGCGCCACCAGTTCGTCCACCGCATCCCGCGTGGTACCGGCAACAGCCGATACAATCGCACGCTCCTGTCCCGTCAATGCGTTCAGCAGCGTACTCTTTCCAACATTGGGACGCCCGATAATCGCCACGCGAATGGGACGCTTCGGCGCCACAGTTTCGATGGCGGATTCCCCAGCCTCGATCTGCTCTGGGGTGAGGGTCTCCGCCGCGGCCTCCTTCACGGGGAAGGTTTCGGTAACGTGGTCCAGCAGTTCCCTGATTCCCAGCTTGTGCTCAGCCGATACGGCGAAGAGGTGCTCCAGCCCCAGTTCATAGAAGTCGCCCATCAGACTTTCGCGAGAGGGAGCGTCAATCTTGTTCACCGCGAGAGTGACACGCTTGCCTTCGGCTCGCAGCATCCGCAGGAGGTCCCGGTCTGCCGCGGTAATCTCAGTACGCCCATCAATGACGTAGATGATGGCCGCTGCTTCATCGAAAGCCACGCGGGCCTGTTTCAGGATCTGCGAAGGGATGAACGCGCTATCGTCCACCACGATGCCACCAGTATCGGTGATGCGAAAATCACGCCCCCGATGCGTGGCGTGGCCATTGATACGGTCCCTCGTGATCCCTGGTTCGTCGCCAACAATGGCCCGCCGCGTCCCCGTGATGGCGTTAAACAGCGTACTCTTGCCCACGTTGGGCCGTCCGGCAATCACCACCAGCGGTAATTCGTACATCTCCGTTGGCATCGCCTGCTATGGTAGCACCCGATACGGGAGGGCCCACTCCTATCCGGTGTACTGATCTACCCGGACCACGATACTTCTGCAGCCCACTGCGATTACTGCAGCAAGTCGTTCAGCTTTTTCACTTCTTCAGGCGGGAACTTCGGCTTCCTGTCAGCAGTGTAGAGTCCGTTGATCTCCTGCTCCACATCCGTGATTTGGGTGTAACAGATACCAATGAACTGCGGTAGACCCTGCAATGCCTCATAAAGGCTCCGTAGACGCTTCATAGCGCCTTCCTGGGTCTTCTCCACACCTGCGTAACCCCAAGCGTTCTCGGTCGTCTGCTGGCCCTCCAGAATCGTCGCGATGCCCCCAAACTCGCTCAGGAAGTAAGGTGCACCGTTGTACGCCGATTGCGGTGCCAGCGCCGGCCGGCCGTTGCTGGGGATCGGGCTGCCGGGGGTGTTTGAAAGTCCGCGGTACTTCCGCGTCAGTAAGGCACCGTCGCGCGCGTAGTCGTGCAATCCCATCAGATCCGTGGTGTCCACCTGCTCCCAGCCGTCGTTGCCGATCACGGGCCGGCTGTCATCAAGGCTCTTCGTCAAATAGTAGAGTGACCGGATATAGTCCCGCTGGCGCCCATCACTCACGTCGGGCACCCCCCAACTCTCGTTTAGGGGAACCCACATCACCAATGAAGGATGGTTGATGTCGCGTTCCACTGCCTCCATCCACTCGCGCGTGAACATCCTCATTGATCGTTCGTCGTAGCGAAGCGGAAAGGTATTTGCCATTTCCCCTGACACCAGGAAACCCATCTTATCCGCCCAGTATAGGAACCTCGGATCTTCCACCTTCTGGTGTTTACGAGCGCCATTGAAGCCCATTTGCTTGCTAAGTTCGATGTCGCGAATCATGGCCGCGTCACTTGGCGGCGTTACCGTGCTGTCTGGCCAGTAGCCTTGGTCAAGTACGAACTTCAGATAAACCCGGCGGTTGTTCAGCAGGAACTCACCGTTACGCACTTCTACCGTACGGAAGCCCACGTAACTCTTCACGCGGTCAATCGGCTGCCCATCCCGGTAGAGAGTAAGTTCCACATCGTAGAGGTTCGGGTTACCCAGTGACCATACCCTTGGACTCTCTACTGCCATTGCGACCACGGCCTTATCGCCCACAGCGGAGGATCGGCTACGTGCCACAGGCTTGCCGTCCCACAGCAGCACTGCCTCGGCCTCCAGCAAGCCAGAAGGCTCACCAATTCGAAGGTCAAACCGGGCCTGTCCCTCATGGTTGAACACGAACCGACCGGAAGACAGATAACTCTGCCCCACACTCTCCAGCCACACCGGCTGCCAGATGCCGCTGGTCCTCGTGTAGAAGATGCCTCGCGACTTGGGTTCCCAGTACTGCTTGCCTCGCGGAAGGGCGCGGTCTTCGGGCGGATCCTCCACCCGTACTGTCACCACATTGCCAGTCCGCTTAATGAGGCGCGTCACGTCCAGGGCGAAGGGGACCTGCCCCCCCTCATGACTTCCTGCCAGCACGCCATTTACCCAAACCTGCGCGCGATAGTCCACAGCGCCGAAGCGCAGCAGTACTCGCTTCTGCATCCACGTCTCTGGAATCTCAAAACGCCGCTGATACCAAGCACGTTCCCGGAACTCCGTCACTCCAATTCCGCTTAGCTTGGTTTCCCAGGCAAATGGAACCGTGATCGTTTGGGTCCAGTTCTGAGCCTCCCGAAACCAACCGTTCTGCAGGCCTGCATCCTCAGGATCAAAGCGAAACTGCCATGGGCCATTCAGGCATACCCAGTCGTTCCGCTCCCATTGTGGCTGGGGAAACTCTGCCCGCGGAGTCTGTGACGCCCCGGGGAAGACACTCAATCCCATCCCTACAATCAGCCCCAGTACACGCAGCAGAGGGGTAAGGCGCATTTGGATCCGTCCTATCTCTGCCGCATGCGGTCCGGTAGGCCCGTGATCACGAGGCCCAGCGAGGCGGCAGCACCATGAGCATATCGCCCCGCTAGTGCCTTACACAAATCCCCACGTCCTCCCGAACCTACCTTGTCGATGCCCGGCTATTGCACCGCCAGCCTTCCGCCAAACTGAGCCGGAACGCCGTTGATGACCACCTCCACCGTGTGATCTCCAGGCCACAGGGCCGGCACTTCCACGTTCAACTGGTTCAGCCCTGCCGCTGACAAACCAGCAAAGTGCACCTTGGCACGCTTCCCGCCGATGGTCACTTCCACCGCGCCCTGCGCTACCAGCGGAGCCGCGCCTGAGAACACAACTCCAGGCTCCACCCGCGGACTGGTTGGTCCAAAACCCGTACCGAAGATTGCCACGATCTCACCAACCCGAGCAGCCTGGCTGTCGGCTGGTGCATCCGCAGTGCGCCGCATCACCGGCTTGCCCTGCTGCGTGATGGCGGCAATTTGTCCCTTTCCGTCAAACTGGAACAGGGCCGGAGTCTGCTTGGTGACGAAGACGTAGCTGAGATCCTTACCGAAGCTTCCTTCTACTTCCAGCGGAACCCAACCTTCTCGTATGCCGGCTGGAACCTGGATGTTCACTTGGCCCTCGCTAATGTAGTGGATTGCCGCCAGCTTACCGTCAACCTTCACGCGGAGCCCGTCCAACGATTGGGGCATGCGGTTCCCTTGGAAATCACTGATGTCCCAAACCCGCGCTTTCTGCGCCAGGTTCTCGCCGAAGATGCTCACCCAACTGCCTTCGGAAACTCCCTGTTCAAAACTGGCGGCGCTTACCACGCCCCCGGAACTGATGCGAGTCACCCGCTGGGTGCTGGTGCTGCTTGTATTCGTTACTTCCAGCCTCACCGGAATGAGTTGGCTCGCACAGCCGCCAGAGGGGCAGAGCACCGTCACCGATGCATCGTACACGCCTGGAACCAGGCCCGTCGGATTCGCGCGTACGGTTAGCGTCCAACTGGAGTTCGCTGCTGTAGCGCTGATGCTCAGCCAACTCGCATTTGACTTCTGGAAGTTTAGTGTCACCCCAACCGGAGAAGTGCGTACTCGAACTCCCTGCGCAGCTTCAGTGCCACCCTCGTTCAGCTTGAACGAAAGCGCCGAGGGTGTGGTTCTCACGCTAACCGGCGATGTCACGTTCAATGTGACCGCTAGAGATACCTGCCCGTTCGACGATCCAGGCGCATTCACCACCACCGTTGCGGTATAGGCACCCGGCGTCAGATTCGTCGCGGAGGCAAACAGCTGCAGTGTCGCTGGGGTGGATCCGGTGCTTCCACTTAAGGTCATCCAGGCAGGCAACCCACCGCCTACACTGTACGGTAGTGAGGTCGTGCCGGTTGAGATTCCGACAGATCCCTCGCTGACGGTGCCGGATCCAGCAATCGTACTCATGATCAGTTCCGTTTGCGACAAGGTGAGCGTCGGCAGCGTAACTTGCCCAGCCTGCGTGACGGTCACTACCTGGCCACCCACCGTCACGGTTCCGGTGCGCGCGCTGCTTGAAGAATTGGGCGCGATCGACAGCCCAATCGAGGCGCTGCCGCTGCCAGACTGTATGCCCGAGAAGCTGATCCATCCTGCCTGTGACGTCGCAGTCCACGAGCAAACACCGTCGGTGCTGATGTTCACCGTAGCACCGGCTTCCCCGCTACCTGCGTTGATTTGCGTCGGTGTCAGGGAATAGCCGCAAACTACAGGTGCAGGAGCAGCTGCTTGGTTGACCGTCACGGTCTGACCCGCGATGGTCACCGTGCCGGTGCGCGTCGTCGTGTTCGGATTCGACGCGAAGCTCAGTTGCACGGTGCCGTTGCCGGATCCACTGGCGCCCGAGGACACCGAGATCCAGGATGCGTTCGACGAGGCGTTCCATGCGCAGCCGG
>DAISIM010000034.1:0-63496 GCA_036821995.1 Bryobacteraceae bacterium
GAAGGTCAGAAATGCTTGCTGGGCCTCTACGCGCTTCTGCACTTCGCCATCGCGCGCGGGCAAACTGTCTTCCTGGACGAGCCAGATAACTTCATCGCATTACGCGAAATCCAACCTTGGCTGCAGAAGGTGGAGGACGCCATTGCGGAGCGAGGCGGCCAATTGGTGCTGGTGTCGCACCACCCGGAGATTCTCAATCGATGGTTGCCGGAGGCGGGAATTCAGTTCCGGCGCGACGGGTTTGGCCCGGTGCGCGTCAGCCCCTACTCGCAACCGGCGGACTCGGCGTTGCTGCCAGCCGAACTCATCGCCAGGGGTTGGGATGATGACCCGCAGAGTGCATAGCCAGGGAATGGAATCGTGAACAGGCCATCCCAGGTAGTCATTCTGGCGGAGGACCTCCGAACGGAACGATTCGTCCGCTACTTCCTCAAGAGGCTGAAATACAACGAACGCGACCTGCGGGCAATACAAGTGCCCCAGGGTAGCGCGGAGCAGTTCGTCCGTCAGCAGTACCCAAAGGAACTGCGGGCCATGCGCCAACGTCGTGCTACTACCGTTCTGGTGGTGGTTGTGGACGCCGACAACTACTCAGTGGGTCAGCGGCTGGGGCAGTTGGCAATGGCTCTAAGCAAGCAATCGATCCCCGCCCCACGGGATGGCGAGTGCGTGGTTCTCCTCGTGCCCAAACGCAACATTGAGACCTGGATCCTGAACCTTGTCGGCAACGCCGTCAACGAGACCGACGAGTACAAGCCAAGGTCAGGAAGTCAACCGGCCCAACGTCTGGAGGGCGACCTCAGGCCGGCGGCAGAGCGCTTCTACGACTTGTCCCGCGCTGGCGCTGCCTTGCCGGAAACGCTGGTGGACTCCCTCCGCCGGGCGATCCCGCAGGCGCAACGAATCCCGAGGGCTTGACGCAATCGTCCCCGCGCCGTCGCGACGCCATCCCTCACGCGTGGTACTCTGGCCATGGAAGGGCCCTTAGCTCAGCGGTTAGAGCAGCGGACTCATAATCCGTTGGTCGTAGGTTCAAATCCTACAGGGCCCACCATGTTTTCAATCGTTTACAGGCCATGGAGGTGCTTTAGGGTAACATTCCCGCGAGCCTGTAAGTACCATCAACGGCAGGCATACTGCCCCGCTTTCAGGAGAGGGAGAGTGGCCGCGCAGCAGGCCGCTACTGGATTCACTGTCCGTCGCATCATAACTTGGCCGCGCGAATGACATGGACGGACTCCTGTGAATTGATCCGTTCACGCGCGCATTGTGAAATAGGTTTCGGCGGTAGATGAGGATGGCATCACCGAGCAACCTGACGGCGGACCGCTTTTACTTGTGTGCGTTGTCAGTCTTCTTGGCAGGTTTGCGCTGTTTATGTTTCTTTTTCGCAGCGACTTCCTTCGACGCATCAGCAACTGTACGGGAAGCTGGTTTGGGTGTCGTCACTTGGAGTTGCAGAAACGGTACATCTGGTGCCGGGTAACCGGCTCGCGTTATCGAGGATTGGACAAACTCTCGGAAGTACGGCCAGCAATGGAAGATTACCATCGCGGAATGAAACGCAGCAATCTGAGTGTCGGTTGGGGTGAACTCAGCGTTCAACCGATACGCAACTTCCAAATTGCAGCTAACCCGAAAAACCTCAAGCTGTTCGTCTTGTGATTTCAGTGTGGCTCGGAATGTGAACCTCGTTCGCAGCAGTAGACGCCCATTTTCGACGTGGGCGGAAAGTGGCTGAAAGTCAATCGTCGGCCTCATGCCGCCACTTTCCGAAACTTGCTTGGCGATCTGCTGCAGTTCAAACACGCATCGAGTCTGAGTCTCCACAAATCGAAATGTCGAGGGGATCGCGCTGCGCTGCAGGGTAATCGCTTCCTTTGCCTGCTCCGGAGATTGCTTTATCAGAATCATGCTACGCCCGATATTCAAACTGTTCTTTTGAGAATTCACTTAGGATGACGCAATTGGTGGATTCACCGGTCGTGACCGTCGCCCACTTGTTTTGACTTGTCATGGGTTCAGACGCCGAAAACAAATCGGCATACTCCGTCAAAACGTTTGGGAGATCGAATTGAAGAACTCGGCTCTCGGACGCAGCTTGCGGACATTCTTCGTCGGCGTGCCCCGCCATTCGTGTCGAGAAGTTCAGCCCTAGAGATCGAAGGAGCTTCATTACGCTCGACCAAGTGGGGTTGCCTTCTGCCGAGAGCATTCTGTACAAATTTTCTCGATTTAGGCCCGTCTCCAGAGCCAGCTTCGACATTCCATAAACTTCCGCCACGTTACGTAGCGCAACGAGGAAGACTTTGTCGGATCCCGGCTCCTCATCCCGTAGGACGCTGCTCAAATATTCAGCAACGAATGCAGGGTCTTGCAGTTGTTCACAAAGGAAAGCCTCGTAATCCGTCTGTTCGGAGTCGGTCTCATTTTTTGCCACTGCGCACCTTCTTCGCCTTTACATTACTGAGTTTCTCTCGGCTTCTATCTTGGTGATCGCGCCAAATCGCCTTTGCTTGATCGATGCAATCTTGCTGATCATCTTTGGCCCCCGCAGCCAGCATCAAGATCAGTCGGTCCGATTCGTTAGCGAAATAGAGCCTGTAGCCTGGACCATGGTCAATGATGAGTTCGTGCACTCCCTCGCCCACAGGCTTACATGTGTTGAAGTTCCCTGCCTCAAGACGCCCGATGCGCGCGGTGATGTACGCACGGGTGGCGATGTCCTTGAATCCGCGTAGCCAGGTTGCCACCGGTTTTTCGCCGCTGCTATCGCTGTAAAACTTGACGCGAATCTTATCTTCGGCTGAACTCATTATGCAACGAATACCGTGCTTCGCGCCAGAAATTGTAGTTTATATGCGACACCCAGTGTGCCGTTTCACGGCTGCCGCCAAACGTTTCAGAATTTGGTGGGCGTACGATTCTCTCGTAAGGCGCCATCGACACTTTAAACGGTCGCGACCGCCACTAATCATAGCAAAGCCGCATGATCGTCTCCCGTCGGATCAGCTGACAGTGGGATCAGTTGCCCGGGCCACGCATTTTCCCAGAGGATGTTCCTGCCGTCCGGCCACACGGTGCCCATAGCGATGTTTGCGCTCCCCTGTCGGCCCGCAACACCCGCGGTGCAAGACCGGGCGTTGGCACGCTGCCGCAGCTTTCCGAAGAAATCGGGCGTTCGGAGCAGCCCAGCCATGGTAGTTATTCTTTCCCGTGGCTCGGCGAGGATTCTCATCGGAGGCACCCAACCGGGGCGACACTCTCATCGCATTCGGATCGGGAGAAGTGCTGCGATTGCGGAGTGTTCAGGGCATTCCACAACTCGAAGTGTCACGGAGCCCCGGGAAAACGAGTGCCGCAAGACTACGGACTATTTGTGCAGCCTTGAAACGACATTGCTAAGTTCGAGTCCTGTTCGACTATCGAGTGCTCCGAGAGACTGTCAGGTTGAATTCGGCCCCCAACCTGGATGAGGATTACATCACGCGAGGGGCCGGCTGTCCGCAGCCGGCCCCTCGTACGTCACTCCCTTAACTGTTGACGGGGTCCCCGTCCCGATAACTGTTGACGGGGTCCCCGTCCCGATAACTGTTGACGGGGTCCCCGTCCCGAAAGAACTATTCCGCCTTCTTCGCGGTAAAGTTCTGCGCCGGCCGCTCTGAGTTCTTCATTGACCGGGTGCCTTTCAGTTCCGCCCCTTCTACTGAGCCATCCCACAGCATGGTCAAGGAGCCCATTGGAGTTTCCATTGTGGTCTCGAACGAGAACTTGCCGCCGTCGATCTTGCCGTTGGTGATCTCCGCAGTGCGCGCCCGTTCGCCGGCACCCATTTCCACCGTGCCGGTCAACTTGCCGCCCTCTTCCTTGAGGTTGAGGGTGGTTTGCATGCCGCCCATGCGGCCACCGCCACCTGGTCCTCCGCCGCGGCCTTCCATGCCGGCTGGCCGCTCCATCTGAACGGCGTATTTGCCGCTCACGTCCGCGAACAACAGTCCGGTGCTCAGCAGGAGCGCGCCGGTGAACGCCAACATCTTGTGAAGCATCCTCAATCTCTCCTTTGGGTACCGAAACACGGTACAAAGAGAAAGGTTGCAGCGGTGGCTGGAAAGTTACCGGCAATGCCAAAGCAGCGCGGCGGGAATGCCGCCGGAACGAGTAAATGCTCCCTGACCTACCCGAGTACTGCGATCTCAGCCTGCCTGTGCCGCTGGATCGTACTTTTACTTACGCCTTGCCGCTCTCGCTGCGACACCGCGCCCAGCCCGGCTGCCGGGTGATTGTCCCCTTTGCCCGTCGCAAGTTGCTTGGAGTGATCGTGGCGGTGCATCGCCAGCGCCCGGTGGGCGAGTGCAAAGAGGTGATCCGGCTGGTAGATGAGACTCCGGTGTTTGACTCCGAAATGATGTCCCTTGCCCAGTGGGTGAGCGAGTACTACTGCGCGCCGATGGGCGAAGTCTTGCGCGGCATGGCACCCCTTACCGGGGAGGCACGCAAGAGCGTCGTCTACACCCTGACACAGGACGGCCGGGACCTTATCCGGCAGGCGGTGCTGGGCCTTGCCACGGAGGGGCCGGCGGAACAGATCCTGCGATTTCTTGATGAGCGTCCGCAAAGCGAAGCCTGGCTGAAGCAGCGGGTACCCGGCGCCGCTGCGCACCTGGCACGGCTAGCAAAGAAAGGGCTCGTGGAGCGGGAAGAGCTTCAGACGCAAAAGGATCCGTTGCGCGTGGCCTCAGAGCGATTGCTGGTGGAAGGGATTGAGCCCCCGCCACCCCTGGAGTTAGACGGACGCAAGCTGCCGAAAGCAGAGCGAGAGGTGCTTTCATTCGTGGCCCTGCATCCTGGCGAGCATGCGCTGAACGAACTGGAGGCGGTGGTGAAGAACGCATCCACTGCCGCCCGTTCCCTGGCGCGCAGGGGCTTGCTGCGCAGCCGGCCACGCCCCACGGTGCATGGGGGCTTAAGCTCCGGCGAACGTCATCCATTGAACCCTCACCAGCAGGCGGCGCTGGATGCGATTACGGAAGCTCTCCAGGCTGGCGAGTTTCGTTCCTTTCTGCTGCAGGGCGTAACGGGATCAGGCAAGACTGAGGTGTACATGCACGCCATTGAGGCAGTGTTGGCGCGGGGCCGCAATGCCCTGATGCTTGTACCCGAGATCGCGCTTACGCCAGCCATGGCGGGACACTTCTATCACCGCTTTGGCGACAAGGTGGCCATCCTCCATTCCGCGTTTCACGATTCTGAGCGGGCCAGCCAGTGGCGTCGCGTGCAATCCGGCGAGGCCAGTGTGGTGGTGGCGACCCGCTCAGGCGTGTACGCTCCCTTGCCTAATCTCGGCCTGATTCTTGTGGATGAGGAGCATGACGGCAGCTATAAGCAGGAGGAGACCCCTCGCTATCACGGGCGCGACGTAGCTGTGTATCGCGCCAGCATGCACAAGGCGGTGGTGGTGCTGGGCTCCGCCACACCCAGCCTGGAGACGCGCTACAACGCCCAGCAGGGGAAGTATCAGCGGCTGCTGCTGCCAGAGCGGGTCAGCGGGCGTCCACTTCCCGAAGTGGACATCATCGACATGCGCCAGGAGTTCCTGGAAACCCATAGCAAGGATCCGTTCTCTCGCCGCATGGCCGACGAAGTGACTGAGCGTCTGGCAAAGCAGGAGCAGGTGATGGTGTTGCACAACCGGCGAGGATTCTCCACGCAGGTGGTGTGCCGGTCCTGCGGGCACGCTGCCGGATGTCCGCACTGCGCGCTCACGCTTACGTATCACCGGCGCCACAAGCGGATGCTGTGCCACTACTGCGGCTACTCAGAGACCGTTCCGAAGGTCTGCAGCCAATGCGCCAGTGAGCATCTGCACTTTGTGGGAGCGGGGTCAGAGAAGATTGAGGACTTCCTGCACCAGTATTTTCCCGGTGCGCGCATCGTTCGTATGGACCGAGATACGGTGGGCGGCAAGCGGGGCTACGAGAACATTCTTGAGGGTTTCAGGGATGGCGCCTACGACATCCTGGTGGGCACGCAGATGATCGCCAAAGGTCACGACATCCCCAACGTCACCCTGGTGTGCGTGGTGACGGCGGATGCCGCGCTATCACTGCCGGACTTCCGCGCCGCGGAGCGTACCTTCCAATTGTTGACGCAGGTTGCCGGACGCGCGGGCCGCGGCTTCACTCCAGGCAAGGTTCTGGTGCAGACGATGCACCCGGATCACTACGCCGTGACGCTGGCCGCCGCACAGGATTACGAAGCGTTCTACGAAACGGAAGTGGCCTTCCGCCAGCAGCTTCGCTATCCCCCTTTTGCCTTCCTGGCCAACGTGCTGCTACGTCACGAGAAACAAGAGGAAGCCATGCGGATGGCCACCGAAGTGAAGTGGCTGTTGGATCCGCCACCCGAACAGATGCGTGTGATGGGGCCCGCCGAGGCCCCTGTCCCCAAGCTGAAGAGCGAGTTCCGCTATCAGATTCTGCTGAAGTCCGCCAGCCGCGCCTCGCTTCGCCGGGTCATCCTGCGCATCCGCGAGCATGCGGCGCAGATGCAGTGGAAGGCCACGTCCGTAGTGCTGGACGTGGACCCCCTCAACTTGATGTGAGTCTCAGGCCTAGTTCCGCAGAATCCGAAGACTGCTATTGGAGGTGGACAGCCGCACCAGTGGGCCGCCACCGCCAAGCTTGCCGCGCAGCTCCGTCTTCTTGATGGTCCCCATGGCATTCACTGGTAAGTCTGTCTGAATGCTGCCGTTGCTGGTGGTGGCATGCAGTTCTGCGTTCGTTGCCTCAGGCAAACGTAGTGTGACTCCGCCATTCGATGATTCCAGCAACATGGGGTTGTCGCGGAACTGCTTCATTGTTACCTCAATGGATCCATTACTAGTATCGAAGCGAAGCTCCGAGCCGCTGGGCGCTTCCTCCACCGTAACCCGGATGGATCCGTTGGAGGTATCGGCCACGATGGAGCCTTCCACATCCTCAGCCTCAATGCGGCCGTTTGAGGTGTCAAGCTTCAGATCTCCCGGTGTCCGCGAGATCCGGATGGCGCCGTTGGACGTGTCGGCCACCAGTGGACCCTGGCAACGGCTGACAGTAATGGATGCGTTCGAGGTGTCCAGTTTCTCAACCCTTGCCAAGTCCTCCACGCGGATGGAGCCATTCGAGGTATCCAGCAGCGTTACCCTGGCATTGCGCGGCGCGCGGATCACATAGCGGGCTCCCGCACCGTTCCGTGTAGGTCCGGGGAAGATGGTCTTGATGGAAAGCCGGTCCTCTTTTGCATCCACCTTTACCTCAACCCGCTCCAGGTCGGGACGGGTACGGGCATACTTTGATCCCGTGATCTCTACGCTATCCTTCTCCCAGCCCAGCACCTCCACACTGCCGTTGCGTGTGTACACGTCGATGGAACCGCCCTCCTTGAGGGAATGCGTGTAGGAGAAGTCCTCCTGTTCCTTGCCGATGCCTTGCCAATCGTCGATGTTGCAGCCGGCCAGCAGCACAGCCAGAAGTGCCGCGCCCGCAATCATCCAGAATCGCCGGGTGACCATGTTCATGTTTCCCTCCCCACGTAACCGATGCGGCGGCATTCTCGGCCGTCGGCCGTTGTCCTTCAATGTAGCCTACGAGAGTAGTTGGGGCTTTGTTCCCGGCAAGTTTGCGATTATGGATGGAGTCCTGTACCTGCCATGAAGAAATTACTCGCTCTCAACCGTGGCGAAATCGCCGTCCGCATTCTGCGCGCCGCCAATGAACTAGGTATGCGTACGGTGGCGGTGTTTTCCAAGGAAGACCGCCTCGCCCTGCACCGATTCAAGGCTGATGAGGCCTACCTGGTGGGCGAAGGGAAGGGCCCTGTACAGGCCTATCTCGACGTGGAGGGCATCGTAAGCTTGGCCGCGGAGAAGGGAGTGGAGTACATCCACCCCGGTTACGGTTTCCTGTCTGAGAACCCTGAATTGCCTCGGGCCTGCGCCAGGGCAGGCATTACGTTTGTGGGTCCGGATGCTCGCTTGATGGAGTTGTTGGGCGACAAGACTGCGGCACGTAGTCTGGCGCAGGCTGCGGGGTTGCCCATCATACCGGGCACGGAATCTGCCATCACCAACATGGGTGAGGCCGAAGCCGTTGGCCGCCAGATTGGCCTCCCGCTGATCGTGAAGGCGGCATTCGGCGGAGGCGGCCGCGGCATGCGCGTGGTGCTGGATGCCAAAGAGTTGGGGCAGAGGCTACGTGAAGCCTCCGCGGAGGCGCTGGCAGCCTTCGGCAATGGTGCGGTGTTCCTGGAACGATATATCCGCCGCGCGCGCCACGTGGAAGTGCAGATATTGGCCGACAGGCACGGCAACGTGGTCCACCTGTTTGAGCGCGATTGCAGCGTGCAGCGCCGGCACCAGAAAGTGGTGGAGGTTGCACCGGCGATTACCATTTCCAGGGAACTGCGTGCCCGCATTTGTGACGCGGCCGTGCAACTGGCCCGGCATGCCGGCTATGTGAATGCCGGCACGGTGGAGTTCCTGGTGGATGCCGACACCAACGAATTCTTCTTCATTGAGGTGAATCCACGCATTCAGGTGGAGCATACCGTCACCGAAATGGTGACCGGCATCGACATCGTGCGCAGCCAGATTCTGGTGGCGCAGGGCCAGCGCCTGGACAGCGAAGCCATCCGTATTCCCAGCCAAGAGGACGTTACCCTTCGCGGCGTTTCCATCCAGTGCCGCATCACCACAGAGGACCCCGCAAACCAGTTCCTTCCCGACTACGGCAAACTGAACACTTACCGCTCTCCGGCGGGATTTGGGATTCGGCTGGATGGCGGCACGGCTTACAGCGGCGCCGTGATTACACCCTTCTATGACTCCCTGCTGGTGAAGACTACTGCTTGGGGCCGCGACTTCACGCAAGCCCGTGAGCGTATGGACCGCGCCTTGCGCGAGTTCCGCATTCGCGGAGTGAAGACCAACATTCCGTTTCTGGAAAACGTCATCAACCATCCGGTGTTTGCCGCCGGAGATGCCACTACCGGATTTATTGAAGCACACCCGGAACTGTTCAAGTTCAGCCCCCGCCGAGACCGCGCCACCAAACTGCTCACCTATCTGGGGGAAGTAACCGTGAATGGCAATCCGCAGGTGGCTGGGCGTCCAGTGCCGGGAGCATTTGCCAAGGCACCGATACCTGAGCACGCCGGCAGCGCAGCACCAGCGGGTACACGCCAGTTGCTGCTGCAATTGGGTGCTGAAGGCTTCGCCGCCTGGGTGCGCAAGCAGAAGCGTCTGCTGCTAACCGACACTACGTTCCGTGACGCTCATCAAAGCCTGCTGGCGACTCGCATGCGTACGCATGACATGCTTGCCATCGCCAATCACGTCGCGCATCGAACCCCGGAATTATTCAGTGTGGAGATGTGGGGTGGGGCTACCTTTGATGTGTGCCTGCGTTTCCTGCATGAGGACCCCTGGCTGCGCCTGGTGCGTCTGCGGGAAGCCATCCCCAATATTTGTTTCCAGATGCTGTTGCGCGCCTCCAATGCGGTGGGCTACACGGCCTATCCCGATAACGTGGTCCGTGAGTTCGTGAAGGAAAGTGCAGCCCAAGGCATCGATATCTTCCGTATCTTTGATTCGCTGAACTGGTTGCCCAACATGAAGGTGGCCATGGAAGCGGCACGCAAGACCTCCAGCATCTGCGAAGCTGCCATCTGTTATACCGGCGATATCCTCGATCCCCAGCGCGACAAGTACCCACTGCAATACTACGTTCGCCTGGCCAAGGAACTGGAAAAGATGGGCGCCCACATTCTGGGCATCAAGGACATGGCGGGCCTGTGTAAACCATATGCAGCCAAGAAGTTGATAAAGGCGTTGCGGGACGAAGTGGGTTTGCCCATCCACTTCCATACCCATGACACCAGCGGAGCTAGTGCAGCCAGCGTGCTGATGGCCGCTGACGATGGCGTGGATATTGCCGATGCCGCAATCTCCTCCATGAGCGGCACCACCAGCCAGCCCAACTTGAATTCGATTGTGGCTGCCCTGCGTCATACCCGGCGCGATACAGGGCTTGACCCTGACGCACTGCAGCTTTCGGCTGACTACTTTGAGGCTGTCCGCGAGTGGTATGCGCCCTTCGACACCGGCTTAAAGACAGGTACGGCGGAGGTGTACCTGCATGAAATGCCCGGCGGCCAGTTCACCAACCTTAAAGAGCAAGCCAAGAGCATGGGCCTGGGTGAGAAGTGGCCACTGATTGCCCGAACCTATGCGGATGTGAACATGCTGCTAGGCGACATTGTAAAGGTCACCCCGTCCAGCAAAGTGGTGGGCGATCTGGCGCTGTTCCTGGTAAGCCACGACATGACCGTGAACGAGTTCGCGCGCCTGGACGAGAACCACGCGCTGACGCTGCCGAACTCCGTCATCGACATGTTGATGGGCTCACTGGGTGAGCCCGAAGGGGGCTGGCCCACGAAGGTTCGCAAGACGATCTTAAAAGGCGCCAAACCTTTGCGCGGACGGCCCGGCGCGAGTTTGCCAGCCGCCAACTTTGCCGAAACCCGAGCGATTATCGAGAAGAAGACAGGCCATCAGGCTACCCAGGCCGACACTCTCAGCTATCTGCTGTACCCGGAGGTCTACCTTGCTTACGACAAAGCCCGCCAACGCTACTCCAACCTGGACGTGCTGCCTACGCCACAGTTCTTCTACGGCATGAAGCCCGGGGAAGAAGTAGCCGTTGAGTTGGAAGAAGGCAAGAGTCTGGTGGTGAAGTTGCTCACTGTGAGTAATCCGCACCCGGAGGGCCATCGAACGATCTTCTTCGAGCTGAACGGGCAGCCGCGCGAGGTGGATGTGCGCGACCTCAGCCTGGAAGTGAAACAGGAACAGCGTCCGAAGGCAGACCAGAACCTGCCCGGCCACGTGGGCGCGCCGATTCCCGGCATGGTGTCGTCGATTTCCGTCGAGCTACACCAACAAGTGGAAAAGGGCGACAAACTGCTGGTGATGGAGGCCATGAAAATGCAGACGACGGTGTATGCGCCCATCGCGGGGAAGGTGCTGGAACGGCATGTTGCGGTGGGTGCTCAGGTAGAGGCGAAGGACCTGATGTTGGTGATTGGCTAGCTGACAGTCAGGCAGGGGCTGCGGTTAAGGCGTGCGCAAGTTGCGATCCTCGGCCACCGGAGAACCGGGTCGCCGGCGACTGCCGTGCTTCTGATAGACACGCTTCGCTTCTGCCTTGGCAGCAATGCCTGAGCGCACCTGCCACAGTCGATCCTTGGCTTGGCGTGTGGCCAGCTTGTAGTCCACGATGGGGGCCGGGTAGTGCCGGCCGATGACGCATCCGGTGCTCTGCTGCAGTAGGGGCGGCATGCGATGAGGCTCAGCCAGCCAGGCATCGGGAACGTTGGCGAGTTCCGGCACATAGCGGCGGATGAAGATGCCTGTAGGATCCTGGTCAAGCACCTGCTTGGCCGGCGAGTAGATGCGCACAGTGTTGATCCCTGTGACGCCAGACTGCATCTGAAACTGGCTGAAGTGGATGCCGGGCTCAAAGTCAAGAAAATGTCTGGCCAGGTACACCGCGGTGGGCCGCCAGTGCAGCCAGAGCTGGTAACTGGCAAAGCTCACCAGCATGGCGCGCATGCGGAAGTTGA
This sequence comes from Bryobacteraceae bacterium, assembly GCA_036821995.1. Classification (GTDB taxonomy): domain Bacteria; phylum Acidobacteriota; class Terriglobia; order Bryobacterales; family Bryobacteraceae; genus JACTMJ01. The sequence continues at coordinate 11,659 of DAISIM010000034.1, forward strand.
TCCATCCGCCACGGTGCAAAGCGCGCATGCAGGCATCCACCATGGGGTAACCGGTTTGGCCTGCGCACCAGGCGTCGAAGTAAGTTTGGTTGAAGCTGTTCTCGCGTAGCCCGTCGTAGGCCCTCGCCATGTTCTGGAACTCGATGGCGGGCTCGTCCTCCAGTTTCTGCATGAAGTGGCAGTGCCAGCGCAGGCGGCCTCCAAAGGATTGCAGGCTGCCGAACCAGCGCGCATCCACGGGGATACCTTCCGCCTTCCTCTTCTTCAATTGGAGGACGCGATCGCGCTGGGCGTGGTAGGCCTGCCGCATGGAGAGGTTACCCCAGGTGAGATAAGGGCTGATGCGACTGCAGCCTTCCCATCCTGCCACGGGACTGGACATGTCCGCGCGATAGTTGACGCCGCGGAAATCAAGGAAACTGTGCAACACCTCATGGGCACGTTCCTCGCCGGCAATTTGGGCCTCGGTCTTTGTGTGCGGAGGCAAACCGGCCTCCTGGTGGCTGAGGAAACAACCAGGTTCATGGGCGGGCGGTGCTTGGAAGTGCTGAGGGGTGGGCGTAAGCGGTCTCTCCATCTCCTGGAGCCAGCGTTCTGCCCAGCCGTCGCGGCGCTGCAAGCGACGGATAACGCCGTCTTGCTTGCGCTCGTGCCACGGAAGGTTATGGGTTCTCACCCAGCGCTGCACGCGCAGGTCGCGCTGGTAACTGCGGTGGTTGCCGGTCTCGCGATGGCTCCAAAGCGCTTGGAACCGGTATTGCTGAAACAGGCTCTCCAGTACCTGGGTAGCTTCACCGCGGCGCAGCAGCAGTTCTCCGCCACGGGCACGCAGGTTGCCACGGAGTTCCTCGAGACTGCGATTGAGGAAGGTGAGGTGCGAGGAATCGAACTCGGGCTCGCCCAGCATTTCGTCCTCATAGATGAACAACACCAGCAGGGGGCCATGGGCCGCGGCCTCGGCCAGCGGGGCGTGATCCTGAATGCGCAGGTCTTTCTTCAGCCATACCAGTTGCGGACGCATGCTTCTGTGAGGATGCGCGCCACCATTGGTTTGGTGGAGAACCATGCGGATGGTGGAGAAGCGGGTTGGGCGGCGCGCGGGAATGATACCGTGATAGAGGCGCGCGACGATACGCAGATTACCCATCGGCACTGGCGCGGCGTGCGCCAATGGAGAAGGCTGTCATGTTACATTCCGACCGTTATTTTGATGCAAACCCCATCCGCCGGGACGTTGCCCGTGCGCTGTACGAAGCGGTGGCCCACCTGCCACTGGTATGCCCACACGGGCATGTGGATCCGCGGTTGCTGGCGCTGAACGAGCGATTTCCGAACCCCGCGGCGCTGATTGTGGTGCCTGACCATTACATATTCCGCATGCTGTACTCCCAGGGAGTGCCTCTGGAAGACCTGGGTATCCCAAGGCAGGATGGTGGGGCTGTAGAGAGCGATCCGCGCAAGATCTGGCAGCGCTTCGCAAACCACTTCCATCTGTTCCGCGGCACGCCCACCGGCTGCTGGCTGAAGCATGAGTTCGCCGACGTTTTCGGCATCGACGAGACCTTGAACAGCGCGAACGCGATGGCAATCTATGACCGGATTGAGGATTGCCTATCACGGCCTGAGTTTCTGCCCCGGGCTCTGTTTGAACGTTTCCGTATTGAGGTTTTGTGTACGACGGATGCCGCCACCGACTCGCTAGAGCATCACCAGCAGATTCGCGATTCCGGTTGGCCCGGGTTGGTGCTTCCCACCTTTCGTCCGGATGCCTGCATCAACCTGTTGGCTGGAGGCTGGAAGGCGGAGATCGCGCGGCTGGGCGAACTGACCGGCGGCGAAATCGGAAGCTATCGAGCCTATATCCAGGCCATCGAGGAGCGGCGCACCTTCTTCCGCCAGGTGGGAGCGCGGGCAACGGATCACGCTGCCCTGTCAATGTATACCGGCCAGCTTAGCAACGCTGAGGCGGAGGCGATCTTCGCGCGTGCCCTGGCTGGCCAATCCACGGAAGCGGACATGCATCTGTTTACCGGCCACATGTTCATGGAACTGGCGCGCATGAGCGTGGAGGATGGCATGGTGATGCAGGTGCATCCGGGAAGCTTCCGCAACCACAACGCGGCCGTGTTTGAGCGCTTCGGCGCGGATAAGGGCTGCGACATCCCTGTAGGTACTGAGTACACCCGCAATCTGCGTCCGCTGCTAAACAAGTTCGGCAATCACCCGGACTTCCGGATGGTGATCTTCACCCTGGACGAGACCACCTACTCACGGGAACTTGCGCCACTGGCAGGGCACTATCCCGCGCTGCGGCTAGGGCCGGCATGGTGGTTCTTTGACAGCATCGAGGGGATGACCCGCTATCGCTACGCCACCACGGAAACCGCTGGCATCTACAACACGGCCGGCTTCAATGACGATACGCGGGCTTTCCCCTCCATTCCCGCGCGGCATGACCTGTGCCGGCGGGTGGACGCCAATTTCCTGGCAGACCTGGTATCGCGTCACATCATTGAGCGGGTCGACGCCGAGGAGATGATTGTCGACCTTGCCTATAATCTGGTGAAGCAGACTTACCGTATGGAGGACATACGGCTGCCTCAACCCGCAACAGTGTAGCTGCGCTTGTTCGCGGCCTTAGCAAGAAAAGACAACGGGCCTTGCCATACGCTGGCAAGGCCCAAGTTGCTTCGCGGGAACAAATTGCCAGGATGGCTAGACGCTTACCTTGGCCAGTTGGACGCTGGACCGGTGGCCTTCAACTACCACAATGCCGGAGTCAGTCACTACGTGCCGCTTGCGATCCTCTTCGAGGTCAAAGCCGATGCGCGCGCCGTCCGGGACGCTCACGTTCTTGTCGAGGATGGCGCGGCGGATCTGGGCACCTCGGCCGATTTCGCAATTGTCGAAGATGATGGAATGTTCCACGACAGAGCCGGAATGAATTCTCACGCCGCGGCCCAGCACCGAGTGGCGAACCTGTCCGCCAGACAGAATGCAGCTTCCGGAAACAATCGATTCGATTGCCTGGCCGCGCCTTCCTTCCTCGTCGAAGACAAACTTTGCGGGAGGATCAGAATAGCCCGCTGTGCGCAACGGCCATTCGCGGTTGTACAGGTTCAGCGCGGGCGTGACGGAGCGAAGGTCCATGGTTGCCTCGTAGTAGGCATCAATGGTGCCCACGTCGCGCCAGTACGGCATGGCTCCGACGTCTTCGCCAGGAATCAGGTTCTTGGCGAAATTGTAGGCCACTAGCTTTTGCTTGTCCGCTACCATCTTGGGCAGGATGTTACGGCCAAAATCGTGCGAGCTTTCCGGATCAGCTGCGTCTTCCTGGAGGGCCTTCACCAGCTGCTCAGTCGAGAAAACGTAGTTGCCCATGGAGGCATAGACCTGGTCCGGGTCACTGGGCATGGTGGGGGCATCGACGCGCTTCTCGTGAAATCCGATGATCTGGTCGTTTGCGTCGGTTTCAATAACGCCGAATTCATTCGCGTACCGCTTCTCTACCGGCAGTGCCGCCACCGTGGCCACGGCACGCTTCTCCACGTGATACTCAATCATCTGGCGGATGTTCATGCGGTAAATGTGATCCGCACCGAAGATGACAATGACATCGGGGTTTGACTGTTCGATGAGGTTCAGGTTTTGGTAAATGGCGTCAGCAGTACCCTGATACCAGGTTTCGCCTGGAGTCCGCATCTGGGCGGGAACAGGAATGATGTAGTGGTGGTTCAGCAACCCGCTGAACTGCCAGCCATCGCGAAGATGCTGCAAGAGTGACTGGCTCTTGAACTGGATCAGGACGTAGATGGAGTAAATCTGTGAATTAATGAGGTTGCTGAGGACAAAGTCAATAATGCGGTACTTGCCCCCGAAAGACACTGCGGGCTTCGCCCGCTCCTTGGTAAGGGGGTAGAGTCTAGTGCCTTTGCCGCCGGCCAAGACAAAGGCAAGTACGCGCAGTTCCATATTCCATCTCCCGAGAGCAGCCACATTATGCAGCCATTCAATGTTGACCCTCTATTGTGACAACCCTGCTGAAGAGAAACAACAGGCCGCCAAGGTGTTTCTTCAATTCTTCATCGATCGGTGACGGCAGGGTAAGAAGTGATGCCGTGCGGGATTCGCGGCCAAACTCTTCGCCTAGGGTCGTCTGCCTGGCGGGGCGGGTGGGGCGCCAGGGCCCTGCGGTGGAAAACCGAAGTTGCCGCGGCCGCTACGGTTCCCAGGGTTCATTGTAGGATTGCTGGAGCCCCCAGGCATCCCTGGGACAGTTGGGTTTCTGGCCCCACCCGCGGCATTCTGCTGGTTGCGGGTGGCTTGTTGGCGGGCGTCGAAGACAAACTCCCATTTGTGGATGGAATCCTGTTCCTCATATACCTTGATGCCGCGCATCTCAATGCGAGAAGCCACCCCAGCAATGCCCGCGCCAAAGCCCTGCGCTGCGCCGGCCGCCCCTGGAGTTAGCCCTCGCCGCTGTTGGATGCCTGCCAGGCCACCTGGGACAGGCGTCGTGAGGAGATTCCCAATCAGGCCCGCCGCCGTCTGTCCAGGTTGCCCAGCCTCACCGCGTGCTGGCGCGCCCACGGCAGGAGGGGCATTTCCCCCTAGCTGAGTGCCTCCACCTTGCTGACCTGCATTCTGGCCACCGGCGGAAGCGGACACGTAAGCGGCTGGATTCTCGATGATGGGTACCCCGCCAGGTCCCAGACGGGGCTGGGCTGGCTGGCTGGATTGGTTGGACTGGCCAGGTTGCAAAGCCTGCCCCGGTTGGCTGGGTGAGCCCGGTGGCTGGCTGGCTTGGGCGTTGCCTCCGGCGGTTGTGCCTGATTGGACGAGGTTTCCGCTGGCGTCCAGCAAGGGCACCAATCCGGCGTCGAGAGGGTCGACTGGCGTGCCCGCCGCGTTTGCCAGGCTGGGATCCTGGGAGTCCTGAATCCCCATTGCTGCCACGCCCGCCCCCGCGCCTCCCCCTGGAAATTCAGCATTTGCAAGCAGGTCGTCGCCACTTCGTTGGCGAGCGAGCGCGGTGTTCTCAGCTACCGGAGCCTCCTCATCCACCGCCGTGTTCGCTGCCAGTTGGCCACCCACTGCGCGCTTCTTCTGCACCAGGGAGTCTTCTAGTTCCCCCGCCACGTTGATGCGAATGATGCGCCAGTCGTCTTTGCCCGTAAGCGGATCGTTGTAACGCCGCCGAATGAAGCGCAGGTTCTGCTGGCGTTCGAGGTCCTCCAGCCGTTCAGGATACTTGTTATTCTTGCGGACGAAAAGTTCAATCCCGCGACGGTACTCTTTGCCTCGCTGCATCAGCAGTTCCTCGCGGTCACGCTGGGCTTCAAAGGCCACTCTCGGCAACTGCATGTAGAGAAAGATGGCCGCAGCCGCAGCCAGGGCGAACACCAGCAACAACGCAAAGCCGCGCTGATCGCTGCTTCGGCTGATGCGCCCGCTGCCGCGATCAGGAGGCAGTCCAGTGCTTCCAGTAGGACAATCTTTGCAGGTGAGGCGGCGTTTCTGCATTTTCAGCTAGCCTCCGCTTTCCGCCTGGATGGTTAAGGTTTGCCGGTTGTCGTGTTGGGTATCCTCCACCACGGCGGTGCGCGGGCTGATCTCCACCACCCGGAAGCGATCGCGGATGAGTTCCCCCTCCGCGGCAATACGAATATCCTCGCCCTCCATGAAGAAGGCGCGCTTCTCCGCGCTCTGCCGCGGATCAGCGAAGCCGTAGTAACGCAGTGGAATGGGGGGAGGAGGCGGCTTCACCGGCTCCGCGGGCTCCGCGGGCTTAGCTTCGTCAATCGGCCGGCCGTCTGGACCGAGTGGTTTGGGGATGATTTTCGGCTCTGGTGGTCGCGGTGGTGCAGGCGCCTCGCCAAACTGGAACAGGTTTCGGCCGGTCCCGCGCAGGCGGACATCTCGAAGCTTGGCCAACAATTCCAGATTGAGGGCCGGATCTACCTGTGTTGGGTCCAGGCGGCTATCGCTGCGCTCTGGCTTGAACACAGGGCGGAACTCTCCGGCGCGACCGCCCCCTCCGGGAGTTGCCGCACGACGGACAACACCGCCCCGTGGGGCAGTGGATGCGGCCGTTTCCTGCTGGGTGTTGACTGCTGCCGTGGCGGAGGGCGCTATCGTGCTACTTGCCGGGGCAGGACGCCGGCCACTCGTTGGTGGCGATGTCGGGGCCAGATTGATGTAAGCCGACACCGCGGCCACTGCCAACAGCACACCCAGGACGAGGACTTTCTTCGGCTCCGCACCCAGCGTCATGGCTGCGCCTCCTTACGAGATTCGCTGGGCCCACCGTCAGCGGCGTTGGCGGGCAACACCGTTTCCTCTGTCCGGGCCACTTCGGCTGGCGTCTGGTTGTTCTGCCGCACAAAGCCATAGAGTTGCGCCTGGATCTGCAGCGTTTGGCCGTCCTGCTGCGGTGCAACCTGCAAGCTGTCCAGAATCAGCAAACGGTCTGACTGGTCAATGGCGTTGCCAAACTCAATCAAGTCAGCGAAAGTGCCTTCGTAATTGGCTGCGATGGTGAGCATGACATAGCTCTGCGTGCCCTCAATCGCCTCGGTACCGAACGTCTTGCCGCGTGGACGGATGCCCACTCGCTGTTCCATGGCGTCCAGAGTCTGCAGGATTTCTGATGCCGCGCGACGCTGCTGTAGGAAATAGGTATCGATGAAACGTGCGCCTTCGGCCTCACCGGTTTGCATCTTCGTTGCCAGCCTGCCCACGCCTGTAATGGTTTGGCGCTGCTGCTGCAATTGTGATTCCATGCGTACACGGGTTGCTTCCAGACCTTCGGGAGAGCCGCCAAATGGTTCCAGCAACAGCAGCGCTGCTGCCAGATTCAGCGCCAGCAACGTGCCCAGTACAATGCGCGCCGTACGCTTCGGATGATCAGCCAATCGGGCCGACAAGGATGGCATTGCGGCACTACTGCCCGCGTTGCCGGATTGCCTGGTGCTGGGTGGATGAATGGCTGCCATAGTGGGAACTCCGGCCTACAAACGCTGGCTGTAATTCACGCTTATCCGATAGCGATAGTTTGGCTCGCCCTCAGTTGGGGCTAGCGTGGTGTGGATCTCCGTGGGGCCGAAGAGCGGGCTAGCCTCCATCTTGCGCAGCATCAGGATAACGGGTTCGCCAGTGGGGGAAGCCACGTCCATATCCAGGTAAACCTGATTGCCCGGAGTCACCTGAGGTCGGACACGAACAAGCCGCACGTTAAAAGGCAACACGGTGCTGAGGTCGTCAAACAGTCGCGTCCAGCTAACGCCCTTGCGGGTAATCAGCGAATTAATGAAGACGGTCTGCTCCAGTGCTTCTGCATAACGGGGATCGCGTAGAACGGCCTCGTGGCCTGCGCGTTGCTGCTGGAGGGTATTCAGTTCAGCTTGCAGCTCGGCGATGCGTTCAAGGGTCTCGCGGGCCTCCCAGCGGTTGGCAATGTTTAGATAAACCAGCAGCGCAAGGGTGGCCACTAGCACTAGGCCCAGCACGCCAGTAAGCACGAGGATGGGGCGCCGGCGGGGAAATGGCTGACTGGCGAGATTGATGGGCAGTCTCATGCATGGATCTCCCGGATGGCGGCCAGATAGCCCAGCGCACCCGCGTTGCTGGAGGTGGGCGCGCCATAGGCCGATTGCAATTGGGATACGGGCACAGCAAACTCCTGCGTCAAGGCGCCCATCAAATCACCGCGCTCCGCATCCATGCCGCACACCAGCAGGCGATCGGCGCGCGCTAGCAGCTTGTCTTCCACTGTTGCGAAAGTGGGGTGCAGTAGTCCCAGCAACTCTTCCCAGCTTAACGCCAGCATCTCCACGGTACGGAAGAGCCGCAGCACGCCCGTCTGCACAACTGCCACGGTGGCCACTGCCCCGCTCCACTTAACCATTACACTGATGCCATCTGCTGGTAGCAATGCCAGCGCCGCCACCGCGCTGGAACTCACCTCGCCCGGATGAGCGCCCACCTGCAACAGCAGGCTCTCGTACTCGGCCAGAACGTGTAGCGGGCACATGATGGCTACCACTACCGTCGATCCGCCGTCCAACGGCTTTGCTGAGAAGCTCAATCGTGCTGAATCCAGGTCATAGGGTACGATCTTTCGCAGGCGGAAACGGACCAACGGCTCCTGTTCCTCCATACTGGACGGGAACTCTTCAAAGTCCAGCACGGACACCCGCACACTGTAGTCGGGTAGGATAAGCGCGCATTCTGGCTTGCGTCCATGCGGAAGCGCTAGCGGAAGGCTACGCACGGCGTCTAATGCTGCATCGTACTCCTTGAAGTTGGCCTCAACCGGCGAGGGTGTCAAAACGCCGTCGGCTATTGGCTGCCAGCGTGGATCTGGCGGCTCTGCCGTTGAGGCGAGCAGGATTCCCTGGGCGGAAAATTCCAGTACCCAGTGCGGCGGCGGGTCCTGAAGCCAGCGATCCAGGAATCGAGGCAGGCGCGGCATTGCGATGGCCCGGGTTAGCATGCGGCGGTCCTCAGGATAGGTGGAGGCATTGTCAGTTGCTCTCGATGAAAGTCACTTTGTTCACTTCGCGCAAGGTGGTGACGCCCTTCTTTACCAATTCCAGCGCCGATTCCCGCAAGGAGGTCATGCCCTCCAGGCGGGCCTGCCGGCGGATTTCCGAAGTAGGCCGGCGGTCCAGAATCATCTCGCGAATCTTCTCGCTCAAGTCCAACAGCTCCGTAATTGCAGTGCGTCCGTGGTAGCCAGTACCACCGCATTCGAAACATCCCGCGCCTTCGTGGAACTCTACGTCGCGCCAGACGGCAACGTCCAGCCCGCTTTCCAAGAGATACTCGTCCGGGTAGCGGACGGAACGCTTGCAGTGCTCACAGACAACACGCACCAGACGCTGGGCCAGAATGCAGTTCAAGGCCGAGACAAAATTGTAGGGCTCCACGCCCATGTTCAGGAATCGTCCCAGTACATCGAACACGTTATTGGCGTGCACGGTTGTGAACACCAAATGGCCTGTAAGTGCGGCGTTGATGGCGATTTGCGCCGTGTCCTGGTCACGGATCTCGCCCACCATCACCTTGTCGGGATCATGCCGCAGGATGGAACGCAGCCCCCGCGCGAAGGTAAGGCCCTTCTTGTCATTCACGGGGATCTGCGTGATGCCCTTCAGTTGATACTCGACGGGATCTTCAATCGTAATGATCTTGTCTTCGTCGTTCTGGATTTCGCTCAGCGCCGCATACAGCGTCGTGGTTTTGCCGGACCCGGTGGGCCCCGTCACCAACACCATGCCGTAAGGTTCCTTGATGTACCTGCGGAACTTCTGTACCTCCGATTCATCAAAGCCCACTACCTCCAGTGAAAGCTTGCTGAACTTTTCGCTCATGCTCTCTTTATCCAGCACGCGCAGCACTGCGTCCTCGCCATGGATCGTGGGCATGATAGAGACGCGGAAGTCAATCAGTCTGCCCCGGTAGCGGACCCGGAAACGGCCGTCCTGGGGTACGCGGCGCTCCGCGATATCCAGTTCGCTCATTACCTTGATGCGTGACAGGATGGCCGTGTGCCACTCCTTGGCGATGGGCGGCATGGCAAACTGCAGCACGCCATCAATGCGGTACTTGATGGCCACCTCACCGTCGCGGGTTTCAATGTGGATGTCGCTGGCGCGCCGTTCCAGCGCACTGAAGATGGTGGTGTCCACCAACTTGATGACCGGGGCAATGTCGGCGTCGCCGGATGTCAGCCGTTCAATCGACAACGTCTCATCCGGGTTCTCTTCTTCGCCCACCAGATCGAGGGCAAATCCGGCGGTGGCCTCCTCCAGCACGCGCTGTGATTGTTCCGTCTTCTTCAGCAGTTCCGAGATTTCGGATAGCGTGGCCACCTTCACCCGCAGCCGCTTGCGGAGCAGAATGCTTAGCTCGTCAATGACGGCAAGATTCCGGGGGTCAGAAATCGCGATCTCCAGCACGCCTCCAGCCTCGCGGAGAGGCACAAAGTTGTAACGGAACATCAGGTCTACCGGAATTGAGCGAAACAGGTCGTGATCAATGGCTGCGGTCTTGAAGTCAACAAACTCGCAGTGATAGCGGCGTGCCAGCGTGATGGCGCTTTCACGTTCCTGTTCCTGGTTGCGGGTCTTGATGTCGGCGGTGGCCATGATGTTCCTTTATCCCAGGCTGTCGGCCAGCGAAAAGATGGGCAGATACAGCGCAATCAGCACGAAGGCAACGAATGCCCCCATCACAATCATGATGATGGGTTCAATCAGTGAAAGGGCCGCGGTCAAGCGGGTACTTACATCTCCCTCAAAGAATTCGGCCACGCTGGTGAGCATGGTGGGCAGCGCGCCGGTGGATTCGCCCACTTCAATCATGTCGATGGAGAGGCCCGGAAAAATGCCCGTGGCCGCAAGGGCCTTTGATAGTGGCTGGCCTTCCTTTACCGCGCGGGAGGCCTTTGCAATGGAGATGCGCAGCAGGCGCGAGTTCAGGCTTTCGGCTGCGGTTTCCAGTGCAGGCAGCAGGGGGATACCCCCGACTAACAGCGTCCCTAGAATGCGAGAGAACTGCGACACCTGAAACTTGATCCAGATATCGCCAGCCAGCGGCATCCGCAGTTTCCATCGGTCAATGCGTTCTTGTGCTGCCTCGCCGCGGCTCCACAAGCGGAACATTACCAGGCACACTGCCACCGAAATGAAGAAGCCCAGCACGTACGTTCTGCTGGTGGTACCAAAAGCAATCAGCCACTGGGTGATGAGTGGTAATTCCGTGCTCATGCTGTTGTAAAGATCAGAGAAGCTGGGCACCACATAGGTCACCAGAAATACCACCAACAGGAAAACCAGCACGATGAGGAAGCAGGGATAGATCAGCGATACCAGCAACTTCTTTCGCACGGCCAGCGTGAGTTGCTGATAGTGGATGTAGCGGTCCAGTACCTCTTCCAGGCTACCGGCCTTTTCCCCCGCCATCAGCGACGTAACGTAGATTGGCGGGAAAATCTGCGCGGCGCGAAAGGCCTCTGATAGAAGCGAGCCGCCCTTGATGTCGTCCCGAATCCGCCGCAAGTAGCCAACCATGCGAGGGTCCGCGAAGCGTTCGGCCAGCAGGTCTAACGCCTTCAGGATAGGCAGCCCGGCGCGAATGAGGGTGACGAACTGCTGATTGAAGATCAGGAACTTTTCCAGATGCAGGCGCTTCCGCCTCCCCAGCAAGCCAGACGATACGTGGTCAACGGTAGACTTCGCCTTTACCGAATACACCAGATAACCCTGCTGCGTGTAGGAATTACGCAGTTGCGATTCCGTGTCGGCCTCCTCCACTTTCTGGTGGATGCGGCCCCGGGCGTCGGCGTATTTCAGAACAAACTCAGCCATGGCGTTGCGGACCGCTGGGCGTGGACCCTTACTGTTCGGCCTCCACGAGGCGTGCGCCTGAAGGCGGTTGGAATTCGAATCTGGCTTCCGTAAGGGGAAGATTACGTTTTTCGTTGCGGAACCGGAAGCGGTTTACCGCCTGGTCCATGCCAGACACTTCCACTTCCAGAATCTCGTAGTTCGTCGACACCAGAAAACTCACCATCGAATAGGGCGATTTCTGGTTCTTTGGCTCCGCGGTGATCCAGTGGTTTGCCCCCTCCGGCTTCAGGGTAAAGCGGGCGAAATCGCGCTGAAAGTCCAGCTTTCCTAACAGGAAGGCGAGGGGTGCGCGCAAGTCATCGGTGGCCTTAAAGGGGCTTCGCTCCACTACCTTGGTGCTGGGACTGTACAAGTAGACATATTTCCCATCGGACAGGAAGACTTTTCCGGCTGGCTCAGCATACTCCCAGCGCATTCTGCCGGGTTTTTGCAAATACAGGATCCCCTGTTCGGTCCGGGAGCGGGGGCCAAAGCGGAAGACTTGAGTGAAGTCAACCTGAAGGGTCTTCACCGAATTGTAGCGACGCTCCACCCCCTGAAGAATGGGTGAAATTCGGGTTTGTGCCGAAAGCGTGGGACTGCCCGCCGCCCAAAGCAGGACAAGCGCAACAACCCCAAGCCATATCCGCGCACGCACCATACTGGATAGACGCATGAGACCTCCGGAACGTGGAAAGGCAATTCGATGGCCAAACCACCAGGCAATGCGGGCGGAGAATCCACAAACCTGTCACCTGCGACGAACCGGCCGCATCCCATAACCTGTATGCCCATGTATGAGTACCGCTGCACGAAGTGTGGCCGCCGATTCGAAAAGCTCCGTCGCTTTACTGAGCGGGATCGTCCGGCGGAGTGTCCTGATTGCAAGTCAGAGGAAAGTGAGCCCCAGATTTCGTGTTTCGCCACCGGGGGCTGCGGCACCGGGGCTGGAGGACGGGGCGGCTTCACTTGAGCCTGATTCCCCAGGCGGCAGTTTGCCGCCCCTTCCTGAACCCTCATCCGCAGTGCGAAATCCTCACCGGCTCCCGCGCCCTGCGGTGTCTTCCGGTCCAACGCCGTTAGGCCTGACACCCCGACACTTTCCGCCTTACTCCCCTCAACTGGCTCACCCTGGCCAGATCCGCAAAGCCATTCATGCCCACTGTCGGTAGGCATGTCCCCGCGGAAGTAACACACCCGCATCCACGCAGACGCTCACTCTCTGTTCACGTTGGCGCGGACGTGCCTGTAAGAGCGATCCCGAAAACCGAATCGCTGCGGATCCGGCGCCTCGTTCCCATACAGCCCATTCGGCCTCGGCATAGGCTAAACCGTTGAATTCAAGACGAGAAGCTTCTGGTCCTAACCCGATAGCGTGCACGCCTATTCATCTCAAAAACATTCAAATGATGAAATCGAAATGTGAAAAACAGAAGTACGAATAATATTCATTTTTTTCTTGATTGAATTTTTTTATTTAACGTATACTCCCGTAAGTGCCTTCGCTCACGCAATGCGGGGGAACGCGAGATTCCACCATGAAGATACTTTTTCGCTCATTTCTCTCCTTGCTCCTATTCGCGGCCAGCGCGTCTCTTCCCGCCACCGCCCAGGAGTTCCGCGCAACACTCAATGGAACGGTGACTGACGCTCAGGGAGCCGTCATTCCCGGGGCCACCGTAACCGCTACCCAAACCAGCACGGGCAGCCGCTCGGAAGCCACCGCCGGCGCCGGCGGACAGTACACGCTTCCCTTCCTGGCGCCCGGCAGCTACACCGTGGAAGCCACCTCCCAGGGCTTCAAGCGCTTCCGCCAGCAGAATATCCAACTGGGTACCAACCAACGCGTCACGCTGAACATCAATCTGGAGATTGGCGACATCGTCGAGACCGTGAACGTTACCTCGGACGCCCCGCTGTTAACCTCCAACACGGCCGCCACCGGCCAAGTGATCGGGCAGGAAGTGGTGGAGAGTATCCCCATGAGCGGTCGTACCCCCATGTCTCTGGCCGCCATTGCCTTTGGCGTGACCGCCATGAGTGACCCGCGCTTCACGCGGCCCTTTGACAACGCAGGTCCCTCTGGCATTTCGATGGGTGGCGCGCCGAATCGCAGTAATGAGTTGCTGAACGATGGCGCCCCGAACACCACCCGCGACCGCCGTGTAGCCTACAACCCACCTGCAGATGCCGTGGGTGAAGTGAAGGTGGAAGTTTTCCAGAGCGACGCCTCATACGGCAACACCGGCGGTGGCACCGTGAACGTCACCACCAAGGCAGGCACCAACCGGTTCCGTGGTGCTCTTTACAACTTCAACCAGGTGGAAGATCTAGCAGCCACGGACTTCTTCGTCAACCAAAGTGGCGGGGAGAAGACGAACTCGGTCTTCAATCAGTGGGGTGTCAGCGCCGGCGGACCAGTGTTCCTCCCCAAGTTGTTTGACGGGCGCAACAAGCTCTTCTGGCAGTTCAACTATGAAGGCATTAAGAACCGCCAGCCGGAGCCTTTCCGCACCACGGTGCCCACGCAGGAAAATCGGAATGGTGATTTCAGCCAGCAGCGGGCACTGGGCAGCCAGTACCAGATTCACGATCCGCTCAGTGGCACGCTGCAGCCCAATGGCACCATTCTGCGCACCCCCTTCGCTGGAAATGTGATTCCCCAAAACCGTATTTCCCCCATTGCGCCTAGTGTGCTTGGTTTCTTCCCCCAACCCAATGCGGTTGGTGCCCCCGACAGTCAGGATAACTACCAGGTAAATACAAACCGGGGCGATGACTTCTTCACTACACTTGGCCGCACGGACCTGAACATCAGCGACAACCACAAGATGTTCTTCGCCATGCAACACAACCATCGCACTGAATTCCGCGGCTTCGCCTTTGGCCTAGACGACATCTCGCAGGGCAACTTCCTGAAGCGCATCAACTGGGGCGCCAAGCTCGATGATGTCTACACCTTTAGCCCCACCATGATCCTGAACACGCGCTTCAATTGGACCCGGTTCACCGAAGGTGGCACCCGTCCCAGCCTTGGCTTTGACATGACTTCGCTTGGCTTCCCAAGCTCCTTGCAGGCGGCCAGCTCCCAGGCAGTCATGCCGGGCTTTGACTTCGGCACTTATCGTGATTTGGGAAACTCCGGCAGCGCCCCTTTCCCCTTCGACAACTTCCAAATCTTCTCGGCCTTCACCAAGATCGCGGGTAGTCATACGCTGAAGTTTGGAACCGACTTGCGCCTGCTGCGCGAGCATGTCACGTCCTTTGGGAACTCCAGTGGGTTTTACCAGTTCCGCGACAATTTTGTGCGTGGCCCGTTGAACACGGCTGGCGCCATTCCTTTGATTGGGGATATGGCAACCTTCCTGCTTGGCCTGCCGACTTCGGGCAATTTTGATGTAGCCTCTGCCCGTAGTCCGCAGTCTCGCTATGTGTCCTTCTTCATGCAGGACGACTGGCGCGTCACGAACAACCTCACATTGCAGCTTGGCCTTCGATATGAGAAGGAACTCCGCACCACGGAGCGATATGATCGCCAGGTTGTCGGTTTTGACGCGCAGACCGCGAATGCCGCAACGGCGCAGGCTTTGGCCGTGTACAACAGTACCCCGGCACTGCAGCAATTGATTCCTAGTTTCGATCCCCGCGGCGGCCTGCTGTTCGCCAACCCCGGCAACCGCGTGGTGGGCTCCTCCACCGATATGAACTTCAGCCCGCGCGTCGGCATCGCCTACACCCCGGACCGTCTGGGAGGCAAGACGGTTTTCCGCGGCGGCTTCGGGTTGTTCTACTTTACTGAGGGATTGCAACCGTCCATCCAGCCTGGCTTCCAGCAACGGACGCAGTTTGTGCCCAGCGACGACGGCGGACTCACCTTCATTGCGGACCTAAGCAACCCCTTCCCTAATGGCATTCTGCCCGCGGCCAGTACCGGTGACATCAACACGTTCCTGGGGCAAAGCGTTACCTTCTACAATCCGGAATTCCGTCAGCCCTACTCGATTCGCTGGAATTTCACCATCCAGCAGCAGTTGGCGGGGAACCTCCTGATGGAAGTGGGCTACATCGGCAACAGCGCCAACCGGCTGCAAGGCAACCGCGCACTGAACTTCTTTGATCGGCAGTTCCTCAGTACTACGGGCGTCCGGGACCAGGACAACATCAATTTCCTTAGCCAGCAGGTCACCAACCCCTTTGCGGGCCTGCTGCCTGGCACCGGACTGAATGGCGCGCGTATCCAACTGCAGCAACTGTTGCGGCCTTTTGCGCAGTTCAACGGTGAGGGTGGCGTCACCATGAATACTGACAACTTCGGCAGCAGCTACTACCATGGCCTGCAGGCCCGGCTAGAAAAGCGCTTCGCGAATGGGTTCAGCTGGCTGGCCAACTACCAATGGGCACGCACCATTGAACGCCGCAGTTTCCTGAATAACCAGGATTTCTCACCCGAAAAGCGGATCGCGAATGAGGACCGGCCTCACCGTTTTGTTGCAACGGGTGTCTACCAGTTGCCTTTCGGACGCGGCCGCCAGATCGCCAATAACGCCAGCGGCCTCGTCGACCGCTTGATTGGGGGCTGGCAGGTGAATGGCATCTATACTGCCTCTTCGGCGCCCGCGGTGGGCTGGGGCAACCTGCTCTACCTGGGTGGAGACCTTAACTGGAACTCCACCGGTGGTTTACAGCAGGGTGACACCGTCTTTGACGTCAATCAGTTCAATCGCGTGCCCAATCAGCAGTTGGCCCAGAACCTGCGCACCTTTGGCAGCCGGTTCACGGCCTACCGCCTGAACCCCACCAACAACGTGGACTTTTCGTTTCTGAAGAACACGCGGATTGCCGAATCTGTGAATCTTCAGTTCCGCGCGGAGTTCTTCAACTTCTTCAATACCCCGGCCTTTAACGGCCCGAACCTCACGGCCACCAACGCCAACTTTGGCCGCATTACCAGCCAGCGTAATCTGCCCCGGCAGACACAGTTGGCCTTGCGCCTCACTTGGTAGGCAACCGTCGTTCCGTCGGCTGTTGCTTCGTCGAAACCGGGCCGTCACCCACCGTGGTGACGGCCCGGTTTCCGTTTCGCCAGGCGCTATTGGCCGTTTAATGGAATCCGCACAGATACTGCCCCCCGCAAATCGCCCGCCCGGTAACCCGTTGCCAAGTCCTTCGGATAGCGGCTACCCAGCACGGTTCTTACCTCGGCGGGAATCGCTTCCGGCGCGCCGTGGCAACTCAAGCACATTGCCTGCATCACGATGGGCTTCATATAGCGCAGATGCCTCTGGTTTAGCTGGTCCCGCACCACCTCCACGCTCTCCTCCGGTAGTTCCTTCCGTCCATGCGCCAGCCGCCAGCGCTCCAGCATGTCTGCCTCGTAGGCATCCGGTTGGCCATTCGGATTGCGGTACTTCGCGCTGACGCGACGGGCCGACGCACCCATGGCGGCATTGAACTCGCCGGTAATGGTCTGGGCTCTCTCACTGCACACCCTCACGGCGCCGGCGAAGCCGCCCTTGGCCAGCTCCTCTGCCAGCATACTCTGCAAACCCTGGCTAAGCTCGCGGGTGACGAGACGTGCCTGTTCAATGGCCTCAGCCGTTGGCTCTTCGGCAGGTTGCGAGGGCTGAAAGCCTGTCAGGAAGACAACTGCGCCTGTGAAGGTTAGGGCATACAGCCAGCGCCAGCTGCCACGGCGCACGGTGGACGAAGAGATTAGCAAGGCCATCGACTGCACCCCCTCCCTGAGCTTAGCGTGTGTGTATCCCACGGGAAACCCTCAAGTTCGCCCGCGGGAAGACTGTTGAATCAATATCCTGCCAGTTCGCCTGAC
The DNA here is from genome assembly GCA_036821995.1 of Bryobacteraceae bacterium. Taxonomy (GTDB): domain Bacteria; phylum Acidobacteriota; class Terriglobia; order Bryobacterales; family Bryobacteraceae; genus JACTMJ01. The sequence continues at coordinate 28,882 of DAISIM010000034.1, forward strand.
TTGGCACGCTCGATTCGTGTGGCGGGCGGATGAATCCCGCAATTTGGCCCATTGCAATCGCACAATCCATGAGGAAACAATAAAGAGGCCGAATCCGTCCACAAAGAGGGTGCGCCTTTGAAGCTACCCACAAGGAGCATGGAATGCAACGATTGATGACACTCTTCAGCCTGCTTGCGCTGCTGGCACTAGCCGGCCTGGCGCAAAGCGACGACCAGAAACGCTTGAACGCCGCTACCGAAGTGCTGCAAGAAACCATGGCCATTTCGGATCAGGCCATCCCGCAAGAATTGCTAGACAAGAGCGAGTGCGTGGTTCTGATTCCCGGCATGAAGAAGGGAGCCTTCATTGTGGGCGGCCAGTTTGGGCGTGGCTTCTTGTCCTGCCGTAAGGCGAATGGCGTAGGCTGGACCACCCCAGGCGCGGTGCGCATGGAAGGTGGCAGTATCGGATTTCAGATTGGCGGGCAAGAAACCGACATTATCCTGTTGGTGATGAGCAAGCGTGGCGCAGATCGGATGATGACCAGCAAGTTCACCCTGGGCGGCGACGTGAGTGTGGCTGCCGGTCCAGTAGGCCGCACTTCCACAGCCGAGACGGATGCGATGATGCGGGCTGAGATTCTGTCCTGGTCGCGCTCGCGTGGCGTGTTCGCGGGGGTATCTCTCAAGGGCTCCACTTTGCGCGAGGATGACGACGTGAACAAGCGCCTTTACGGCAAGGAATACAAGAATAAAGATATTGTCGCCAGCGGTCTGGCGACGCCTCCCGCAGCGCAACCCCTGGTGGCCGCGCTGACGAAGTACTCGAGCAGGCGATCCAACTAGGCGGACACACGTAGAGAACATAGCTGGCGGCGAGGGGCATCTTGCGGTTCCTCGCCGCCTCCCGCTAGACTGTCAACTTGTCCGCCGTGAAGAAAGCGAAGTCTGCCTCCCGGCGCGGCCAAGCCGCTGATGCCAGTGTCCTCGTCGTACGCGAGTGGCCGGCATGGGTCGCCCCCGCGTTGCTGCTGCTGACGGCCCTCGGGCTTTTCTACGCAGTTCCTCTGCTATCGCCGAACGCGAGCATCCAGTGGGATGCCATTGACGTCCACTTCTCTGCCCAGCGCTACTTCGCCGAAGAGATCTGGGGCGGCAATCTCCCCCTTTGGACCCCCTACCTGTACTCCGGCTTTCCATTTCTGGCGGACCCTCAGGTAGGTGCCTTCTATCCTTTGAACTGGCCCTTTATCTTGGCGGGTGCAGGACCGAGGATGATACAGGCTGAACTGGTGCTGCATGCTGCCCTAGCCCTGGCCGGCATGTTCCTGTTTCTCCGCCTGCATTCACTGGATCCCTGGCCTTCCGCGTTGGGTGCTGTTGCCTACGCTCTCTCAGGATATTTCGCTGGACACTCCTCGCACATTGGAATGTTCCAGGCCGCCTGCTTGCTTCCTTGGCTGCTTTATTGCGGAGGGCGGGCCTTGCAGGGGCATTTCTGGCGATGGATGGGGGCTGCCGGTGGAGTGGCCGGGGTGATGTTTCTTGCGGGCCATCTTCAGAACGCACTCTACGGATGTGCCGCACTTGCCCTGTATTCTCTGCTTATCAGCTTGATTCAGCGAGAATTGCCGCTAAAGGCAGTGGGGCTTCTGGCTGGCGTAGCACTGCTCGCCCTCCTGGTGGCAGCCGTGATGGTGCTGCCAGGTCTGGAACTGGCGGCGGAATCTGTCCGTGCTACGCAGGACTTCGCCGCCAGCGACGAAGGCGTCCTTGCTCCAGCAGCCATCGCCACACTGCTATTCCCGGACGCTCTTGGCTCGCGCGGTACCCAATACACCGGTCCCGGTGACCGTACCCAGACTTACTTCTATGGCGGGATCCTGCTTCTGCCCTTGGTGGCCCTAGGCATGGTGCGCTGGAGGGAAGCCTTCGTGCCGCTCAGCCTGGCCCTCATCTCGCTGTGGTTCATGCTGGGGCCGGAAGCAGGGCTCTATCGATTGGCGATGGCCGTCCCGTGGCTGAGCAAGGTGCGCGCGCCTGTACACGCCTGGTTTGTGGTTGCGTTCGCCCTAGGGTGGCTAGCTGCCATGGGCGCGCGCGATCTCCAGCGGCGTGTCTCGTGGTCAGGTCTTTGCTTGGCTATCTGCCTGTTGATGACGCTGGACCTGGCCATGGTGAACTCATGGAACAACCCGCTTACCTACTCCCGCGATGGTTTTGCTGCGCTGCATGAGCGGGGCGCGGAAGTGCTGCGATCGCGTGTAGCGCCGAATGTTCCCGCCGGGATGCGCTTTGCCGCAGTTGACCAACTGGCGGTATTCGGTTCCATGAACAGCCCCCTACAGGTGCGCCTGGAAACCACGTATGGCTACAACCCCTTAGAGTTGCGCCGCTACGCTGCATTCCGCAAAACCGCGGAAGCCAACCCGCCGCTGATGGACGCTTTGGGTGCCGCAATCACCCTGGACTTGAAGACGGCCAAACTGGTGTCACGTACGGAGGCGCTGCCGAAGGTATGGTTTCCTTCACGCGTATCCCGTGTTGACGGCGACGAGCGTGAACTCGAAGCGTTGGCTGATTTGGATCCTTCCTCCATGGCCATTGTCAGTGAAGCGGATGCGGTGGCCGCGCAAAACGCCCGCGTTGTCAGCATCGATGCGCGCACGGACGAATGGCGTATCCACTACCGTGCGGAAACCTCAGGTTTAATGGCACTGAGTTTGCCGTTCTACCCGGGCTGGCACGCGGAAATGGACGGCGTTGTCCTCCCGCTACTGCGTGTCAACCATTCGCTATCCGGCGTATCCGTGTCGGCGGGAGAGCACCACCTGCAGCTTCGGTTCCGCTCAAACCGGCTCGGCATGGGTGCGCTGCTTAGCGTGGCCGGGATGCTGCTGGTGGGCCTGCTTTTCTGGACGGGCAACAAGAAACGCTAGCGCGCTGCTTGCACGTTCGCCCGCTCCACCGCGTCAGGGGGAATGGCAGGCCCGTCGAACTCCAGGCTGTCGCCTACCACGAGTTCCTCCCAACCCAGCGGTGGTGCCGCGGCTACAGCGTTGCCACTCTCCCATAGAGACACCTGCAGGCGCAGCACTTCCCCTAGTCGCACGCCCAACGCAGATAGGGGAATCCGCAGATCGACCACTTCATCCACGATGGCAAGCGGCTGCTCCTCGACCCTTGATGATGTCGGCACCGCCAGACGCGTCGTTAGTTGCGTCTGACCTTGGCGACGTTGCACCTGGAACCACGTTACCGTTTGCTCACCGTCCGCCGCGTGGAGTACCCCTTGAAACTCAAAGTGCTCCAGCATGTCTGCGGCTGGCAGCGGAAGGGCCGCACGCAGGTAGACATACACCGCATCCGTGCCGAAGTACAGTTCAGAAATCTGCCGCCATGAGTCCCCAGCACAAATCCCCTCCTGGCGGGCGCGGAAAAAGCCAGAACCACTCCAGGAACTATACGAGGCGCGCCGCCCATCCAGCACGGGCGTGATGTCGCGACTGGGCGCTATCGATGTGATCCGCGGCTCACACGGGAACAAGGCCTGTGCAAGAGCGGCTGGGCGGTCAAGCTCCAGTGTCCGATACACATTGTCCAGGTGTGCGCGCAATAGTTCTTCCGTGCGCCGGCGGGTCCATGGATCAAGATCCGCTTCCATGCAATCTACCCAGTCCTTGCTTTCCAGTAACAGCAAGGATCCACGAGCCGCGTCCAGTGATTCCGGCGATAGAGTCTTCCAGGCGCGCGCGTTCTGAAATTGACGCCGCGCGTGCCGCAGTAATTCCCAATATTGCGGATGCGCCTTAGGCAGCCAGCGCGCAAAGCCGCGGGGCCGGCCTGTCCATGATTGAACTCGGCCCAGATTGCGTTTCGGCTGCGACCGGGGGAAGCTGTCGTCCATTCGCACACCTTTTGCGCCGGTGGCTTCCGCGGTATCCTGCAGCAGCATACGCCACAACCGCATCGCCGCGTCTACATCCGCATCTGGACCCAGAGCGGGAGCAAGCTCTACAACTAGTACAGCCTCCTCAGCAGTGGCGTCTGCTGCCGTCTGCCGGACGCGTTCGGCGAAGTCCGCAAACGCCGTGTCAGGGCTCAGGTTCGGATAGACGAACTGAAACCGCCCGTTTAGTGCTGCGTCCGTGAAGCGCAACGCGCGGCCCCGATGACTCCACGGTGCGGTGAGTTCGCTGGCCGTCAACGGACGCCCGACACATTTCTGTAACACCCGCGAACTGGCCACTCCCCACTCCAGGCAGGATTGGGCCATTAGCGTCGCACACTCATTGGAGTAAGCGCCCTCCGCCAGATGCAACACCGGTGGCCACAAGCCAAAATGCCGGTAATGCACTCGTGGCCCTCGTACGATGTGCGCCCGTGCGTCCTCGGCATAGGAAAAGTCATCCACCCCGCCAGTGAGCAGGGGTAGCAAGGGTTGATGCAACGCACCGCCCAAGTACTCCACTCTCCGTTGGCGGCAAGCCTCCTGCATCGCAAGGAGGCAGTCGCGCATGGCCTTCGTCTGCAGTTCCGTGAGAGCCACTGCGTGCTGGTGTGCAAGATGCTCACCGCGTTGTGCCGCCACCAGAGCCTCGCCCGTCTGTGTCCGCAGCGTGGGGTCAAGCCAGGCAATCTGCGTCAGCGCTTGCAGGTCCTGCAGATCTTCCTCCGTCATCCCTTCGCGCAAGCGACGCAGGTTACCGCGCATCGCAGTCCAGTTGTGAAACAGGGCGGCATAGCGCGGGAATGGCGCTGCAAGCTTTGCGCTGCCGGCTTCAAAAGCGAAAGCCAGCAGTTCCTCTATCTCATTGGGTCGCAACTGAGAGGCAGGCTTTCGATGCAGTTCCAACATCGCTTCCAGCTTTCCATCGATGGTGCAGGATTCCAGGAACTGCAGAAGATCCGGAGACACCGCGAAGCTTGCTGGAAATGCTCCAGGTTCCAATGCCATGCGGAGCAGCGGCGCATAGGCGCGCAGAGTCTGGATGCGCATCCACGGCAGCATGTAGCGGGACAACCGGGGATGCCAGCTATTGGGCTGGTGAAGGTTCCAGATGAGGCACAACTGCAAAGCGATCCCCTTTCCCTGTGTATCCTTGACTGCTGCTGACCCCTGGCTAAGGGGCAAACACACTGCGGACCGGCGACGGTGGCAACGTCTGCCGCATACCCAACCAGAGGATGGCATTCAATTCGTAATCGTCAATCGCGTCGGCTTCCTTGAAGTTCAACTGCTCTGATCGAATGGCCAGCGCTGTTGCCCTCGGATTCCGCGCATTCAGATCCACTCGCGGCGCCTCCGCCTTGTAGGGAGTTAGATCCGGTTGGCTTTGAAAGGCTGTCCACATGGGACGAGAGCCTGCGTCAAACTGTGTCATCGGTCGCATGCCTAGAATGAGTTCCATCGTTCGCAGCATCGACGTGGTGTTGTAGAAGTTGGAGTCAACCGATCGCCGCTTCACATAGGGCGAGAGGATGAAGGCGGGGCTGCGATGGCTGTCTACATGGTCTGGCCCATTCTGCGCATCGTCTTCCAGTACAAAAATCGCCGTGTCCTTCCAGAAGATGCTGTTGCTGACGGCCTCCACCAGAAGGCCCAACGCATAGTCGTTATCGGCCATCTGCGCGATGGGTGTTGGCTTGCCGCCAGACAGGCCATACGTGTGGTCGTTGCCCAACCGCATCAGCAAAAGCTGAGGCATGCTTCCTGCGCGTTCAAACTCCTTCAGTTCCGCGATGAATGCCTTTACGCGATCGATGTCCTTGTAATCCAGATCGTAGGCACGATAGGTACGGCTGGTTACCTTGTCAAGGATGGGGTCGCGCACGCTGGCAATATGCGTTCCATCCGCGAGCGGCTTGGGATGGTTGGCGCTCCACCAGCCGTAATTGCGCAACGTGATGCCGGCCAGCGAGGCGTTGGTCCACAGATACCCGCCCGGCGGCAGAGCGGCCACTTCGCCGCCTTCGTAGTCGTAGGTCCGGCTCCGGCCGCCATAGCTGCCGGGCCACATGCGCTGCACGTAGTCTGGGGCGATGGCTGCGCTTGACCAGTTGTGGCCGTCCGCGCTCACATCCGCATTCACGTAGAAGTTGTCGAACAATACGAACTCGCGAGCCAGCTTGTGATGGTTGGGCGCTGCGTTCTCTCCGAACAGTGTGAGCGACGGGTCCCCGTTGCCCTCAGGCATATCGCCCAATACTTGATCGTAGGTGCGGTTCTCCTTTACTACGTAGATGACGTGCTTGATGGGCGAAGCCTGCCCGGGCGTATTCGGAATAGGGTTGCCCGCGGGCACGCCCGCATTCACCAGCAACTCATCGCGATACGGCGAGTTGGCAAGCACCGTGCGCGTGTGCGCAAGCAGCGCTTCCTCGTCAGCAAAAGGAATCACTGAGCCTGTTCCCACCTGCAGCCTGCCCACATACTGCGGCAGCTTTCCCCCCTCGTGCAGCGGAGCCGGGCGCACCGTGGGGTTCGGACCATCAGGGTTGGGGAAAGGCCGGTTGCCGCGGGAGTTCATGGCCAGCAGCGCTCCCTCTGGAAGCACCCTTACCGCCGTCGGGTACCAGCCTACAGGAATGTGGCCCAACACCCGTGACCGCGCCGTCCGCACATCCACCACTCCCACTGCATTGGCGTCGGAGCACACCACATACAGCCGCCTGCGTTCGCCATCGTAGGCCAATGCGCTGGGCGTCATGCCCACGGGTTGCCGTGGTGTCAAGGCAAGGTTGACGGATTCCAGCAACGCCAGTGCGCCGCTCTCCTCCACACCCAGCACAAAGGCGCTGTTCGTGTTGCCTGCTGTCACAAAGATCCGTGCCACATACGGAAATGGAGCACTTGCTTCGTCATCGTCATCACTCTCGCGTTCCACTCGGCCCGGAATCAGCAGCATGTCCGTGGAGTGCGCCCCCACCGGGATGCGGTCCACCAGCGCCCCGCTTCCCGCGCGATGCCGATATACGGAACCATCCGCCCAGGAGCTTACATAGACGAAGTTCCCGGCCGGGTGCGGCAGAATCCGGTAGGGTCTGCGTCCAGTGCCGAATCGGGTGGACAATTCACCGGTACTGAGGGTGACCACATCCACTCCATTGCGATAGAGCCGTGCCACGTAGAGCAATTGCTCGTCATGCGACAGCGCCACATCGCCCACAAAGTCATTGGACTCGCGCTTGTCGGGATCAGTCAGGTTGATGCGGCGGCTCATTTGCAACACGCCATCCGCAAGGGTGAATTCAAACACCGCAGCCTGCGTTCCACCACCTACGTACACCCGGTCTCCGGCGCGATTGATGGCAAGCCCTAGCCACCCATCCGGAACCGGCGTGCGCCCCACTTCCCGCAGGGTGGCTTGTTCCAGCACTATCAGCGACGGTGGATTGTAGCCGCCACACAGCACAACCAGATACTTGCCATCCGGCGTTGCCACGCTGGCCATAGGCATGGTGTCCAGCCGGATCTGCCGGCCTGCGGGCCGCACTCGCCAGCCGTTGGGAAGCTGGTAGAGGCCCTCGGCAATCTCCCCGGGCGTCAACCGTGGAGGCGCCTGCGACAGCACCATCAACGCACACAGGGCCAGTGCGAACACTCCAGCAGCTTTGACGTAATGCGATCTCAACTTTCTCATGGCTTGTGCTCTCTATTCGCGGAAACGTTGTGCAATGGGAAGACGGCGGCCCATGCCAAAGGCCTTCGTCGTTACCTTCAAACCTGGTGCAGCTTGCTGACGCTTGTACTCGCTCAAATCCACTTTGCGGATGATGTCCCGCACCAGTTCCTCGGGAACTCCTTGCGCAGCGGCGATCTCGGCGGGTGTTCGTACTTCTTCGATGTATCCCCTTAGAATGGGGTCCAGCACGTCGTAGGGCGGCAGAGAATCCGTGTCCTTCTGGTCAGGCCGTAGTTCCGCTGATGGCGGCTTGCTGAAGATGCTCTCAGGCACCGCTTTGGGATGGCGGCGGTTGGCGAAGCGCGTCAGTTCGTAAACCATCACCTTCGGCACGTCGCTAATTACCGCCAGGCCTCCCACCATGTCGCCGTAGAGTGTGCAGTAGCCCACGGCCAACTCACTCTTGTTGCCGGTGGTAAGCACCAAGGCACCCCACTTGTTTGACAGCGCCATCAGGGTTAGCCCGCGCAGGCGACTCTGGATGTTTTCCTCCGTGACGTCGCGTGGCGTACCTGCGAAGAGGGGGTCCAACCCGTCCAGCACAGCCCGGTAGGCGTCGTTGATACTGGACACTTCAAAGCGGATACCTAGTCCCTCTGCCAGCGCCCGCGCATCGCTGAGGCTATGGTCAGAGGAATACGGCCCGGGCATTCCAATGCCCGCCACGTTCTCAGCGCCGAGGGCATCCGCGGCAATTGCAGCCACCAGAGCCGAATCAATCCCACCGCTCAAACCCACCAGCACCTTCTGGAACCCACACTTGCGTACGTAATCCCGCGTCCCAAGCACGAGTGCATCGTAAACCGCTTCCACTTCGTCCACGTGGCTCTCTTGCTGGTCACCTACGCCGGTTTCCAGGTCCACCAGAACGAGATCCTCATCAAAGCTGCGTGCGCTGGCGATCACCTCACCATGAGCATTCGTGGCAAAGCTGCTGCCATCGAAGATTAACTGGTCATTTCCGCCCACCTGATTTACCCAGATCAGCGGTAAGCCCCGACGCCGGGCCACCCCGCAGAACAGACTGCGGCGCTCCTGGCGCTTGCCCATCTCGTAGGGCGAGGCGTTGATGCTAATGAGCACCTCCGCTCCCTGCCGGCAAAGATCCGCCACTGGATTCCGGCTATACAGCGCCCGCTGGCTGCCTTCAAAGTCGTTCCAGGCGTCCTCGCAAATTGTCAGGCCGATGCGCCTTCCGCCAAACTCCACCACGCGCTGGTGCTCAGCGGCCGCGAAGTGACGCCACTCATCAAACACGTCGTAAGTGGGCAGCAGCACCTTGTCCTGCCGGAATAGCATCTGGCCCCCCGCCAGCAGCGCGGCACTGTTGGTAACGGTCTTGCCCTTTGTGTCGTTCGAATCGCCCACAAATCCGCAGATTACCGCCGTCGAAAGCGACGCGGTCTCCGCCGCCAGCCTCAGCAGTTGCTCGCGAGTGCGCCTTACGAAGCTTTGTTTCTCTACCAGATCCCTTGGTGGGTAGCCGGTAACGGCCAGTTCCGGAAACACAATCAGCGTCGCGCCCTTCTGGTGGGCCTGCTGGGTAGCTTCAATCATTCGGGACACGTTGCGTTCGAGGTCACCGACTGTGGCATTCATCTGCCCGAGGGCAATCTTCATGGCGATCCTTCAATGGTTGCAGTTCTCCATCACGATGCCGTGACAGGTTTCCTCTTAGTGTCGCATTCCAGGCGCGATTCTCCGGCTTCAGGCCCCGCACTGTCCAGCTTGAGTTCCGGCGCTGGGAGCTCTGAGCCCCTCAATCCCCAGCGATTGCCTCAACCATTCGCTAGACTGACTGCAGATGCCACAATCTTTCCCACCAGCATCTCCGTCTTCAATGCCCCGGCGCGATCGTGCGGAAGTGCCCGCCCATCAGGCATTTGTTGCCCGTCGCGACGAATTGCGGTGCCTCGATTTGCAGGCCCGTTTCACGCGAATTTACGAAACGAACCTCTGGGGCAGTGAGAACTCCCGCTCTGGCACCGGATCCGTGGATAACCAGACCGCGCGTATCCGGCAGGCGCTTCCCGAGCTTGTCCTGGAATTGGGGATTGCATCCATTCTTGACATCCCCTGTGGGGATTTCGCCTGGATGCGCCACGTACCACTGCCGCAGGTGGCCTACACCGGCGCCGACATCGTGCCGCACCTGGTAGCCGCGAACCAGCAACACTTCAGCACCTCTTCCACCTCCGGCCCCGGCAGCCGCCGCTTCGCTCTGCTTGACCTTACCCAGGATGCTTTGCCCCAAGCAGACTTGGTATTCTGCCGCGATTGCCTTGTTCACCTCTCCTTCGCGCACATCCAGCAGGCACTCACGAATCTCCGCAACAGCGCCTCTCAGTGGCTGCTAACCACAACCTTCCCCGCCCATCATTTCAACGAAGATATTGAGGATGGTGACTGGCGCATGCTGAACCTCGAACGTGCTCCATTCCACTTCCCTCCGCCACAGGTACTGCTCAATGAAGGCTGTACGGAACAGGAAGGCAAGTACGCTGATAAGTCTCTGGGCCTTTGGCGAATTGCCGATTTACCGGCACAGTTGATGCTGCAGCCATAAAGCCGTGCTGCCGACATTACTGTGTGGCGATCCGTCCGCAGCCGGTGTCGCCCGTAGAAGCGCCTATAGTTGAATCGTCTGCGGGAACTCGTCGCGGATCTGTTCCTCGGTGAATACCGCTCGGTTCACCTGGCTGCGCCTGTGCGACGTGTACACCAGATGGATTCGCCCGTCTCGCGCTTGAATCGCGTACGGATAGGCGTAATCCTGCGCGCCAACTGCGACGTCCAGCCCCACCTTCCAACTCTTCCCGCCATCTTCAGAGAGAGCTAGGCTGAGTGGTGAGCGGCTGCCATGCGAGTGGTTGTACACCAGCAGCAGATGGCCGTTCCGCAAGGCCAGCATATCCACCGACGCGTTCGGATTGGGGAAGTGTGGAGACAGCGGCCGACCTGCGCTCCAAGTCTTTCCGAAGTCGCTGGATTCCGCATACACCACCCACCCGTCCGGGTTTGGACGGTAGTCACCCCCGCGACGGCAGAAGGCCAGAAGCCGCCCCGGTGTCACCTCTGCCGGAGCCGGTTGCAGATTCCCCATTGCGGAACGGATGGGCGCACTCACCACCCAACTGTTGTCCTTGGGCTGATGGCGGAGGAACAGCGAGACGGTGTCGGGTCCAATTGATTCGCGGTCTTCCGCAACCTCGCGGTAAACCGGAAGCAGCGTTTCACCATTGGATAGCGTCAGCGGCTTCCCGCGCACCAGAAGCCCTTCGTCCAGGGAGATCAACGAGGAGTCGCTCCAGGTTCGTGCACCGTCTTTCGAAACCTTCGCTGCAATCCGGGAATAGGCCCAGGTTTCGCCAAATCGCACCACATAGAACAGCCATACCCAACCCGGCCGTCCATTGGCTTCCGGAGCCTGCCAAACCACTGGATTTCCTACCGAACGAAACGGATCCTGGGCCAACAGCACCGGCGTTGACCATTTCCCTCCTGCGGCCGAGTTTCGCGCTTGCGCCGCCAAGCGCACTCCATACACGCCCGTGTTCGGCGCATACTCGCCATCTCCCCCGTACCAAACCAGGAACAGGTCGCCGTTCTCGAGTTCCGTGATGGCTGCCGGGTGCTTGTACTGTCCTGTCGGGACGCTGCGGTCTGCCACCATTTCCACTGGCAGCGGCAGGTGCTTACGCGGAGTCGCCTGGGCGCTTATTCCCGTGGCTCCCGCGGCAAATAGTGCGGCTAACGCGTCTCGCCGGCGAAGTGCTGAGCTTTCCATGGTTCTTCCATTCGTATCACACCGCTGCTGATGGGGTGCTTGGCGGGCAGGCGGACGGGGTCATGTGGGATGTGCGTCAAGCGAAGTTAAGCGATTGTACCTACTGTGTTGCGCGAGAAACCTATAGTACTGTTGACAGTACCAAAGCACCTCTCTTTGCCTGTTCCTCTCAAGGGTGTACCTGTATTCTGGAGACGGAGTATTGTTCCTGTACAAGCCGTCTGCCGATGAGTTGCCCATGGTGCTCTTTCACTCGTTGAGGGCAATCCAGACGGTTGCTTGGCAAGTGGGAAGCTGGTGGGATTTCGGATTGCCGGGGATCTGCTCATCATCCACCCGAATACAGAGTTTTCGAGTTGCGGAAGTAGCATGGCGGTTTCCGATATGAGCCACGAAACAAATGGAATCCATCCGGGGTTGGCGCCGTTGCGGATTCTGGGGCAGGAGTCCCCTTCCGGTGTCCATCTGGTCGCCCATCCCGTGTCCGTCCCGCCCGCGCCCAACGCTGCAACTGTTGATCCACCACCAGTCCCGCCAGCCAATTGCAATGGCTCCCAGGCATTGAAGGCCGACGCCATTCTGCTGCCGCAGGTGCTGGGAATGCTGGAGGAGGGTGTCTGCTTCATTGATCTCAAGGACCGGATCCGGTCGTGGAATAAAGGTGCTGAAACGATTACCGGATATCAGAAAGATGAAGTGATCGGTCGTTCCTGCTGTGAGCGTGTGTTCATGCACACAACACGCTCGGGAGACTCTCCATGCCATGGCGATTGCCCCAGTCGCACCGTGCTGTCCTCAGGGAATACCCGGGAAGTGGAGATGTTCCTGTTGCATAAGCAAGGTCATCGACTGCCCGTATCGTTAAGGGTAGCGCCTCTTCTGGGAACCTCCGGGCAGGTTATCGGCACCATTCACATATTCGCTGAGCGTCGCCACAGCCTTGCCGCCATTGAGCATGCCCGGGATTTTGAGCGCTTCACCTTCATTGACGCCCTCACCGGCATGGGCAATCGGCGTTACACCGAAGTGGCCGTCGGGCAAGCGTTTGAGGCATTCTCTCGCTATGGCCGGCGTCCGGCACTCATCCTGTTTGATGTGGACCGCCTCCATGCGGTGAATAACCACTTTGGCAGGGAGGCAGGCGACCAGGTGCTCCGCTCAGTATCCCGCACTGTTGGCTCCTGCCTGCGTTCCTACGATTTCTTAGGCCGCTGGGTCGACGATGAGTTCTTCGCCATTTTGGCCGATACTCACTCTGATCATCTGGCAGGTATGGCTGAGGAATGCCGCCGTCAGGTGGCGAGTTCGTCAGTCCTTTTGGGCTCCCATTGCGTGCAAACCAGCATCTCTACCGGCACATCCTTGCTGGTTCCCAACGATACTCCGGAGACCTGGTATGCCCGTGCTGCCCGCAACTTGCGCGAGGCCAAGATGGCTGGGGGGAACCGCGTGGTGGGCGATCCTGTGAACACCCTCTTCAACTGGTTTCACCCCAGTTCCAATCCCGCTGCCGATTAGGCGCTTCGGATACAACCGCTTCCGCTACTTCCTCACTTTGCTAGACTTCCTGCCAAGCGCCGGGGTTGGCCGTGCATTCCGTCCGCTCAGGCACTACAAGTATGCTTAAGTACCGTAGGTTTGGTACTAGAATTCGTCTATTCCTTTGATTTTCGCTAGATTTTCGCTAGAGATTGCAGACAGAATAGAGGCACCGCGTCTGTTGGAACCCAAGGCAGTCGCCGATGGTGAATCGATGGCCCTCAAATCGCTGATGAATGCTACCGACGATGCGCTCCGCCGCGAACTCCGGCGGCGTTTGTGGGTAGGCGTGCTCGTGCTGTTCTGCTCTTTGGTGGCAGCCTATAGTGCTGCACGCTATGTGCTTGATTCTGGGGAGGGCCCAGCCGCCTTTGGCAAACTCGTATTCCTGTTGGCTGTGCAGGCTGCGGCGGGCCTTGCGGTGGTGTTCTGGATGACAAGACCCATGCAGGAGCGCGACCGTCGCAAGCGGTTGATCATGCGTCAGGCGATTGGCGCCTTCCCTGGGCTGGACGACTAGGCGCGCCCGATTTCCCAAACAAGTAAGGGCCACTCCGCTATCCGGGTGGCCCTTACTGCTGACTAAGCGTTTTCAATAATCCTATGCGCGCATCTTGCGAATGTTGGCCAAGCACTTCTCTGCTGCGACGATGGACGGCTCGTGGTAGCCTTCCTGCTCAATGATGTAGTGCTCCACCCCGCCCACGCTCTCGGCGGCCTCAAACACCTGCTTCCAGGGGGAATCACCTTCGGCGAAGAGCACCTTGAAGCCCTTCTCCTTGGAGTATTCCTTGCAGTGGATTGAGCGCAAACGGCCGGGGTTTTGGCGGATCCACTCAGCCGGATTGTAACCGGCCTCCACGCAGGTACCGACATCCAGCTGGAGGATGACGTCCTTGGGAGTGTTCTTCGCAAGCACCTCCATGGGACGCACGCCGTCAATCGGACGGAACTCCAGAGCATGATTATGGAAGCCCGCCGACATGCCAACGGTCTTGAACTTCTCAGCGCCTTTCGCGAGTTTCTCGGCCACGCCCTTCCAGCCGTCGATGCCGTTTTCCACACGTCCCGCACTGGCCATGATGATCATCTTGCTGCCGATGATGCTGTTTAGTTCGATGGCCTTCTCGATGTTAGCGGGATCGTAGCTCTGGTTGCCGTTATGCGTGGAATAGCACTTCAGGCCGGTATCGTCCAGCACCTTGCGCATTTCCTTGGCCCGGTTGGCGTCCCACATCATGTAGGAGCCGTAAAACTCTACAAAGTCATAGCCAAGCTTGGCTACGGCCTTAACGGTGGCTACTTCATCCTCTTTCATCATGTCCCGAACCGAATAGAGTTCAAGACCGATGGGCACCTTCTTGTAGGCGGCGTTCAACAGCACAGGAGCAGTCGACAATCCGGCCAGAAACGCTCGACGGGAAACGGGGTAGATGGGCATAGAACAAACCTCGATGGTAAGCCAACAATATCACACGGTATGACCGGTTTGAGGCTAGCCCGGTTACAGCCGACAGCGCGAAAGCAAACTGGGTTACCGGCTTCCAGGTGTCGCGGCAAACTCCGCCATGTGTTCCACAAACCACGCATGCACGCGGTGGTCTGTGGTGAGTTCCGGGTGGAAACTGGCCGCGAGGTGCCGGCCCTGCCGCACGAGAACAGGATCTCCGTTGTAACGCACGAGCACTTCCACCTCCGGCCCCACCCGGTTGATGATGGGGGCGCGTATAAACACCGCTTCCAAATCGGTCCCCATCAGTTCCTCGTGGCCTGGCTCCGGATGCAGCAACACAATCCGGCTATCTAATTGACGGCCGTATCCGTTACGAACAACGGCGATATCCATCATCGCAAAGCTCTCCTGTTGGGGGTGACTCACCTCGCTGGCCATGAGGATTGCCCCCGCGCAGGTTCCGAAGATGGGCTTCTCCGCGCCAAAGCGGGCGAGTGGTTCCCACAGTTGCTCGCGATGTAACAGGCGAAGCATGGTGGTGCTTTCACCGCCGGGAATAACCAGCGCGTCCACTTCCAGCATCGCTTTGGCGGTGCGCACTTCGCGGCATGGTGCATCCACCTCGCGCAGCATTTCCAAGTGGGCCTCGAAATCGCCCTGCAGGGCCAGTACACCAATGGTGGGCATAAAGCTCCTTATGAGGAAACGCCGGAGCGGCGACACCCGCAGGTGCTACCGCCCCGGCTCAAGGGGGGAACGAACAACGCTAGGAAAACAATAGGCCGGCTAAGATAACGCAGAGCCGGTTACCAGCCGCGCCCGGCCATCAATTCCGCTTCCGGAGTCTGCGCCACACTCTGTCCTCGCATCGGCTCGCCGATGTCCTCGCAGGCTTCCAGCACCTTGAAGGGGTCGTCCCAATAAGTGGCTGCCTTTACAATCGCCTTGGCGTGCCGCATGGGGTCACTGGATTTGAAGATGCCAGACCCCACAAACACAGTTTCCGCACCCAAGCTCATCATGAGTGCGGCATCCGCCGGGGTAGCAATGCCACCCGCGGAAAAGTTCGGTACCGGCAGCTTGCCCGTACGGTGCACCATCTCAATCAGGTCAAGGGGAGCCTGATGGTTCTTGGCTGCTGTGGGGAGTTCATCTGCACGCATTCCCTGAATGATACGGATCTCCTTCATGATGGTGCGCATGTGACGCACGGCTTCCACGATATCTCCGGTACCTGCTTCGCCCTTAGTCCGGATCATGGCCGCGCCTTCGCCAACCCGCCGCAAGGCCTCGCCCAGGTTCCGTGCGCCGCAGACGAATGGCACACGGAAGTCACGCTTATCGATGTGGTTTTCCTCGTCGGCAGGGGTGAGCACTTCGCTTTCATCAATGAAGTCAACGCCCAGGGCTTCCAGCACCCGCGCTTCGGTGAAGTGACCGATGCGTGCCTTCGCCATCACGGGAATGCTCACACATTCCTGGATGCCGCGAATCATCTTGATGGCGGACATGCGCGAAACGCCGCCTTCCTTACGGATATCGGCCGGGATGCGTTCCAACGCCATCACGCTAACGGCACCGGCCTCCTCGGCGATCGCCGCCTGCTCTGGCGTGGTGACGTCCATGATGACGCCGCCCTTCAGCATCTCGGCAAGCCCCACTTTCAGTTTGAAATCCTTACGCTGATCGTCGCTCAGCCGCCGGAATTCAGAAATCTTCTCAGCGAAATTCGGTCGTCCATTCATGGCGTCCATTGCTATTGCCGTTCCTTTCCCAGAATCAACACACATCGCGCCAAGTCACTCGCCTAGCGAATTCTTCAGCAACCCTAGGACCGACTAAACCATCGCCGTGGCCATCTCGCCTACGCCCGAGAGGGTACTGCGGTCCAACTCCTCACGAAACACCTCACCCAGCAAGCGCAGCCCGCGCCGGATCTCCTCCGGCGTCAGCCCGCCGAAACTTAGGCGGAAGGCGCGATCATCCGCGCGGCCCACCGTGAAGTAACGCGAAGACAAATAGCTAACTCCCCGCATCTGCGCGCGCGAGAGCAGGGCATCCGCATCTAGCGGAACCGGCAACCGCACCCACAGGTTCAGTCCGCCGTCTGGTTCGGTAAACGTGCTTCCCTCAGGCAAATGACGGCGGCATCCTTCCACGGTCGCTTCCAGTTGTGCCAGCCCGGCCTGCCGCGCCCTCCCTAGATGCCTTCTCAACCGTCCGCTCTCGGCAAAGCGCAACAGTACTGCCTGAGAAAGTTGGTCAGTATGGAGGTCTGTGGACTGCTTGATCTCCGCCAGACGCCGCACCAAGGGCCGAGGCGCAATCATCCAGCCCACGCGCAAGCCCGGGAATGCCACCTTCGAGAAACTTCCCAACAACACCGTACTGCCGCGCTCATCCGCGTCTATCCGCTCATCCAGCGCCTTCAGCGTTGGCAACGCGGCTCCGCGGTATCGCAGTTCGCCATACAGGTCGTTCTCAACCAGCATCACGCCATGCATGCGCGCCGTCGCCAACAAGGCGTGGCGGGCATCTTCCGGAATCGTCGCGCCGGTAGGGTTCTGAAAATTAGGTGTCAGCACCGCAAAGCGCGGTGACTCGCGCTCCAGCGCCTTGGCAAAATCCTCTGGATCAACGCCGCGAGTTCCAACCGGCACCCCGGCAAGCCGCGCCCCGGCCTGCAACAGCGCAGCCTTCAGCCCAGGGTAGATGGGTTCCTCTACCACGACGGTGTCGCCGGGCCTCAGCAGCGCTCGCGCCAGCAAATCAATTGCCTGTTGACAGCCATTGGTAATCAGGATGTCATCATTGGCCCGGCCAATGCCATGCTCCACCGCATCTTCCATCAGATATTGGCGTAACGGAGCGTATCCCAGTGGGGAACCCAGCTGCAGCACGGTGTGGGCCACTTCATCTCCCAACACCTCCTGACAGCTCTCCCTGAAGTCCTCAATCGGAAATAAACCAGCTAGTGGCCGCGACGTCGCGAAAGTGATCTCGCTGGCCGATTGCGTCAACAGTGCTGACCGCCCCATGGGCGTGGCGGATTGAGACTCGTATCCGGTACCACGCTGAGATCCTTCCGGGATTCCTGCGGTTCCTGCCGAAATATATTTGTTTGCACTACTTGAGGGGAGGTTTCCGCTAACGAAACTGCCCCGTCCCACGTGACCGTGAATGAGTCCCTCTTCCTCCAACAGCGCATACGAAGATGACACCGTGGCGCGGTTCACACCCAAGTCCTGCGCGAGTTCCCGTGTCGCCGGCAGGCGGTGCCCCGCAGGCAGCATGCCACCCACAATCATCCCGCGTAACTGCCGATGCAATTGCCGGTAGATGGGAATTTCGGAAGTGCTGTCGAGCCGGATCGAATCGGTCATCAGAATCGTCGATTGCCTTACCCAGCCAATCTTACCAAATTGGTCTGCGCCCAGCAAGCCAATTAGCGGCGGTCCATGAAATCTGCCCGGCCAATGCCTTCCTCACTGCAGGATTCCCCCGCCGTTGCGTTCTATGAAGAACAATAGAGAGATGAGTCCCACTCGCTTGCTCCTTTGCTGTCTGGCCAGCCTTTGGTTGATGAGTAGTTGCAGTCCAGGGGAAGGAACGACCTCCAGCAGGGATTCCGACATCGCCGCCATCAAGGCAATGAGCGACGCGCGCGCGGAGGCATTCCGCCAGGGCAGGGCTGCTGAGATTGCAGTTCACTTCACGGAAGATGGAGTGCTCATGGCGCCTGGCGCGCCCTTCCAAACCGGCCGTGCGGCCGTCCAGGCCTACTATCAGCAGATCTTCGATGAATTTGAGACCGACCTCGAAAGCGGATACGTCGCGGTGGAGGTGGACGGGGACCTTGCCTACGGGCAGGGCTTTGCCAGAGTCACTGTGCATCCACGCTCCGGAGGTCCAGCGGCGGTCAGCACGGCAAAGTACATCAACATCCTGAAGCGCCAGACGGATGGAACGTGGAAAACAACGCACGACATCTGGAACGCAAACGAATAGCGGGGTGCTTGCCCGTTGCAGGCAGCCCCCCGATGATTCGAATCGCGTTCGTGCCGGCTTGTTAGCTGGCTACCGGTTCACTAGCGGCCACAGGCACCGGTGAGAGCCAGCCGTAACGGTCCGGCTTGTCGCCGTGTACCAGTTCAAAGAATTCCTTTTGAATGCGGGCCGTAATCGGACCGCGGTCGCCTGCCCCCACCGGAATCCGGTCCACTGAGCGTACGGGGGTTACTTCCGCGGCAGTGCCTGTAAAGAAGATCTCGTCGGCCAGATAGAGGAACTCGCGCGGAAGGGCCGTCTCGACGACTTCATAGCCGAAGTCGCGCGAAATTCGCATAATCGAGTCGCGTGTGATGCCATGCAGGATAGACGACGTTAACGGCGTAGTGAAAATCCGCCCATCGCGCACCACGAAGATATTCTCTCCGCTACCTTCGCTCACTACGCCATTGTGGTCTAGCACAATTCCCTCGGCATAACCGTCGGTAAGCGCCTCCATCTTCACCAGTTGGCTGTTGAGATAGTTTCCGCCTGCCTTAGCCATGGTGGGATGGGTGTTCGGCGCAGGCCGCGTCCAGCTTGAGATGCACACATCCACGCCGTGGTTGATCGCATCCTCTCCCAGGTACTTCCCCCACTCCCAGCACGCGATGTAGAGGTCTACCGGATTCTTGAGTGGGTTTACGCCAATCTCTCCGTAACCGCGAATGGCTACCGGTCGGATGTAGCAGGAACGAAGGTTGTTTACCCGCACCAGTTCCAACGTCGCGCTGTTGATCTCCTCCGCGCTGAAGGGCAGTGCCATCCGGTAGATCTTCGCAGATTCCACCAGACGCCGTGTGTGCTCAGCAAGCCGGAAAATCGCCGGCCCTGCCGCGGTCTCATAGCACCGGACGCCCTCAAACACTGAGGATCCATAGTGGATCACATGGGATAGGACGTGAATCCGCGCGTCATCCCACGCGATGAAATTTCCGTTAAACCAGATTTTATCTGTAGGCTTCATGGCTAGTAGCGTTGATTATAGCTGAATTAGCCACAGTAATACCACTGGGGTAGTTGCCTGATCGGCTCCACTTTTCAACGCTTCGCTGCCAAGCCACCCGGTTGCCTTCCGGACGCCAGAGCTTCCCGTTGACCTCTCGATTGTTTCCCCGCCACCAACCCAAACCAGCATGGGTTGATATAATCCGTAGCGCAACGTCTGATTTCGTCCGGCGCCCGGGCCGGATGGTAGCAGCAATCCCTCCTAAGGAGGGGAATATGCCCAAGGAGTGGAATATGAATGAATCGGCAAGCCGCCGTGGTTTCGTGAAGGCCACCGGCACAGCAGCAGCCACCTTCATGGTGATGAAGCCCCAAACCGCCCTCGGCAGCCAGGCCAATTCGGCGCTTTCCGTCGGGTTGATTGGCACCGGCGGGCGCGGCATGTATGTCAGTGGTATCTTCGCCAAGAACGAATTTGCCAAGGTAACCGCGATCTGCGACATCTATCCTGACCGTATTGCCGCCGGCCGCGCGAAGTACTCCGGTGCCGCCGAGTTCAACGACTACCGAAAGGTGCTGGATAGCAAGGTGGACGCCGTCCTGATTGCTACCCCAGCCTTCCTGCACGCTGAGCACCTGGAAGCAGCCATCCTAGCCAAGAAGCATATTTATTGCGAGAAGCCAATGGGCGTCAACGTCGCCGACTGCCACCGCGTCCTGCGCGCCTGCCAGAAGGCTGATCCGAATCGCCGCATCTCCGTGGGCTTCCAGCAGCGATATGGCAAGGACTATCAGGAAGCATGGCGCCTCGTGAATTCCGGGGAAATCGGCAAGCTGCTTGCTGTCCGGGGCTCCTGGATTGGCGGCGGCCCCGGCATCAAGACCGGCCACCCGCCCGAAGAAGAGAAAATCCGCAACTGGTTCTTCTACCGCGACCTCTCCGGCGACATCATCGTTGAGCAGGATTGCCACAACATTGACGTGGTCAACTGGTTCACAGGGCTCTACCCAGCGAAGGTTCACGGCTACGGTTCTCGCATGACGCGCCGCGAAATCGGCGACATTTTGGATAACTGCGCGCTGCAGTATCAATACGGCAGCGACCTCTGCTTCAGCTATCAGGCCACTCAGTTCAACCGCCGCAACATCAACGGTTGGGATGACGTGGGTGAAACCTTCATCTGCGAGAAGGGTACCGTTCAGACCTCCCGCGCCATGATCCGCGTTTTCCGTCCAGGCCAACCCGTCAAGGAAACTCCGGTTCGTTACGACATTACGGAAGATGCCGTCAATCAGTTCATCGACGGCGCACGCACCGGCAAGATGGAAAACGGCGCCATCTGGGGAGCCAAGAGTACCCTTAGCGCCGTCATGGGTCGTGACGCCGTCTACACCGGCCGCGAGTACTCCTGGTATGACGTGCTGCCCGATGCCACCGTCCCTGGCGCGTAGCGCCGGGCGTGTCATCCGCTCGTTTCCCGGGGCTCCGTGCCCCTGGGCAAGTTACAACCAGCCCCGCCAGCGGACCAAGGTCTGCTGGTGGGGCTTTCGCTTTCAGACGGAAATTGCCCGATTTCCCTGCTTCCCTGCCATCCCAACCGGGCTCTCCGCACTCCAATAGTTAAAGGGGAGGCACTCCTTGGCGGAGCGGCACGGCATGAAACGCATCACCTATCGCAAGTACACCGACGAAGACCTTGGCATTTCGGCTGAGGATCTCATGCAGGCCCTCTCTGACTTTTTTCTCCAGAGCGGCTACCAGGACCCCTATTCCAGTTGGTATTCCTTTGATCCGAATGCGATGGAAGAGCTGTTGCGCCAAATCCAACAGGCCCTGGAAAGTGGTGATCTCTTCCCGGATGACCAGCGCCAGGAAATGCTCGACCGCCTCATGAACATGTCGCCTGACGAACTCAACCAGCTACTGCGAAACCTTGCCGAAAAGCTACGCCAGGAGGGCTTCATCCAGTTCGATGGCAACCTGCAGGAACCTGCCAGCGCTGTTGGCCAGGGCCGCGCCGAAGACCCGGGCGAGTCGCCGGAGATCCGCTTTGAGGTCACTGACAAGTCTCTGGACTTCCTAGGATTCCGCGCCCTCAAGGACCTCATGGGCGCCATCGGAAAATCCAGCTTCGGCAGCCATGACACTCGCGAGATGGCCACTGGCGTGGAGGCAAGCGGCTCCTCCAAGCCATACGAATTCGGTGACACCCTCAACCTGGACATTAGCGCCACCCTCTTTTCCGCAATGCAGCGCGAAGGCGTCAAGGTGCCGCTTGACCTGGAGTACAGCGACCTTCACGTCCACCAAAGCGAATATCAGAGTTCCTGCGCCACGGTCATTTTGCTGGATTGCAGCCACTCCATGATTCTCTATGGCGAGGACCGTTTCACTCCCGCCAAGAAAGTCGCGATGGCGCTTGGCCACTTGGTCAAGACCCAGTATCCAGGCGATTCCATCCGTTGCGTACTTTTTCACGACAGTGCCGAGGAGCTTCGCATGGAAGAACTTGCCCGCGTCCAGGTGGGGCCCTATCACACCAATACCCGCGATGGGCTATTGCTGGCGCAGAAGATCCTGCGCCAGGAAAAGAAAGACATGAAGCAGATCATCATGATCACCGACGGCAAGCCCTCCGCGCTCACCCTGGATGATGGGCGCATCTACAAGAACCCCTTTGGGCTCGATCCGATGGTGATCTCCAAGACCCTCGAGGAGGTGGGCCGCTGCCGCAAGCAGGGAATTCTAATCAACACCTTCATGTTGGCCCAGGACTATGCACTGGTGCAGTTTGTCCAGAAGGTCACCGAGATCTGCCGAGGGAAAGCTTACTTCACCACGCCCTATAACCTCGGCCAATACCTGCTGATGGACTATATGAACCGCAAGTCACGGGTGATCCACTAAATCCAGACTGAAACGTTCATCTGCGCAGCCACCATACCAGCGCCCCTATCGTAGTTCCGCTGCACGTCACCGAGATCACGGCCAAGGAAATGGGTCACCGCCGGACGATATCCGGAATCTTCATCTGGATAAGGTCTTCGAACGCTGCAAGACTTCTTTCGTCCGGAAACAGATGTTTCGGAACGATGCTAAACTGCCCCTTCCCGTAGTACAAAAGGTACGAGTTGCGATCGACGAGCGCCTTTGTGTAAACCTCCCAGCTCAGTTGAGAACTGACGTTGTTTGTCCTGAACTCGATCCCGGCATCAGAGAAGCCGATATGGTATGGCTGCTTCAGCTTCTCCTGGTTGCGATAGGCCATTCGCGGCACGAAGTGTAGGGATAACGTAAGGACGAGCGCCATCACGCCAGCCAACCCGAGAAGGGTTAAGGACAGCGCGGTTGGTCCGTGAGCCCACCATTGCCAGGCGCCGAACGCTGCTGCAATGGAGATCGCGGCAATGTCGAGCGGCAAATTCATTCGCTCCTTGAGATGCAGCCGCCAAGCTCTAAGGCAGTCCTCCTGCGAATACGTAAAGTCGAGCGCAATCATCACGGCCATTCTACCTTTCCGCAGTGCCCCGGCCTGCCCGCGCTTTCGGGCCCGGTACTGAAACCCACGACTAGGCCTCCCGTCTATCGCTTCAGACTTGATATTCTTGTTAGAACTCAGCTGCATCAAGCCGATACACCATGCCGACAGGAGTGAAATTCCATGAGTGATGTGACACGCCGGGGCTTCGTACAGACCTCTGCCGGAGCGGCCATGGCCGCCGCGCCCGCATTTTTGGCGGCCCAGAACACGAACAACAAAATCCGCGTGGGTTGGATTGGGGTGGGTGGCCGTGGCGCCTACTGCCTGCAAGCCATGCTTGAAAGCAACAAGAATAGCGTGGTCACCACCGCCGTCTGCGACACCTACGCCGGTGCCATGGCAAAGGGCAAGGACATCGTCCAGACCGTTTCTGGTAATTCGCCCAAGACGTACCACGACTACAAGGATCTGCTTGCCGACCCTGAGATCGACGCCATTGTCATCATGACGCCTGAGCACCTCCACTACCCCATGACCATGGAAGGGCTCCGCGCCAAGAAGCACATCTACGTCGAGAAGCCACTCTCGCACCTCGTCGAAGAGGGCTTTGAAATTGTGGACCTCGCCGCCAAGACCAATGTCGTCACCCAGGTGGGCACCCAGAACCGCAGCAACAAACTCTACCAGGCAGCCAAGGACCTCATCGGCGAAGGCAAGATTGGCGACGTTCACTATGTTCGCGCCTTCTGGTACCGCAACTTCACCGAGAAGCAGGTGCTGGCTCCGCGCCCCTGGCGCTACATCATTCCTGAGGATACCAATCCCCAGAACACCGACTTCAAGCGATTCCTCGGCGATGCCCCAGACCGCCCGTATAGCAAGGAGCGCTACTTCCAGTGGAGGAATTACTGGGATTATTCCAGCGGCATTTCCACTGACCTTCTGGTGCACCAGACAGACATCACCAACTTCATCCTCAACAACCCCTTGCCTACCCAGTGCATGGCATCCGGTGGCGTTTACCGCTGGAATGATGGCCGTGAAGTACCCGATTGCATCTCCGCAATCTACGAGTACCCGAACAAGTTCCACCTGAACTACTCCAGCTACTTCGGGAACAAGTACTTCGACTATGGTGAGCAGTTCATGGGAGACTTTGGGACCATTGAGGTGATCGGCCGCAAGAAACTGCGCTATTACCCCGAGACCTTTGGCGACGCGATGAACCCAGAGCGGCTGAAGGGTCTGAAGCCCATGGAGTTGGACTACATCAAGGATTTCAGCCAGCCTGACGCCACTCACGCCCACTTTGTGAATTGGGTGGAAGCCATCCAGGGCAAGACCAAAGCCATCGCTCCGGTAAGCGTCGGCCAAGAGGCTGCCATCCCCGGTCACATGGCCACGCAGAGCTATCTGCAGGGCAAAAAGTGTACCTGGGACGCCAAGAACCGCAAGTTCCTCTTTACCTAAAGGCCAGCGTCCACATTCGAAAGCACAACAGGCCGGGATGCCCTTGCGGGTGTTCCGGCCTGTTCACCTTACAATCCTCTTGCAGAACCCTATCGCCCTCTAGGGGATTTAGCCACGCGGACGGTAACCGGCAGGGCTATGTCCGATTGAATGGCAAGCAGGATCAAAGCCATTCAGTTCGCGCTCATTCACTAGCTGAAGGCAGACCCGGGATCGGTCCTGCATCCATCGTGTCCTAGGGTAAGTCACAGCTTTCGTCCCGCGGTTTGACCGCATCCACTTGTTGAAACAAGACGGACACAAGACTCCGTGGCCAAGGAACCGGCTCCTGATGCCTAAACAGACACTCGATTGGCTCAACGCTGGTGGTACTGCGAATCGCTTGGCCCGTCTGAGGCGCCGGGTCACTGGGTGCCTACGTCGTAGCCATGCAGTTCTGTCTGTGGGTATCCCCCATCTGGGGGCATGTGCTAATACTCTACGTTTTCGTATATGGAGACCATCAAAAAAACTCTTGTAATTCGTTTGTTTTGGTGTCAGAATCAACGCAATCCACGGCTGAGTTGCCGTGTGTTCTGGGTTCGCGGCTAAGACGGGAAGCATGGTGGGTCACCATGGTGCTTGGCGGCGTGGGAGTTGGAAAGGCTAGATTACTGGCAAACGGATTCGCCCCAGACGCAGCGTCGCGCTCACTTCACTGTTGTGATCGCGAATGCGTCCAGCTGTCCTTTTTCCCTCACTCCACCGCATCCCCCCTGTGCATGCACCCCACACGCAAAACGCGCTTGTGAAGCGACCCGAAAGACCGCCAGCACATGACTGGCTTGGTTAAAGACGACGTTTCCGCGAGAGAGGGGTTCAACCAACTAATGAATCGGTTCACATTTCGCCTTGGAACATTTTGCCTCTGGCTACTGCTAGCGGCTCTCGCAGTTAGCCCATCAGGGGCACAACAAATCTCTGGCACCATCGCTGGAGCTGTAAAGGATGAACAGGGCGCGGTAATCGCTGGCGCCAAGATCATTCTGCAGAACGTGACCCAGGCCGGCACGCGCGAGGCTACAACCAGCACGGATGGCCGCTTCGTCTTCACGCCGCTTCAGCCCGCGTCCTATACGCTGACAGTCGAATCTCCCGGCTTCAGGAAGCATGAAATCACCGACATTCGGGTGTTTGCAAGTGACCGCATCGCACTTCCCGATATCGTCCTCAGCCTTGGAGCGGTAGCGGAGACGGTAACGGTGGAAGGCAGTGTGGTTATGCTGCAGAGTGAAAGTGCGGAACGCTCCGGCGTACTCACTGGGCGCCAGGTGGTGGATCTCGCGCTCGCCAACCGCAGCTTCTTTGGCCTTGCCGGCACCGTTGCTGGAGTGACTCTGCGTGGTGACGGTCTAGGCAGTATCCACGCCAATGGCAATCGCGCCAATCAAAACAACCTCACCGTTGACGGGATCACGAACGTGGATACCGGCTCCAACGGCGGACCACTGACCACCTTGAACATCGACCAGATTGCCGAGTTCAAGATCGTCACCAACGCTCAGCCCGCGGAGATGGGACGCTCCTCAGGCGCCTCCATCCAGGTAGTGAGCAAGAGCGGGTCCAATGAGTTCCACGGAACCGCGTACTGGTTTCACCGGCACGAAGGTCTGAATGCGAACAACTGGCGTAACAACGCCGACGGCATTGGCCGTAACCGCTTCCGCCGCAATGTGTTTGGTTACAACGTAGGTGGCCCGGTGTTGCTTCCGGGTACCAGCCTGAATCGGAACCGGGACAAACTTTTCTTTTTCTGGAGCCAGGAATTCCAGCGGCAGTTGGTGCCGAATGGCATCCGGAGCGTATTGGTTCCCACCGCGGCTGAAAGGCAAGGTGACTTTTCGGCAACCGTGGAGGCAACCGGCGCACCAGTCGTCATCCGGGATCCATTGGCGGGTGCTCCCTTCGCGGGGAACCGCGTTCCGGCGAACCGCATCAACGCGGATGGACAGAAGATTCTGAACTTCTACCCGTTGCCCAATGCAGCCGGTATCGCGCCGAATTTCAATTTCCAAACTGCGCAGTCGCACGACTTCCCTCGGCGTGAGGAGTTGCTGCGTGGCGATTACAACATCACAGACAACTGGCGTTTCTATTCACGGTTCGCAAACAACCTCTCTCAGCAGGACATGGCGTACGGCCAGTGGAATGCCAACTACAATATTCCCTTTGGAGCAATGAACTTTGGGAATGGTGGCTGGAGCTACATGGCCAACCTTACCACGGTGATTAATCCCACACTCACCAATGAGTTCATCTTCGGTTCCAGCAGGAACGACCTCAATATCGATCCTGTCGACGGCGCGTTTGATCGTGCGCCGCTAGGGTTAACCTACCAGATGCCATTCTCTGGCGCTGACACACTGGGGCTAATCCAGAATTGGCGTTATGGCTTCGGCAATTCCCCATTTACTTCATTTGCCGGTACGCCGTTCCGGAACTTCAATCACACCTTTGATTTCACGAATAACACCACCAAGGTGTTTGCGAATCACACCATGAAGGCTGGCATCTACCTTCACAAGAGCAAGAAGGACCAGACAGCGTTTACTTCGGTGAACGGGGATATCTGGTTTAGCCGTAATGCCCAAAATCCTCTGGATACCAATTGGGCTTACTCGAACACAATTACCGGCACATTTGAGCAACTCGCCCAATCGAATGTCGTCCGCAACGGCGAATATCGTAATTGGAACGTTGAATGGTTCCTTCAGGACACCTGGAAAGTAACTCCAAAGCTCACTTTGGACTATGGTATCCGCTTTTACTGGATCCAGCCCCAATTTGACCAGGCGCTGCAAACGTCATCGTTCAACCCTGGACTTTGGAATGAAGCGCATCGAGCGGCGCAGTGGCAGCGTGGCCGCAATGCCCAAGGTGCGCTCGCAGCCATCAATCCGCTCACTGGCGCCGCCGGTCCGCTGGCCCTTGTGGGCTCCATCATCAATACGGGCAATAGTTTCATTGATGGTCTCTACGTGAACGGGATCGGCCTTTCCAGCGATCCAAACTATCCGCGAGGCCTGATTAACGACCGTGGCATCCATTACGCTCCGCGGTTGGGATTGGCCTGGAATTTCGCGGACAAGACCGTACTGCGCGCCGGTGGCGGCGTTTTCTACGACCGCTTCCAGGGCAACCCGGTCTTCGACATGCTTCCCAACCCCCCCTCCACCATCCGCCCGACGTTTTTCTTCGGAACACTGGACACCATCCAGAACCTGCAAGGGACCTTCTTCCCCGCGAACCTGCGCGGTTTCGACCAGGGTGGACACATTCCCACCACCTACAACTGGAACATGTCCATCCAGCGGGAACTGCCGTTCAACATTCTGTTCGACGTGGGCTATGTGGGTATGCGCAGCAACCACAACCTGTCGATCCAGAACTTGAATCAGATGCCGTTTGGGAGCGCGTGGGAACCACAAAACCAGGATCCAACCAATCCCAATCCTCGGTTTGATGGCACCACCACGAAGAATCTGCAGCTCTACCGCCCCTACGGAGGCTACGGAAATATCAACATCACCAACTTCGGGGCTTTCTCGAACTACCACTCCTTGCAGATGAGCGCCAACCGGCGGCTCGGCAAGTCGCTCACCTTTGGCGCCGCCTACACCTGGAGCAAGGTGCTGGGCATTGCAGGTGTCGATGGCGATGTGCTCCATCCCACGAACTCGCGTATGGCCAACTACGGTCCGCTGTTCTATGACCGTCCCCACCAACTGGTGCTGAACTACGTCTACGAACTTCCCAAGTTCGGGGAGAAGCTTGGCAACAACTGGCTGACGAATGGTGTTTTCAGTGGCTGGGTGATTTCGGGCCTCACCACCATGTCCTCCGGTGAGCCGGTAGACCTGGGCTTCTCTGTCGCCGGACTGGGAGGCGCGGATGTGAACCGCATTTGGACAGGCTCTGAGACCGTTGGCCCCCGCCTCGTGTATGCGGGCAATCCCAATGTTTCCAAGGGCAGCAGGGAAATCGATGCCTTCATCGATACGTCCGTGGTTAGGATGCCAGCCATCGGAAGCGTTGGACTCGATTCCGGATCACGAGTGGCGCGAAACCCCGGGATCCACAATTGGGATGTGTCGATCCTAAAGAACATCTACTTTGGCGAGCAAAGCCGCTTCATGCAGCTTCGCTTTGAGATGTTCAACGCTCCGAATCACACTCAGTTTTCTGGGTTCAACACGGGCGCCCAGTTCAACCGTACGACAGGACAGGTTGCCAACCTGCCTGCTTCGCGTGGCGGCACTGGAGGCCGTTATGGGTTTGGTGCACTTACCAGCGCACGCGATCCGCGGCTAATTCAGCTCGCCTTGAAGTTCTACTTCTGACGTTCAGCCGAACCACTCAACGCAACTTTCTGCCCGCGGGCTCGACAAAGTCCGCGGGCTTTTGAGATCGAGAAACGCAATGTGCGATCTTGGTCACTAACCGACTGCTGGGTCGACTCTACATTTCGATCTAGGGAATTGAGTAGTTAATTTCGAGATCCTCATTTGCTGATTGATCGCCAGACCAGTACCACGGAATAGTCAGTTTGTGATTTCCTGGAGTGAAGTCGTAGAACGAGAAGTTGATGTGCCACTGCCCGTTCTGAAATTGAAGTCCATCCGGGCAGTACTGATTGATTGGTGACTGTGTCTCATTTGGAGTGAAGTTGCCGCTTTGCCCACTGGTTGTGCTCCACGTGCCGTAGATATGCACCGAATCGTTCTTCGCAAATGCGATCGATGTCCCATATTCGGCACAGTATTCCATTTCATAGTACTGCCCGCTGGTGATGGTCGCGGTTATTGACACGAGATTTCCGTTGACTGTGGCACTCCCAGAACCACTTGAGTATGCAAGGGTGATTGCTGGCACCGCCATAAAGTACAGAAGTACCACAACTGCACTAAATCTTGCTCCGTTTATTCGTAGAGAGCGCATTTACTCACCTCCTCGTATCAGAATACTTATACTGTGAAGAGTGTCAAGTTTTGGCCAAGGAGTTTACATACATTTACCATCCTAGTGTCGATTGCCATGAACAATCACCTCGGTTAGATCAGGTTGTACACGATTGTAAATGAAGCACTAACCAGCTAGACTGTTAGCCATGCGCTGGTTGCTTGCCACGCTTGTTTTCGCACTCTCTGCATTTTGCCAGCAGGACGCCCTTTCGGGCGGGCAGCAGGCGTTCGCGGCGGGAGATCTGTTGCGGGCAGAGGCCCTGTTCCGCGAGCACTTGCGAACCCACCCCAAAGACCCTCGCGCACTGAGCAACCTGGCTGCTGTCCACTCCCGCCGGGAGAACTTCCCGGAAGCCGTAAAGCTGTATCGCGAGGCCATCGCCGCCGCGCCGCAGGTGCCGGAGATCCGCTTCAACCTCGCAATCGCGCTGCTAAAAAGCGGCCACGCGGCCGAGGCCACCGGTGAGTTGCGCACCTTCCTGAAGGCGCGCCCGCAAGAAATGCGCGCCCGCCAGTTGCTGGGCGTCAGTCTGCTGGAAGCAGGCAACTTCGCCGGGGCGATCGCGGAACTGGAGCAGGTGCGCACCGCGTCCCCCAACGACCCCTCCGTAGTCTTCGCCCTCGCGATGGCCCATGCCCGCGGCGGCGACGAAGCGAAGGGCAGTGCGCTGGTGGCGGGTCTCGATCGCTTCCCTGCTCAAGCCCGCCTGCTGGAAGGTCTGATGGAGTATCGCGCCGGGCGATTTGACGAAGCCCGAGCCAAGTTCGAAGAGTGCCTGCGCCACGACGCCAACCAAGCCCCCGCGATCGCCGCCATTGGCCGTCTCTACCTGCTGGATAAGAAGGACGACTTGGCCATCGAGCACCTCGAACGCGCATTGCGCTTGATGCCCCAGGACGCCGAAAGCACCTACCAGTTGGGCGTCCTCTATGATCGCAACGGCGACACCCAGAAAGGCCGCGCCTACCTGCGCAAAGCCACCTCCATGCGCGCCGGCTATGCCGACCCCTACTACCAGTTGGCACGCATCCTGCATCGCGATGAGGAGTTCGCTGCCGCACTCGAACAGGTGGAGCTGGCGAACCAGCTGCTGCCAAACCATGAATCCATCCGCTTCCTGAAGGGGCGCATCCTGCAGTCGATGGGACGCCGCGACGAAGCCCGCGAGGAATTTGAAGCAGTGCGCGAGATCAAGGCGCAATCCATCCAGAAGGCCCGACAGCGGGTGGACGCAGAGCTGACACTGGAACCCTGATGCGAAGTACTGCCTTTTTCACTCTATTGTTGCTCGTGACGGCAGGGCCTGCACTTCCGCAGGGCATCGCCAGCCGAAACGTCGCCGCAGCCAAGCGCGACGCGCCCTCCGGCCGTGCCTGGGATGCCCGCTTCGCCGACATCTCGCGTGAGGCTGGCCTCACGCATCCGATGATCTACGGTGGCGAGCACAGCACCACTTATCTTTACGAAACATCCTCCGGTGGCGTGGCGCTGTTTGACTACGACAACGACGGCCTCGTCGATATCTTTGTGGTGGGCGGCACTCGCCTTGAGAACCCGCCTGCTGACGCCACCAACCGGCTCTACCGCAACCGGGGCGGCGGTTCCTTTGAGGATGTCACGGAGAAGGCGGGATTACGACGCAGGGGCTGGGGCTCTGGCGTGACGGTGGGGGATTACAACAACGACGGGCACCTGGACCTCTTCGTCACCTACTACGGCGTCAACGCTCTCTATCGCAACAACGGCGATGGCACCTTTACCGATGTAGCGCCCAAAGCAGGATTGGTGCTGCCGCGCGAAAACCCGCCTTACTGGAGCAGCGGCGCCACGTTCCTCGACTACGACCGCGACGGGCACCTCGATCTTTTCGTCGCAAACTACGTTGACTTCGACCCCGCCAAAACGCCCAAGCCTGGCGAGAACGCCAACTGCAACTGGAAGGGCGTGCCGGTATCCTGCGGTCCGCGTGGCTTACCCCCGGCGCGGCACTGGCTGTTCCATAACAATGGCGACGGCACCTTCACCGACGTCAGCAAAGAGTCAGGCATTGACGCGCGGCGTGACTCCTTCGGCATGACGGCCATCGCTGCTGATCTCGACGACGACGGCTGGCCGGACATCTACGTGGCCTGCGATTCCACACTGAGCCTGCTCTACCGGAACAACCACGATGGCACCTTCACCGAGGAGGCTCTGGAGCGCGGCATCGCTCTGAATGATGACGGTATGGAGCAGGCGGGCATGGGCATCGCGTTGGGCGACTACAACCTCGACGGCAAGCTGGACATCTTCAAGACGCACTTCGCCGATGACACGCACATTCTATACCGCGGCGAAGGCGAAGGCTTCTTCACCGACGTGACGCTGCCCAGTGGATTGGCGGTGGAGACACGGTACGTTGGCTGGGGAACGGCGATGGAGGACTTTGACAATGACGGCTGGCCTGACATCTTCCTGGTGACAGGCAACGTATACCCGGAAACCGAATCGAAGCTGCCCACCTACCCCTACCGCTCGCCGCGATTGCTGTTCCGGAACCTGGGCAATGGCAGATTTGAGCAAATCACGGCGCAGGCAGGCGACGCTCTTCAGTCCCGGCATTCGAGCCGGGGCGCCGCCTTCGGCGATCTGGATAATGACGGCGATCTGGACATCGTGATCTGGAACCGGAACGAGGCACCCACGGTTTTGCGAAACGAACTGCGGACGCCCGGCGAGCAGCGCGGCGGGAATTGGATTTCGGTGCAACTGGAAGGCACGGTTTCAAACCGGGCTGCCATCGGCGCCCGCGTGACGGCAACCTACGGCGGGCGCAGCCAGGTGCGGGAGGTCCTCAGCCAGGCGAGCTTCTACTCCGCAAACGATCTGCGCATGCACTTCGGGCTGGGCGAGGCGGAAACCGTGGACTTTGAGATCCGCTGGCCCAATGGCAGCACCCAGTCGCTGAAAGGCGTCGAGGCGGGGCAGTTTCTGAAGGTGAAGGAACCGGCGGCGGCAGTGAACCGATAGGCACGGCTTCAGGGTGATTTTCTACCTATCGTGATAAAATTCATGATAGGTAGAAACCCATGCCCATCAGCATCAAGAATCCCGAAACGGAGGCGCTTACCCGCCGCCTGGCCAAGCTGAGTGGGGAATCCATCACCGAGGCGGTACACCACGCGGTGGAGGAAAGAGTACAGTTGCTGGAGCGGCGCCAAGGAAATAATGCCCGACTCGAGATACTGAGGGAAATTGCCGAGCGTTGCGCCAACCGACCAGTGATTTCTGAAGCTAGCGAGGACGAGATCCTGGGTTATGACGAATGGGGTATTCCTACCCAATGACCATCGACACCTCTGCCGTCGTCGCTGTCCTATTGCGGGAGCCGGAACGGGATGAGTTTCTGGTTCACATCAACGACGCGCCACGCTGCATCATGTCGGCGATGTCTGTTCTGGAGGCGTCAATCGTCCTTGAGGTGCGGCGCGGAGAAGACGCCAGCATCGATCTGGATCGATTCCTGCGCGAAGCTGCAATCGAGATCGTACCCTTTGATACGCAGCAGATGGAGTGGGCTCGGCTTGCCTTCCGCCGTTATGGCAAGGGCCGCCATCCAGCGGGGCTGAACTTCGGCGACTGCGCCGCCTATGCGCTGGCGCGCTGGTCGGGGGAACCTCTTCTCTACAAGGGAACGGATTTCAGTTCCACCGACGTGGTCTCCGCCAGGTAGGCTCCACCTGCCAAGATGGCAACAGCGCTTTGCGTGAGGAACGCGCCTTCAATGAGGGTTTGCAGACTCATTTAGGGATCAACTGACCTGATAGTCTTTTGCGGAATCCAAATACCAAGGTCAGACGTCCCCGGAAGCATGCAATTCTTCCGGCGCGCGTTAGGCAGGAATCTGCTTGGCTTAACGTCTGCAATCATACTTCTATCGAGCTCGCCCGCACTGGCTCAGCAACTGCGCTGGGGCATCATCGGCGGAACTGCGTGGACTGAGGACTACCCAGCCTTCGCCACGCCTGGCTACACCGTTTCATTGCCAGACGGGACGCCGCTATCCATTCCGGGAACGGTCTCGCTTCCTGCAGGGCGCCAATTCTATGGAGGGGCCGCCATCGAGTGGCAACCGCATCGGCTCTTTTCGCTCGAGGGGAACGCGATTTACCGCCGCCTGCGTTTCAGCACCGGAGGACCCACGGTGACCTGGCAATTCCCCATCCTAGCTAAGTATCGGGTTCCCGTCGGTCCCACCAGGTTGTTTGTAGCTGGTGGCCCGTCGTTTCGGACAACTGGCAACCGGAACACGAACCCATCGCACATGGGTATCACTGCGGGCGCGGGGGTGGAATGGGATTGGGGAGCTTGGCGCCTTTCGCCGACGCTACGCTATACCCGATGGGCGCGTGACCCGACGTGGACCACTCCTTCCAAACCCGATCAAGTGGAAATTCTCCTCGGGTTTACTCGCGGTGCCAGCAGCATCCGGAAGCCTTTCGGGCGCCAAATACGATTTGGCGTAGTTGGAGGAGTGGGCCTAAACCACATTACCCGCGCCTTCGACGTAACCCATGAAGGGCAATCACAAGTAGGAAATTTTTATCGTATTGAGCCCAAGCGCACCGCAATCGTGGGTTCCCACTTTGAGTACGCCTTCTCGGACAGATGGTCTTTGCTCGCTGAGGCCACTTACCGCCAAATCCGCACCCGACATATCAGGGATTTTACATTTGAGCCTCCATCGGGGGAACCCATCCGCGTCCAGCTTGACGAGGTTCTGGTTCCGGCGATCCTTTGGCAGTTCCCCGTCCTGGTAAAACGCCGCTTCAAGGCCGGACGCCTGCATCCTTTCCTGGAAGCGGGTCCCTCGTTCCGGCTTCCCCAGGATTACAACGGAGACCTGAGTACGGTGGGAATCACAGGAGGGGCCGGTGTCGGATTCACATGGAAAGCAATGCGCATCGAACCCGGACTACGCTTCTCGCATTGGGGTGCAGCCACAGACCGTCTTGGTCGCGTGGAGCCCAACCATACGCGGCGCAATCAGTTGGATGCGGTCGCGGCGATTACGTTCTAGCAACCGCATTCACATTAGGCCTTGAAGATCATGCGCGGGAAGCTTGATTGTGGGCTAACCCAGAATCCAGGCTCGTCTGCGAGTGCAGCCCTCAGATGAGCCGGGCCGGCCCTTTGCGAGGCCGGCCCGGGTTGCTTCGGAGGATGGCGCAGCGAGTTCCTAG
>DAISIM010000035.1:0-62680 GCA_036821995.1 Bryobacteraceae bacterium
GCCCTTTGCGAGGCCGGCCCGGGTTGCTTCGGAGGATGGCGCAGCGAGTTCCTAGAGCCCTTGGCCTTAAAACTCCACGCGCAGGTTGAATTGGATGACGCGGCTGAGCCCGCGCTGTGCCGTCACGCGGCCGAAGTTGCCGCTGGTGGGGTCAGTATTCGGGGCCGCGAAGTTGGTGTGATTGGTGGCGTTCAGCAAGTCAACCGAGAACCTTGCCCGTGCGCTTTCCGTAATGGGGAACATGCGTTCCACTTTGAGGTCCCAGTTCCGGATGCCGTCCTGCAGGAGACTGCGCAGACGGAAGGGGAGCATGCGCACATGGTATTCACCCGGTTGCTGGTTGCTGCGCCCTTCAAAGCCCTGGAAGCCGGACGGGATATCCCCGGTGCCCCGGAAGGTGATGGACGGATCGAACCACAGGTGGATGTCCTTGCTGCGCATCTCTTCGCTCTTGAAAAGCGCCTCAACATTGTCAAGGTCGCCATAAAAGAAGCGATTACCCCAATCGGTAGGCGCTCCACTTTGGCGCTGGTATACCCAACCTACATTCCAGTTGCCTACTAGGTGACTGAGGAACCCGTCTCGGATGGCTCCGCGGTTCTTGCCAACGGGAATCTCGTAGGTGCCTGACCAAGCGATCCGGTGGGGGCGTACCTGATCCGCCGGACGGCGCGTTGGGGTGGCATCGAACTGGTTGAAATAGACATCTGCCTCGTCGCTTCTGGCACCCGTATACATGAAGCTGGTAGACAACCCCTTGCTGAAGCGGCGCTCCACAAGTACCTGAATGTCGTTGTAGGTGGTGTCACCCAAGGCATCGGCAAACTCCACACCTGGCCGGAGCCCATTCAGGTTGTTCATGAAGCCATAGGGCCTCAGCAACTGATGGCGGCGAATCACCTGGCTGGTGAAAAAGCCCTGCCCCTGCATGTACCGGTAGATCAGTGGATCTGAAGCCTGCAGACCTGCAAGCCTCTGGATGTTGTAAGGGCTGGGGACGTTCTGGTTCATCAAGTTATCGTTGTTCTGGTTGCGGACCATGCCAGTGGTCCAATACTGCTCTGGCAAGAAGTCTATGCGCTGGTTCACGGGGATCTTGGAGAAGGCTCCGTTATATGACACGTCCACCACAAGGTCGCGCATGATCTCACGCTGGATACCAATGCGCCAGCGGTGCTGTCGTGCCGGATAAAACTCCCAGGGTATGCTGGTGAAGCCGCGACCTACCCGGGGGACTGAACCCAGCGCGGACTGGAAGGGTTCGTCGAAGCGAGTACCATCGGGTCGTACCGGGAACGGGTCATTGATGGGCGTCCGGCCATTGCCGATGCCCGCCGCCGCGCCCACTCCGCAGCAGAACGAGAGGCCTGCATCATTGGTAATGGGTGTGCCGGTTGCCTGGTTGAACCCAAAGGTATCCGGACGCGTGTTGTTGCTGTTCAGTGTGTCGGAGTACATGCCGTAGCCGGCGCGGAAGACGGTTTTGCTGTTTGCACTCCAGACAATTCCCAGTTTTGGCAGGAATACGTAGCTGCCTCTTGTGAGGCGGTTGAACTCGCCAGTTCCCAAGTAGGCAGTGCCCCCAACAGGATTGAAGTTGGCGGGATCCAGTTCTGGAATCGGGCTTGCCGCGTAGGCAGTCTTGGCCAGCGCGGTGAACGGTTGCTGCAAGTCGCCGATGAAGTCTCCCGCGATGCCTCGGTTGAAGCGCTCGCGCATCCCGTTTTCGCGCTCCAGGCGGATGCCCAAGCTCAGACGCAGACGGTCGGTCACCCGGAAGTCATCCTGAATGAACAGAGCTGTACGTGGAGTGGAGATGAACACGGAGTCGTTGGTGTCAATGCTGATGCCGCTGGGCAACCCCATGAGGAAGGCGGCGTATTCGTGGGCGTGCTGGGAGGACACGTTGTCGTTATCCGCGCGGCGGGTCCAGTTGTTGCGGAAGGTGAAGACGCCCGCGCTGTAGCCAGGGCCACGGCCCGTCCACCAATTCATCCGGTGTTGCATGCCGTATTTCAGCGTGTGGTTTCCCTTGATGGTGGTCATCGTTAAACGGGCTTCTCCAGTGGTGCCAATGCCGCCGATGACGGGGTAGGTGTCGCTGACGTCGGTGATTCTGTCGAAATCCAGCCGTGGCAGCACGCGGTTGTCGCCCGCGCGGGTTTCCAGATAATCCGGAAGTCCCACATCTTTTGGACCGAACTGCAACGGTACGGATCGTTGCGAGCCTTCTTCAAACCGGGACACGCTGGCTGAAGCGTCCAGTATGTTGTTGGCGTTGATCGTCCACAAGTAGTTCACTCCACCGCCCTTATTGATGCGCGTCAAGCCGTTGGAGTGTAGTCCTCGCTGGGTTTCGTAGGTCCAGTCGTATTCGTCAGCCAGACGGTTGTTGTACTGCCAGCGGACATTCAGCCGATGGTTCTGGGACATTACCCAGTCATAGCGGCTCTGCCAAGCGTGGAAAACCTCGTCCTTTGGCATCTTGAAGGCCAGGTAGTTGTTCAGGAACTCCGGACTCACCAAGCCAGGCACGTTGTTCGGGTTCGGGAAGATCTTGGAATAGGTTGCAGCCATCGGATTCAGCGTAGGAATGCCGCGGTTGTTCGGGAATGGTGTCCGCACAACGCGTCCGCCCTGGAATGTGGCGCTACGGGGGTCATAAATCGTGTAGAGGTTGGCTCCGTTGGGGGCATTCAACATCTGGGAAAAGTCACCTTGATTCCATGCTTCAAGCGGAACGGTGCGATTTACCGAATCCGTGGTCTCCGCCTTGGACTGCCGAATGCCGTTGTATGTCACCGTCCAGAACACCTTGTCCTTCAGGTTCACCAGTTTTGGAATCAGCACGGGCCCACTGGCGGTGAAGCCGTAGTTGTTGGATCGTCCGGTTGCCTGCTTCTGGCTGTCCGGGCTAATGCGCCCTGCGCGCACATCGTCTTCCCACTTTAGCCGCGTGAAGTGAGGGGTCGCGTTCCAGCGCTGCTGCCAGTGCTGGTTGAACAGGCTGCCGTGGAAGGCGTTGGTACCGCCACGGCTTACTACATTGATGAGCGCTCCCGACTAAAATCCGTTGGAGGCGTCAAAGTTTGAGGTTTCCAGTTTGAACTCGGTAACACCGTCAGCCGGGGGCGTGTATCCCACGCGGCGATTGGTGCCGGTAATCGGTTGTCCGTCGATCGTGTACTCATTCTGTCCGACGCCGCCGGCGGTGCTGAAGGCGGATGTGCCGCCATTGTCGAAGGGGCGGCGGTACTCAGGCTGCCCTGTCCACTGCATGCCCGGCGCCAACGCCGACAGTGCGAAGGGGTTGAGATCACTGAAGGGCAGGTTGATGAGTTGCTGCTGGTCAAGGACACGCCCGCCGGAAGCGCTGGTGGTATCCAGCAGAGGTGCTTCCTCGGTAACCGTGACGGTTTCGGCAAGTTCACCGATCTCCAGCGTAATGCCGATGTCCAGCCTGGATGCCACGTTCACGGTGATATTGGAACGCAGTGCTTTCTTGAAACCCGCCAACTCCGCCGAAACGGTGTACATGCTGGGTTCCAGGAATGCCACTTCGTAGTAACCCGTGGCGTTTGACTCAGTGACGCGCGTCTCATTGGTGCGCGTGTTGACTACTGTTACGCGAGCTCCGGCGATCATTGCGCCTTGGCTGTCGCTGATTCGCCCGGTAATGCTGCCGCGGGATTCCTGTGCCTGGACTCCCATGGCAGACAGGAAAAGAAACAAAAGACAAGCGAGATGGAAAGATCTTCGCATCGTAAACTCCGATACGTCCTGAAGTAATCTCAGGTGAACTCCAGTTTACCTGCCTTAATCTACAGCGAGGATGGCAGGGAATCAATACTAAGCTAAGCACGTAAATGATTTTTAATTGTGGAAGTTGAGTGTCAGAACTGGAAGCCTGTTTGTCGCAAGCGCCGACAGAATATAAGCGTGAAGCGATTGCGATAGACGGCAAGTAAAGCGGGGCACTTCAAACTCAGGTCCTGCACGCTCGTGCAACCTATCTCCAGCCACTTCCAGATGGTTAGAGGGATGATTGATCACGCATTTCTGGGGCTGACGGCATCCGGTATCAGGTGTTGTCCACGGAATCCGGTCCGGTGGATACCCTTTGCTATCCGGAACCCACCCACCTTCGGTACCTTGCTCTAATCGCAAGAGGCTTGGTTGATACGAAAACGGCGTTGCATTTGGTGCTGAGCTTCCGCCCCGAAGCCTCCGCTACGTTGCCAAGGAAGTTTGCCCTGCATCGAAAGTGAGTATCTGTGATCGCAAGATGGGGAATAATCCGCGTCCTTCAATGACGAACAAACTTGCTGTTCAGGAGCGTCCCCCATGGCACTGGATTCTCCGCGGTTCAAGAACAATGCCCGCCTCCAGCAGGCCGCAAACAATAGTCCGGCAATGAAGAAGCTGGAGAAGGGTCCCGCGGTGGCCATTGTGCAGCAGGCGCTCATTGACCTGGGCTTCGCCATGCCGAAGTCCACGAAGAGTGGCAGCCCCGATGGAGACTTCGGCTCTGAGACATACAATTCCGTGGTGGCCTTCCAGAAGAAGTATGGCTTGGGCGTCGATGGTGTGGTGGGGCGTCAGAGCATGACAAAGCTGGATCAGCTGCTGCCTACAACGACGCCCCCAAAACCGTCCAACAATACTGGGGTGCCATACTCTGTTCCCGGGACAAAGACGGTGTTGGCGCAGCCCAGCCCGATGGGCTGTTGGGCTACGGTGTACTGCATGATGCGCTCCTGGAAAGATCAGAGCAGCTATGGCATTCGTGACGCGGTCTTGAAGGTTGGCCAGAAGTGGGCGACTCACTACGACAAGTCCTTCCCACCGACAGCCCAGGGCTTGCCTTCCACTGAATTCGGCGCTTTTCTTCAGGATGCCCGCATGTCGCACCAGCCGATGATGAACCTGCCAATCGATGAATGGGCGAGACTCCTACGGGAGCGAGGACTGTTGTGGATTGGCGCTTCAGTAACGGTGAATCCGAACACAGGCCTCCATTCCCGCATCCTTGAAGGCATGAGTGGCAATGGCGAACCTACCGGCACGTCCATGAAGATCATCGATCCAGATGGTGGCCGGCAGTACTCCGAATCCTTCATGGTGTTCCTTGCCAAGTACGAATCTGGCATCCGTTCGGTGGGCGGCCAGTACTTTCAGATCCGGCATTTCTGATCAAAGCGCGATTGCAGGAAGTGCCGCAGTGGGGGACCCCCAGGTTAGGGAAGGGGTCCTCCGTGCGTTCCGCGAAGTAGCCGCAACCGGCGTCGAGCCTCCCCTCGACCAGTTTGCTTGTGCTATCCTGAACAAAGTACAAGGGCAATTACGCACTGACAAAGGAGTAGTGACCACCGGATGGCACTCGAAACTGTTGAAAAGCAGGAGATCATCTCCAACTACCGCCAGCACGACACCGACACCGGCTCCCCAGAAGTGCAAGTGGCTATTTTGAGCCGCCGCATTTTGGAACTTACTGAGCACTTCAAGACCCACAAGAAAGACCATCACTCCCGCCGCGGTCTGTTGACCCTGGTGGCGCAGCGTCGTCGTCTTCTGGTTTACCTGAAGCGCAAGAGCCCACAGCGGTATGCGGAAGTGATCCAGCGTTTAGGCATTCGCCGCTAGGGCGGCCTGATGCGCAGGGCGCCGGCTGCCCGCGACCGCACTGGATCTCTCCACCTCTCGCCGCATTCACGCCCTTCGTGTATCCGTCGCCAACGCTCCTACAGAGGGGCGTTGGCATTTCGCGTTATTGCTTCCGCTTGGGAAGCCTCACCACCGGGACCTCTGCCCTGAGTCAACAAAAGGACAACACGATGCAACATTCCGTAACCATCGATCTTGGCAATCGCCAGATCACTCTGGAAACCGGCAAGCTGGCCAAGCAGGCCAACGGTTCGGTGGTCGTTCGCTGCGACGACAGTCTGGTGCTTGCCACCGCCTGTGCCAGCACCAGCCCGCGAGTGGGAATTGATTTCTTCCCGCTCACGGTGGATTACCGCGAGTATTACTACGCCATGGGCAAGATCCCTGGCGGCTTTATCAAGCGTGAGGGGCGGCCTTCTGAAAAGGAAGTTCTCACCTCCCGCCAAATTGACCGTCCCATTCGTCCGCTATTCCCACCTACGTTCCGCAATGAAACGCAGGTGATGGCGATGGTGATGAGCGCGGACCCTGATCACGACCCCGACACCCTGGCCATGGTGGGCGCCGCCGCCGCTCTTGCCATCAGCGACATTCCTTTCTTCGAAGTCTTGTCCGCCGTACGCGTGGGCCACATCAACGGCGAGTTCGTCATCAATCCCGGATTCGATGAGCTGCGCGAATCTACCCTCAACATCACCGTTGCCGGCACTGACCAAGGCATCGTAATGGTGGAATCCGGCGCCAAGGTGGTGTCGGAGGACATGATTGTGGATGCCATTGATTTTGGCCACTCCGCTTGCAAGAAGATCAACGCCGGCATCCGTGAACTGGTGGCCAAGGCGGGCAAGCCCAAGCAGTCGGTGCCACCCGCGGTTACCGACGAAGAACTGGCCAAGCAGATTGATGCGTTGATTCACGACGAATTGAAAGACGCACTCAACACCGAGAAGTACCCCAAGTTGGAGAGTTACGCCAAGGTGGCGGCAGCCAAGGAAAAGGTGATTGCCAGCATTCCCGAGGAAGAAGCCGAGAAGCGCGCGCTGGCTGGCAAGCTCTTTAACGGACTGAAGGAGAAGGTCTTCCGCGAGCAGATTCTGGACGACAAGCGCCGACCGGATGGACGTGGGTTTGACCAACTGCGCAAAGTGGAAGCCGAGGTGGGCATCCTTCCCCGTGTTCACGGCTCTGGGCTATTCACGCGCGGCGAAACGCAAGCACTGGTTTCCTGCACCCTGGGATCAAAGGAAGACGAGCAGCGGATGGAAACGCTGGACGCTGCCGTTACCTCCAAGCGCTTCATGCTGCATTACAACTTCCCGCCCTTCAGCGTAGGTGAGGTGGGCTTCCTGCGAGGCCCGGGCCGGCGCGAGATCGGCCACGGTGCCTTGGCCGAACGAGCGGTGCTGAACGTGCTGCCGCCCGACGAGGAGTTCCCGTACACCCTGCGTGTTGTGAGTGACATTCTGGAATCCAACGGCTCCAGCAGCATGGCGTCTGTTTGTGGTGCCAGTCTGGCGCTGATGGATGCTGGATGTCCGCTGATGGCACCCGTCGCGGGAATCGCGATGGGCCTAGTGAACGACGGCGATCGCTACGCTGTGCTTACCGATATCGCTGGTGCGGAAGATCATTACGGCGATATGGATTTCAAGGTGGCTGGCACCGCTGAGGGCATCACCGCCCTGCAGATGGATATCAAGGTGCCCAACGTTACAACGGCAGTGATGCGCGAGGCTTTGTATCAGGCGCGCAAGGCGCGGCTGGAGATTCTGGATGTGATGAATGCATCGATCCAGTCACCCCGCACGGAGATCAGTGACTATGCTCCGCGCATCTACACCACCACCATTCCCACCGACAAGATCCGCGAACTCATCGGCCCCGGCGGCAAGGTGATCCGTGGCATCGTGGACGCTACTGGCGTGAAAATTGATGTGAACGACGATGGCATTGTAAACGTGTTTGCCAGTGATGGAGAGCGAGCGCGGCAGGCCCTCGCCATGATCTCCGACATCATGGCAGTTGCCGAAGTGGGCAAGACCTACCTCGGCAAGGTGGTGCGCATTGCTGATTTCGGTGCTTTCGTAGAGATCTTCCCTGGCACCGATGGCTTGCTGCACATCAGCGAGATTGCCGAGACCCGCATCAAGAACGTCCGAGACGAGCTGGATGAGGGCGATCAGATCCTGGTGAAGGTGCTGGCTTTGGAAGGCAACCGCATTAAACTCAGCCGCAAGGCAGTGCTGAAGGAACAGCGTGAGAAGTTGGCCGCGGCGGACGAATAACCCGCCTGGACAACATTCGTAAAAGCAGAACGGCCCGGCTACCTGCCGGGCCGTTCTGCTTTTATTTCTGGTTTCGGATTGCCTATGGACGCCGCGAGACGTCCATAGGCTGCGTTCCAAAGTTAGGGTTGCACGTGGATGAATACGCCCGTCCGGGTAGTTAGACCGCCGATGGTGGCCACGATTTCGTGGTCGCCAGCAGCTAACGTAGGCACCGTCACGTTGAACTGGTTCAGGCCCGTGCCAGAGAGGCCCGCAAAGCCCACGGTGGCCACTTGGCCGCCGATGCGGATCTGCAGGTCGCCGAAGTCAATCAGCGACGCCGGGCTGCTCAGCAACCGGGTGGGGTCAGCCGGCGGATTGGTTAACCCGAAGCCAGAGCCGAAGACCTGAATGACCGCGCCTGGCTTGGCCGGACGCGCTGGAGTTCCAGTGGCAAACAGGTCCGCCGGACCTACCGGGGCCGCATCGAGATGCAGCGCCGCTGCGTACTTGCCGCTCATCGGACCAAAGGTGAAGAAGGCCGGCAGGACATCGGTGAAGTACACCACGCCGCTATCGGAAGGTACGCCATCAACCGTAACGACGATTTCCTTGCGGCCCGTCGCATCGGTTTTCGGCGCCAGAATGTTCAACTGGGTGGGGCTTACGTAGGCGATGGCAGCCTTTACTCCACCCACGGCTACTTCCACGCCATCCAGGCTCAGCGGCAGTGCGCCAGCTTGGAAGTCAGCTGCGCTCCAGGTACGGGTGGTCTTCGCCAGGTCCGTACCGAAGATACTGATCCACGTGTTGGTGGCAATCCCTTCCTCAAAGCTGGCGGCGTGCACAATTCCAGCAGAACTAATGAATGGCTTACCCATGGGGGCCATTTGCACCCGGTAGGATACCGGGATCCTGACAGTGGTGAACAGGTTGTTTGGGCTGGATGCGATGATCTCGGTCTCGTACAAGCCAGGTAACATGTTCACATTACGGATGACCGCGATTACTCGGGTTCCGGAAAAGTCAGACGCGCTGGCAATCTGCAGCCATGGCACAGGCAAGCTGGTGGAGAGCGTTACGGTTAGGTTTTGACCGTCGGAGCCCACGCGCACGGAACGTGATTCGGGGACTGGCTGCCCGACGATGCGGGAGAAGAAGAGTCCGCTGGGCCGCAGTGCAGGCCGGGGAGGCGTGCCCGGAGGCGGGTTCACCTGAAGCTGAGCCGGAATCTCCAGCACCGCCGTGTTGCTGGTGGAGCGCAGGCGGATGGTGCCGAAGTAACGCCCTTCTTGCAGCCCTGTGGGGTCGGCGGAGAACACGATGTTATCGGGTGTGGTTCCCGTTGTCCGCCGCGCCCTCAGCCAAGGTGCGCCTTCCACTTCCACGGCGAAACTGACGTTTTCGTCCGTGCTGAGAATGCCGAGGGACTGCGATACCTCCGTTGTGCTGCCCTCAATCGCGGAGAAACGCACCACTCCGCTGGACAGCCGGAATGTGGATGTTGGTACCGTGGGATCAATCGGATCCAGGGGATCGGGGTTCGCATCCTGTGTAATGGTGAATAGCTTGTCGGCAATGCGGATCCCGCCCTGCCGGGGCTGGCCCAATGGATTCTGTTCCACCGTATAGGTCACCACAGCGTTGCCGGTGAATGAGTTACCAAGTACGCTGATCCATGGGTTCAAGGCGAAAGCTCCCCACTTGGTGTCCTCCGGCTGGGTGGTAACTGCAATCTGGCCACCACCCCCGTTAAACAGAACCGTGGCGGACGCGGGTGCGATTGTGAAGCTCGCCGATGAGCCCGGCTGGGTGACCGTAAGCGCCCGGCCCAGAACTTGAATCTCGCCCACGCGGTCAAAGTTTGTCGTGTTGGCTGCGGCGACGAAGTTCACCTGCCCTGAGCCCACATCTCTGCCGGTGATCACAGTAAGCCAATCAACATTGGTAGTTGCCTGCCACGCCAGATTGGGCGGCTC
Organism: Bryobacteraceae bacterium; assembly: GCA_036821995.1. GTDB lineage: Bacteria > Acidobacteriota > Terriglobia > Bryobacterales > Bryobacteraceae > JACTMJ01. Next base: position 9,911 of record DAISIM010000035.1, read on the forward strand.
CACCACCACTGTGATGGAACGCTGCGCGCCGGTGGCTGGAACTGTAATGGCGTCCGGCAGGAACCGAATCACTGCAAAGAGCGGATCCTGAACAAGGAATACGGTGAAGCCGCCTACCGAAAGGCGGGCATCCCGGCTGAGGTTGGTTTCATTCGTTTCGGCTGTTACGCGGATGGTGCCCGGCCCAGTGCCGCTGCCACCGCTGACCACCGTGAGCCAGTCCGCATTGCTAGTGGCGGTCCAAGGCGTCCCCGCGGGTGCATTCACGGCGAAATCCAGCGTTCCGCCTACACCGGAGAAAGTGCCATTGGGCGGCGAAACGGTAAGGCCCGCTTGCCCAGGAGCCAGTGGCGACGCGACCATCATCGTCAGCGCCAGTATCCAGCGAAGCAATCCACCGCATAGGCTGGAGGCTACTGCGCGCCTCCCGGTTGAGTACGAATCAATCACAAGAGTTCGGCACATCGCAGACCACCTTTTCGCGGATCGAAGCGCGACCGGCGCAGGCCCTTTGCCGGCGCGAGTCGCCATGAAACTCGACCCTCCCCCTATCGTAGTGCAAACGGGGCGGGTTAGTGGAAACAAAATATTGTAAATTGTTGCAAAATTTTGGTTCATCGCCTGCGGCTTGCCCAGGATCATCTTGTCCTGGGAAGGAACCGCTCACGCGATGGATATTCCACTTCAACTGAAAAAGCAACAGCGCCGCCACGAGCTACTGCTAGCGACGGCGCTGTTGCACTGAATCAGTAACAAAGGAGTGAAGCCTAGGGCGGCAGCTATGGCTGCCTAACCAGAAGCACCAATCCAGGTTGCGTTGTCAGGTCACCCAGAGCCGCATTCAGGAAGTAGTCTCCTTGCTGCAGACTGGGTACCCGGATGTTCACCTGATAGAGCCCAGGCGCCACCACCCCGGCGAAGGTCACGTTGGACGGCGACACACCCAGCCTGATGGACAACTCGCCCAGGTCCAGCAACTCTGCCGCGCCCTGGAAGAAAAGTGCCGGGTCAAGGGTCTGGACCGTGTTGCCAAAGCCTGTTCCATAAAGCACCACGTCGCTTACCGCGGTTGCGGGTCGTGAAGGCGGTCCCCCCTGGAAGAGGCCTGTGGGTCCCACGGCCATTCCATCTGGATGTTGGGCGGCAGGGAACTTGCCGTTCTCTGGCGCATACACAAAGAAGGCGGGATCCGCATCGCGCAGGAAGAGGTAGCCCGACAGCGATGGCTGGCTGTTCAACCTTACTTGCACCTCCACCCAACCCCGCGTTGTGAGCCCTGGTACCAGCGCGTTCACCTGGGACGGGCTGACAAACGAAATGGGCGCTCGTACGCCATCAATAAACACTTCCGTGCCGCCCAGGTTTGTTGGTAAAAGCGAGCCTTGCACAGTGGATGGGTTCCATCCCATTGTGGTGCTGGCCAACCCGGAGCCAAACACGCTGATCCATGTATTCGGAGCACCGCCCGCGCGGAAACTGGCAGCATTCACGACACCGCCGGAGAAGATCACCGGGGCACCCGCCGGGGCAAGTTGCACCACGTAGCGGACGGGAATCTCCATGTCCAGGAACTCTCCCTCCCGGCTGCGCACTTCAATTTTGCCGTCGTACACGCCGGGCAACAGAGTGACATTGCGGATCACTACCTGGATGCCGGGTCCATTGGCGTCTCGATTCACGCTGGCGGCCAGCCAGTTGTTAGCCGTCACCTGGATGCTTGCCTGGATGATGTCGTCGGGGTTACCCAGCCGAATGCGCTGCGGAGGCGGAACTGCTCCTCCGGAGATCCGGCTGAAGTAGAGCGATCGTGGCGATGCGTTCAGCGGCCGTCGGGTGAAGTCAGTGCTGCGCACCTCCAGGCTTACCCCGATGGTCACTGATGGGCTGTCTGGGGAAGAAATCACGACCGTGCCCGCGTAGAGCCCGGGCGCAAGACCCGCAGGATTTGCCACGAAGGTAAGCGTCGTGGGCGTCACGCCGGCCATGGGCATCACGGTGAGCCAAGCCGCGTTATTGATCTGTACGGTGAACGACAGTGAATCCCCGGTGCTGCTGATGGTTGCGGTCCGCTCCAGGGAGGACGTGCCCAGCGGGTTCGAAAGGAAGTTCAGATTATTCACTGAGCTGGAAAGCTCGCCATCGGGCTCTCCCGGATTTGCGTCCTGGGTAATCGTAAAAGTCTGGCCCGCAATGGTAATTGTTCCCTGCCGGGAGGTCTCATTCGGGTTGCTGGCAACGGTGTAGGTTACGGTTCCGGTGCCTGTATAGGCGCCTCCGTTCGTGATCACGATGAATGCATTGTTCGAGGTCGCCTGCCACGGAGCACCTGCCGGGTTTACCGTCACCGAGACGGACCCGTTTCCACCGCCAAAGGGGAAGTTCGCCGTCGTCGAGCCAAGGGTAAAGGTAGCCTCCGTGAAGGTCTGGATTACGGTTACTGACGCGGGACCTACACTCACGCTCCCGGTGCGATTCTGCCCGGTAAAGTTTGGCGCAATGCGGATGAGCAGGTCGCCGGGTCCGGTGCTGGGTCCTGTCAAGATTTGGATCCAGGCGCTGGCCGTCGTGGCAGTCCAGGGGGTCTGTGGCCCAAGTGCCACGCTGATTGTCCGGTCGCCGCCGAAGCCATCGATATTAATCGTGGTGGGGTTGAGGATCACGCTGGAATCTGGCGGCTCCTGCACGAAGCGGTGCTCGGCCACAATCGTGTCGCTGCCCTGCACCCGGATGAAGAAGCGTGCTGTCCGCGGGAACAACTCGGGGTTCTCCGCGTAGTTGAACGCGATTGTTCCTGAGCCGGTCTGCGTCGTGTTGCTTGTGATGCTCACCCACGAGATATCAGGAGAGTCAACACCTACCAGGTCAATGCCACGAATCACTTCCACATTCCACGTGGTGCCACCGGGCGCATTCACCGCAAAGCTGGATGTGCCCGCATTGAAGGGTACCTGCTTGCCAATCGGCGAAACGGTGATCTGGGCCATCGCGGCGCTAACGGCCATTAGAGCAAGGAACAGGGCCACCACACGAATCCGCAAACCGGTTCCGTACGATGAGAGTGCAGCTTGAAGGTGTTGGATTTTGGGGAAGGGAAGATGCTTGAGCACAGAAAACCTACCAATCGGAGTATTTCATACCTTGCAGTCGGAGTATAACGAACGAACTCGCTTCAGGCAATATCCCCAGCTTAGCTAGAATCCCTCTGTTGAGGGAAACGCTGACACTCAAGGTTGGCCGTTCGGTGAGTGTCCGCCCGCTTAGCGCGGCGGGTACCTGGTTGAGTCCGACTCCTCAACGGTCTTTCCCTTCCGCTATGCTGGAAACAGACTGCAACGGCTGCCTTGTCGCCCGCCGGCACTTTGCGCGGTGGCTACGGTGACCCTCCAGCACCATCCGTACGATTGCTGCCAGAAGGACAAAACGGAATTGTTTGCACGCGCATCTATCCAGATGCGGGGCGGCATCGCCGCCACCACCTGTATCGAGAATGTCAGCCGCTGAGGAATTGTGCCCATGACTTTTGCCCATCGTTTGCTGCGAGCGGTGCCCCTCGTGGGCATTGTTCTGCTGCTGAGTGTAGCCGGTGACGTTCCGCTGGCTAGCCCCGCTTACGGCCAACAGGCCGACGTCCCCAAGAAAGTCACGTGGAGCATGTTGCGTAAGTTCAACTATCGAACCGGCGACATTGCTGAGGAACTTAAGGCGCTGGACAAGAAACTGGTCCGGGTCCCCGGCTTTATTGTTCCTCTGGAGGATTCCGCCACAGAGGCCACCGAATTTCTATTAGTGCCCTACCAGGGTGCCTGTATTCACGTGCCTCCCCCGCCCCCCAACCAGATCGTGCACGTCCTGATGGCCAAGGGGAAGAAGGTGAAGTTCACGATGTGGGATCCCTACTGGATTGAGGGCCGGCTGAAGATTGAAACCGTGGAAAGCCCTTACGGCGAAGTGTCCTTCAGCCTGGAAGGCGTCAAGCAGGCAGACTACGTGGACTAGGTCTAGACCTAAATCCCCAGTATGACTCCAGAATCAAAATCCACCCCCGGCGATACCCCTGCTATTGAGGCTCGCGGACTTCGGTTCGCTTATCCTAGTGGTCCTGAGGTGCTTCATATCCCGGACTTCCGTCTGGAGCGCGGGCAGCATGCCTTTCTTTACGGTCCTAGCGGGTCCGGCAAGACCACCCTTCTGGGGCTGATTGCTGGTGTGCTGGAAGTGCAGCAGGGAACACTTCGCGTGCTGGGTGCTGACATGGCCTCCCTCAGTTCCGCTAAGCGCGATGCCTTTCGCAGCACCAATCTTGGCTACATCTTCCAGATGTTCAACCTGATTGCTTACCTGAGCGTGGAAGAGAACATCATGCTGCCCTGCCAGGTGAGCGCGGAACGCCGCGCGCGACTGAATGACAAGGATCTCCGTGGCGAAGCTCGGCGGCTGGCGACGCATCTAGGCTTGGGGCCCTACCTTAGTCGCAACGTCCTGCAACTGAGCGTGGGGCAGCAGCAGCGGGTAGCTGCAGCCCGCGCCATGATTGGCGCGCCCGCTTTGATGATTGCCGACGAGCCGACATCCGCGCTCGACTACGACCACCGCGGTCGGTTTCTCGACCTGCTGTTTGAGCGATGCGACGCAGCCGGCTCTACGCTGCTTTTCGTTAGCCACGACCAGACGTTGATGTCGCGGTTCAGCCGGCAGGTTGCTTTGCGCGACATCAATCTCGCTGCCCCGCAGCTAGAGGCGAACGCGACGCACTCCCATGCCTGAGGACACCCGATGTTGATTCAACTGGCCTGGAAATCACTGCTCAACCGCAAGCTCACCACCCTGCTTACCCTAGGCTCGATTGCCTGTAGCGTGGGTCTGTTGCTTGCTGTGGAACAGGTCCGTACCGGCGCCCGCGACGCCTTCGCCAACACCATTAGCGGCACTGACCTCATCGTTGGCGCGCGCAGCGGTGGCATCAACCTGCTGCTGTACACGGTATTCCGGATCGGCAACGCCACCAACAACGTCAGCTATCAGGCTTACCAACATTTTGCGAATCACAAAGCGGTAGCCTGGACCATCCCATACTCATTGGGCGACAGTCACAAGGGCTACCGTGTGGTGGGTACAACGAACGCCTTTTACCAGCACTATCGCTACTATGGGGATCGCGAAGTCACCTTCATTGAGGGTAAGCAACCCGCGGGCATCTTCGACGTGGCGCTTGGAAGTGATGTGGCCCAAGCACTTGGTTACCGGTTGGGCGACAAGATTACCCTCAGCCACGGCATGACCGAGTCAGTAGGCGGCGCAGCAGGTCATGACGACAAGCCCTTCTCAGTCACCGGCATCCTGGCCAAGACGGGTACTCCCATTGACCGTTCGCTCTACATCACCCTCCACGGCATGGAGGCACTACACATTGACTGGCAAGATGGTGCTCCCCCCATGCTGGGCGAGGAAATTGCGGCTGACCAGATTCGTCCCGAAGCTCTTGAGATCAAGAACGTCACGTCGTTCCTGCTGCGGGCCAATCGCCGCATTGATAGTTTGCGCCTTCAGCGTGAAGTGAACGACTATCGGGGCGAACCGCTGATGGCCATCCTTCCCGGCGTTACGCTGGCTGAACTGTGGACCGTGGTCGGCTATGCCGAGGACGCCCTTCGCGTTGTGAGCGTCATCGTGGTGATTGTTGGCTTTCTTGGGATGCTGGTGGCCGTCTACACCACATTGGAGGAGCGCCGCCGCGAGATGGCAATTCTTCGTGCCGTAGGCCTTGGCCAAGGGAAGATCAGCTCTCTGCTGATTATGGAATCCGGTCTGCTCACCTTCGTAGGCAGTCTGCTGGGGATTGCCTTGCTGTACGCGGCGGCCTTTAGCGCACAACCGATTGTGGAGCAGCACTTCGGCATCTACATTCCAATTCGCGCTCTGGGCACTACGGAGTTCATTTATTTGGGATGCCTCTGGGTAGCGGGACTTTTGATTGGGGTGGTGCCCGCCTGGAAGGCGTATCGCAACTCCCTGGCTGACGGCCTCAGCATTCGTTTGTAGTCTGCCTGGTGCCACTCGATGCCCGTTTGGCAGCCCCAGTCCGGCGGCAAGGTATTCTGGGAGGAGGACGAAACGGTATGGCGCCGCGCTCGTCCTGTGTGTATTGTGATGATGACATTCTGCATGACTTCCATACGGTTGATGCTGCTCTGCTGCCTTGCCCTCTTTCTAGCGACTGCGCAATCCGCGCCGCCTTCCAGCGACACCCCTAACGCTCAGGTATCCACCGCTCAGGCCGCAGTGGATCCGAAAGCACTTGAGGACTACATCCGTTACCTCAATCTTTGGGGCGACAACGTCACCGTCGCACTCAGTGAACTGGTGCCATCGTCGACGCTACCTGGGTATCTGGAACTTGAGGTCACCGCCAGCGTCCCCGGTGCTTCACTGAAGCAGGAATTTTTCGTCGCGCCCGATGGAAGCCGTCTGGTGCGAGGTAGCACCTCCGATCGTCTTGGAAAAACCGTCTTCCGCACAGCCAGCTATCCCTTTGAAGCTGAGCAGTCCGCCCTGCAACTTGACGGACGTCCTTCGCTTGGTCCGGCCAAGGCGCCTGTCGTCGTGGCCGTTTTCAGTGACTTCCAATGCGGTTATTGCCGGGAGGAGGGCCAACTGCTGAGGGCCAATCTGCTACAAGCCTATCCCGATGCCGTACGCATGGTTTTCCTGGATTTCCCGTTGGTACAAATCCACGATTGGGCACAGGCTGCCGCCGTCGCAGGGCATTGCCTTGCCGCCCAGAGCCACGACGCCTTTTGGAAGTATCACGACTGGGTGTTTGAGGCCCAGCCTCAAATCACCGCCACCAATTTCAACGCCAAGCTGCAGGGTTGGGCAACGCAAGCCAGTGTGGACCCCCTGCGCTTGCAGCAGTGCGTACAGTCTCCAGACGCGCAGTCTGCTGTCACCGCCAGCACCAAGCAGGCTCTGGCGATGGGGCTGAACTCCACCCCCACCCTATTCGTGAATGGCCGTCAGGTTACAGGCAAGCTTACTTGGGCTGCCATCAAACAAATTGTGGATACGGAACTTGACTTCCAGATGAAGCAGGCCACCCGCAAACAGGCATCCAAGGAAGCATGCTGCAGCGTCAGTCTTCCAGGACTCTTCCCGCAATGAACATCGCTGGCTTGTCCGGTTCTCGCCGCGTTGTACCGAATCCCTGGCGGGGAGCATCGTGGTGGCAAGTCCTGCTATGCGTCATCATCGCGACAAGCCTCATTGCTCTCCCTCTTTCTGGCACTGAGAAGGCCGGGAAGACAGCGGCTAAAGCCGGCGCCGGGACGGAAATCGTCAGCGCCGGAGATGATGGGAGCGCTGCCTCTGCTAAGCGGACCACCGGCCCTACTCACCTCGATCACCCGGATTTCCAGGTGAGCCATCTTCGTGCCGACGTTGAGGCCTTGACCAGCGACGACTTCGCTGGTCGCGCTCTTGGGTCTCAAGGCGCCGACAAGTCCGCTGACTTCATTGAGGCGCGCTTCCGCGAGTTGGGGCTGGAACCAGCCCCCAAAATGGGCTATCGGCAGGACTTTCCGGTACGCCTAAACCTGAAGGTATCCGATGCCGGCGGCCAGAACTCGATCTCCCTTAGCGGCCCCGCCTCACGCTCGAAATGGATCCTTCACAAGGACTTTGTCCCCCTGCCATTCAGTGCCAATGGAAAGCTAAGGGATGCCCCATTGGTCTTCGCAGGCTACGCCATCCACGCCCCGGAACTCGAGTACGATGACTTCGACCGGATCGACGTTCGCGGCAAGGTGGTGATCGCCTTACGCCGCGAGCCCCAGGAGCGGAGCGCAGACAGCCGATTCTCAGGGCTTGACTTCACTCGCCACGCATCTTTTGCCGCCAAGGCCCGGGCGGTTGCCCAGCGCGGGGCCAAGGCGCTGATCATTGTTAGCAACCGCCTTCCCGCTGACGACGAAGCCGAACTGCCGGCCTTCGCTGCCTCCACAGGGCCGGCGCTGCTGCCTATTCCCGTCATCGCCGTTCGAGCTTCCGCCATTGCTCCCTTCTTCACCGAACAGGGGTGGTCACTGTCCGGCCTCCAGCGTCGAATTGACGATACGGGTCAACCCTCCTCACAGCCCTTCTCGACGGCCTACCGGATGTCCATTTCGGTGAGGATTGACGGCGCCTCCGCAAGAGGCATCAACGTGATGGGATGGTTGCCGGGACACCCCTCGAATGGGGAGTATATCGTTGTGGGTGCCCACTATGATCACGTGGGCCGCGGCGAGCGCTTTTCCATGGACAATCGCGGGAGCGGAAGGATCCATCCGGGTGCCGATGACAACGCCTCCGGGGTGGCTGCCATGCTGGAATTGGCCCGCATCCTGGTCCGACGCCAGCGCGATGCCGGTCCTGCTGGACGATCTGTGTTATTCATGGCATTTGGTGGCGAGGAGCATGGTCTGTTCGGTTCGACGCACTTCGTCCATCAGCAGTCGCTCCCTGGCCGGAAGCTGGTGGGTATGCTGAATTTCGATATGGTAGGACGCCTGCGCGAGAAGGAACTCTTCAGCGCTGGCCTCGACAGCGTACCGGAAATTAGAAGTCTGGCTAGTGAATCTGCGCATCGACAGGGACTTAGCCTGAAACCCCTGCCTGACTACCCCTACAACATGAGTGACCACGGTACATTTCTGGATGCAGGTATACCAGCGGTTCTCTTATTCACTGGGTTGCACATGGAATACCATACCCCGCGCGATACGTCGGACCGCGTTGACCTCCAAGGAACCGCCCAGGTACTGAAGGTAGCGTTGGACTTGGTGGAGGCGATGGCAAGTCCACAACAGCCTTTGCGTTTTCGCGGCGGCGCCAACCCCGGACACGAACGCCCCTTTCGCGAAGCTGTCGTACCATCCAACCCCTTCGATTTCGAATAGCGTCACTTTCGCATTAATTTCTCCCCCATCATGGGGGTGGTTAGTACCACTGGACCCAAACGCTTCTTCGCGCTCTTGAAACTCGCCTTCAAACGACCTATCCTTGGGTTAGCCCTCCCAGAAATGTGCCCTCCGGGACGCCTCACTCCTAACTCGCGTGATACGTTTCCGATTCCGGCAACGAGCCAAGGAGTGTAGTGACGGAGCACCATTACGTCTTGCCTCAGAGGGTAGCGCGGTAGTATTGGCCACGTAATCATCTGATCGCGCCGATACGAATAGTAGCTATGCAATCCACAAAACGCCAGACCGCTGTCCGTTTGGAACTGCCGCCGCTTATTCTCCATCCTTTAGCGGAGGAAAGCTCTCCGGAGAATATGCTGGAAGGCTCCCGGGCTAATCTCATGCTGCATGGATTGCTGCCTACCGATGAGCAAACCGAGGACGAACTCGTGGAAAAGGTGGCGCGCAGCCGATACCTTGAGCTCAGAATGTTGTTTTTTGTAGGCAAGGACCTCGAGCGCTGGCTGCAACAGTGCGTGGACCTGGTGGAACGCACGCCCGAACTGTCTGACCACGGCTACACAATCCACAGCTTCGCCAGTTACCTCATCGAAAGTACCCCGCCCAACGTACGCAGCAAACTGCTGAGTTGGGGAGTCGTGGATTACCGCAACATCTTCGTGCGCGCGCTGGGTCTCCGCTCAATTTTCAAGGAAATGCCGGACTTCAAGACCGTCGCGCCGAGTTTCCTGCTGGATTATCATAGGTTTACTGACTACCTGTACGCCTGCCGGCAGCAGCTTTCTCCCTTTGTGGCCATTCCCGCCAAAACCTTCAGCTTTGAGATCTACGCTTCAGCAGAATACAGCCAGTTGCTTGAGCGACAGTGGAAAGAAGCAGAAACCTAGCGTTCGGCCAAGCTGAAGCTATTGCTCTTAACTCCCTATCCACGAGCCGGTTAGACGATTAGGCCCCTGCGTTACAAAATTCCTCTTCCCACTGGAGCAAATCTGGAAGCCCGGATGGTGACCGCCGATGCCTGCTGCTTCCGCATTGCTGGCCAGGAGCGGGAAGCGGTCTGGTACAGCAACCAAACCACCCATCTGAATTCGCCAGCCGGGTCCCCCTCCTCCAACTGCTTCCACGGAGGAAAGAAAGAATGATCACCCCCCACGAACTGCTTCAGGAATACTGGGGCAATTGCTACGCGGTCACGGAAACCGGCGCCCGCATTGGTCCCATCACAGTAAACAAGTACCGCATGTATGGCAATAACACCGCCTCCCATGCAAGTCCCATGAAGAATGCCGTCATCAACTCACTGCGAAGCCGGTACAAGAAGATTATGGGAAAAGACCAGCTTGGGGACACCATCGTCATCCCTAATCACTTGAAGGATGACTGGTACCCGAACCTGCCGCTGGTGATGGATCGTACCGGCGTCGTCCGCGCCTTCAACGGAAAGAGTTCGCCAGCAGACATTGAACTTGCCCTGGCTGCGGCTATCGCCACCAAGAAGGTGGAACCCAGCTACGAGGCGCTCCAGAAGATGGCCGACCGATGCATGGGCCTGGATTGCAATGGCTTCGTGGGAAACTACACGAGGCGCCTGCGAATGATGAAGGCCGATGGGCACTATGGTCCAAACACCCCCACTTCGAAGTACGCCGCCGATGGGCTGATCCGCGAGACCCAGGACGAGGTGCAACCGAGGGATGTGCTGATCTGGGACAGCCCCCGGCACATCGCCATTGTGCACTCGGTCTGCAAGCCGGGAGATGCGCTGCTGGTTACCGAGAGCGCTTCCAGCCTGGGCGGGCTCGATACCCGCTGGTATCACTTCACGGGCAAGACCAAGAAGGGTTCTACGGGTGTTTCCGGCCGCAGCAAGGGCGTCATGCACCAGTTTGCCCGGCCCACTAAGTCCGGCGGCCATCAGCTGAAGTATTTGCTTGTCTGCAAAATCCAATAGCTGATGACTCGGCATCCCAAACACATTGAGCTGTCTTGGATTCAGGCTGCGCCCTATTGGGTATGCCCTCACAACTTGAGACAGACCCGTTCTCCGTACCGAACGCCGTTGCTCAACCATCGAATGTGATTGCCTATCGCTTCGGGCCATTCCGGTTCCGGCTGGATGGCCGGATTCTGGAACGCGATGGGGAACTGGTGCGCGTCACCCCCAAGGTGGCCGACACCCTACTCGTGCTGCTGCAGCGCGCCGGTGAGGTGATCTCCAAAGAGCAGTTGATGGATGCCGTCTGGCCCGATGTGGTGGTGGTGGAGAGCGGACTTACCCGCAACATCTCCATGCTTCGCCAGGCACTTGAAGGCGACAGTGGCGAGGGTCGGTACATCGAAACCGTACCGCGGCGCGGTTACCGCTTTGTGGGGGAGTTGACGCAGGAACTTGCATCGTCTTCTGTCCCAGACGCGCCGGCTCTGGAAGCGCTTGCCAGTTCTATTCCGCTGTTCGCGGTCGCGAGGCTGGTGCGATGGACACGCCCTGCGGCAGTGTTTGCGCTTGTTGTCGTGACCGCGCTGGTTGTTTCCAACTTTGCCTTATGGCGGTCATCCTCCCCGACGTTGGCCCAAACCAGCAATGCCGATGTCGCTATCGGCAAACATCTTTTGGAAAAACTGAGCCCTGCGGAGACCGCCCGTGCCCGAGATTACTTCGCCCGCGCCATGGCGGCGGAACCAAACTCCGCTGAGGCACATGCCGGAGCAGCCCTCGCCCTGGTGCAACTTACGGCTCTTGGAGGGCTTAGCCCCCAACTTGCCTTGGAGGAGGCCAAGCCCTTGGCATCCCAAGCGGTCTCCATGGACGGACAACATCCGCTTTCGCTTGCTGCTGCCGGAGCTGTTCTATTGCTGGGAGGCGAGGACCTTGACCGCGCAGAGGTCCACTATCGTGATGCCCTGCGTAGCAATCCTTCATCCCTCTCCATCTATTACGGTTACACCTACCTGAAGATGGCTATGGGTGACCTGGAGGGGGCAAAGGCCCTAGTGGAACAAGCCATTCGCCTCCAGCCTGCCTCCCCTCGACTGGGCAGTCTTAAGGGTCAATTGCTTTATCTTCAAGAGGATTTCGAGGGCGCTGCCCAGGAATGCCGCAAAGTGCTAGACCGTGAGCCGGGCTACGCCTTGGCCCACTACTACCTGGCACTTAGCCTGGGCTTTCTTCACCGCTTTGAGGAGGCCCACGCGAACCTCGACGCCGCCCGGCTAAACCCCGATGTCCTGACAACGGATCGCGCATGGCTCCACGCCCTACAGGGCGATCGCACCCCGGCCCAAACGTTGCTGGAGGCCCGCGCTCCGCTGGTGGATCAGGGCAGGCTGCACCCGTCGTCCCTGCTCCTGCTGGCTGCCACGCTAGGCGATACAGACCTTGGGTTGAGAGCCGTCGAGGCCGCCATACGCGGAAGAAGCGCGGAACGTCTCACAATGCGCATTGAGCCCCGCCTCGACTCACTTCGCAAGTCTCCCCGCATTGCTGACCTGCTGGGCGCGCGAGACTTAGGCGTGGTTGCTTCGGGACGAAATCGCCCGCCACTGCCCGGGATGGAAAGCCGTTAAACAGCTGCCTCACCTACGATGTTGGGAAGTCGTCGGCCTTGCGGTAGGCTTCAAAGCACTTCATCAGCCCGTCCATGCCCTGTCCGGACAGCCCGTGCTCCATTCCAATCAATCCTTTGTAGCCCAGATCGTAGATCGCATTAAACACGCCCTGATAGTTGATCTCCCCGGTGTAGGGCTCTCGGCGTCCCGGTACGTCGCCCGATTGGAAATACCCAATCAACTCGTAATAGTGCCGGATGTGATTGATCAGGTTCCCCTCGGTGATCTGCTGATGGTAGATGTCGAAGAGGATCTTCACGTTCGGCCTGTCCACCGCACCGATAATTTCCCCGGCGTGCTCAATGTACGAAACGAAGTAGCCCGCGTGGTCTACCTTCCAGTTCAGCGGTTCCAATACCAGCACCATGCTGGTGCCCGCGACGATGTCAGAGGCCCGCTTCAGCACTTCCACGCTATTCGCCGTTTGCTGGGCAAAGGTGAGGTGGGGCACTGACAGGCCAGAGGTGACCGTGGCGCACTCGTTCCGCACCACTTTGTGGATCTCCACTGCCTTCCGGCAATCCTCCAGGAACTCCTTATGACCGCCGCGGTCCCCCATGGAGGTAGGCTTCCACCCGCCCCGGTTCACCACGAACACACCCATGCTCATGGATAGCTCGTCCATCTTCTTGCGAATTGCCGTAATCTCGTCCATGGGGCGTGACGGAAGCCCATTGAACTCAAACTGCAGAAACCCGTTACGCGCATACAGGTCCAGTTGGTCGGGGATGCTCAAGTTACCCACGAACCCGATCCGGGGAGCATAACGCAGCTTATAGCGGTATCCTCCCCCACTCTGTCCCTGCAAGGCCGGGCTTGCCGCCAGCGCAGCGGAAGTACCCAAAAAAGCTCGACGATCCATATCACCTCCAACGCCCCAAGGGCATTCCCTGAAGTCCACGAATCATCCTATCACCAGCAGAGCCACCGCTTCGACCTAGCCGGGATCATGGACGAGCGAAGTCCGGAAAACCAAGCTGCAGTTTCTGACATCGGTCAGCCCTAACTCACTTGGCCGGGGAACGTAGATTCCAGCCGCGCATACGACGCCTCCATGCCATGCTCCATGCCTGTCGCCAGCATCGCCGCCCGGGTGTCCGCATCCGGAAGCGTCATCCGCATCCGCAAGACAGTGCCGTCTCCGTCCGCCTCGAATATCGTCTCCACGTGGTTGTCCGGCGTCGGGTCCGGAAGGTGCATCCGTTCCACATGGACGATCCGCTGAGGCGGATCCAGTTCCACGTACTCGCCCGTCAAGTAGAATCCGCCTCCTTTGCCATCCGTCCATTCGAAGCGAATCCGTCCCCCGGGCCACGGTTCGCTAATGCACACCGGCATCGTCCAGCCATCTGGACCCAGCAGCCAGTTCTTCATCCACTCCGGGTCAGTATGCGCGTGGAACACGGCCTCTGGCGATGCGGCAAAGCGCCTTGTGATGAGGATGTGCTGATCCCCTTCGGTACTTATGGTCAGCTTAGACATCAGATTTCCGGTCCTTTTCTGGTCTCGTTCTGTGCTGCCAGCAGTTGGTCGAGGCGTGCGTAATTGGACTCCATCGCTTGACGCATCATTGCTAGCCAGCGGTCCATTTCCGCAAAGGCACCTGGAGCCAGCCGACAGGGCCGCTTTGCCCCCTCCACCCGCCGTGTTATCAGGCCCGCCTGCTCCAGCACTCGCAAGTGTCTGGAGATCGCAGGCTGGCTGATTGAAAAGGGCTCCGCCAGTTCCATCACGGTTGCTTCCCCATTCGCTAGACGGGCCAGGATCGCCCGGCGGGTGTGGTCGCCAAGTGCGGTAAACGCTGCGTCGAGGTTCATCATATAACGAATAGATTATATAACACAAGTGGAAAGTGAGGATGGCTTCCACTTAACAATTCTGGACGCGGCCAGCACTCAGCCGGCCCAGATTCAGGGCGCCGTGGTAATCCACCACACGAAGCCGAAGCGGTCCGTCACACCGCCGGACCGGCCGTAGGGCTGATCTGCCATCGGCATCAGTTCCTCCATGCCCGCGGCCCGGGCTCGCGCAAACATTGAATCCGCGTCCTCGACATAGAGAAACAGATGGACAGGCGTTCCGCCGAGCTTCTGGATCGGTTGCATGAACGAATACTCTGGGCTTCCGTCTGTAATCATCAGGTGCGAGTCGCCTATCCGAATCTGCGCGTGACGGATGCGCCCCTCTGGTGCGATATCCAGATGTCCGCGTTCCGCTTCGAACGCGTCTACCCAAAGATCGATTGCCTTGGCTGCATCCTGAACCACAAAATACGGCGTGATGGTATGGAATCCAGTGGGTTTGGGCATTGGTGTCTCTTCCTTTCCCTTGCGGAAGGGCGGCAGCATCCATCCGGTTTCAGCTTCCCAATCGAGTATGCGTCCGGGAACTCATTGGGAATGAGGCCGCCTGGCACGTCCGCGCATTTCCTATTCTGCACAGTGCGGGTGAATGCGTCTTGGACAAATCGGACGCCCTTCACGCGGGAGACTACCGGACTATGCCGTGGAGGTTGTTTCGCTTGGGGAGCCAGCTTCCACTGGAAGGTGCCCTGCCCATGCACCGCGCTTCGCAAAATAAGTGGTCGGATTCACCCCCGAGAATGCCCGGAATTCCCGTACAAAGTGGCTCTGGTCGGCGTACCCGCAATGCAGAGCAAGGTCTACCCAGTCCACGTGGACCTGACGTGCCGCAATGTGTAGCGCGCGGCGGAAGCGCCGGACGCGGAAGTATTGCTTGGGCGATAGGCCCAGATGGGCTGTGAAAACGCGATGCAACTGCCTCTCTGAGCACTCCACCATGGCAGCCGTCTGACTCACTACGATCGCCGATTCGTTCCTTTGCAGGTGGTTCACTGCCGCAGATAGACGCATAGAGCCTGGAAACGGCCTCAGCTTGCGGATCAGTGCACGCTCCAATTCAGCGAATAGCGCTTCCGGGGATCTGGCATTTCGCAGCCGCTCCCGCAGTACCCTCGCCTCGTTAGCCCAAATCGCCTCCAAATCGACGCCGCTGCAACGAACGATTTCCTCAGTTTCCGGAAAGAACGCACGCAGCCCCCAAGGCTGGAAGTGAACCCCGGCCAACCGTGCGAAGTCAGCCGTGGCAACTACTTCATACTCTGTTCGTGGCGTCACTACCAACGCGGGGGCGCCGCGTTCTTCGATCTCCAGGCTCGGACCGGCAAGACCTGTTAACCAATCCATCGCCAGAGCAAAGATCAGCGAAGGAGCGCCCGACGGCATTACTCGTTCCACGCGATGCGCCGGCGAGGGACCGGCGCAATACCAAAACCGGTCAACAAACCCCGACAGGGGTGCTCCTGGAAAATATTCCCGATAGACCATCACGTTCCAGCTTGGCCCCGCGTGCAACAGGTCCCATCGTAGCGCCAAATCGTTTGGTATCCCAAAGCCGCGAATGCCCGCATTCCAAGGCGGCTGTATTGTTCAAGGAACTCCGCGGTGAGTGATCCTGTACTCTTTGCAATCGCACTAACCCATTTAGCAGGTAGATAGCTATCCTCAATGAGGCATTTCGCATCCGGAGCGCGCCATTCCAGCCATTCGCCCTCGCGCTGGATGAAAGAAGGGCACGAACACCATGGCAGCAAGTGATTTCGCGAATTGGTGGGATAAGCAACACCACGACTACAAGGAACTGCTGCAGCAATATGTCGACGCCAATCCGTCGGTGCTGCGCATCGGGCTGGCTACTGTGGCTACCATCCCTACGGAACTTGGTGCAGGTCTCGTGGATGCCCTGCGTTTCGGCGAGGGGATGGCATCCGGAACGCCCGGAGGCGTCGCCACTGACGTCTTGCGCCTCCTTGCCTTGGCGGGTCCAGCAGGCAGGGTGAGCCGTTACATTGGTGGATCCGCGGCTGCAAGAGTGGCCATCCACATGAAGGACCCTGCTAGTAGCGCTGGGATCTGCACCTGGGTGGCCGCCACGAAAGCGCTCCGTCATTCCGGCGCCGGCACCCTGTTTGCAACGGTTGATGATCTCTCCGCGGCCGCTGGCAAACAGATTCCCGTCAGCAAATTACCCTCAATATGGGCTGATGACCTTGTGCCCGCCATTCGCGCTCTTGGTGGCAAGGTGAAGGATCTCGGAAACCCCACCAACATGCAGCACCTCATGCGGACCGGCCAGGACTTGAAGCCCTTCCAGGCAATGCTGTTCGCTGTTGAGTGGAAAACCCTGGCGGGGACTCCTGCCGGCCACACCCTGTATCTGTTCAAAGATGGCCTGGGAAGGTTGCGGATCAGTGACCGTACCGGTCACGTCGTCAAGGCGCTGGTGGAGTTCGAGAAACTTGTTCCCGCCTGGAAGGGCATCGGCAATGCACAGGTGATGACTCGAGCTGGGAAAGGATCCATGCTGCTGATTGAGGGTGCCCAGATGATGTACCTCAACGTCCTTGAGAACCTGTCCGCATTGATGATTCCCCTCGTCGGGCTGGTCGCCGTCAATACAGGCGAAGTACAATCCGTTGCCGAACTCGATGCCCACTTTCAGGCCTTCGTGCAGGCTAAGCAGGGCGGAGCCAAGCCTCCCGTGGCGCAGCCCACACCCCCCGCGCCGACGGGAAACGGCAAGCTCCCTCCAGTGGAGTGGCTCACTGGCGTCCAGGCGCGGCTGGCGCTTCTGGGATACCTGACGGGACCCCAAACTGGCAAGCACGACGCAGCCTCCAAAGCAGCTGTGATCGCATTCCAGCAAAAGCACCCTCCCCTGCGCGTTGACGGCATTCCCGGCCCCAAGACGCAGGCAAAACTGAAGGCAGTCTACGGCAGTTGAAGTGATCCCTGGTCGCGTCTCCCAAGCAACGCCCGTCTCGCTTCGGTAGTTTCGGCCTCCGCAGCCTCGCCGCAATCTGCGTAACGGCGTCCCAGATCCCGTGTCCAACTCGCCAATCAAGCTATCCTGCTTCATCCAGAGCCTTACGGCGGGTCCCGCTGCCGCTCGCTCGATCGAAGAGGTGATGGGAAGGTTTGACGATGGTGATCTCGGATTTCTGATCCTTTGAGATCAGGAGCGACGATTTAGAGTGGACGGTGACCGCAGTTGGTTGGGAGGGGTCGACAGCCTAGAGCGGGGCCGATCCCGGACTGTAGTGGATTGGTGAACATGGAAACCGTTTGTTTGTGGGTGCTTCCGTGAGCTTTGAGAGTCGAGCCTCGGAGGGAGCGAATCGAGGGGTAGGCCGTACTGGTACTTGGGGAGGTTTGTTTTCGCTGTACTGATATCCGCTGACAGGTGAGAATGGGAATGCAGATGGATATCACCGCGGAACAATCGAGGCGCGCGCGAGTGGGGGGGTGGATCTTGACCACGTTCTCCATGGCCATGTTTCTGGCCCTGGCGCTGGGCCCGTTGTTGCTCGCTGCGATTGGCCTGGCGCGGCAGAACCCACTTACCCAGGCGCTGGGCGTGGCCATGTTGCCGTAGTGCCGGCCACTGCGATCGGCAACCCGCGAGCATTCCCCCCTTGAACGTGTTCATCGCCGCCAGCGGAGAGCGGGTGGGCGGGTAGGCGGATGCACTAGCGGGCGGTATACCGGGGCCAATCTACCTGAACGCCTTGGCGGATGATCTCACGTTGGAATTCCTGGAAGGCTTGGGGCGTGTTGCGAACCGCGCGAGGAGTGGTTTGCTTCTGTACGCACCAGGCGGCGAGATAGCCCGCGGACTCACCGATGTTCCACTCAACAGGATGGAGGCGGTAACACCCGTTGGTGAGGTGGGTGACGCCGAGGTTCTTACAAGCGGCCAGGAGGTTGTCGATGCGGCGGGGGATGAGTGCGCCCAGGGGAATCTGGAAGGGTAGGGAGCTGATGTCGATGTAGTTGTCGCCTCCGGTGGAGGGGTGCAGGTCAATGCGGTAGCTGCCAACGCCAACGGAGTCAGCGAAGGGGGTAGCCTGGAGGTCGTCACCACTTTTTCCGGTGATGGCGGCGCGTGCCTTGGCGCCGACATGCTCTTCCGTAACGGTGAATTCAGCGCGGATGCGGCGGGACTCCCGGATGTAAGGGTACTTGGCGAGGCCGTCGGCCGTGCCGCTGGCATCGGGGCGCAACTGGAGGCCTTTCCAGCCTTGGCTGCCGTCGGGACGGGGAGCTTCGGTTTGGAGCCAGTAGACGAGCGAGAGGCTGAGCTGTTTAGCGGCGGCAAGGTGGCGCTGGTACTCGGCTTCAGACACTTCGTGGAGGTTCCCCAGCCAATAGTCATTCTGAGGCCAATTGACCAGGCAGAGGTCAGAACCGGAGGCGGTATCCGTGAAGTAGCGGCGGTCGCGGATGCGGCGGTAGACCCAGAGGTTGAGCCCTTTGCCCGGGACGGTGTCGCGGGTGGGGTCGAAGCTGAGCTCGCGGGGTGCCAGAGTGGCGGGGCTGGAGTAGACGAGGCTAAGGAGCTTGCCGGGCCATGCCGGGGTGAGCTTGGGAGTGTAGTTGCGCCAGAATTCGTAATTGGCAGGCTTTTCGATCGTGTGGTCCTCACCTTGACGGTGACCGAGTACGAAGCACACGGTGCAGGACTGGAGATTGGCCGGCTGGGCAGATTCGGGAGCGGTGGGCTCGTTGGTATCTCGACGGCTTTCGGCGCCAGTGACGTACTCGACTTGTGCCAAGGGCAGGAGGTCGCCTTGTTCGGTGGCGTCTAGGAAATAAGACGCGGCAACGTCGTGTTCAGTGCCGGAGTCGAGGTGGCGGAGCCGGACGGATTCCACGCGATTGGAGGCTGTGCTAGCGGCAATAGGCTTATGGCGGAGGGCGAGGGTGAGCTGGCCGCCGCTGAGGTAGGGCAGCAGCATGGCTTCCAGGACGGCAAGACTGACGCGGGGTTCGTGGGTAATGCGGGAGACCGAACCGTTGCCGGGGTTCAGGTGGGGTAGGGAACGGGCTTCGGCGGTGAGCGGGAAGTGCTGATGGTAATAGGCGCGGACTGCCTGGCGGTATTGGCGATAGAGACGGGTGCAGCCGGTGGATTCGATCCACGGGTGCTCGTCGGGGGGGACGAGTTGCGAGGTGAGCTGGCCACCCACCCAGTCAGTTTCCTCGGTGAGGAGGACGCGTGCTCCGGCGCGAAGAGCGGCAAGGGCTCCTGCAACTCCGCCGGTGCCGCCGCCGATGACGGCAACATCGAAGCGGGCGGGGCGCTGCGCTAGCGAAGGCAGGGCGAGCGCGGCGAAGGGCAGTGACCGGAAGAAGAGACGGCGGGTGAACATAGCCTTGATGGTATCGCGGGCATGGGCGTCCCAATGCGGAGGCGGCATCGCGGGCACATCGTGGGGGATGTCTACGGTGGCAGGAGCGCTTCGATTGTGGGCCGCAAGCTGATAGGACGCAGTCGTGAGACGACGTCATTTTCTACAAACCTGCAGTGCACTGCTGACGGGGCTGAGCTCGACAGGACTGGGATGGGCGCAAGCCGGACATCGCTTTCCCCTAGGCATCAACACCTACACGCTAAGGGCATTGAACTGGGACGATGACAGGCTGCTGCGTTATGCGCGCGAACTTGGATGCGACGCGGTATTCCTCCAGGACTCACGCGATGCTAAGGCGCAGGACCCAACGCATTTGCCGCGGGTGAGGGCGCTGGCGGCTGAATTGGGGCTGCGTTTAGAGACGGGCGGAAGTGCCACGCTGCCTGCCTCCGCAGACAGGTTTGATGAGCGGGTGGGTTCTTTGAAGGGGCAGATTCGGCGGGCGGCGGCAATGGGCTCGCCGCTGGTGCGGACCTTGCTTGCGGGTGACCGCGACGCGATGCCGCCGGGCGACACGCAGCAGCACATCGCCACCATGGTGCGGCTGCTGAAGGCTGTACGTGAAGAATCACTGAGGGCTGGAGTGAAGATCGCCATTGAGGTGCATAAGGACCTGCTGGCATGGGAGATCCGTGACTCGGTGGAAGAGGCGGGAACTGACCTTGTAGGCATATACCTGGATACGGGAAATCCAGTGTTTGTGATTGCGCATCTGCTATCGACGGTAGAGACCTAGGGCAAGTATGCGCTGACATTGCACCTACGCGATTCGGTGGTGTATGAGCATCCAAAGGGGATTGCGGTGCAATGGGTTCCGCTGGGGGAAGGAACCGTGGACTTCCCTCAGATAGTGACGCGAGCGAAGGCGTTGTGTCCACAGGTGTGCGTGTATTCGAAGCCCATTACGGGGCGTCCGCCGGTGGTGCTTCCTGTGTACGATGAGGCGCACTGGGTGGGGTGGTTTCCGCGGGCACGGTCCGCTGACTTTGCGCGCTTTTTGGCGCTTGCCCGGGAGGGTGCGCCTTACGCGCGGCCGATGGTGGTGGAGGATCTGCAAGGCCGTGGAATTCCGCCGCAATTTGTGGAGGCGATCCAGCACCAGCAGCGCGAGCATGTTGAGCGTAGCTTCCGGTATGCGCGCGAGGTGCTGGGGCTGGGCCTGCGGTAAGGACAGGAATGCTGTGGGGGAAGCGGCTGCGGCCGTGCGCATCGAGTGAGGATGCGCGGGGATGAGCGCTTATGAAAGACTGTGTCGGGAAAGGAATTTGCCATGTCGAACAACGTCTCGAGTTCAAGCAGCCGCCGGGAGTTTCTGGGGGCAGCGGCCGCCGCATCGCTGATGGGGTGCGCACCCGCGGTGAAGAAGGAGCGCCAGCCGAATGTGTTGTTTGTACTGCCTGACCAGCTTCGGGCGCAAAGCGTGGGGTACATGGGGAACACAGAGGTGATTACCCCGCACATTGATCAACTGGCGGCCGACGGGCTGGTGTTTGAGAATACAGTGGCAAACACGCCGGTGTGCTGTCCGGCACGGGCGATCCTGATGACTGGCCAGTATTGCCACCGGAACGGGATGATCGCGAATGACCTGCGGCTGAACGAGGAGCATGAATGCGTCGCCAACGTGTTCCAGGCTGGCGGCTACCGGACGGGCTTCGTGGGCAAGTGGCATCTCGATGGGGGGCCACGGATGCCTGGGTTCGTGCCTCCGGGGCCGAGGCGGCAGGGGTTTGAGTACTGGGCGGCGAACCAGTGCAGCCATAGGCACTTCGATACGCAATACTTCCGTGACTCCCCCAACCCGATCCCAGCCAACGGCAAGTTCGAAAGCCAACTATGGGGCGAACTGGGCCTGGAGTTTCTGGAGGGAGTCAAGAAGGATGACCGGCCCTTTTTCCTGTCGGTGTTCTCGGGACCGCCCCATGACCCCTACCGGGCGCCGGAGCAATACGAGCGGATGTACGACCCGGAAAAGATCACGTTGCGCCCGAACTGGAAAGAGGGCGAGAAGGTGGCGGACCGAAAGGCGATTGCGTCCTATTACGCCATGACGACGTCGATTGACGACCAGTTGGGGATGTTATTGAAAGGGCTGGACGACCTCGGATTGAGGGACGATACGATTGTGCTGTTCTCCTCTGACCATGGGGACATGCTGGGGTCACAGGGGATGCCCCTGAAGCGGAAGCCGTGGGAGGAATCGATTCGCGTTCCGGGCGTGGTGCGGTATCCGAAGGGGGTAAAGGCTGGCGACCGGGAAACGGCGCATTTCTCTTCGGTGGATATTGCGCCTACACTGCTGCGATTGTGCGGTCTGCAGCCGCCAGCCGTAATGCAGGGGAGAGACTTCAGCCGGCGCATTCTGGGGCAGCAGCAGGAACTGCCAGATTCCGCCTTTTTCCAGATTTTCGGCCCTTTTCTGGCAGGCAAAGTAACCGAGGGTTGGAGAGGTGTTCGCACTGAGCGCTACATGTATGCCCGGTATGAGAACCGGCCGTGGGTGCTGTACGACCTGCAAGAGGATCCCTACGAGTTGAACAATCTCGCGGAAGACCCCGCTGCAGCCAGCATTCGCGAGGACATGGAAGCGCGCTTGAAGAGCTGGATGACACAGACGGGCGACTCCTGGAGCTACAACTGGACGGTGCCGGTGGAGGATGCGGGGCGGCTTTACAAGGAGCGCATGTACAGGACGGTGCAGGAATATCTGGCAGAACACCCGCAGGGCTGAGGGTCTTCCAGGCAATGGAGTGACGGTGCTGTAAGGTGGCCATGGTGGAAGCGTCTCCCATGGAGGTAGTACGATATGGGTTTGCTCGCATGAACGCACTGCTGCAGACACTTGCCCCCGGAACTCCAGAGTGGAGCCTCGCCTCGGCGGTGGATCCGGAGCGGATTCCGCGCCATATTGCGGTGATCATGGACGGCAACGGGCGTTGGGCAAACCAGCGGAATCTGCCTAGGGTTGCCGGGCACAAGGCCGGAATGACGGCGGTGCGAGGGGTGATCGAACAGTGTGCCCGGATGGGCGTGGGTGCAGTGACGCTCTACGCCTTTTCTGTGGAGAACTGGAAACGTCCACGTACGGAAGTGGAAACCCTGTGGCGGCTGCTTCGCTTTTACGTGGATCACGAGCTGCCGAAACTGGCTGAGAACGGCATCCGGATCCGCACCATGGGCCGAACGGAAGCCCTGCCGCGAGACGTTGAGCGGGATTTACAGCGCTGCGTGACGGCCACTTCGGCTAATCGGGGCATGATAGTGAATATCGCTATCAACTACGGGGGCCGTACTGAGATTGTGGATGCCGTGAACCGGGCGCTGGCCGAGGCCAAGGCACAAGGCATCGCGGATCAACTAGAGTTTTCGGAAACGCTGATTGAACAGCATCTCTACAGCAAGGGGCTACCTGACCCTGACCTGCTGATAAGAACTTCGGGCGAGATGCGGATTAGCAATTTTTTGCTGTGGCAGTTGGCCTACACCGAGATCTACGTGACATCCACCTACTGGCCGGATTTTGGGTTACGCGATCTGCTGGAAGCAATCCTGGATTTTCAGAAACGCGACCGCCGCTTTGGCGGAGTGCGTCGTGATCCTGTGGATGCCCCGGCCGACGTGCTGGATGAACTGCTGGGCGTACCCTCCCGATGAAGCGTGTCCTCACCGCGCTGGTATTGGCTCCTTCGGCCGTAGGCGTGATTTTCAGCGGCCAACTTCTTGCGGTTCAGGTTGTGGTGGCGACGATAGCTACCTTGTGCGCGATGGAGTTCCGCAATCTGATTGGGCACTTCCAGTTTGAAAAACCTCTAGCTACGGGCTTGGGCATTGGCCTCTGCCTACTGTTGCTGCCCTTGCCTTATGCCTTTCCCGTACTGATGGTGGGCACCCTGTTGATGCTGGCGCTGATGCTGCGCAGCCGGGAGATGCGGCAGACACTGCCATCGGCTGGGGCGGCGATGCTGGGCATCATCTACATCTTTGGCAGTTGGAAATCCGCACTTCTGCTGTGGAGGATTGACCCGCACTGGCTACTTCTGGCGCTGGCGATTAACTGGGTAGGGGATTCCGCGGCGCTGGGTGTGGGGCGGTTGATTGGCCGGCACAAGATGGCTCCGGTGATAAGCCCGGCGAAAAGCTGGGAAGGAGCGGCGGGTTCGTTGGTGGTAAGTGCGGCCGTTGCGGTGGGGTACATCCAGTGGTTTTCTCCTGAGACTCCTCTTTGGCTGGCTTTGGTGATCGCAGCGTTCGCGAACATGGCTGGACAGGTGGGCGACCTGGCGGAAAGCGCACTGAAACGCGGCGCAGGCATCAAGGATAGTGGCGCCATGCTTCCCGGCCACGGCGGATGGCTTGACCGGCTGGACAGTTCCTTATTTTCAATGCCTGTGGTGTATACAGTTCTGCTGACGGCGCGCCTGTTCCGCGACGGATTCTAGCCAGCCTTCTGTACTGCGATGTAGGTGTTCCGAAGGGTGGCCTCCAGGGATTCGCGGGGCAGGCTGCGGATGATGGGCCCTACCATCCAGGCAACAGCGCTGGGGACGTCGCGGGAAAGCGAGATGGCGCGGCATTCGGCCCACACGCCGCCCTGGATTTCCTGCCAAAGCCAGTAGGCGTGTAACCTCCACAAGAATCCCTGCCCCTGTCCGTCGGGGAGGATGCGTTCGTTGGCTTCGCCGGGACGCTCCACCTCGCGGATGCTGGTGGAGTGCGAGAGGCTGTAGCCGAGGGTGGGGCTTAATTCGACGAAGCGGTTGCGGTATTCGGTGTCGAGGATAACGGTGAGCACCTTCTTCTTGCGCAAACGGAGATAGCTGCGGAGTTCGCCGGAAGATTGCGAAAGCAGGCTGCTGTCGATGACCTCAGGGGCGTAGTATTCCTTGTGGCGGTTATAGTCCTTCAGAACGTCGGCGAGGGCCCGGGCCGTGACGCCGGGAAGGAAGGCCTGGCCAGACCAATCGTGGAGGAAAGAGGAGCCTACGCGGGCAGGGTTGTCGTCGGCTTGGCTGAAGACACGCACCTGCCCGGCAGGAGTGGGTCTGGATGGGAATCCGGCTGACGGCGACGTGCGTGCGCGACGCTGAAGAGCTTCCTCAGCTTGTTGCGTGTAGCGAAGAAATGCGGAGGCATCGGCCTCAGCGAGGGCGGCTGCAGATGCTAGGGCAGTTGGCAGAAGCGAAGACAGTCCCGTGGCCAGAACATCACGGCGGCGCAGCGTGGCTCTGCAGCTTGGCAGCGCCGGGAAGGGTGATTGGTGCATCGTCTTCATATTGCCAGACGCGGGATGCGCCTAACAGCAAGTGACGTACACGGGGAACTTTCCATTTCACGCGTTCGTCCATAGAGGCGTTGGTGCTGGTTTCGTTGCCCAGATTGGCGGAAATGCCCTTGGTGTTGAACTGAGAATGCGC
Organism: Bryobacteraceae bacterium; assembly: GCA_036821995.1. GTDB lineage: Bacteria > Acidobacteriota > Terriglobia > Bryobacterales > Bryobacteraceae > JACTMJ01. The sequence continues at coordinate 35,161 of DAISIM010000035.1, forward strand.
TATCATCAGATAGTTGGGACTAGCGGCGAGCTCTGGTTCCTTCCTTGGAGTTGCTGGTGTCCACGATTGCCAACTTGCTGGAAAGCTTTCACCGCGCGCTAATTACGGCGGCGTTGGTGTTTGCCAGCGTGTACATTGTGTTGGCGCTTTGGCAGGGCGGAGCCAGTAGGGCAGATGCTGAACATCTGAACCAGATGATGATGGAGTCAATGTCCAGCAAAGTGGACGATGCAGGAGCGACGCTAAGCTGGGGCGATCTCATGCGGCACCGGGAGCGCAAGAACGGTGATGATGTGTCACTAGTGGGCAGGATGGAAGGCAAGACGGTGCGCATGGCGGGCTATATGGTGCCGCTGGATGGTGCCGCCTATCGCACGACTGAGTTTCTGCTGGTGCCTTACTATGGGGCCTGCATTCACGTGCCTCCGCCGCCTCCTTACCAGATTGTGCACGGGAAGGCGATCCCAGCCGAGGGCTTCGCACTGGAGATTCAGAAGCCGGTATGGGTGGAGGGCGTGTTTTCCCTGATGCCCAAGCAAAGCGTATATGGCGAAGCGAGTTTTTCCATGGAGGTGAGGGATGTTCAGGTATTTGAACGGTAAAGCGGCGCTACTGGGATTGTTGGCCGCTGGGATTGTGGCATGCGGAAGCGCGCACTTGACGGCCCAAGGCCATGCCCATGAGCATGGCGTGGCGGAAGTGGGCGTGGCAGTAGACGGCAATACGGCGCAGATTGAGTTTACGGCTCCGGGCAGCGCCATTATGGGTTTTGAGCACGAAGCCAAGACCGATGCCGACAAAAAGAAGATGGCCGATGCTTTTGCCAAGTTCAAGGCAAATTCAGCGGCGATGTTCCAGTTCGATGCTGCGCTGGGCTGCACGGTGGCCACGAAGCAGATCGGCGTTGCGGAGGATCACGACCACGATCATGATCATGATGCAGCGGCCCATAGTCACGACGCGAAAGGCCATGACCACAAGCACGAGGCCTCCCATGCGGATGTACGCGCGCTGGTGGACGTAAACTGCAAACAGGCTTTGCAGGGCAGTACGCTAAGATTCTCCGTGAAGCAGTTCTTCCCGGAAGCAGAAACCCTGCGGGTGCAGGTGGTAGGTGCCAATTTCCAGACTGGTGCGGAATTGAAGGGTAATCGCAATTCCATTAAGCTAAGCCGTTAGGTTGGCCGATCGGATAGGGGGGGGGCTGCGTTTGCCCCCCCGGCGACGCTTAGCCGCAGCGTATGCGGCAAGGAGAGTAAGGCCCATGCGGTGGCTATTTGACAGATCGCGCAGGGAGTGGCTGGCGGGAGGTACCGGGGCTCTGGCCAGCTTGGTGTGTGGGATCCACTGCCTTGCGCTGCCGGTGTTTAGCGCGATGATGTTTTTTGCTGGGATCGGTTTGCATGCGCAGGTGTCCCTGGAACTGGCTCTGATGGGGGGTAGCTTTGCGCTGGCAATGCTGGCGTTTTTGCCGGCCGCGCTGGCTGGCCGGAATTCCTTTGCGCTGCAGGCGGCCGCTTTTGCGCTGGTGTTCTTCCTTGCTGCGTGGCAGATGTCCGCACTGGGTGTGTTGGTGAGGCAGAGCCTCTCAATCAGTTCGTCGCTATTGCTGTTAGTGGCGCATGGGCAGAACCTTTGGCAGTTGCGCTATGCGACTGCGGACACAGAGTGCTCGTTGCAGCACTGCCAGCCGCAGGCCTAAGCTGGTGCTGATGCCCTTGGCGCCGCTTCGTTTCCCAGTTCCCATTCTTTGTTGTCTAGCGCTCATCCTGATGGGGGCGACGTGTGTCTATCCGCAGGGGCAACCGGGGCCTCAGTCGCCCACGGGCTTTCCGGGGCCAGCAGGGGTGACGGCAGGCCCTTCGCGCGAGCTACTTGAGGCCCGCGTCCGAGCAAACGCGCGCGACATTGAGGCGCACGTGCTGCTGGCAAAGGGGCATCTGGATGGGGGCAATGCCGCGGCGGCGCTGCCTCATCTGAAGGCGGCGGCGGAACTGCGGCCGGATGCGGGCCCGCTCGTGTTCCAATATGGCATCACGCGCCTGGAAGCGGGTGATGTGGAGGGAGCCTACGAAACGCTGATTGGTCTGGCACGGCGAGACCCGCAGGAACTGGCAACACGGGCCTATCTGGCAAGGGTGTGCGCGCTGCTGGCCAAGCCAGATGAAGTGCGCGAACACCTGTCACTGGTGCGGCGCGGTGCGGCGGGAGAGGCCTTGCTGCACGCGCAACTGGTGGAGTGGATCGCCACGGCGAAGGTGCCAGAGGTGGCTTTGGAGCAGATCGCCTACACCCTAGGCCTGACACTTCCTTCGCCGCGACAGGGGCGCATCCTGCTGCTGAAGAGCTTTGTCCACAACCAATTGAAGCAGCCGGATGAAGCGATGGAGAGCCTGCGGCAGGCCATTACCGTGGATGGAGGGCAGCCGCAGTATTACAGCCTCTTGCTGACCCTGCAAGGGGCCGGCGGCATGAAAGGGATCGATGTAAAGTTGCTGCGGGAGGCGGTGCAGCGCTTTCCCACTTCCGTGGATCTGCTGTTGCTGACTGGCCTTTACAATCTGGAACTGGAAGAGTACAACTCCGTACGGGAGATCGCGCGGCGTATGGATGTGGTTGCGCCGGGCAGTGCGGAGGGGCAGTTGCTGCGTGGGCACCTGCACCTGGTGAACTTCGAGTTTGACCAAGCCACGCAGTACTTTCAGGGCGCGCTGGATAAGGGGATGAATACGCCCCATCTGCATCACCACTTAGGGAAGGCCCAGGAGAAGCGCGGGCAGTTTGTGGAAGCGATCAAGCATTATGAGGCGGCGCTGGCCGCGGATGGCAACCGGCCAGAGTTACTGTTTGATTTGGCACAACTGCGCTTGAACATGGGGGAGACCGCACAGGCGGCGACGCTGGCAGAGCGGTTGCTACAGCTGGATGCGAAGAGTGTGCGGGTGCACAAGCTGCTGGCGGATATTGCGCGCAGCCAGGGGGATGTCCAGCAGACGCAGAAGCATTTGGCAGAGTTCAAGCGGTTGAGTATTGAAGCACAGGCTACAAGGAAGGCTCAGCAACCGTAAGGACCTGGTTGGCAGGGACCTTCTCCAGCACTTGAATGGCGCCACTGGGCCAGAGGATTTCCACGCGGTCAATGACAGCGGCATCGCCCAGACCGAAGTGGGTGGGGCCGGCACTGGCAGAGGCGTAGCCTACGCTGAAGCTGCGTTCCGCCATAAACTTCTTGCCGCCCGTAGTGATGGTGATGCGAGCACCCAAGCCATCGCGATTACTGCGGGTACCCCGCGGCAGCACTGCCAGCCAATGATGTGTGTTGGCGCTTGCGTTGCGCCATAGCTCAGCGGGGGCGTTGAGGGCAGAGACCGCCACATCCATGAGGCCATCGCCGTTGAAATCCGCGAAGGCTGCGCCGCGGTAAAGCTGGGGGCTGCGCGACAGCAGGCCGGCTGCTTCCGTGAGGTCCTCAAAGCGAGCCGCGCCACGGTTGCGCAAAACGCTGTTAGGCTGCTTGACGGCCATGCCCAGGCGGCCCTCCGGGGAAAGTGCCTCACTGCGGGCGACAAAGAGATCTCGCCAGCCGTCGTTATCGAAGTCAATGAGTCCCACGCCCCATCCACCCATACGGCGGCTGAGCACAGCTAGTCCCGACGAGAAGGTGATGTCCTCGAAGAGTCCGCCTCCGGCGTTGCGAAAAAGGGGGAATGTCTCGTCAGGGAGGGCAGTGAAGACGAGATCCGGCCTGCCATCGTTGTCGATATCTCCAAAGTGGGCACCCATCCCAGAGACGGGCTTGCCGTGTTGTGCGGCGGCTACGCCGGCTTCGAAGGATAGCTCCTCGAAGGTGCCTTTGCCGGTGTTGCGTAACAGGAAGTTGAAAACCTTGTCGTTGGCGATAAAGAGGTCAGGGAAGCCGTCAGCATCGTAGTCCGCCACGGCCACGCTCATGCCCTTGCCGATGAAGGAGGTAATGCCGGCAGTGGCGCTCACGTCAGTGAAGGTGCCGTCGCCGTTATTGCGGTACAGGGTGTTGGCGAGGCCCTGGTAGTTGTCCGGGTGGCAATAGTCCGCCACTTCGCGGCGGATGCACTGGGGCTCAGTAGCGGGGTCCCAGGCGACGTAGTTGACAACGAAGAGATCGAGATGGCCGTCGCGATTGTAGTCAAGAAATGCGCCGCCCACGGCCCAGGGTTTGGGCGTGCGATCAGGCGGAATGGCAAGGCCGGCCTTAACCGTGATGTCTTGAAAGCGGCCGTCGCCGAGGTTGCGGTAGAGAGTGTTGCGATAGACGCCAGCCACGAAGAGATCAGCGTGGCCATCGTTATCGAAGTCGCCCACGGTGACGCCCATGTCGTAGCCCTCGCCGGTAAGGCCTGCCTTGTAGGTGACATCCTCGAATCCATTACCAGTGTTGCGGAAGAGACGGTTGAAGTCTCCAGCGCCCTGCTTGGTGAGGGAGGGAATGCGGGCGCCATTGGTGAAGAAGAGGTCAGTGAGGCCGTCGTTGTCGAAGTCAAAGGCCGCTACGCCGCCGGGTACGATCTCTGGAAGGTGTTTCTGATTGGTGGCGTTGTTGCGCAGGATGAAGGGTAGTTCCGTAGCTTCGAAGCGGATGGCGGCGTCGGCATGGACCCGCGGATGAAAGAACGACTGGGCAAGCAGCAGGGCGGCCAGCGGTAGAAGTAGGGCAAGTGCCGTGCGGATGGGGAGTACTTTCACCTTTCCATTGTAGGAGGTTGCCGGGAGGGCTTCGGAGAGGCAGCGCAATTGCGTACTCTAAAGAGTTGGGGCATGCGCAGGCGCTAAGAGCCAGCAGGCCCCACCCACTATCATGAACATCCTTGGCATAGGCGGTATTCTTCACGATGCCGCGGCATCTGTAATTCGAGACGGCGAACTTGTAGCGGCTGTGGAACAGCGCAAACTCACCAGGACTGAGCATCCTGGCGACTTACCGCTGGCAGCCATCGAAGAGTGCCTGCGCATTGCAGGCGTTGGCGCCGGCGAAGTGCATGCGGTATCTGTCGCCCGGCCTTGGATGACGGGGAGTGAGGAACGCATCCACCTGGAGTTGCGCGAGCGTTTTCCGTCAGCGCGCATGCTGGTGGTAGATCACCAACTTGCCCACGCTGCCTCAGCGTATTACGCGTCACCCTTTCAGGAAGCTACCGTGCTGACGATGGACCGCCTGGGCGACTTCCGCTGTGGAGCGCGCTGGCGTGGTAAGGGTAGCCGGTTGACCGTAGACCGTGAACTCTACTATCCGGATTCCCTGGGGGATGTGTATGGACGAGTGACTCGCCTGCTAGGCTTTCAGGCGCACGCGGACGAACATAAGGTGCAATGGCTGAGCACCTATGGAGAGCCACGCTATGTGGATGCCTTCCGGCGATTGCTGGGAGGGCTGGCTCCCGGTGAGGCCGAAGGGCATTGGCCGCTGGTGCAGCGCGAACTGTTGGATACGCAGCGAGCCGGGGGCAGCTTCCATCCACGGTTTCTGGAGGAATTGGACGTGACGCCGGGCGGCCTGCTGAGTGAGGGGCAGAAGCGCGACATCGCGGCCAGTATGCAATTGGCTCTAGGTGAGGCGGTGCTGGCCATGGCCGGCGATGCGCGCAATATCTGCCTGGCCGGTGGGGTAGCCTTTAACGTCTTGCTGGTGGAGGCGCTGGAACGCAGTGGACGATTCGATGGGGTGTTTGTGCAACCGGCAGCGGGTAACTCCGGCACAGCGCTGGGGGCTGCGCTGTACGCGTGGCATTCGCTGAATCCGCAGGCTTCGAAGGTGCCATTTCCTACCTTATGCCTGGGTCCGGAGTTTCCCAGCGAGGCCATCAAGCAGGTGCTGGAAAACTGCAAGCTGAATTTCCGCTATCTGCTTACGACGGAACATCTGCTGCAGGCGGTCATCCAGGAGTTGAACGACTGCAAGATTGTGGCGTGGATGCAGGGCCGGATGGAGTTTGGTCCGCGCGCCCTTGGCAATCGCAGCATTCTGGCGTCACCGCTAAACCCCTATTCGTCAGAAAACCTGAACGTGTACATCAAGCACCGTGAGCCCTTCCGAAAGTTTGCGGCGTCGGTGCCGGCAGAGGATGCAAGCGAGTATTTCGACGTGGGCGAGAATGCCCGGTTCCTGGCTACGGCGGGCCGTGTACGACCGCAGTACCGCGAAAAGTTCGAGCACGCCATTCTGGGCAAGGACATCGCACGCGTGCATACCGTGAGCGCGGCTGACAATCCGCTGTTCCACCGGCTATTGAAGGCGCAGGGTGCCACTACAGGACTACCGGTGCTCTTCAATACCAGCTTCAACCTTTTTCAGGATCCATTGGTGTGCATGCCGCGCGACGCCGTGAGAAGCTTCTACTCCTCCGGAATTGACTCGCTGTTTGTTGGGCACTTTCAGTTTGTGAAGTAGCCCGGAATCCACTGCTCCGTTTGTTATTGAGGCTTTTCCGTAAGGACGGTCTCCAGCCTGTCAAGTTCGCGGATGCGCAGGGTGAGTTGCTTTCGATTACGCAGTTCGTCAGCGCTTAGCCCAAAGGAAGCGGCCACCAGACGGGTGACGGTTTCCCCTGGGGCGATGGTTTGCCGTGTCAGCAGAGCCTCGGCGCAATCCCCGTCCAGCGACGCCATGTGCCTGCAGATGGTTTGGGCGTCGCGGACGGCAATTACCTCTCCTGTGATGGCTTCGCTGGCCGTGATGATATCCACTTCCGCTTCACGCACGATGTAGCCGATCGTGGCGTTGTTGGTGGCGGTGAACTCCACCACTACCACATTGCGAGGGCCGCCGGTTTCCACAATGCGCACCCGGGTGATGGCACCATCCAGCTTCATGTAGGCGCCGCAGCCGGCGATGATGATGGTGAGTGCCACTAGCACCGGGGCAAGCAGAAGCTGGTAGCGGGGATAGGCGTACATGTGCATGGCGGTTGGGCTCCCTGCGCTGAGTGTATCGCGAGCGCGGAGCCTATGCGCCCCGGGTCCAAGCCGCCTTGGTTCTAGGTGTGCGGATTCTTGACGGCTTCCAGTTCCCAGCGGATCACTTTTCCGCGGATTACGTAACAGAGGTAATACTCCCAGAAACGACGGAAGCGGGGAAAGGCGTTCACCAGGAACTCAAAGCCGCAGTAGCGCCATAAGGCCAGTAGGCGGACGTGGACCTGGCGCTCATGGAAGCGGGCAGCGGAGTAGTATCCATAGCCCGCGTTGTCGTGGCCGAAATAGCGCAAGGAAAAGCTGTTCAGGTGCCAGCGGTGGGTGGGGTCGCAGAAGGAGCTGAAGTCAGTGTAGTGGGGAGTTTCAATCACGACAGTGCCGCCGTGCCGGAGGATGCGGTGAAACTCCTCCATGGTGCGGATGACGTCAGCGACATGCTCAATGACATGAATGGCGCGGACCTGCTGGAAGGTGGAGTCGCGGATGGGGAACGGGAACTGGTCCAGATCAGCCACAATATCGGCTCGGGTGTTAGCGAGGCGGTCAATGCCGACGGACCCGGGGTACTTGTTGATGCCGCAGCCGACATCGAGAATGCGCATGAGGGTATGGTAACGCGCCTTGGATGAGGCTCAATCTGGAGGACGAGCAGGCGAGGGAAGGGAAGGCGCCTGCCGAGGGGGGCGCCTTCTGACGGGCGCTAGCTGTCCTGGGCTACAGCGAGGCATTCCTCAATGACGTTAAGGGCGTGATCCGCCTGGTCTTTCTGAATCACCAGTGGGGGGCTGAGGCGGATGGCGCTTTCGCCACAGCCCAGCAGCAGGACTCCCCGTTCAAATGCGAGCGCTTCAATGTGGTCGCGGAGGTCCGGGGCTTTCTCGCGAGTTTGCTGGTTGCGGACAATCTCGACGCCGATCATCAGACCCATCCCACGGATGTCGCCTACGATAGGAAATCGCCGGGGCCAGGACTGCATGCGTGCCATCAGTTGCTGGCCCACCACACGGGCATTGTCCATGAGAGATTCTTCGAGAAGCTCGATGGTAGCGAGCGAGGCCTCTACACAGACGGGATTACCACCGAAGGTGCTGGCGTGTGATCCGGGCTTCCAGTCCATGATGCCAGCGCGGGCGATCATCGCGCCCAGAGGCATGCCGCTGGCAATCCCTTTAGCCAGGGTAAGAATATCGGGATCTAGGCCGAACTGGGTTGAGGCAAACATCTCGCCCGTGCGCCCCATGCCGCATTGGACTTCATCAGCAATCAGCAGAATGCCGTGGCGTTGGCAGACGGCCTGCAGTTCATCGAAGAACTTGCGAGGCGGGACGATGTAGCCCCCTTCTCCCTGGATTGGCTCCACCACAATTGCCGCGATTTCCTCGGCCGGGATAACAGACGGGAAGAGGCGGTCTTCGAGGATCTTCACGCACTCCACATGGCAGGTGTCGGGCTGCTGGCCATAGGCACAGCGGTAGCAGTTTGCGTAGGGGATGTGATCGACGCCGGCCAGCAGGGGGCCGAAGCGGCGTTGCTGGGCCACTTTGCTGGCGGTGATGGAGAGGCTGCCGGCGGTGCGCCCGTGAAAGCCGCCCAGGAAGCCCAGAAAGCGATGGCGGCCGGTATGGTATCGGGCGAGCTTGAGAGCGGCCTCCACGGCCTCGGTGCCCGAATTGCCGAAGTAAACTCGTCGCGGGGAATCACCGGGTGCAAGGGCGGCCAGCTTTTCGGCTAACGCTACCATGTTTTCGTAGTAGAAGTCCGTTCCGGACATATGGATGAGCTTGGCGGCCTGGCGTTGGATGGCATCCACCACGCGAGGATGGCAGTGGCCCGTAGCAACGACGGCAATGCCTGCGTTCATATCGAGGAAGCGGTTGCCATCCACGTCAATGACGATGGCGCCTTCGCCGCGGTTCACTACCAGTGGATATCCGCGAGTGTAGGAGGGTGACAGCACCTTATGGTCGCGCTCAATGATGGCACTTGCCTTGGGGCCTGGCAGCTTGCCGTGAATCGAAGGTAGCGTGGGGGCGGTGAGGGGGCCTGTTGCCGGCATGGGCTGCTCCTTTCCATCGTGAGGGAACACGGCTCACGGGGATGGTTGAAAGTGGAAGCGTTAGCGCGGGGGCGCGAAAAGCAAGCGAGGGCGGGGCCTGACCGAGGGCGGTTAGTCGCAGCCAAATAGGCTGGGGCGCGAATCGGATGGAATTCGCTGCATGCATGTATTGTATCAGCGGGGTAGCGGGTAAACCAGAAGAATCGGCATCGTTGGATAGCGTTTAGACCAGCTGCGGAGATTCCCTGGGCACGTTGCTTGACGCCAGATTCCATGTGGAACCAATGAACACCCCATCTGTTCACTATGCTGGGAATAGCGATGCAATTCTCCAGACGGCAGTGGTTGGGTGGCGTGGCCGGGATGGCAGCAGCCTGCGGAGCAGGACTTGCTTACGGGGTGTTCGTGGAACCGCGGTGGCCGGAACTGGTGCATTTGGAGATTCCGTCGAAGTGGATTGGGTCCGGACAACGGCTGCGCGTGCTGCATCTGTCTGACCTGCATGCGTCACCGGCCGTGCCGCTAGAGTGGCTGGATGCGGTTTTCCAGACGGCGCTGGCGGAGCAGCCCCACGTGATCTGCCTCACCGGCGACTACGTCACAGAGGGTAGCAGCGTGGATAGGAAGGTGTACCAGCAGGTGCTTGCGAAGCTTCCAAAGGCAGCGCCGACGATTGCATCCATGGGGAATCACGATGGAGGGAAGTGGGGAAAGCACACCCGAAGGCGCGAAACCTCAGCAGCACTGCGCGCAATGCTGACCGGCGCTGGCATCCAGGTTCCTCACAACGGCCATGCGGCATTGTCCGCGGCGGGCGTCAGCCTGGATGTAGTGGGGCTAGGTGACCTATGGGCGAAGGAGTTCGACGTGAATCGCGGATTTCACGGTTTGTCCAAGGAGGCGGGCCGGTTGCGGATTGTGATGTCGCACAACCCCGACACCAAGGACATCGTGCAGTATTTCTCCTGGGAACTACTGTTGTGCGGGCACACGCACGGTGGACAGGTGGTGCTGCCACTGGTGGGGGCGCCCATCCTTCCGATACTGGACCGGCAATACTCGCAGGGTCTGTTCGAGTATCAAGGGCGGCGCATGTATGTCACGCGGGGGGTGGGCGGCGTGCTGGGCGGATTGCGGATCAACTGCCGTCCAGAGATCACACTTTTGGATCTGGTGCCAGGGGAGAGCCCTGTGGAGCTTACCGAGGACAGGCCTTACCGCAATCAAGTGGACTAGGTCGTGACGCCGGTGCGTACCAGAAAGCCGGTATCGAGGTTGGCCGCTTTGAATTCAGGATGGCTTATGATGCGCCGGTGCAGGGGAATGGAGGTTTGGATGCCCTCGACAACAAACATGTCCAGGGCGCGCAGAGTGCGGGCGATGGCTTGGTCACGGTTAGCGCCGTGAACAATGAGCTTGGCCACCAGCGAATCATAGTGTGGAGGGATCACCCCCTCCACGTAAGCGTGGGTATCCACGCGCACTCCAATGCCGCAGGGGGGATGGAAGGCGGATATCCGGCCGGGCGAGGGCTTGAAGGAAACGGGGTCCTCCGCGTTAATGCGGCACTCAATCGCATGGCCGCGAATCTCCAGTTTCTCCGGCAGGATGTCCGACAGCTTGGCGCCGCAGGCAACCAGCAACTGTGTGGTGACAAGATCAATGCCGGTTACCATTTCGGTGACCGGATGCTCCACCTGAATGCGGGCGTTCACCTCAATGAAGTAAAGGTTGCCGTTGGAATCCATGAGGAACTCAACCGTGCCTGCATTCACATAACCTAGGTCGCGCATGGCGGTTTCCAGACGCTGGCCGATACTAGTGCGCAACTCGGGGCTGACGGCGGGGGACGGTGCTTCCTCAACCAACTTCTGGTGGCGGCGCTGGATTGAGCACTCGCGTTCACCCAGTACTCGAGCATCGCCGTGGCTATCGCACATCACCTGGAACTCAATGTGGCGGGGGTTCTCGATGTACTTTTCCAGGTAGACATCGGGGCAACTGAAGGCTTGGTCAGCTTCGTGACGAGCTTGCGCGTACAGCCCGGCGAGGTCGCTGGGGTTTCGGACGATGCGCATGCCGCGACCGCCGCCACCCGCACTGGCCTTAATGATTACCGGATAACCGATGGACGCTGCCACTTCCAGCGCTTCTTCCGCGGTCTTCAAAATACCGTCAGAGCCGGGCAACACAGGTACACCCGCAGCCTTCATGGCAGCACGGGCGCGGTCCTTATTGCCCATCAGGCGGATGACTTCAGGAGGGGGGCCGATGAACTTCAGTTGCGACATCTCGCAGACCTCTGCGAAGTCAGCGTTTTCGCTAAGAAAGCCATAGCCGGGATGAATGGCGTCGACATTGGCGATCTCTGCCGCGCTGATAATGCGCGGGAAATCCAGGTAGCTTTGTGAACTCTTGGCGGGACCGATGCAAACGGCCTCGTCGGCGAAGCTCACATGCAGGCTGTCACGGTCAGCTTCTGAGTAAACGGCGACGGTGTTGATGCCCAGGTCCTTACATGCGCAGATGATGCGTACGGCGATCTCACCGCGGTTTGCGATAAGCACCTTGCGAAAGAGGGGAACTCCGGCCACTTCACACCGGGGAGCGATAGATTCCGCTGCCACGTTTGCCAGAGATAACTTACTACTCATGGTGGACCTCAATTTTCGTAGGTGAACGCGACCGGAGTTTCCTAGAAGCGGCAACAGCAGCCGGTAAGCCGGGATGATCAGCGAAGCGGCCGGAAAGATCGAAGGGTGGCATGGGCACCACCGCTGTCTGAAAGACACCGGTCAGGCCAGGCGAGCGGAAGGCCGAGGCACGGGTTCGCGCCATTGGTGGCTGACCTTAATGCGGCCGGATTGCCATTAACGGCTCACCGTACTCCACCGGCTGGCCATTCTCTGTGTACAAGCTGACGATGACGCCGGAATGTTCACATTCAATCTCGTTCATCAGCTTCATCGACTCGATAATGCACAAGACCTGCCCAGGGCGGACGGAATCCCCTATCCCCACGAAGGCGTCAGCTTCCGGCGACGGCGAGTTGTAGAAGGTACCCACAATGGGAGACTTCACGACGATCAGGTTGGGGTCTTCCGCCTTTGGTGCGCTGGCATGCGCCACGCCGGGGGATGCGGCTGGTGGCAAGGAGATCGGGTTGGCGGCGCCTCGCTGCTCTCCAATGACGTAGTCTTGAATCGCATTCACGGCACGTCGAATGCGAACGCGGTTTTCTCCCCGCTGCACTTCCAATTCAGCTACGCCACTCTCGTCGGCAAGTTCAATGAGTTGTTTGATTTCGTCCAGATTCATGTTGTGAAAAAAAGAATCGGTTCCCTGTCTGGCGCTTCCCGGTTAGTGACGCCAGCTAACATCTTAGCCCATTATGTTCTTCGTCGCTCAGCTCGTGAAGGGAACGAGTGGCAGCGGAGAGGGCAAGCCCAACGGGTTTGCTATACTTTAAGATTAGCGTTGAATATCTGGAGGGAAGCACTTGGCTACCGAAACACAAGCGGCACCGAAGGTGAAGGAAAACTTGTATCAGGCGGAGTATCTCGGCAGTGGTACGTTCCTGATCACCAAGCCCAAGCGCAACAAAGAGAAGCTGCACAAGGCGCGGGTTAAGAATCGCCGCCGCGGCATGCGCACCTAAGGGCCTTCGAGCCCACTTGGGAACACGGCTACAGAAAGCGGGTGTTGGTGAAAGCCAGCACCCGCTTTTCTATGGTTAATGCACTTCCGGGTTGGACTGGGCGCATTGCTCGCTCCACTCGCTTTGGAAGGCCATGCTGGGCTGGCGCGTGCATCCTACGGTTGCAAGAGTAGGATGGCTGCATCTTCCACCTTGTCGATGTCGATACCGGAGCCGTCTTCGTGCTCATACAAGTCTGGAGTTTCTTCCCCGCGAGGCGTCAGCAGTGTTGCTCTGCTGAAGCGCTTGACCGTATGCACCGTGATGGCTTCCACGGGATAGTCAGAGTAGTTCACCAGGTGCAGCGCCAGTGTTGCGCCATCGGGAGATGCCTTGAGGTTGCTCAACATGGAAGGAGCGCCGAAGAGGCGGACGGCGAAGTTTTCGCGGCCAATTACCCGGTTGATTTCCTTCCAGATCTCATCCAGTTGGGCGATCTGGTCGTCTGTGAAAGTAATGGCCGACGCCGGAGGCAACGACAGCTTCCATTGGGGGGGGCCATTGATGACCATCGCGCCGCTGCGCGCGGCAGCGCCGACGGCCTCGCTTTCCTGTGCCGAAAGTGACTGCGGATCGATGTTCAGCAGTAGCTTCAGGGGCTGCGTCTGGGCTTGGCCCAGAAATGCCGGCGGAATCACCATGGCGGGAATGTGCTTGCTCTCCACCATATCGAGGACGCTGCCGGATACCAGCGCCCCAGAGCCAGCGTCCTGGACGATAGCCAGGGTGCTATAGTCCGGCCATTGGGTATAGGCGCGGCGCTGCTGGTAGAAGCGAAGGAGGGCATTCACTTTCTGCCATGTTTCAACGGCGGCCGGTTGGCGGCCAGTGAGCTCCTGCCAATAGTCGGGGGTAAAGTGCACCACCCAGCGCGCGCCAGCCATCTCGGCGTCGCCAATCGCCTGAAGGTAGCGCGATGCGGGGACATGCTGGCCCTCGGGCGGGCGGTTGGCGATCCAAAGCACCTGGGATGGATTCGCGATCGTGCGGGCGAAGCGCAAGAAGCCGGAGTTGGTGTCGATCCATGGTGGACCGCTGGGTGCGGCTTCGGCCTCGCCCTCGTGGCCCAGTTTCACGCCAGCCCAAAGGCCCTGGAAGGTGCCGGTGACAGGCTGTCCTTCCTCGCCGTGCTTGGGGTGCAGGGGCATCCTGACTCGTTCGGGCAGCCAGACGAAGGGTTTGCCGGCCTGCCGCGCGAGGGCTTCAAGGCGAGTTGCGATTTCGGGGTTCGCGAGGCGCTCAGCGTAGAGAGCATCCACCCCTGCTCCGAGAGCTCGAATGGCAGCAGGTTCAGCATCCTGAGCAGGAAGTTCCGCCAGCACCAGGGCGCCCCGCTGGTGTGCGGCAGCCAGAAATGCAGGGGTCCAGGATTGCTCTCCGGTCACCAGACAGCGAACAGGCGAATCGTCAATCAGCGCGAGTGCGGACGGGCTGGCCGGGCTCCAGCGCATTGGTACGCAATCCGATAGCGAAATGGCTGACACAGCGGTTAGCAGCAAGGTGAGGAACATGCGGGCGCGCCCCTTCATTTCGACTGTAGCAAAGCAGCGCGCAGCAGCAACTGGACCCTTACCGACCGTTGGGGCCTGCGGTGGATGCGGGGCTGTGAGTCGTCACGCCACCCAGCGCTGCGATGCGCGACCGCAGCCGGCGGGCGAAACCCGGTAGATCGCGCTTGCTGGCAGTGCCCAGTGCTCTCAATTCCACAAGGAAGCGGTCAAGGTCAGCTCCGCAGGCCTGATAAAGATCGTAGAGCGGCGGATACCAGCGGGTGTAGCTATGGTCGAAGGCAAGTCCGGCATTGTTGGCCGCGGGTAGACAGGGATTAATGCTGTGGCCAGTGCCAAAGGCGGCACATTCCTGTGTGGCTCGATCAAACAATCGCTCCTTCGCGGTAAGCGTTTCCAGGCGGTTCAGTTTGCCGCTGCGATGAGCTGCGTAGAGCGCGCCCAGTTCCTGATGGAGGGCGTTTACGGATGCTGCCTTGCGGGCATACAACACCGCGTCGCTGCTAAGTCTGGTGGCGGTGACGTTGTCACCCTCCAGTTGTGCAAACTCCGCGGCGGTGAGGAAACCCAGCAGGGTGCTGGCGGCCTCGGCCACCGGGTGGGGTAGCCGCTCCAGTTGAGGGTCCTCGTGGACTTCCTCGTGCGCCGCCACCATCAGCGCACGTTCTTCCGTGGCGGCCTCTAAGGATGCGGTTACAGGGGTGTTCTCGAACGCGACCGCCTCCACCTTGTAGAAGTAGACATCATAATTCTCCGGCGTCAGATTGCAGCCGCCGGCGCTGCTTTCGCGATAACCCAGATCGTCGTACGAGTCAGGCAGCGTGAAGGGCTGGGTGTAGTAGCAGAGATAGTACGCCTGCTGCCCCGCGGCGCCACGGCGGAAATTGCCTGTCCGGGGAAATCCCTTCTTCTGCGAAAAATCCTGCAGCCTGGCGATGCGCTGCTGCCGCTGGGTGGGTGGGGTGGCGTCACGCCGGCCGCAGCCCGTGGCTAGAGCGAGCACGATAAGCAACAAGACACGCGACAGCAATGATTACTCCAGCATCTTTCGGGTGATGGAGAGCACGGCCCCTCGTGGCGCAAGGCGGTTGCTAAAGGCCAGCAAGTTGTTCGCCAGCCCGTGAATCACGGTTCGCTTGCCCGCAAACAAGGCACGAAGTCCTTCCTGTGCCACTTCGCGTGCCGTGGGTAGCTTCTTCAGCGCCATGGATTTCCCGCCCATCCGCGCGGTATCGAAGAACTCTGATTGCGTTGGTCCAGGGCAGAGAGTCGTGGCCACTACGCCGGTTCCTTGTAATTCTTTCCACAAGGCCTCAGTGAATGAAAGCACGTACGCTTTGGTGGCAAAGTAGACCGCCATGCCAGGGCCAGGTTGGAAGGCAGCGACGGAGGCTACATTCAGAATGTGGCCTTGCCCACGAGCCTGCATCGGAGGAAGTGCGAAGCGGCTGAGGGCGGTGAGAGCAACGATGTTCAGCTGCAGCATTTCTTGCGTGCGCACCCACTCGGCTTGGGCGAAGGGGCCATTGTCACCAAAGCCGGCATTATTGATGAGAACGCTAATGTTGAGATCAGCCTCCTGAACCTGTTGCCAGAGATGTTCCGCCGCCTCTGGTTCAGCCAGGTTGCAGGGAAATATCTTCGTGGTCACGCCATGCTGGGTTTCCAACTCCCTGGCGAGGGCGATTAACCTTTCCTCCCGCCGCGCGGAGATCGCCACCGGGTATCCCCGTTGGGCCAGGATGCGAGCGAACTCCTCACCAATGCCGCTAGAAGCGCCAGTCACCAATGCCCAGGTTCGCTGTTTTTCCGCCATGGATTCCAGTATCCAATGAAGACGGGTTGAGTAGCCGGGAAAACCGAGGGAACCCGCACTAGACGAGCGATTCCCCGGGGCGGAGCGTCCAACATGACGAATGGGACTGCATCCCAATCCGCGGGTAGTAATCCACGGCCTTGGGGGCGGCCAACAGGATCACCATGGCGGAGCCTCCAGCCTCTTGGGTTCGCCGGATGAGTTCCCTGCCGATCCCCTGCCGCTGATGCGAGAGCCGGACGGCGAGGCACGAAAGGTAGGTGGAGTAGCAATAGTCAGAGAGTGAGCGAGCCAGACCCACCAGCAGGTCGCCATCGTGAGCGCACACAATCAGGTTGGCGTTTTCCATCATCCGCTGCATCTGGCGATGGTCGTCTACGGGGCGTCGCTCTCCCAAAGTGGAGGCGCGATACAGATCAATCACCGCGTCTAAGGGCAGCTTCCCTCCGTGGGGGTGGACCTCATAGCGAAGCATTGTTTAAGAATAGCGGGTTGCGATGGAAGGGTTGCTTAGGTGCTGCGGAAGGTTGCGTGCTGCGGAAGGTTGCGTGCTGCGGAATGGGTACTTTGGCTAGAGCGTCAGCATCTGGTGTGCGACCAAGACCCGATTCTTGCCGGCGTTCTTGGCTTGGAAGAGCTGCTCGTCGGCGCGTTCCAGCAAGGAATTGATGTTGTCGGTGGTGGTAGCCAGTGAGCCTCCGATGGTGACGGTGATCTGCGGGCAGTTCTCCACCTCATTCCAGCGGTTCTCCTGAATGCGGGATCGGCAACGCTCAGCGCAGATTTCCAGTTGGGCGTGGTCGTCCGCGGTCACAATGGCCAGGAACTCGTCGCCCCCCCACCGGAACATCATGTCATTGCCCCGCAACGCGGCACGAAGGACCTTGGCAACGCCGCGGAGGGCATAGTCACCCACGGCATGCCCATTTTCGTCGTTGATGCGTTTGAAATCGTCGATGTCGAATAGAAGAATGCCGAAGCGGGATTGTTCTTCCGCCAACCGTTTCATGGCTTGAGCCAGACGGGATTCCGCCGAACGACGGTTGGGAAGTCCGGTGAGTAGGTCGTTGTATGCGGCATTCTCCAGTTGCTTCAGGCGTCGGAAGACATCAGCTTGGTCCTGGAGATAGTCGATGTTATTGCGAATGTCAACCCAACAACAGACAGCCCCAATGACGCTATTGCCCTCGTCGCGTACCGGCGAAGCGTGCAACGCGAAGGGGATGCGGAGGCCGTCCCGGCGATGAATGTGGAGTTCCAGGGAGGCCGGTTTGCCAGTGCTGATTGCCGAACGCAGCGGGCACTGCGCTGGCAGAATGGGCCGCTCGACCAGATCCGTTGCCTCCAGAACCTCCTGGTTAAAGATCTTCCACAGCACTTCCTGGGGCTCGAATCCGGTTAACCGCGTGGCTGCCTCATTCCAGTAAATGATGCGAAGATCAAGGTCAACATAATGCACCGGAATACGTAAAGCGTCCAAGAGTGTTCGAAAGATGTTGAACGAGCCGCTGCGAACAATTGGACGCGGAGCAGGTGCGTGTTGCTTGTTGTCTTCGGGCGGAGGCTGAACGCCGGGTTCCATGCGCGTGCTCATTTCGTCAATCGATAACTCAATACACTTCCTGGTCTAACTATAGCCCTGAAGTCTCCCGCATGTTGGGGCGAAACTTCGTCATCCAGTAATGGAACTGACGTCACAAGCGTAGGGGCTCTGCCCTGGTTTCATTCCGCAGAGCCGCTGCAAACAATTCACACAGTGACCTTTGGCGCGGGACCGCAGCGAACAGGGCTACGGTCACTAGTACAGATCGTCCAGATAGTACTTTCACGTGAATGTTACGCGTCGAATGTTTGTCCTAAGTACTGGCCTGTCACCATCCATGATGGCTGATGCGGCTCGGGATGCGTGTGACTGACGCGAGCGCAGATGCCTGGGATCCGCCTTCGGGCAATGGACACGACTCCCGTTTCTGGATTGTTTTCTACGCGATCACTCATGGTAACATCGATGGGCAGACGCCCAACCCAGCCACTCGCGGCGTAGCGATTTTTATTGAGGAGTGAAACACATGATTGACGGTTTCAAGAAATTCATCTTCCGCGGAAACGCCGTGGACCTCGCGGTTGGCGTGATTGTTGGCGGGGCCTTTGGGACCATTGTGAGTTCCCTGACAGCAGATGTCATCACACCTATCATTGGAATGTTTGGTGGACAACCGGACTTCAAGGAAATTGTCGCGGGTCCAGTCATGCTGGGCAATTTCCTGAATGCGGTGGTGGCGTTTCTAATTACCGCATTTGCGTTGTATGTGCTGATTGTAGCTCCAATGAACAAGTTTAAAGAAATCCAGGACAGGAAGGCGGCGCAAGATCCACCAGCAGCGCCCGTAGTGCCGGATGACGTGAAGCTCCTTACCGAGATTCGTGACTTGCTGAAGTCAAAATAGGGCTTCTCCTCATGGCAACCGGAGGCGGAAATTGGCCAAAGATTCTCGCCTCCACTCCTGCCTCCGGTAAGGCGCGGCGTATGTTTCTGTATGCGGCCTAGCGGGGGACACCTGCACGTACCCGCTTAGCCTTCCCAGTGATCCTCGTAGGGCCGCCGCTTTTCCTTGGGTGGCTCCAGCAGCATGCTGAGGCCCAGAAGCAGAAACACGTAAATGACTGAGCCAATAACAATGCCATAGGGTGTAGGCAGGTCAGCACCATCGCTGACCACCAATCCAAAAGGCTTAAGGATGGGGAATAGCGGCCGGAACATATAGCGCAGTGGAAGGATGTAAAGTTCAACTACCGGTCCCACAAAGCCAGGCAGAAGCGGGCCCCTGGTGTCCAGCAGGTATAGCGCTGAGACAACGTAGCAGAACATTACCACGGAGATGTACCGCAGGTTGGTCTTAATGGGATGGTGATTTCTACGGCGCATGGGCGATGCGATGCAGGCGGCTTACCCGGGGCGGCGTGCACTCCTGCGATAGACAATAGCGAAGTCCCGCGCTGGAAACAAGACAACAAGTACTTGCCTTCGGCAAGGATGGCCGTGGCATAGGGGTCAGCGCGGCTATGGACCCCGAAACAGGGCTGGCGTTTTCGTCCTAAAGAGGGCGCGTCAATAACAAATAGACCCCGGAAGTGAAGCCCGGGGTCTTTCACTCGTTTGAGGCATTTACAGAGTGAAACCAGCAGTGTACCAAACCCATGTGGCCTATCGTGCACCCATCAATCAAAGCGATGCGGGACGGTCAAGGTAATGTGTGGCGGACACCTCGCGCAGGCGCTGCGCGGCAGATTCCGGGCTGATGTCACGTTGCGGAGTCCCCAGCATTTCGTAGCCCACCATGAACTTCCGCACTGTTGCTGATCGCAGTAAGGGCGGATAGAAATGAGCGTGGAAGTGCCACTCCGGGTGAGGCTGCCCGTCGGTAGGGCTTTGGTGGAAGCCCATCGAGTAAGGGAAAGAGATCTCAAAGAGGTTGTCGTACCGGGTGACGGTTTCCAGCAGGATTGCAGCCAGGGCCGCACGTTCCGATGGGGTCATCTCCGGCATGGACGCAAGGGGGCGGCGTGACACCACCATCGTCTCAAAGGGCCACAGCGCCCAGAAGGGGACCAGCGTTACAAAGTGATCGTTGGCGCATACGAGCCGCTCTTCCTTGCGGAGTTCTACATGAAGATAGGCCGAGAGCAAGGTTTCCTGGTGCCTCGCCCACCAGGCCGCCTGCGCCGCCTGCTCCTTCAGGATCTCGTTGGGCAGACTGCGCGTAGCCCAAATTTGACCATGCGGATGGGGGTTGCTGGCCCCCATCATTACACCGCGATTCTCAAAAATCTGGACGTAGCCGATGTCCGGCCGCGCCCCCAGTTCCAGGTATTGCTCGCACCAGGTATCAATCACCTGTTGGAGGGTATCCTGACCCAGGCGGGCCAGCGTAAGGTCATGACGGGGACTAAAGCAGATCACCCGGCAGATGCCGTTTTCACCCTCGGCTACCAGGAGATCATCTTCATTGAAGCGGGCAGCTGGAGACTTGGGCAGTAAAGCGGCGAAGTCGTTGTCAAAGACAAATGTCGCGGTGTAGCTTGGGTTCTGATGGCCGCCGGCACGGACGTTGCCGGGGCAGAGATAGCACTGCGGATCGTAGGTTTCCGCGACGGGCTGAATCGGTTTTTCCACCTGCCCCTGCCATGGCCGTTTGGTGCGGTGCGGAGACACCAGCACCCACTCGCCTGTAAGCAGATTCAGGCGGCGGTGCGGATGCTCGCTGAAATCAAGCGTGTGCGCTGCGGCGCTCTCGCCGCCGGGGTTGCTCACATCCATGGCATCTCCAGGGGAACTCCGCGTTTGCAAAGGTCACAGCTCTCGGTGTCGGCGTAGTATTGCGCGTTCAGTTTTGCCAGGTAGAAAAACGGGATGTCGCGAATCACTGGAGTAGAGGGGGTAGGCTGATACACCAGGGTGGCGATAGCCACCACCTCTGTGCCATTGCGCTCGCACAGGTTGCGCAGTTCGTTGATTCGGGCACCGGAGCGGTAAACGTCGTCGACGATCACCACTTTTTCGCCGCGTTCCTGTTCCATGTAGGGGCGAAATCGCATCGGCGTTTCCCCCTCTTTCTCACCCCAATAGACTTGCTTGGCCTGCACAGCCTCAGAGATTCCATAGGCGATGGGCAGGCCGCTGGTGCTGGCGGCAATCAGCGACAGTTTGCTGAGGCTGGCACGAATCTCGGTATCCGTGCGGATCTTACGGCTGAGGCCGACGCTAAGCATCTTCGATGTCCGGGCGTCGCGCATTGCCAGTGAAATCTGCAGGTAGTGGTCCGTGTGGATGCCGCTGGATAGACGGAAGTGTCCGGGACGCAGGGCACCGCTCTTGCGCAGGATGGCGATAACCTCCTGCTGTGTGGGGATCAACTCAGTCATGCAATCAGTTGGCTCCTTTGCCGGTAAGCACAATCGGAATCGTGATGAGTAGGATCCGCAGGTCGAGGGCTAGCGACCAGCTATCGATATACTGCAGGTCCTTGCGCATCATCGTATCGAAATCCAGATGGTCACGGCCTTCGATCGCCCATAGGCAGGTGAGACCTGGTCGCATGCGAAGGCGGCGGCGCTGCCAGCGCTCGTATTTTTCCACCTCCGCGGCGATAGGAGGGCGCGGACCCACCAGCGACATGTCGCCCCGAACAACATTCCAGAGTTGTGGGAGTTCGTCGATGGAGGTGCGGCGCAGCAGACGGCCCACCGGAGTGAGACGCGGGTCGTTACGGATCTTGAATACGGTGGATTTCTCGTTGAGATGTTCCAGTGATTCCCGCAGGGCCTCTGCATTTTCTACCATTGACCGGAACTTGTACAGCACGAAACGGCGTCCGTTCAAGCCGCAACGCTCCTGCCGGAAGATAACGGGGCCAGGCGAGGTCAACTTGACGGCTAGTCCCGCAAGCAATAGCAAGGGTGCAGTGGCTACCAACCCGCCAGCCGCCAGCAGAAGGTCAATGCCGCGCTTGGCCAACAGCCGCAACTCGTCATGTGGGGTAGCAGAGAAGGTCAGCAACGGAATTGCGCCCAGGGTCTCCAAATACATTTCGCTATTCACGTGAGGGAACTGATTCAAGGCAATGCGCGTGCGGATGCCTTCTTCGTCGCATTCCAGGAATATGTTCTGCAAACCCGGCAGGTCGCTTTGGCCCACTGCGAAGATGATCTCGTCCAGCACGCGATGCTCAAGCACATTGCGCAGATCCTGAAGCGCGTGGACAGGATAGGGACGGCTGAGGGTAATCTCGCCGGGTGCGCTCTCGTTGGGCATCCGGAAGAAGCCGTCAAAGTGGAAGCCGAAGTCGAAGGCGGCCTCCAACTGGCGTGCCACCTGCATGGCGCTGTCTCCGGTTCCTGCCACCATTACGTGGATGGGCTGGTGGAAGCGCTGCCGCCAGATGCCCGCGTAGCGGCGCACCACCAGGCGGCCAGCGGCCAGCAGCACCCACTGGTTTACCGCGAATAGTGCGAAGAATGGGCGGCTCAGGTCCAATCGCAAGCTGAACTCCAGCACAACCAGGCCCAGCATGGTGAGCGTGACGTGCCGGAATGTACGGGTGAGAATTCGCAGCGGGGAGAGCGATTCCACGTGCTGGTAGATTTGCAGCGCGTTACTTAGCAGCAAATTGCTACCAATCGCGAACAGCACCAGCAGCAGGCGAACCGGAGCTGCAATGTCAAACTCGCGTTCCAGTGGCAGCAACTGGCGGCTGAAGAACGCAAGAATAAACGCCAGCAACACCAGCAGCGCATCGCTCAAGGCGTAGATTACCTGAAACTTGCGTTGGTGCCTGCTGTACACGTTCGCCCGCTAGCGTAGCACTGACACGCTACAGGAGGCACCGGGGGTGCGGCTGAGTGGACGGCATGATTCCATTTCACTTGGCCGTAGCAGTTGCTAACTTAGCGTACGCTAAGTTAATCTTGAAAACAGGCAACGGCTCCGCCGTAGTTCCATGAATGGCTGGTTGACATCCCCCCTATGAACTTGCGCAGTGCGAGCAAAATGACCAGCGACGCAAGGCGTCGATGCATCCTTGATGTCGCCAAGAGTCTATTCGCGCAAAAGGGATTTCTTGGCGTCACCACCCGGCAGTTGGCGGCGGCGGTGGGTGTAACGGAACCAGTCATTTACGAGCACTTCAGCTCCAAGCGCGGACTCTACGACGAAGTTCTACTGGAGGAATCGAAACTGCAAGGGGCGGAGTTCGTGCGCACGCTTGAACCCTTTGAGCAGGTACGCGACGACCAAGGATTCTTCCAGGCGGCGGGACGATTCCTGCTTTCGCGCAGCAGTCGCGATCCAAGCAAACTTCGCTTTTTGTTGCAGGTGCTGTTAGAAGGGGGCGATTCTGCGCGTCTTTTTTATGACAACCAGGTGCTGCCTACCCATGAGTACCTGCGCAAGTACATTGAGACACGCATCGCAGAGGGGGCGTTCCGCCCCGTGGACAGCCGCGTGGCCACCCGGCAATTCATCAGCTTCATGGTGTATCACAACTCACTGCAGTTGCTGGTGGACGACCGGTTTATGGAAGACAACAGAACGGACGTAATTCAAGAAGCGGTGTCAAATTTTCTGGGCGGTTTACGCCAGGCTGGGTAAAGCAATGAAATCTATCTATTTGTGGATGACGGTGGTGATTACGGTTAGCCTGTGGCTTACAGGCTGCGCGAAACAGCAGGCGCAGGCCGTAGTGGAAACTCCCACGGTGCTAGTGGTTGAAGCCGCTCGTGCGCAGGAGCGCACCATCGCGCGCAGCATTTTTGTAACGGGTTCGCTGATTGCTGACGAGTCCGTGTCGATTACATCTGAAGTGGCTGGGCGCGTGGCGAAGGTTCACGTGGATTTCGGGCAGGATGTGCGTAAGGGGCAACTGCTGATTGAGTTGGACACCCGCGAATTGGAACTGCGGCTGGCGCGGACGCGCGGGGCACTTTCACAAGCGCTGGCACGTCTGGGATTGCCGCCGGATGCAAGTGCGGTGAACACGCGCACCACGCCCGCCCTGCAGCAGGCTCGAGCCTTGTTGGAAGAGACCCGCTTCAAGTTCGAGAGTGGCCAGAAACTGGTAACCAGCGGCGATATCTCGCGTGAGCGCTTCCAGGAACTGGAGCGCGCTATCAAGCAGCAGGAAGCGGCAGTGGATGCCGCTGAGTATGATCTGCGAACCCAGTTAGCCAGCGTGCAGGCGCTGGAAGCCGAAGTGAAACTGGCCGAGAAGGCGGTGGCGGATGCGAAGCAGTATGCGCCTTTCGATGGCAGCATTACTGAGCGAATGGTGTCGCCGGGGCAGTATCTCAAAGAGAACGTTCCCATGATGACGCTGGTGAAGGCGTGGCCGCTGCGGCTTCGTCTGGAGGTGCCGGAGAATGCCTCCGCTGCTGTCAAGGAGGGACGAGCCGTTCGATTCCAAACCGATGCGCTGCCCGGCGAGGTGTTTGAGGCCACCGTCCGCGAGTTGAACGCGCAGTTGGAAACCCGGAGCCGCACCCTGACTGCCGAGGCGCGCGTGACGAGGGCGGATAACCGCCTGCGGCCAGGGATGTTCGTGAAGGTGGAACTGGTGACTGACCCTAACGCCTCCATCCTGGTGGTGCCAGCCACTAGCGTCTACACGGTTGCTGGGCTTACCAAGGTATACGTTGTGAATTCCGGTTCCGCGCAGGAACGGAAGGTTCCTCCGCCAAGCTATCGCGAGAACGGTTGGGTGGATGTGCCCGCTGTTTCGCTAAAGGCGGGAGATCTGGTGGCCACCAGTGAGCTTCCTGCTCTCTATGACGGCTTGCCCGTGCAGGTGCGTGAGCGGGCAGAAACTGCCCAGCGCAGCGCAGCGGGAGGCACGAAATAAGCCATGCAGAAACTCGCGGAAATCTGTACGCGGCGTCCGGTCTTCGCCACCATGCTCATCATGGCGTTGGTGGTGTTGGGTTTGGACTCCTATCGCAAACTGGGTGTAGACTTCTTCCCGAAGATTGACTTTCCCTTTGTGTCCGTAGCTACCGTTTTGCGCGGTGCATCTCCCGAGGAGGTGGAAAGCCAAGTCACCAAGAAGATTGAAGAAGCGGTAAACACTGTTGCTGGAATTGATGAACTGCGCTCCATTTCGTCGGAGGGTTTGTCTCTCGTCCAGATCTCCTTCGTGTTGGAAAAGGATGCCGACATCGCCGCGCAGGAAGTGCGCGATAAGGTGTCAGCGATTCTGGGCGACTTGCCCGCCGATGCTGACCCTCCTATCGTCGACAAAGTATCCACCGACGCCACGCCAGTTCTGAGTGTCGTCGTCAGTTCCCCGCGGGACCCCCGTGAGATCACCAAATTGGTGGACGATCTGATCAAAAAGAACATCGAAACCGTCAACGGCGTGGGCCAGGTGCGGTGGGTGGGCGATCAGACCAGGCAGATTCAGGTCTGGCTGGACATTGAGCGTGCTAACGGCTACAACCTGACCGTTGACCAGATCCGCGCGGCACTGGCGATGCAGAATGTCGAAGTGCCCGGTGGGCGGGTTGACCAATCCAACCGCGAGTTGACCGTCCGCACCCTTGGCCGCGTGGAACGTCCAGAGGACTTTGAGCGAATCATCGTGGCCAATCGAGATGGTGCGCCTGTCCGCATCAGCGATATCGCAACCGTGGAGGACGGTGTTGAGGAAGTGCGTTCCCTTGCCAGGCTGAATGGAGCGCCTGCCGTGGTGCTTGAGGTGCGCAAGCAGTCCGGCACCAACAGCTTGACCGTGATTGAGGGCGTGAAGGAGCGGATCGAGCTTTTGCGGCCCTCGCTACCGAGAGACTTTGAAATCACCTACGCCAACGACACTAGTGAGTTCATCAATGAGAGCTTCCATGCGGTACAGGAGCACCTGATTCTGGGTGGCATTCTGGCCTCACTGGTGGTGTTTGTCTTTATTCGCAATATCCGCGCCACGCTCATCGCGGCGGTAGCCATTCCCACTTCCATCATTGCCACCTACACGCTAATGCAGTTGATGGGCTTCACGCTGAACCAGATCACCATGCTTGCACTCACTCTGGTGGTGGGTGTCGTGATCGACGATGCGATTGTGGTGCTTGAGAATATCTTCCGATTCATGGAAGAAAAGAATCTTGATCCCTTTCAGGCAGCGATTGAGGGTACACGGGATATTGGACTCGCCGTCATGGCAACTACCTTTAGTCTTGTGATCATCTTCCTGCCCGTGGCGCTGATGGAGGGAATCGTTGGCCGTTTTATGTCGAGTTTTGGCTATACGGCTGCATTCGCGATTATGGTCTCGCTGCTGGTCAGCTTCACCTTGACTCCGATGCTATGCTCACGCTTCTTGCGTCCGAATCCCAAGAAGAAGAACGATGCCAACACGAAAGAATCGATCATCTTCCAGATATTTGACAAGCCTTACCTGGCCATGTTGAAGTTTTCCATGCGGCATCGCTGGGTAATTGTTGTGCTTAGCCTGCTGGTGATGGTTTCCATTGTGCCGCTGTTTATGATGGTGGGTAAGGATTTCCTGCCCACTGACGACCAAAGCGAATTTGAGGTGGTAGTCCGCTTGCCCCTTGGCTCATCTATTGAGGGAACCACTTCGGTGATGGAAGCCATCGAGAAGGAACTCACGGAGATGCCTGGTGTTGAGTTCCTGCTTACCAAGATCGGCGCTGACCAGCAGAAGCGGGTGGACCGTGGCAGCGTCCTGGTGGACCTCGTGCCAATGGATAAGCGCGAACTCAGCCAGCAGCAGTTGATGGGTATGGCGCGGGACAGATTGGCCAAATTCAAGGACCTCACCATCGCCGTTCAGCCACCCTCGCTGATTTCCAACACAGGGCCGAACTCCGACGTAATGTTTTTCCTGCAGGGCCCCGATCTTGACCAGTTGGATGAGTACGCGCGCAAGCTCATGGCGCGTCTCCAACAAACACAAGGCGTACGTGACGTTTACTCCACCTACGAGGCAGGCAAGCCGGAGCTCCAGGTGGACATCAACCGCGATAAGGCGGCCGACCTCAATGTGAACGTGAGTTCCATCGCCAACGCCATGCGCGTCCTGATTGCAGGCGATGACCAGGTGACCACGTACAAGGAGGGCGACGACCGCTACGATGTCCAGTTGCGCGCCTCCGCCCAGTTCCGGAATTCCCCGGATGCGCTTGACCGGCTTTTTGTTCCGTCCAGCACCCTGGGTAATGTGAAGTTGTCGAATGTGGCCACCCTGCGTGAGGATAGTGGCCCGTCCCAGATTGAACGCTACAATCGCCAGCGTCAGGTGATGATACTGGCGAACCTTGCCGATGGACAGTCTCTGAATAATATCATTCAGATTCTGAACCAGGAGGTTGAGGCGCTAAAGATGCCTCCGCAGTATGGTTCTGGGTTAACTGGCCGTTCCCGCGAGTTTGAACGCGCCGCGGTGAGTTACTTCTTTGCTCTAGTTTTGTCAATCCTATTTATGTACATGATTCTTGCAGCACAATTTGAAAGCTTTATCGACCCAGTAACCATCCTATTGACTCTTCCGCTTAGTATACCATTCGCGTTATTAAGCCTACTGATTGCTAACGAGACATTTTCCATTATCTATACGTCTCTAGGCATCTTGATGCTATTTGGAATTGTCAAGAAGAACGCCATCCTGCAGATTGATCACATGAACAACCTGCAGCGTCACGAGGGGATGCCGCGCCTGGAGGCCATCATCCAAGGGTGTCAGGATCGCCTTCGCCCCATCCTCATGACCACGGCATCACTGGTGGCGGGTATGCTGCCGTTGGCGATTGGCGGCGGGCCGGGTTCGGGCTCCCGCCGTACCGTGGCGATTGTAGTCATCGGCGGCCAGAGCTTGTGTCTGCTGCTTAGCCTTCTGATCACCCCGGTCGCGTACAGCATCTTTGATGACATCTCCAAATCTCCTCTTTGGACGAAGATCTTTGGTGTGGTGCGGTTGCCGGGCGGCAAG
>DAISIM010000036.1:0-62172 GCA_036821995.1 Bryobacteraceae bacterium
TCCCATGTGCCCACCAATCACTGGGTGGCCGGGATACCTCGCGGCAATCGCTTCCAAGCCCGACGCGGGCGCAAGAGGCGAGTCAACCCCCCGTGAAACCATGGCTGGTGATAAGGCCCATGGACCGAAGGGCGCCCTCATCCGCCCAAATTGCAGGCGCATATCCCCAAGCCAGAAACCGCCACCAATTGGTGGGCTCCCCTGGCGTCACCCCCACATCCGCCAATCCCGCTTTGTCCAGCATGGGACGGAGCATCTTCATGAAGTCATTCACTTGCCGGGGTGGCCAAATGAGGGTGTAATCGTGGGTCGCATGACCGGCGCTCTTGCCGTCCACCGGCCAGCGCTCAAAATCCTCGCCCTCGTTGTGAAGGGAAACGTAGCGCACGGGCACCTGCTCTTTCTGACGGAGGAATTGGATCCAATCAATGAGGTAGTACCCCAAGTTCTCCGCCTGCGCCGGGTCGAAATTGCGTCCCCACACAAATCTTTGTTTCGTCGCCCATGCTGGCGGACCATACAGTGTGGTGATCACCTCCAGCGATCCCCCGCGCGCCTTGGTCCGCATCACTCTCAATGCTATGCATCCCATCCTGGGTGCGAAAGTAAACGAGGTGTTAACGCTCCGAGTTAACGCTCAGCCGTAGGGCTCGCGCGCGCAAATCAGCGTTCGGACGGTGGATCCGGCAGACGGTTTGCCTCGATCTTGCTGTCTTCTATTTTTCTTGAGGGATTGCTTGGTCCGGCGGGGATGCCGAGGGGGAGGTTGGTTGCGGGGGTAGGATTTGAACCTACGACCTTTGGGTTATGAGCCCAACGAGCTACCTGACTGCTCCACCCCGCAAATACAGGTTAGCGCAGGGGTGGCTTGGCGGTCAAAGAATTGGCGAAATCTTTTTGAAACAGACGTTTCTGGCGCCAAAGGAATGAAGCACAGGCCGCCGCGGGTTAGGGCGGCGACCTGTGCGGCTGTCAGCACTAGCGCTGCTCAAAAAGATAGACACAGTCCTCCAGGCGGCTGGCCCCGCCATCATTCACCGCAAACTTGCGTGAAACGAAGCTGCCATCGCTGGAGCGCCGGCGTCCGCCCCACAGGGAGCCTCCCGCATAGGCACCGTCCTTGCGAAGGGCGTAGAAGTTGATGTCAAACCTGGCAAGTTTCGACTTGTCGTCACTGTAATTGCGGCTGACGCGCTTCAGGGCATCCAGAATGGCATCGCTGGGTGAAAGACCACGTCGCATGCCCTCCACAATGGTGTGCGCACCGCACATGCGGATGTTCTCCTCGCCTCTGCCAGTGGAACCCGCCGCGCCCACCTCCTGGTCAACGAACACGCCTGCGCCAATGATAGGGGAATCTCCCACCCGGCCGGGAATCTTCCAGGCCAAGCCACTGGTGGTGGTGACGCCGGACATCTCGCCCTTGGCATTCAGTGCCAGGCAATTGATGGTGCCGGTGGGAGGATTTACGGACATGTCGAGTGCCCAAGCGAGCGTCTGGTCGTCCGCGTGCGGAAAGACGCGGCGCAGTTCGGCCACCTTTTCCTCTTTCCATTCCGGGGAATCCAGGCCCACTGACCAGTTGTTCCGGCCGCCGGAATCGCGGAGACCTCGCTTCCAAACCAACCAGGCAAGGCGCGATTTCTCAGTAAGCAGTTCCTCTTCCTTGAAGCCATGGGCCCGCGCAAAACGAAGGGCACCTTCCCCCGCCAGCATGATGTGGTCAGTTTGCTCCATCACCAGTTTGGCTACTCGGGATGGATACTTGATGTTGCGCAAGGACGCCACGGAGCCGGCACGACGGGTAGGCCCGTGCATGAGCGAGGCATCCAGTTCTACCACACCATCTTCGTTGGGCAGCCCGCCATACCCCACTGAGCTGTCGTTGGGGTCCTCCTCATTGATGTTGACACCGGCTACCACAGCATCCAAGGTGTCGGCACCGGAGCGCAACAAGTCCATGGCGCGAGCACAGGCGCGCTCGCCGTTGGCGCTGGAGATGACGATGGGCTTGGGCGCTGACTGCATTGCCAGTGCGGCAGGCGCGGCAGCGAGAGCGGCTGATGCGGCAAGCCAATCACGGCGACGGAAGGACGGAAGCGTATTGGACACTGGATTCTCCTTCAACGGGGGATTCGCCTCCTATCTTCGCACCGCCACCTTGGACTAGGGCAAGATTTTCATGCCGTACTGCCGACAGGAATACAAGCAGTACACCTAGCCAGGCATTGCGTCTTGAGGGGAAATCAGAGGGAGCGGTCAAGAACCACTCAGTTTCCC
This sequence comes from Bryobacteraceae bacterium, assembly GCA_036821995.1. Lineage (GTDB taxonomy): Bacteria > Acidobacteriota > Terriglobia > Bryobacterales > Bryobacteraceae > JACTMJ01. The sequence continues at coordinate 2,281 of DAISIM010000036.1, forward strand.
TATTTCTGGAGATAAGACAGCAGTACCGGCAACGTCTGGCATGTGCACTTTTGCACGATCACCGCCAATCAAGCAGGGAAATTTTTCAACTGCTGTGGATGCCCCGGAAATAATTTCGTCCTCGCATAATTCTCTTGAACCGGGTGGTTGGAAACCGTAAACTAAGTGCAGGAAAGTACTAGATCCTCTGGTACTAATTCCCGTCACCGAACAAAGAGAACATGAACATGCTGGCTGGGTATCTCACTTCGCACTACATTCCTCCGTACCAGGACAAGCACCTTACCATCAATTTCCATCAGGGAGAAGTTTTCCTGGATGGGATGGAAGTGCCATTGACCCGGAAGGAATTCAACTTGCTTGCACTCATGGTGCAAAACCGTGGCGAGATTGTGCCACGCGACATTCTGCTGTTCCGAATCTGGGGATATGGGCGGGAGGTGCGCACCCGCACGTTGGATGTGCACATTCGCAGGCTACGAAAGAAACTGGAACCGATGGGCGAACGCTACATCGAAACGGTGTTTGGCGTGGGGTATCGATTCCAGGAATTCCGCGCGAACAGGCCCATCGAAACGCAACTGCACCCGTCCATTTACCTCAGCATGTAAGTGACGAAGCACTGTGCCGCCCGGTTGGGGAACCCGCGTTCCCAGCCTTGGGCGTCTGACAGCAGGACTTACCACGTAAGCGCAAGTCGCTGCTCCAGAAGGGTATCGGCTACACTAGGGGTTTCTTCATGGAACAGAAGATCGTACCCCTCACGCGCTTTGACGCCTCAATCCGGTTGCCCGGTGACAAATCAATCTCTCATCGATATGGCATGCTGACTGCCCTGGCGGAAGGGGACAGTACGATTCACCACTACAGTAGCGGTGCAGACTGCCATAGCACGCTGGGGGCGATGCGCACGCTGGGGGCAGAGATCGCAGTGGAAGGAACCACGGTGCGCGTGCGAGGCCGGGGTAAATCCGGACTTGCACAGCCCTCCACCCCTATTGATTGCGGCAACTCAGGAACCACAATGCGGCTGTTGGCGGGTATCCTGGCAGGACAGCCTTTTGACTGCCAGCTCTTTGGTGATGAGTCACTTAGCCGCCGTCCGATGGACAGGGTAATGAACCCACTTGCCCAAATGGGTGGAGTACTTGTGGCAAGGGATGGCCGGTATCCACCTCTGGAAGTGCATGGGCGGAAGCTGCAAGCGATTCACTATGCGCCACCGATGGCCAGCGCCCAGGTGAAAAGCTGCGTGCTGCTGGCGGGTCTTTTTGCAGAGGGCGAAACGGTGGTGGAAGAGAAGGTACGCACGCGAGACCATACCGAACTGGCGCTGCGGGAGTTTGGGGCAGCCATTTCCGTTACTGGCAAGCAAGTTCGCGTACAGGGTGGCCAAGCCTTGCAGGGGCGAGAACTGGTGGTTCCCAGCGACCTGTCTTCGGCAGCGTTTTTCCTGGCAGCGGCGCTTTTGACGCCGGGCAGCTCGTTGCAGATTGCTGGCGTGGGGCTGAACCCGACGCGAACAGCGCTGCTGGACTTTCTTGTTTCCATGGGAGCCAACATCCGCATTCTGAATCTGAATCAGGTGAATGGCGAAATGATGGGAGACCTTCTGGTGCGGCACGGCGTACTGAAGGGCGGCGTGATCGAGAAGGAGCTCACCGCCTTGTTGATTGACGAAATTCCCGTGTTGAGCGTGCTGGGAGCGGCCAGCACCGGGGGACTGCTTGTGCGAGATGCCCGCGAGTTGCGGGTGAAGGAAACCGACAGGATCGCAACGATGGCGCAGAATTTGCGCACCCTGGGCGCGGAGGTTGAGGAGTTTGAGGATGGCTATTCGGTGAAGCCTTTGCGGCAGTTTCGGGCTGGAACCTTCCCCTCCTTCGGCGACCACCGGATTGCGATGTCTATGGCCATCGCGGCCCTTGCCGCGGACGGCAACAGCACCATTGAGGAGGCGGAAGCGGCATCGGTTTCGTTCCCGGAATTCTACTCCACCTTGGAAGGATTGCGCCCTTAGCAGAGGCGGACATGGGCGTTTGCGGCCGGCGCAATTGCGGGCGCTGGGCACTGATCCGAATCACTGCCCCACCCTTCCCCCCTGTTCACGGTACGAATGTCGCCTTTGTTATGCGGTACACTACAAAGATACGGAAGAGTGTTCGCACGCATCCCTCCTAGTCGTCGGCCGTTCGTTGTACGCTTTTCCCCCCTTTTACGACGTTTTTTGTCCTGATGAACCTCTTTTCTGAACTTTCCATCAACTCTGTTCTGCAGAGCAATCTAGCCAAGCACGGTTTCGTGCACCCTACCCCTGTTCAATCAAAAGCCATCCCCCCGGCCTTAGCCGGAAGTGACGTGGTGGCAACTGCCCAAACCGGCACCGGCAAGACGCTTGCGTTTGTATTGCCGTTGCTCGAGAGCCTGATGAATGGCCGCAAGCGCCCAGGTGTTCAGGCGATTATTCTTAGCCCAACCCGGGAACTGGCCATCCAGATTCAGGAGACCTTCCTGAAGGTGGCCGAAGGAACCGGAATCCGCTCCGCCTGCGTGGTAGGCGGAATGAATGAGCGGCCTCAGTTGGATGCAATCAAGCGTGGCGCACAGGTGCTGATTGGCACTCCAGGCCGCCTTGAGGATTTCCTGCAGCGCAAGCTGGTTCAACCATTCTTCAACCGCGTGCTTGTACTGGACGAAGCAGACCGCATGTTGGATATGGGCTTCCTGCCCAGCATCCAGCGGATTGTGGAAGCACTGCCAGCGCAAAGGCAGACACTGTTCTTCTCAGCCACCATTGAGAAGAGCGTCGCCCATCTGGTGGACCGCTACCTTACTGATCCAGTGCGAATCGCTATCGGGTCAACCACGGAAGCATCGGCCCAAGTAGAACTGCACGCCTACGAAATCTCGAAGGACGCGAAGTTAGAGATGCTGGTGCACCTGCTGGAGCAGGACCCGTCGGGCACCTTTTTGGTGTTCGCACGCACCAAGCACGGGGCTGACCGCCTTGCCCGGCAACTGGAGCGAGCGGGATACGATGCCGCCGCCATCCATGGGAATCGCACACAGAGCCAGCGCAATAACGCGCTAAAGGGCTTCCAGAGCGGCGAACACCGCATTCTGGTGGCAACGGACGTGGCATCTCGCGGTATTCACGTAGACAGCATTTCGCACGTCGTGAACTTTGACCTCCCACAGGCTCCAGAGGACTTCATTCACCGAGTGGGACGTACGGGACGCGCCGGATCCACGGGTATCGCATCCACGTTTGTGGCTCATGGTGAGCGTGGGGAAGTGCGGCGGATCGAAAAAGAGATCAACGCAAGGCTGGAACGGCAAACAATTCCGGCGCGGGTTGCTGCTGTTCGTGGAACAGAAGCACCGGCGGGAAGCGGCGCGGATTACGGCGGGCGGCCTACTGGTGGATCCCCACCACGTGGCGGCCGGCCCGCGGGCAGCGCATCCAGTGCGGGACGTGGCGCGGCACCCAGCCGAAGCACCTCGCGGCCACCCAGCCGCCGCGGAAGCGCAGCACCAAGGAAGAGCAACTTTGCAGGCCACGCTGCATAAATCGACAACCTGCAACATCGGTTGACAGCTAGATGCCGGCAGCCCCATGCCGGCTCACAACGACGCCCTCAGGATGGCTTCCATCCTCGAATGCTCCAGCAGTGCGGGGTTCGCCTTCATGCTGCTGGTGCGAAGGGCCTTCCGGGCCAAATCCTCGGCATCGCTTACGGTGATGCCGTAGGCGCCCAGGCCGGGAATCCCCAAATCCCGCACCAACCGCTCCACCCATTCAATCCCGTCGTCAGGCGTAGCGCTGCCACTTCCTGTTAACAGGGCAGCGATCCGCGCAAACCTGGCAAGCAGTGGATGGCTGGCATCCTGACTGCGCAGGGCATCCAAGTTCGCACGTAGCCCGTGGGGCAGGATGGCGGCGCAGATGGCGCCATGCGGTGCTGAGAAGGCACCGCCCACTGGAGCAGCAAAGGCATGCACCACGCCCAGGCCTGCATTTGCCAAGGCAAGTCCACCCAGCAGGCTGGCCCATGCCATTCCTGTTCGTGCCTGGCGATGCTGACCATCGGAAACCGCTGCTCGCAACCAGCGCGAAACGTGGCGCATTCCCTCTTCGCAGTAGAGATCCGTCATCGGGTTGGCGCGCGCACACAGGTACGGCTCAATCAGCTGGGTAAGTGCGTCGAGGCCTGTAGCTGCGGTGAGCGACGGCGGCAAGTCCAGTGTCAACAGAGGGTCCACAATGGCAGCGGCTGGAAGCATCCCCGGAGACCTCAGGCTGGCCTTCACACGGTGCGTGGGTGAGCCAAGCACCGCGTTTCGCGTCACCTCAGAGCCCGTACCGGCCGTCGTGGGCATGGCCACAACAGGCAAGGCGGGGTTTGGCAACGGCTGGCCCTCGCCAATTACTTCCAGGTACCGCAGCACATCGCCGGGGTTGGTCAGCAGCGCGGCAAGCGCTTTGCCCGCATCCAGAACGCTGCCGCCGCCGATGGCCAGAACGGCGCCGGGTTGGAAATCCCGCTGCTCGCTCACTGCCTGCCGCACGAAGTCCACCGTAGGTTCACTCCGCACTGAGATGGGATTTATCGAAAGTCCCGCCTGCTTCAGCGCGTTGGCCAGGAAACTCGCACGCTCCGGATTTCCGCCGGTCACCAACAACACGCGTCGCGAATACCCACTCACAATGGCCGATGCTTGCTGGGCACAGCCCTCCCCAAACAGAATGCGCGCTGAGGTGGCGAAGTCGAAACGCATGCCCCTACCAGCCTTCATCCGCGGGGAAGCAATTGGTGTACCGGATGCTGGTGCGCGGAATGGCCATCATGTCGGCCACCGCGTCGCGCCATACCTGATAGTGGCTGGTTTCTTTGTGCGCCGCGGGTGCATGGGGGTCACGGTAGACCTCCACCAGTACGTACTGGGTTGGGTCGTCCTGCTGCTGGATCACATCGAAGCGCGCGATGCCGGGTTCCAGGATGCTTGCCCGCGCATTGGCCAGGGTTGCTTCGCGAAAAGCGTCGATGCAATCCGACTTCACCCGCACCAACACGTGTACTACCAGCATCGGGAAAACCTCCACACAGCGGCCCGCAGCCTGCCCGCTATCTTACTATTGAGAGCGTCTGTAACGGTCGATATCATGACCGCTAGGACTCAACTACCGACTGTGTTATCTTAAACTTTGCGCCCAGAGCCGCTATGGGGGCCATTGTCAGCGAGTCGATTACGCTTCGCACCTACCCGTTTGGCGAAGCCGATCTGGTGGTTAGCTTATTGACTCGGGACAAGGGCAAGCTTCGCGGCATTGCCAAACGCGCCCGTAAGCTTCGCAGCCCTTTTGGGGCGGGGCTTGAGCGACTCTGCTGCTCGCGGATGACCTATTATCAGCGGGAAAACCGGGAGCTTGTCACGCTGAGTGGATGTGAGATTGTCCACTCGCCATTTTCTCTGGCGGGCAACTATGCCGCAGCGTTGGGTTTGGATTTTGTCGCTGAGGTAGCAGAGCACTTGCTGCCGGCAGGACTTCCCGATGAGCGCTATTACCGCCTGATTCTGGCGGTAATCGGGCATCTCGAACAGCAGGGAGAGGTGGGCTTGTGGCGTGCGCTCACCTACTATTCGTTCTGGGCGATCCGCCTTTCGGGCTTTTTGCCGGAGTTGCGGGTTTCCGAGGAGTCCCAGTTGCTTGCGCGGGAGATGGCAGCGAAACCGGTGGGCGAAGTGTCGCCCGAAGGTTGGGAGAAATCAGCACACTTGGACCTACGACGCTTCCTGATTCGGGAGATTGAGCTTCACGCGGAACGGCGGTTGTTGACCGTGCCTCTGCTGGATGCCCTCTGATATGCCGCAGACACCCCCCATTTCTTACCAGGATTTAATCTTCCGCCTCAAGTCCTTTTGGGCGCAGAATGGCTGCATCATCCAGGAACCCTATGACCTGGAAGTGGGTGCTGGAACCATGTGCCCGGAGACGTTCCTGCGCGTGATGGGTCCGCAGCCCTACAACGTGGCCTACGTCCAGCCCAGCCGCCGCCCGGCGGACGGGCGCTACGGCGATAACCCAAACAGGCTCTACAAGCACATGCAGTTTCAGGTGATCCTGAAGCCCACCCCCGCCAACGTCATCGAGCTGTATCTCCAAAGCCTGGAAGCCATCGGCATTGATCTTTCCAAGCACGACATCAAGTTCGAAGAGGACAATTGGGAATCGCCAACCTTGGGCGCCTGGGGTATTGGCTGGCAAGTGATGTTGGACGGGCTGGAAATTACCCAGTTCACCTATTTCCAGCAATGTGGTGGCTTTGACCTTGATCTGGTCCCGGCGGAACTCACCTATGGCCTGGAGCGGCTAACGGCGTTCCTGCAGGGAGTGGAAAGTGTGTACGACATCAGCTGGACCCCCGGCTTCAGCTACCACACCGTTCGCCATGCGGATGAACTCCAAAGCAGCGTGTTTAATTTTGAAATGGCCGATATTGAATCCCTGTGGAAGCTGTTCGAGATTCATGAAGGCGAGGCACAGCGGCTGATTGACGCCTATGCCGGGTATGCTGAGAAGCGCCGATTCCCGGTTCTACCCGCGTACGAGCAAGTGCTGAAGTGCTCTAACCTGTTTAACCTGCTGGACGCGCGCGGGGCCATCAGCGTGACTGAGCGCGTGGGCGTTATCGGACGAGTCCGCAAGGTTGCCGTGGGCGTAGCAAAGCTCTGGATGCACCAGCAGCATGGCGTGGGTGAGATTTCCGTGCAGGAGGTGAGCGCGTGATGCTTCCTTTTCTGCTGGAGATTGGCACCGAAGAAATTCCAGACTGGATGATTCCAAGCGCCCTGGAGCACCTGGAGACCCGTTTTCGCGAATTGTTGGAAAAGAACCGGCTGGCCCACGAGGGGTTACGCACGGATGCTACGCCAAGGCGTCTGGTATTGCGTTGCGCGGGCGTCCAGGATCTGCAGGAATCAACGGAACAGTTGGTCATGGGTCCGCCGGTGAGCGCGGCTTACAAGAACGGCGAGCCTACACCTGCCGCCCACGCATTTGCCCGGAAGATGGGAGTTGAGCTTGCCGGATTACGGCGGGAGCAGACGCCCAAGGGTGAATACCTTGCCTGCATGCAACGCAGTGAAGGCCGCGCCAGCGCACTGATTCTGGCCGACGCATTCCCTGAGTTGGTGCTGGGGACCTACTTCCCCAAGACAATGGTGTGGGCAGGCAAGGGCAGCAGCCGTTTCATTCGCCCGATTCGCTGGCTGGTGGCGCTGTTAGGGGATACCGTTGTTCCCTTCTCCATCGAAGGGGTTGCTAGCGGCAATACCACGGAGGGCCATCGTCGCCTTGGCAAACCAGGGCTGCCCGTGACACACGAATCCTATGAGGAGACACTGCGCGCCAACGGCGTTCTGCTATCAGCTGCTGAGCGTCGTGCCCGCATCGTGGACGGCGCAGCCGCACTGGCCGGCAATGCAGGGCTTACCGTTGCCCAGGACGAGCGTCTTCTGGAAACGCTGGTGTACATTACGGAGTACCCCACGCCTATCCTTGGAAGCTTCGCCGAAGACTACCTAAGCCTACCTGAAGAGGTTCTGGTGACGGTGATGCGCTATCACCAGAAATACTTCGCACTGCACCGGGCGGATGGTTCGCTTGCCCCCAACTTTGTTGCTGTGATGAACACAGGGGCAGACCCGGATGGCTTGGTGCGCAGCGGCAATGAGCGTGTGCTGCGCGCGCGCTTTAACGATGCCCGCTTCTTCTGGGAAGTGGACCAGAAACGCAGCTTGGCAGAACGTGTGGATTCCCTCGCGGCCGTCACTTTCCAAGCCAAGCTAGGCAATTATCTGGAGAAGACACATCGAGTCGTGACGAAAGCCGGCGAACTGGCCGCGATGGCTGGAGCCAACACCGCCACCGTACAGCGTGCCGCGCTGCTTTGCAAGTGCGACCTCACCACCGAACTAGTGAAAGAGTTTACGGAACTGCAGGGTGTGGTGGGCGGCTTGTACGCACGGCACCAGGGGGAAGCCCCGGAAGTGGCCCGGGCGATTTATGATCAGTACAAGCCGGTCAGCATGGAGGCTGAGATTCCCTCTACGCTGACGGGCCAGTTGTTGTCCCTTGCCGACAAGGCAGACACTCTCGCAGGCTGTTTCTCGATTGGCCTGATACCGAAGGGATCCAGTGATCCATTCGCTCTGCGCCGTGCCGCTCAAGGCATTGTGCGGATTCTGGCTGAAGGGGAAGCGAAGCTGTCCTTGGAGGCGTTCTATGGAAAGGACGCCACACTGATGGAATTTTTCAAGGACCGCGTGCGGTATTACTACCGTGATGTCCGCGGATTCGCCTACGACGAAGTGAACGCGGTAATGGCCGCTGGCTTCGCTGACTTGATGGATGTGGGCCAACGCCTGAAAGCCCTCAAGAAAGTGAGGGTCGGCAAGGACTTTGAGCCGATTGCCGCCAGCTTCAAGCGCATTAAGAATATTCTCCGGCAGGCGGAGTTTGCGGGTGGCGCGGTGTTGGAATCGCTGCTGGTGGAAAGCGCGGAACAAGCGCTGCATGCAGAGTTGCAGCGCGTGCGTGACGTGGTTCGCATCCGCCGTACCGGAGGCGACTACGATGGAGCGCTAGAGGCCATCGCCAGTCTGCGCCCGGCTATCGATGCATTTTTTGATCAAGTGCTGGTGAACGCAAGCGACCAGCACGTACGGCAGAACCGCTTGAGCCTGCTGCACGAAATGATGACTGAAGTATCGGCCATCGCCGACTTCTCAGAGATTGTCACAAACTAGGGGAACCCTGGTTCGCTCTTTTCAGTAAGGAGATTCATTCGCAATGAAGCAATACGTCTATTCCTTCGGTAAGACTACCGACGGCAACGGCAAGATGAAGGACGTCCTTGGCGGCAAGGGAGCGGGCCTGGCCGAAATGGCGCTCGCGGGGATGCCGGTACCTCCCGGCTTCACCGTCGTCACCGAAGTCTGCAATCTGTATTTCGCCAACGACAAGAAAGTCCCGGCGGAAGTTGAGAAGCAGATGAAAGAGAAGCTGAAGGTTCTGGAGAACGAAATTGGCCAGAAGCTGGGCGATCCGAAAAACCCGCTTCTGCTGAGCGTTCGCTCCGGTGCGCGCGTGTCGATGCCCGGCATGATGAACACCATCCTGAACCTGGGCTTGAACGACGTCACCACTGAGGGCTTGGCCGCCAAGACCGGCAATGCGCGCTTTGCCTATGACTGCTACCGTCGCTTCATCCAGATGTTCGGTGAGGTAGCCTACCACATCGATATGGAAAAGTTTGACCATATCTTCGACACCCAGAAGAAGAAGGCGAAGGCGAAGCTTGACACTGGCCTGAGCGCCGACGACCTCAAGGCGATCGTGGCGGAGTACAAGAAACTTTTCAAGAAGGAAACTGGACGCGACTTCCCGCAGGACCCCATGGAGCAACTGACTCGCTCGCGCGATGCGGTGTTCGAAAGCTTCTTTACCCCAAAGGCAATTTACTACCGCAAGATGAACAAGCTGCCCGATGACATGGGCACCGCCACCAACATCCAGGCGATGGTGTTCGGCAACATGGGCGACACCTCCGGCACCGGCGTGGGCTTTACCCGCGATCCTGCGACTGGCGAGAAGGTCTTCTACGGTGAGTTCCTCATCAACGCCCAGGGTGAGGACGTAGTGGCGGGCATTCGTACCCCGCAGCCCATCGCGCAGTTGAGAGAAGTGCTGCCCCAGGCCTACGACGAGTTGGTGGAAATCACCACCACCCTGGAAAAGTATTACCGTGACATGCAGGACTTTGAGTTCACCGTGCAGGAAGGCAAGCTGTACATGCTGCAGACCCGCAACGGCAAGCGTACCGGTCCCGCCGCTGTTCGTGTTGCAGTAGAGATGTGCGAAGAGGGCATGCTCACCAGGGAAGAATCGGTGATGCGTGTGGCCCCCGAGCAGTTGGATCAATTGCTGCACCCGCTACTGGAAAAGGGTTCGCTGAAGAACCTCACGCTCATTGGCAAGGGTCTGGCGGCGTCACCGGGAGCCGCTGTGGGCAAGGTAGCTTTTGATTCCGATAAGGCGGTGCACTTGAGCGCCAGCCAGCCCGTGATCCTCGTCCGCAAGGAAACTTCTCCTGACGACATCCATGGTATGGACGTGTCCAAGGGAATCGTCACCATGGTGGGCGGGCTCACCAGCCACGCGGCTGTGGTGGCACGCGGCATGGGCAAACCCTGCATTGTGGGCGCCTCCACATTGAAGGTGGATGAGAAGGCCGGAAAGCTGACCGTCGCCGTGGAAGGCAAGACCGTGACCGTCAAGGAGGGCGACTGGCTTTCGATTGACGGCACCACCGGGGATGTCTACCTGGGCCAGGCCAGCACCGTAGACCCCGATACGAAGTCCGGCCACCTGGCGCGCTTCATGGAGTGGGTAGACGAGAGCCGTGGTGGCTTCAACGTGCGCACCAACGCGGAGACCCCACGCGACGCAAAGAAGGCCCGGGAGTTTGGCGCTGAGGGTATCGGGCTTTGCCGTACGGAGCACATGTTCTTTGAAGAAGGCCGCGTAGAACACGTGCAGGCGATGATTCTCGCCGATGACGAGAAGAGCCGCCGAAAGGCCCTTGCCAAGCTGTTGCCCATGCAGCGCAAGGACTTTGAGCAGCTGTTCACAGTGATGGATGGCTATCCGGTGGTGATTCGCACCCTGGATCCGCCACTCCACGAGTTCCTGCCGAAGCGCGAGCACCTGATGGTGGACATTGCCCGTTTCCCGCATGCCGATATCAAGGAAAAGCGGGAAATGGCGAAGTCCTACAAGACAGAAGCCAAGGAACTCAAGAAGTTGCTACCCACCTTGTTGCACCGCGTGGAAGAACTGCACGAGTTCAACCCCATGCTGGGCCACCGCGGTTGCCGGCTGGGCATCACCTATCCCGAGATCACCGAGATGCAGGCACGCGCAATCTTTGAGGCGGCTGTAAAGGTGCACCAGAAGGGCAAGACGGTGATCCCCGAGGTGATGATCCCGCTCGTGGGCAACGTGAAGGAACTCGAAAATCAGAAGGCTCTGGTCGTGAAGGTGGCCGAGGAAGTACTGGCAAAGGCCGGCCTCACCGGCAAGTTGAAGTACATGGTGGGCACCATGATTGAGATTCCCCGCGCGGCACTCACTGCTGAACAGATCGCGGTGGAAGCCGAGTTCTTCAGCTTCGGCACCAACGACCTCACGCAGACGACGCTGGGGATCTCCCGCGACGACTATGTGAAGTTCTCTAAGCACTACGAAGACCTGAAGATCTTCACGGGCGATCCCTTTGCCGTGCTTGACCAGACCGGCGTAGGCCGGCTGATTGAGCACGCCGTGAAGCTTGGCCGCGAAGCCCGCCCTGACTTGGAAGTAGGCATCTGCGGCGAGCATGGCGGCGAACCCTCCAGCGTGGCGTTTTGCTACCGCGTAGGCATGGATTATGTTTCCTGCTCGCCCTACCGCGTTCCCATCGCGCGGCTGGCTGCGGCGCAGGCGGCCATCCAGAAGAAGAACAGCGGCATCGCGATTTCGTCCACGATGTAGGCGAATCACAATCAGAGGCAAGGGGGCGGTCCGCTACGGGTCGCCCCCTTCGTTTTTGCGCCATGCCCATCAGTCCACGACACGTCGCTTGCGCCGCACTACTGCTGGTGGTGGCATACCATCTGCTGTTGATTGCCGGACACCAAAGGAACCCCACTGCTTTGTTCTACGCAGGCAGTGAAACCCCCGCACCGCCCGCGCTAAAGGATGGAATCTTTCGTTTCCCGGGTACGGTGGGCTTCGATGGCCAATTCTATCTCTACATCGCCCATGACCCTCTCAACCAATACGCCACCGCCGGCTTCATTGACAATCCTCCCATTCGCTGGCGGCGCATTCTGCTGCCTGGCTTGGCATGGTTATTCTCTGCAGGACATCCTTCTGTCATTCCATTGGCGTACATGGGCGTGATGTGGACTGTCACCTTCCTGGGCGCGCTGCTGCTCAGCAAACTTTGCCATACCTGGGGATACCCGTCGTGGTTTGGACTCGCTTTTCTGGCCATCCCGGCAGTAGCCGTCAGCTTGGACAGGATGCTCACCGACATTGGCCTGGTGGTAGCTTTGCTGGCCTGGCTGTGGGCCATCCAGGAGCGGCGCGGCGCCATTGCGATTGCAGCGATGGCGTTGGCTCCGTTGGCGCGCGAAACCGGCATTGTGCTCGCGGCCGCATGGTTTGTCTGGCTTGCACTGCAACGGGATATGCGCCGGGCAATGTGGGCGCCGATGGCGCTGGTCCCATTCCTCGGCTGGGCAATCTGGGTTCACGCGCACTTCGGCGGGGACGCCACTCCGTGGTGGGGTTGGCCTTTTGAGGGAATCCTAACTCGCCTTGCGCACTACGCAGTGTATTCCGCGCCATCATTAGGGCTGAAACTGGCCCTGCTACTGGACTATCTGGGTGCGCTTGGGATTGCCGCAGCCTTCGTCCTGGCGCTGGGATTGTGCTTACGCGAAGACCGTTCGATGCTGGTGTTCGCCGCTGCCCTTTACACCCTAGGGATCTGCATGTTTGCCAAGCAGGACATGTGGACGGAGGCATACAGCTACACGCGCACTGGCGGCCCCGTGGCGGTGATGCTTGCTCTGTACGGACTGCAGCAGCGGCGCTGGTGGCTCACGGCCCCGCTCCTGCTGGCGTTGCCACGGATTGGCTTTCAGTTCGTATGGTCCATTCTGGATAGCGTTCGCGGCCTGGGAACATGAAGCGGCCATACTTGGGATGGCTGCACGCGATCCCTTCGCAGTGATACAACCATACTGCAATGACGCGAAACGAATTCTTGGGCTTGATCACCGCCGGCGCTGCCACACTCTCCTGCGCCCCACCCCCGGAAACCACCGCGAAAACCTATCAGAACCCCCTGCCGGTGGCATTCGGCGATCCGTTTATTCTGCACGATCCGGCAGACGGAAATTTCTACATGTACGGCACAGGGGGTGGCGCTCGCGATGGGTTTGGCGTCTACATGTCGCCAGATCTTGCCTCCTGGGATTACGCTGGGCAGATCTACCACGGCAATACCGCTGATTCATGGTGCATTGGGGCCTTCTGGGCACCCGAAGCGTACAAGATTGGCCAGCGGTACTACCTTTTCTACAGCGCCCAATGGCGCGACAACCCCACCAACGAACTGGAAAACTTCCGCATTGGCGTGGCCGTTGCGGATAAGCCCACCGGGCAGTTTCGGGACTTACGCAACGGTCCGCTGTTTGACCCAGGCTACCCCATCATCGACGCGAACCTGTTTGTGGATGACGATGGACGGCACTACCTCTACTACTCGCGCTGCTGCTACAAGAATCCGGTGGAAAGCGAGATTGCTGACTATGCCCGACAGCAAGGCTGGTACACAGAGATTGAGGAGAGCTGGGTCTATGGCGTTGAACTGATGCCTGATTTCTCAGGCGTGATCGGGGAACCGGTGTTGCTGTTGCGGCCTCCGCTGACGATGAGTGACCAACAGGCTGAGTGGGAGAGCCGCTCTGTCACCTCGCGAGAAGTAAACCGCCGCTGGACTGAGGGCAGCTTCACCTTCCGGCGGGGTGGCACTTACTACATGATGTACTCAGCCAACCACTTCGCGGGCGAGAACTACGCAGTGGGTTATGCCACCGCAACCGCACCGTTAGGACCCTACACCAAGGCGGCTAACAATCCCGTGCTTCAGAAGAATACGCCCGGTGGCGGAGACGTTACGGGGACCGGCCACAACAGTGTGCTGTTCAGTCCGGATGGCCAACAGATGTTTTGCGTTTATCACGGACGCACTTCCAAGACGGGAAAGGAGCGGGTGGTGTTCCTGGATCGCATGGAGTTGCTTGCCGATGACCATCTGGTAGTGCATGGCCCCACCACCACCACCCAGCCGCTGCCCGAATTCTCGACAGCCCGTGGCGCATCGGTCAGCCGGAAGCAGACTCGCAAGGCCTAGACCCAACAGCTTAGCTACCATGAAATCAATTGCCCGCAATGCGAAACGCTCAGGCGGGCCGATCTCTCCTATATCTATGGGCGGCAACGCCTGGCGTTTGGTTCGGCTGCTCCATAGTAGGCCAGCATCCGGACTTATGGCTAATACCTGCATGTTGCCTGCCTATGATAGAAGCTCTGTTGCTTCACCAGAATCCCGTTCTTCGTGAGGTAGTCCGTTTTGCTTATTCTGCTTTTCCAGTTGGAGATCATGACGCTGCAGTTCTGGCAGCAGGCACTGTCCCCGCAACGCATCCTGGACCTTTCCGCGTCAGGCATCAAGATCCTGGTGGTGCTGCTGCTGGCGTGGATTGTATCGTCCATTGTGAACCGGCTGATCCCGCGTGTTCGGGAGCATCTGGTGACCACCATGCAGCGGCATCGTGGCGATGACATTGAGATGGCCAAGCGCGCCGTTACTATCTCTACCCTGTTTCGCCGCACGCTAAGCGGTCTGATCTGGGTGGTAGCCCTCATCACCGCGCTCCAGCAGGCTGGGTTCGATATCGCCCCCATCCTGGCAACCGCCGGCGTGGCCGGCCTGGCCATCAGCTTCGGTGCGCAGAACCTTGTTAGAGACGTCATCAGCGGCGTGATTATCCTGCTGGAAAACCAGATCCGCGTGGGCGACGTAGCCCAACTGAACGGCACAGGCGGTCTGGTGGAGGACATCAACCTCCGGACGGTTCGTCTGCGCAGCCTGGATGGCACTGTGCACATCTTCCCCAACGGCAGCATTACCACTCTGGCCAATCTCACCAACGAGTTTTCGTATTACCTGTGGGATCTGGGCGTGGCCTACAAAGAGGACACTGACCATGTCGTTGCCGTAGTGAAGGAACTGGCCGGCGTGATGCGAGAGGAAGAGACCTTCCGCGACGCTATCCTGGACGACCTGGAGGTGCTGGGTGTTGACCAGTTCGGTGACAATGCCGTAGTCATCAAGATGCGCATCAAGACCAGGCCCATCCAGCAGTGGATGGTTGGCCGTGAGCTGAACCGGCGCATCAAGAAGAGGTTTGATGAGTTGGGTATCGAGATACCATTTCCGCATCGCACGCTGTATCTCGGGGAGGGGGTGGCTAAGGAGTTGGCTAGCACCGGACTTGGAATCACCTCCGGAGAAGGCGGCCGCAGTTTGGTGGACCGCGCGATGCTGAAAGAAGTGGTGCGCGAGGTGCTGCAAGAAATGCGGGCAGCCAACCGGGAGACTAGCGACGCGCCCCCCGCTTCCACAGAAGGCGCATCGTCTCCGGATCCTCGCCAGCATGCGGAGAAGGGCGAGCATCAGACTGCCCCGGGTGGGGAATAGGCACTCGGTGCGCCGCGTGATGCCTGGCTACGATCACAATGAACGGGTGGATTGAGTGGTTTGGTGACGGGCGCTTGGTGGATATTGTAGCGGCGCTGATCCGCACCGCTGTCATTGCCGGCCTGGCCTGGATTGCCCTGCGCGGTATAGCTCGCGCAGTGGAGCACGGCCGCAGGAACTGGCTGCGGCTAAGCCTGGGCGCGACGCGCCGGAGACTGAGTGTCGCTGGGACCACTCCGGAAACCGCCATCGAAGAGATGGAAAAGCGCAGTCACACGATTGCGCACTTGATCCGTCACGCTCTTTCCGGACTAGTGATGGCAGTTGCCCTCATCACCATCGCCCAACAGGCCGGCCTGGACATCCGCGCATTGCTGGGTGCTGCGGGAATCGTGAGTCTTGCTGTGGGCTTTGGCGCGCGTAGCCTGGTGCAGGACATCGTCAGCGGCTTGTTCCTGCTGGGCGAGGGCCAGATTCGCGAAGGCGATGTGGTGCGTCTGGATCAGATATCGGGAAGGGTTGAGGAGATCAATCTGCGGCATGTGCGCCTGCGCTCGGGCGATGGCATTGTCCACATCGTACCCAACGGTACGGTGCGTATGGTGTCGAACCTCACGCAGCAGTTCTCCTACTATGTCTGGGACCTTCGGCTGAGTGATCGCACTGACCTAGATGCGATTGCCGGCCTGCTGCAACAAACGGGTCACGAACTGCGGGCTGACCCGGAGTTTGGAGGAGCCATCCTGGAAGACCTGGAGATCCTGGGCATGGATGGCTTTCACGCCAACGGACCCCTGCTAAAGATGCGGATCAAGACCGCACCTAACCGGCAGTGGGCCGTGGGACGTGAGATGAACCGCCGCATAAAGCGGTGCTTCGATGCCAAGGGAGTCCCCTTCCCGTTGCCCGCACATCGTGTTTACGGTGGAGCGGCTAGAGACGCCACTGACACAGCACGGGAAGCGCTGAAACAACAGGTTCGCGCGATGCTTTCCCGTGATGACCATGGGGTGGAACTGCGGAACCTCTGAATCGCGGGCTCTACTACACTAGATTTGGGCGTGTTTTTGGGAAAAGCCTGAACACTGCCCGGCACCCATCATATGGAGCGCGAAACCATCTATCGCCTCACGGCCAACGCCAAAGCAGCGGGTTGAGCGTCCAAGCTCAATCCAAAGTTTTTGGATTCGGTTCTGCCAAAGCTATCGGCTTGGCGCCATGAGGATGTTCTGGTTGGGTTTGAAACCTCGGACGATGCCGGGGTCTTCAAGCTTTCGGAGGACTGCGCCCTCATCCAGACCACGGATTTCTTTACGCCTATCGTGGATGACCCCTACACTTACGGTTCGATTGCGGCGGCGAATGCGCTTAGCGATGTCTACGCGATGGGAGGCAGGCCGGTGACGGCCCTTTCCATTGTTGGCTTCCCGGCCAAGGGCGACGCGGACCTGCTGCTGCGGATTCTGCAGGGCGGAGCGGACAAGATGAAGGAGGCGGGCTGTAGCATCGTGGGTGGCCATAGCGTTTCCGACGACGACATCAAGTTTGGCTACGCCGTCACCGGTGTTGCGCACCCGCAACGCTTCTGGCGCAACGTGGGTGCGCTTCACGGCGATGTACTGCTGCTGTCCAAGCCTATAGGCACGGGAGTGATCGCCACGGCGCTGAAGCGTGGATTGGCTTCCACTGACGATGTGGCAGCCTCTATCAACAGCATGTTGACTCTCAACCGCGCCGCTGCCGAAGCTCTTCAGGGGCTGGAGGTTCATGCCTGCACTGACATTACCGGCTTTGGTTTATTGGGCCATGCCTTTGAAATGGCCAAGGGCGACAGCAGTTCTCCGCTTACGCTCCACATTGAGAGTGCCTGGGTTCCCCTGCTGTCCGGCGCGCTTGCTTACTCAAGGGAGCGTGCCCACGCGGGAGGGCTGAACAACAACCGCGCCTTCGCGGAATGCGGAGTCACCGTGGTGGGCGACGTGGACCCCGCTCTGGAAGCCCTTCTGTATGATCCGCAGACTTCCGGAGGTCTTCTGGTAGCGCTACCGGAAGCCGATGCCGCCATCGCCATCAGCCGTTGCGCCGCTTTCCAAACAATTGGTGCGGTGATCACCGGGCACGGTACTCCGCTGCGAGTTCAGTAGGCCCAGCACCGTGTACGATAACGGATTGGGACTCACTGTCACATCATGGTTGATAATCCTTTAATTCTTGCGCTGGATGTCGAAACCAGTGCGCAGGCACTTTCCCTTGTGGATGCCATTGGCGATGCTGCGGGCTTCTACAAGGTGGGTATGGAACTCTATGCGGCGGAGGGTCCCGCAATCGCGGCGGAACTGGTTGCCCGCGGTAAGCGCGTGTTCCTTGACTTGAAGTACTACGACATCCCAGAAACGGTGGAACGTGCCGTGCGCCGCGTAGCCGCGGGGGGCGCATCCCTGTTGACGGTGCACGCCATCAAGCCCGTCATGGAAGCCGCAGTGCGCGGCGCGGCCGGATCTGCCCTGGGAATTCTTGCGGTGACTGTGCTTACCAGCCTCGACGACAGCGACCTGGAAGAAGCCGGGTATTCGATGGGAGTTACTTCCTTAGTGGAACATCGGGTGCGCCAGGCCCGCGAGGTGGGCGTTCGAGGGGTGGTATGCTCCCCATTGGAGGTGGGGCGCGTACGTCGCCTGGCGGGTAAGGATATGCTGCTGGTCACTCCGGGGGTCCGCTCAACTGGTGCCGATACCGGCGACCAGAAGCGCGTGGCCACCCCTGCGAATGCCATTGCGGCAGGCTCAGATTACCTGGTGATTGGCCGACAGGTGACGCGCGCCACGAACCCTCGCGCGGAGGCGCTACGGATTCTTGCGGAGATTGCAGCACGCTAGCCGCAGCCATTCATCGCATGATGGAATATGGACGAACCGGCACCCAACCCGCACGCTTCCGTTAGCTGGCGGCAGCGTGTCTACATCATCATCTTTGAATCCAACACCCGGCATGGACGCCTGTTTGACATCATCCTGCTTTCACTGATCGTCGCCAGCGTAGTGGCAGTTTCCCTGGAAAGCCTTGCGCAACTGCCGCCGTTGCTCGCGTTCGTGCTAAGGGTGTTGGAGTGGGCCTTCACGGTGGTGTTTACGTTGGAGTACGCCGCACGCCTGTATTCGTCCCCACGCCCCGCGCGCTATGCCCGTAGCTTCTTCGGCATTGTGGATCTGCTGGCGATCGTTCCCAGTTACGTCAGTGTTGTCTTTCCTGGAGCGCAATCTCTGCTGGCCATCCGCGTCTTGCGGTTACTGCGTATCTTCCGGATTCTGAAACTGGGGCAATACCTCAGCGAAGCGCAGGTGTTACGGTCTGCCTTGCGAGCCAGCCGCCCGAAGATTACGGTGTTCCTGACGGTGGTGCTTAGCGTGGTGGTGATCGTGGGTTCCTCAATGTACTTGGTGGAGGGGCCGGAACATGGATTCACCAGCATCCCGCGATCCATGTACTGGACGGTAGTCACCCTCACGACGGTGGGTTATGGGGACATTGCACCACAGACACCCCTGGGGCAGTTTTTGGCGTCGCTATTGATGGTGCTTGGCTACGGCATCATTGCCGTCCCCACTGGGATTGTAAGCGTGGAAATTGCGCGCGCGGACCGGCAACAACAGGCCACCCGCATCTGTATCGGCTGTAGCTCGTCCCAGCACGACCACGATGCGCGCCACTGCAAGTACTGCGGTGCGGCACTGCCCGTTTAGGTCTGGCTACACCACGGCTAAGCTTGCGCGACGGAGTCTTCCGCCGTGGGTGAGTTCTCGATGGGCGCCAAAGGCGAAGCCGTATTGCCTCTTTAAGTCTGCCTGTTTGTAACAGAGAGCAGCGTCAACAGATAGAATGGAAGTCGTGAATTCCCTTGACGTTTTGGAACAGGCTGGTGCCCGGCTGGACCGTGTCCGCCAGGAGATTGCGAAGATCATCGTTGGCCAGGACGAGGTGGTGAATGGAATTCTCACCTGTTTAGTGGCTGGCGGACATGCGTTGCTGGAAGGCGTACCGGGCCTCGGCAAGACCACGTTGCTACGTACGCTCTCACGGGTGTTGCATCTGCAATATTCGCGCATCCAGTTCACGCCGGACCTGATGCCCGCTGACATCATCGGCAGCATGATGATGAACACGGATGACCGCGGATCAAAGAGCCTGTTCTTTCAGAAGGGGCCGATCTTTTCCAATTTGGTGCTGGCCGACGAAATCAACCGGGCAACGCCGAAGACCCAATCGGCGCTACTAGAGGCGATGCAGGAACGCACGGTCACCAGTGGCAGCACCACCCACGAACTGGAAGCGCCCTTCATGGTGATGGCTACGCAGAATCCCATCGAAATGGAAGGCACTTATCCCCTACCCGAAGCACAACTAGACCGCTTTCTGATGAAGATTCTGGTGGGCTATCCGACACGAGCAGAACTGTCGCTGATTGTTGATCGCACCTTGCAGTCAGAAAAAGTCACGTTGGAATCCCTCATGGACGGCCCCGGCATTCTGGAGGCGCGCGCCGCCTGCACCGACGTCCTGGTGGCCCCGCATGTGCGCGAGTATGCTGTTGATCTGGTGCTTTCCACGCAGCCAGATCAGCCCGACGCGCATGCCAGCGCGAAGAAGTTTGTCCGATACGGCAGTTCGCCACGAGGCGCGCAGGCACTGGTGGAGTGTGGACGGGTGCGCGCCATGATGCAGGGCCGGGTGAACTTGAGCGTGGACGACATTCGGGCGGTGGCCGCCTCGGTATTGCGGCATCGTATGATTTTGAATTTTGACGCGCACGCGGAAGGGCAAACGCCCGACAGCGTGCTGGAAGCAATCCTCCGCGATTTGCCTGCCCCCGGTGCGCGCGGGTAGTCACCCATTTGGGCATTCCGACGTCATTCTCTTAGGCCCACGCAAGGGCCGCATGCTTGCAGTGTTTTGATCATGGCCGCCAGTCCCATCATCGACAAGAAGTTTCTCGAACGGCTCGAGCGCCTCACCCTGCGCTGGAGAAAGTCGTTTCCTGGCACGATTGGCGGGCATCATGTATCGCGATTGAAGGGTGCAGGACAGGAGTTCCTTGACCACCGTCAGTTCTCCCAGGGCGATGATTTGCGCAGTGTAAACTGGCGCGCCTACATGCGTCTGGAGAAGCTCTTCCTGAAGGTGTTTCAGATGGAGCCTCACATTCCCATCCGGGTGATGCTGGATGTGAGCGCGTCGATGGGTTTGGGTAACCCCTCAAAGCACCTGTACATGCAGCAGCTAGCGGCAGCGCTGACGTACGTAGGTGTGGTTCGGCTGGAGACCATGCAATTGATTCCCTTTTCCAGCCGGTTGCACGAAGATGCCGTGGCCGGCGGGGGACGGCATCGCTTCGCACCCGTGGTGGACTTCCTTTCCGGGCTGAAGCCCGAGGGCCGCTCTGATGTCTCCACGGTGATTCCGCAGTTTGCCAACCGGTATTTGCAGCGGGGATTGTTGATCGTAATCTCTGACTTTTTTGACAAGGACGACCTGTTGAAGCAGTGGCAAAGCCTCGCGCTGCTGGGCCACGAGTTGTTCCTCATTCACTTGGCCAGCGAAGAGGATCGCAATCCGCCTTGGCAGGGTTTGCTGGAAGTGGTGGACGCGGAAACAGGAGAAGCGCGGCAGATGCACTTCGACGACGAAGCGCGCCGCTTGTATACCGAATCCTTCGACGCCTTTTTTGGCGAGTTCGAGCGAATGGCTTTGCGCAACGAAGGCCGTTACGTCTTCGTGGACACTTCAATGCCAGTGGATGAGGTACTGTTTGGTGCGTTGGGACACCTGCAGGGGGCGCCTGTCTGATGGAGTTCCTGAACCTGAACCTGTTGCAACTGCTGGCCGCCGCAGGGGGTATATCGGCCTTTGTGGTGGCGCTGTATTTCCTGGATAGACGACGCCGCAGAGTGGTAGTATCCAGCCTTCGCTTCTGGCACGAAGCACGCGTAGAAAGGCATCCGCTTCCACAAAAACGTATTCAGCAGCCGTGGAGCCTGCTCCTGCAACTGCTGGGGCTGCTGGCGCTGCTGGCAGCCCTTGGCGACATTCGCTGGACGGCAGGCAGCCTTCGGGCGTTAGACCACGTACTGGTGCTGGATACATCGTCCTGGATGCAGGCCCGCGATGCCAATGGTTTGCTGCTAGACCGGGCAAAGCGTCAGGCAATCCGGTGGGTGCGCTCGTTGCCTCCGGGAGACCGTGTCCTGCTGGTACTAAGCGATGCCAACCCCATGCCGGCGGGTTCATTTGAAGAAGATCCGTCGATGGTGGAAGCGGCCATCGAGAGAGCTACCGCCGGACCCACCGCGCTGCAATTAGGAGAGGCCCTGGGATTCGCACGGCAAATGCTGAGTACCCGCGAAGCAGCGGGCGACATCCTGTTTGTGGGCAGCCGCTGGATTGCGGAGGAGGAGATTCCCGCAGTCACGCGTGAGCTTACGAACCTGCGTGTGATCCCGGTGGATGCGGAGTGGCGAAACGTGTACCTGGACCGCGTGACGCTGCAACCGAAGGAACGCGATGCAGGGGGCTGGACCGCATACGTTTCGGTAGGCAACCGGGGTCCCGCCGCACAGGTTCCCATCCAGTTGCGCTTTGGCGGTGCACCTACAGCAGCGGCAACTGTACGGGTACCCTCTGATGCAGTGGTGACCGTCCCAGTGGATTTTCGGACCGGGGCCGCAGGCTGGGTAGATGTCAGGCTGGACTTGGCTGATATGGTGCGCGCTGACAACTTCGCACGGGTAGAGGTGCCTCGCACGAGCGTGGTGCAGGTGCAGGTGTGTACCCAAAGTCCCGCGCGCTACGCTTCGCTGTTTCGGGCCAACCCCGGCTGGAATGCCATCTACCGGCAGGACAACCCGTGCGCCATCTCGCCAGATGCCGAGTTACTGATTCTAGATAGCGTGCTGCCAGTTGGGGCATTGACGGTGCCGGCATTGTGGATTCTGCCCCCGACGAACTCGCCCTTTGCGTCGCGGACGGCGAACCTTACGGCAAGCCGGGTGGAGTGGAACCCGCGATCGGCCCTTGCCCTTGGTTTGCAGGCCAAGGATCTGGCGCTGCAGAGCGGCCTCTTCCTGGATCGAACGGAGGGCGACGAAGTGATTGCCGCGGTAGATGGCAACGCCATTGCCATCGCGCGGCCAAGTGGTCCGCCGCAAGTTGCCTGGGCATTTCAACCACTGGCGTCTGACCTGCGCTTTGAAATAGCCACGCCTCTGCTGTTCGCCAACAGCTTCCGCTGGCTGCTGCCAGCGACCTCAATCCCAGAGGAACTCAGCGTAGGATCAATGGGTGCGGTGCTTTTGACTGACCTGGAAGGGCAGGCGGATGAAGCGCCACGCGTGGTGGATGCGCGGGGCAACGCGCTGCCTGTCTCAAAGGCAGCCGATGGCTGGCGCTTTTTCGCGGGCAATGGCGGCATGTATCAAGTGCGCCAGGGGCAGGCGGAGCGCATGGTCTCGCTTACCCTGCCGCAGCCGCCACGATCGTTCTGGGAACCTACGCCGGAACAGTTGGTGAATGCCATCCCAGGCAGTTCCGGCGCTGAGCCTCCCGCCCGGTGGTGGGTGTGGCTGGCCGCCTTTGGCTTGCTCTGTCTGGTGGCGGACGCGCTGCTATTTGACCGGCGCGGAGAGGGCGAGACTCCTCGTGCCCTGCCCAATCCGCTTTCCCCGCTGCTGTCGCCGTTGCGCAATTGGTTGCGAAAGGAGGCAAGGTCCCGCCATGGCCTTTGAGCATCCCTGGGCGCTGTTGCTACTGCTTCCCCTTGCCGCTTGGGTGCTTTGGGAGTGGCGCACGGGCTCGCGCGTGGCGCATTTGACGTTGCGCAGTATCGTGTTTCTGTTGGTTGTGCTGGCGCTGTCAAGCCCTGTGTGGGAGTTGCCTGGTTCACAGGTCCACGTGGTGGCGCTGGCTGACCTTAGCGACAGCGTAGGCGAAGAGGGCCGGGCCGAGGCCCGGAAAGTGGTTGCGGGTCTAGAGGCCCAGGGCAGCGCTTCACGCCTGTCCGTATTGCCTTTTGGCGGGCGGGTGTTTCCAGTTACCGGCACCGCGCTGCCGGAGGCGGCAGCGTTGGAAACGGCTACGCGCGCAACAAACATTGAGGCGGCACTGCGCCACGGGCTGGCAAGCATGCCCGCCCGAAGCGTGCCCCGTATCGCCCTTATCAGCGATGGTCTGGAGAACACCGGCAGCGTCTTGCGCGCTGCCTGGCAGGCGAAGTCCCAAGGCATTCCGGTGCACGTCTATGCGCTGCCCGGAAGACCTGTGGCGCAACTGGCCATTCGCGCCATGGACTACCCTGACCGCGTATGGAGCGGCGAGCGCTTCACCTTACGCCTGCTGGTGGAGACGCCTCGCGCCGCCCGCGGCCGCGTGGAAGTGAGCGTTGGCGGCAAGCGTATCGGTTTGAGCGATGTCGACCTTGACGAGGGGGGCAACCCGCTTGCCCTTACCCTTAGCGTGCAATCGGAAGGCGTGTCTGAGATTCGGGCCCAAGTGTCGGCGGAGGGTCTGGGCGAAACTTCGAAGACCGGAGCCATTTCGTTGCGTCCGCCGCAGGCAATCTTTGTCTCCAGCACCAGCCAGCAGGAAGACCAGAATCTGTTGGGCATTATGGACGAGGCAGGCTTCCAGCTTCGCATCACGAATGCCTTGCCAGGAAGGCTGCAGGACACTCAATTGCTCGTATTGAACAACCAGGATCTTGAGGCTTACTCCGATACCGACAAACAACGCATTGAGCAATACGTCTCCGCCGGCGGCGGCCTGCTGGTGGTGGCGGGAGAGAAAAACGTCTACGTGGAGAAGCCCGAGGGCAGTCCCGAAGATGCGCTGACGCGCGCGCTGCCGGCAAAGCTGGCTCCGCCCGAGTCAGAGGAGGGGACGGTGGTGGCGCTCATCATCGACAAGAGTTCGTCGATGGAGGGCCGCAAGATGCAGTTGGCCCGGCTGGCCACGATTGGCGTTGTCGACAATCTGCGGCCTCAGGACATGGTGGGCGTTTTGATTTTCGACAACTCGCATCAGTGGGCCGTTCCCATCCGCAAGGCGGAAGCAAAGACGCTCATCAAGCGGCTGGTGTCGGGTATTATGGCCGACGGCGGCACACAGATTGCCCCTGCGCTGGACGAGGCCTACCGGCGCGTGTATCCCATCAAGGCTTCTTTCAAGCACATCGTGCTACTGACGGACGGGATCTCCGAGGAGGGCGATTCCATCAATCTCGCCAAGGAGGCCGCACTCAACAAGGTGACGATCTCCACGGTGGGGCTTGGCCGCGACGTGAACCGGAACTATCTTCAGAAGGTGGCAGAGAACGCCAAAGGCTCTTCGTACTTCGTGGATGACCCCTCCATGTTGCAGCAGATCCTGTTGAAGGACGTGATGGAACACACGGGCTCTACCGCCATTGAGGGCAGCATTCGCGCGCAGACCGCGCGACAGAGCGAAGTCACCGAGGGCGTGGATATCGCCGCCGCACCCCCACTGAATGGATTCGTGAAGTTCGATGCCAAACCCAGCGCCGATATCCTGCTGACTGTGGACCGTGAGGACGCGCCACTGCTGGCGCGCTGGCAGTATGGCTTGGGGCGAGCTGCGGTGTTCACCTCTGATGCCAAGGGCCGCTGGGCAGCTGAATGGCTGAACTGGGAGGGCTACGACCGGCTGTGGGCGAACCTCACGCGGGACCTGCTGCCGCGGTCCCAGCCACGATCGTCCAGCATCCGATTCGATGAAGCGCGTAACCGATTGCTGGTGGAATATCGTGTGGATCCCGCGGTTGGTCCTCGCGCTGCACCGGAACTTTTCTTATTGGGTCCGGACAATTACCGATTGGCTCTCGCAGCAGATCTGGTAGCACCTGGCTTGTTCCGGGTAGAAGCGCCAACCGGCGAGCGTCGCGGCCTGTTCCGCATCAGGCCGTTGAAAGAGAGTACCGATTTTCCTGAAATGGGCTATTACCTGGAGGAGGCGGAGACGAACGATTACGGGAACGACGAACGCCTGCTGCGGGAACTGGCCACGTATACCGGCGGACAGTTCAACCCGGCGCCCGCTGCGGTATTTGACCCTGGCAACGTGCGCTACCAGTCACTCACCGTGTTATGGCCATTCCTACTTGCGGCGGCCATTCTGCTGCAATTGCTGGAATTGTTTCTGCGCAAGGGGCTTCCTTGGTTGCGGGAGCGGCGGACCCGGCGGGCGGCCAGCTTCTCTTACGAATCGTGATTGCTCGCATCCGTGGTTATGGAGCCAGCGTAGCCAGCAGCCTCCGTAGGCCCTGGCGGAAGTCTGGAAATAGGTCCACGTACTGTGTCTGGAGCTGAATTCTCTTGGGAATTGGACAGGCATCCAGTCTCACCGGCACAAGGTAATGTGCATCCAGGGGAACCCTCCGGGCTGCGTCCAGGGCGTAGCGAAGCTCCGCATGGAAATGGCTGCGCTTTCGACAGGCGGTAGCGGAGAAGCAGGGCACCACAAAGTCAGCGGCTTCAATCGCGCGCTCAATCGCGCGTGGCCAGTCCTGCCCCGGCAGCAGGCACTCTGCATCCATCCAGGGGGCGAAGTCCTGGCGGCGAAGAAAGCGGAAGATTGCCTGAACGGCGCGCTTGTCCTCCAGCACGTAGGCCAGGAAGACCTTCTTGCGCGTCCAGGGGTCAAACGCAATACGGCCGTTCGACAGCAGTCGAAAAGTACCCACTCCTCCCAAACACAAGCTGCCTTCGCGGGTAAGCGTGTCGCGCAGAAGCAGTTCGAGCTTTGCCTCAAGCGGGGCTTTTTCGACAACCGGGAACAATAGTTGGCGTACTTCTTCCTCCTCAAGCACTTTCATCGCGGTTCCCCGTGCGCTTCTTAAGTGGTAGAGCCTCCACTCTGCCGTCATCGCGGGGCACCAGCCGCGCCACCCCAGGAACGTCGGCCGGTTCCTTTCGTCTCAACCGCTGCACGATGCCATGCACCAGTTTGTCCAGTGAGTCGGCTGCCTGCGCCTCACTTACCTGCGCCTGCCGCGCCAATTTTCGTATCAGTTGCCGTGCCATCATCACGCCCCAGCTTAGGGGCATCGTCCCCTTAGACAGTTGACGACAAGTGAGCAAACTATTGCGGGAAGAAAATAAGGCACTTACAATCAACGCGTTGCGAGCAGGAAAATAAACATCCGACCCGTGTGACGCCAGCATGAGTGATGCATCAAGGAGAGTCAAACAGGGGATTGCCGAGAGACGCACCAAGCAAAAGGTAGGAAGAAACGAGTCCAGCGGATGACGCAGTCGATCGGCAACTGCACGAGGAAAAAACTGGCCGTCCGCCGGGTAATCGCGAAAGGGGATAACCCGTTGCCGAAGGCGGGCGGCCAGGCAGCCATTACACTCGCGAATCTCCACCGTGGAAGGAGAACCCTTCCAAGGCACGGTACATCATTTCCCGGCGTCGTTGGCGGCGTTCATGCGCTGGTGCCACCATCCAGCGGGCCACGCGCGCCACTGGGAATGGCGAAAGCAATACACTGGCAACAAAGGCCAGCACATAACCCCACGCCAGGCCGTGGTTCAGAGCCATTGACGCAATGATCGAAATCACCACGCACAGCGTAGCGAGGAAAACCGTCATCACGAGCATCCGTTTGGGAAGTTCCGCAATCAGTTGCTCTACGGTCATCTCTTGCAATTCGATTCTCATGATGTCTCCTTCGCCGTTTCCTGGTGAGCTGGGCTGCTTCCAAGTTCATGGTGCCAGCAAAACCGAAACTTGTCTTGGCGAAGAGACTTCAGGACGGTACCTGTGACTGCGGACAGTACATGCGGACGGCCCGTGGTACTTCTAGTTCAAGCTATTCATAATAAATAATTTAGTAATCTAGCAGAGCCTTAAGGGTGCTGGTACACGGCAAACTACCGGGTTAGGCCTCCACGGTTCTGGCCGCTAAGGTCCACATCCCCGGCATAGCCCGTTAGTTCCAAATATCCCCGCCCACTCAGGGGTTTCCCTCGGCGGGAGCCCTGGTACTCCATCAGCCCCTCCCAATAACTTGGCCCCAGTCTCCGTTCGCTCACAAGCTCCTGATGGGAAAGCATGGGACGGGCCGTGAGGCTGAGATCGAGGCGCGGCACCACGATATCCCAGGATGTGGGGTAGACACCACCAGTTCGAGGACTGGCCCACGTATCAAGCGGGCGCAAGGTGAAGTCCCGGAGTTGAAGCCGTTCCCATCGACCGTCGGAATGTACGAAAGACCCTCCCGACAAGGGTTCAATGGATCCGTCGCGACGCCGTAGCCGGTAGATCATCAGTTCCGTACCATCATCGAGTTGGATGGAAAACCAATCCCAGCCAACCTGGTCGCCCGCCATCTGACTGGTGAAGAACTCGTGATCCATCCAGGAAAGCCCACGTACGGGAACCGATCGGCCATTGACAGACAGGGAACCCGTGGTTTCCAGACGCGTGAGCGAAATGTAGTGGGAGGCACGCCCTGCCTCAGCCGCCTTCTGGTGCACTCCGTTTTCGCCGTGTAGCACCGGCTGCTTCGCGCTCTGTAAGTCCAGCTTGATGGCGAACTCTTGATCTGTCGCCCGCAATTGCCAGTCGTGGCCACCGGCGAGCTTTGCCTCCCAGTTGCCGTTCCAGACACGGCCGGCGACGGTATCCGTCCCGGCCAAGCCCGGCCCCTGGCGGTTCAGCCGCTCACGGTGCAGGAATTGCCGGGACGCCACATCGGCAAGCGCGAAGTGCGCCAGGTAAAGCTGTCCAGTATGCCACGGATTCTGAGGATCCCCTCCGGCCTCGCGCGCCTGGCGGAAGAAGGTGAGTTCGTACCCGAAGCTGGCGCTGCGGTCGTCCCGCAGATTTCCCGTGAAGTACCACCACTCAGTTTGAAACTCAGGATGGGCCAAGTGATCTCGGGGGAACTCATAGCGATAGCCCGGCAAGGCCAAGCGCCAAGTCGCATTCGCGGCAGACGCTGCGTGGGCAAGGGCGGGAGTTACCGTCGTGGTAGCGAGCAACTGAAGGAGATGGCGGCGAGTGGTCATTCTTCGTGGATCACCTCAATGGGATTCAACCGTGTGGCCACGCGCGCCGGGAACCATGCCGAGGCGAGCGTCGCCACGTAGATCAGGGTGAGGGCGACCAACAGCAGCATTCCTGGCCAGTGAAACTGGAAGGTCCAGCCAAAACTCTGCCGGTTAATGACATAGATGAGGATCAGCGCCAGCGCAAAGCCTAGCGCCAGACCCACGATGTTGGAGAGCAGCCCCAGAAGGCCCGCCTCGAAATAGATGAGGCGCTTGACCTGCTGCTGTGACGCACCTAGAAAGCGCAAGAGGCTCAGCTCGCGGCGGCGGTCGATCACCAGAGCCACGAGCGCCCCCGCCATGCCCATCACCGCCACAAAGATTGCCACAGCCTCCAGCGCCCAGGTGATGGCGAAGGTTTGGTCAAAAATCCGAATGGCCTCCTCGCGCAAACTGCGGTTTGTGAAGATCAGAACGCGCCGATTGGCCGTAGCCTTTTCCACCGCAAGACGCCCTGCCTCGAGCGAAATCCCCTCGCGCAGATACAAGGATAGGCTGGTGATCTCCTCTCGCGGGAAGAGCGGAGCGAAGATGCGCGCGTCACCAAAGACTGTGCCTCGCTCACTGGAATAATCGTTGAAGATGCCGAGTACTGTCGTTTCTGTCGGGCCACCCGGCAAGGAAAGATGCAACTTGGCCCCGATCCGGGTATCGTGCTTTTGCGCGAAGGGCTCGCTCACAATCACGTAGGGGCCTGTAGGCAACTTGCGTAGGATGGCTGCACGGTCCTGGCCAGGCAGAAAGGATGTGCGGCCCTGTGTGAGCATCAATTGGGAATCGCCGAAGCCCAGCGTAGCGGGACGTCCGCTCACCATCAGGGAAATGGCGCGGAAACGGTCAACCGCCCTCACTTCGGGAAGCGCCTCCAAGGCGACGGCCACATCAGGATGGATGGGCGGGTAGTTGTCAGGCGAACTGGGAGCGGCCGCGCGCAGATAGATATCGGCCTGAATCTGGTTGTCCATCCACACCATGACGGTTTCACGGAAGCTACCCACCATCAGGCCGACACTGGCCATCATGGCCACGGCCGTGGAGAGTGCACCCACCAGAACCGCGCTACGCCGCAAGCTGCCCGTGAGGCTGCGTGCAGCCAGCAGGCCTTCCACGCCCAAGATGCGATGCACACGCCGTTGCGTCAAGGAATTCACCACGGTCATCAGTAGGGGCAGCAGAAGCGCCGTTCCCAAGATCAGCAGCAGGGTAGCCAGATAGCCGAACAAGGGACGACCCGCTACAGGAGGCAGCCAGCAGAACGCCGCACCCAGCGCGAGCAGGCCAACCGCCCATACAGCGTTGCGGACCGCGTGAATGCGAACATCGTACTCACGCCGGCCGCGGGCCATAGCCTCCACAGGCGCAATCGCGCCAGCTTCCCTTGCCGGCGCGAACGCGGCCGCCAGGGAAACACCCAAGCCCAACATCACGCTGGCAATCAGATGCTCAATACTAAGGGCTACCACCCCGGGCGTGCTGGTGACGTACAGGGCATTCACCGTTGCGGCAAGTAGCTCCACTGCTGCCTGAGCCATCAAACTACCTAAGGCTGCCCCCGCCAACCCGCCGAAGATACCGAATGCCGCTGCTTCGGCCAGAAACAATGCTTGCGCGCCGCCCTGAGTAACACCCAAGGCGCGTAGCACCCCAATCTCGCTACGGCGTCTTACCACGGACACGGAAATCGTGTTGTAGATCAGAAAAGCCCCAACTACGAGGGCAATGCCGCTTAGGATCCTCAGATTCCAGCGGAAGGCCCCCAGCATGCGGCGGTTCGCATCCGTCCTCGCGCCGTACGCGCGCAAGTCCACCCCGGCAGGCAATACGGCGGCGATCGCCGCACGCACCTCGGCTTCGTCTAGCACTTCTGGAAACTCAACCTCCACGCGGTCCAACAACCCCGCGCGCCCGGTAAGCGCCTGGGCCACCGGCAGATCGACGACAACGATACGGCTGGAACCAGCCTCGGAATCTCCAGTTTCAGTGAAGACCCCAGCAACCAGCAGCGTTTCCGTGCGGTCCTGGATGGTGACGCGCAGTTCGTCGCCGGGCTTTCGGCCCAAGCCCGCACCCACCCAGGCAGCCCGCGGATGGTCAAGGATCTCTAGCCCACTTTGCTCACCCAGCACCACGCCACGCTGGGCATGAGCGACAAGGTCAATGCCGATCAGCGAGGTAACCACACCGCTTGCTTCGTCGGTGATGTACTCTTCCACACGCGGTTCAAAGCGGACAGGTAGCGGGAGCGCAGCCAGACGTCCAAGCGTGTCTTCCGGAATCCCCGCAGGCGAAGCCAGCTCCAGCGCGGCCTTTCCGGCCAACGACTCCATGCTTGACCGGAAAGAGCCCGCCGCCGCAAAGCCGGCAAGGTCAATGGCGATCACCACGGCTACTCCCAATGCCACAGCCACAAAGGTGAGTAGTCCACGCGACGGCTCAGCCAGCATTGGCCTAAGGATCACCCTGTGGAATAGCTTCAGGCGATGCATGCGGGGTGGGTGATTTCTTCCACGACGCCGTCCCGAAGGCGGATGACGGTGTCCGTGATCGCGGTGGATTCCAGGCTGTGTGTTGCCATCAGCACGGTAGCCCCGTGCTCACTGGCGGCTCGCCGCAATAGGTCAAGAACGAGGTTCCCCGTGGTGGTGTCCAGGTTGCCGATTGGCTCATCGGCCAGCAGCAGTTGGGGGTTATGCACCAAGGCTCGGGCGATCGCCACACGCTGCATTTGCCCACCAGACAACTGGTGCGGCATACGGTATGCGAAGCTGCCCATCTCTACCCACTCCAGGCGCTGGATCGCGTTTTCCCTGGCCTGTGGTGACCCGGCGAGCAACAGCGGCAGCTCCACATTCTCCACCACGCTCAGCGTCGGCAGAAGCTGAAAGAATTGGAATATGAACCCAATTCGGGTACGGCGAAGACGGGTTAGTCCGGCATCATCCAGTTTGCTGGTGCAGGCATCGCCCACCCACACTTCCCCGCTAGTTGGAAAGTCCATCGCGCCCGCCAGGTTCAGCAGTGTGGTTTTGCCGCAACCGCTGCGGCCCACCAACGCCACAAACTCCCCGGCACGAAAACTGTGGCTGAACGCGTGCAGCGCCGGCACATCCACTCCATTGGAACGGTAGTGCTTGCTCACCGCGTGCATGCGTAATGCGTCCATCACTGCATCAGATACCTGCAAGGGCGGCTTCGCGCCAGGAAGTTCTTTCTAGCGACCCAGCCACTGAAGCAGCACCATCGAGGAATCGCCTTCCGGCGCCCGCAGGATGGAAAAGCGATCTGCCCGGTTCGCAGCGCGAAAGGCGTTTTCAGCCACCGCATATTCCTGCCGTGCCGTCTCGCGAGCGTGGACATACTCCATCGGTGACCGGCTGTTCAGCAGCAGCAGATCCTTGCTGGACAGAAAGGCAGCAACGTCAGGAATGTCAAATGCCTTCAGCACCCCCGGCACCACCAGTCCGATGGTGAAAAAATGCCTTGGGCTGCGGGCGATGTCGCTATACGACAATAGTGCCTCATCAGTGGCCACCCCCTGGATGCGCTGCGCAAGCGATTCATCCGCCATGGCTGCCGCGAACAGCGCAATCCATCCCATGTTGCCCTTGCCGATCAACCTGATCGGACGGTTGCGCCAAGGCTCCGGCAGCGGGGCCGTGTGTATGGATGCAAGCAGGTCCTGCGTCTGAATGGCTGGAAGGGTGGTGCCCACCAGTAACGCACGCATTGACTCACGATAGAGCGGTGTATAGCCCACCATCTTATCCTCAGCTCCCCACTCGCCCGTTCCTCGCAGATCCAGCGCGAGCACAGCGTGGCCAGCCTTGGCCAGCTTCGCCAACAACCCCGCCTCACCCGCTTCTGCCGCCTTGCCACGGTCGTCCACGTACACCAGCAACTGCGATTGCGGAGCCGGGCGATCGGGCAATAGCAGCAATCCGGGCACTCGGCCTCCATCGCCCACTGGCAGTACAATCTTGTCAATCCGGTACCCATCACGGCGGATCGCACTCACTACGGTGCCGCGCGCACCGGGCTGAGTTCCCCGAGGGAGGATCCGCAATGTTTGTTTCAGCAGGTCCTGGAAGGCAGTGCGGTTGGAATCAGCGATCGAAAGCGCCGCACGCTGGTCGTGGAGCACTGCCGCGCGATCTCTCAGGATTTGCTGCAGGCTGCGCCCGCCTAGAGATAGCAACACCTGACCCTTGCCTGTCACGTGGAGGGCCTTGGCGTCTTCCGGCTGAAAGGGCGCTTCCAGACGAGCATCTTCCCTGCCCTGCAAGTGCCGGCTTAGCCAGCGATACGTGGCCTCTCTCCTTGGCTTGCTCCACCCGTGGGTATCGTCGTACTCAAAGTAGCCAGCCTTATCACGGGCACCCATCAATCCGTAGAGGCGCTGGGTCTCCGCGAAAGCGGCACGTGCGCCGGCAATGGGAAAGTAATCACGAATGGCCGCCAGCATCTGCACCGGGCGAGGTGCCCACGCGGTAAGAAAATCAGCGAAGTCAAAACCATCCTTCACGAAGTCTACAAACACCTGCTCCGCATCCTGTGGCCCCGGATCATTCCAGAGTTGCCGCCACGATGTGATGTAGCACGACGGGGAGGCTGTGGCCAGCCGTTCCTCCAGCAGATTCAAATAGGCGCTTTGGGTGCCACCGCCGGAATTTCCCACTACCGCCAGCCGTTTGGCGTCCACATCCGGACGCGTCAACAGGTAGTCCACCGCGCGGATACCGTCCCAGACCTCATAGCGGGCGAAGTTGGTACCCGCCAGTAGCGCGACGGTGCCCAACATAATGTGCTCGCGGGTGCCGTTGCCCACCAGAGAGTCTCCGGTGTCCTCATCGATATACTGCAGGCGCTCACCCTGCCCGATGGGGTCGTAGGCCAACACCAGGAACCCACGGCGTGCCAGTCCCACCCAACCGTGCTGATAGATGGGCGCCAGTTTGCCATCGTTGTGGTGCCCGGCCGTCCCCAGCACCGCCGGGAAAGGACC
Organism: Bryobacteraceae bacterium; assembly: GCA_036821995.1. Classification (GTDB taxonomy): domain Bacteria; phylum Acidobacteriota; class Terriglobia; order Bryobacterales; family Bryobacteraceae; genus JACTMJ01. The sequence goes on from DAISIM010000036.1 coordinate 35,781, forward strand.
GCCTCCATGAACCGGGTTCGTGGGAACGTAGACGTTGGCCGTGACGAAGAGGCCGGGCATGCTTTCAAACAACAACTTTTCCACACGATAGCCGTCACGCTCCACCGTTCCCAGGATGCGTGCCCGCAATGGCGTCTTCTCAGGCCAGCCATCGAATCCACGCAGCACCGTTTCGCGAACCAGCTGCTGCCGTTGGCGCAGAGCGTCTGCAGTCTGGATAGCGGCAATGGCGCGCTCGCGGTCGGCAAAGTGCCGCTCGGCCAACCCATCGAGATAGGCACGCAGCCCGCCGCCGGGGGAACCGTCCAGCACCCGATACGGATCTTCGGGTGCCGATGTCGGCGCCATCTGCTGACATCGCAGAGGGAACCCCAGCACAACAAGCAGCAAGCACATGGGGATCCAGACCGTAAAAGCAATTCTTGGCATCGCGTACGCATGGTATCGCGATTTCTGCACTAGGGAAAACCTAAACAACTGCCGGATCAGGCGTAGGCACCGCCCACACCTTGACGACTCCCGCTCACCCGGGTTCTCGTCACCAGCGGTTGATGCTTTCCCGAAATTCGTGCGGTCCGTCCGTAAACGTTTCGCCGTAGCTGCCGATATACCCAATGAAGGCTCGTCAGGAATCTACCCGCCGCCGATTGGGGCATCCGCCCATAAGCCAATGGGGAATCCGGCCGGAATGCCTAACGCCACAGCAGAAGGACCGCCAACCATGCCGCAAGCAGTGAGTGGGGCAAATCCCTTGACTACCGTTCCCAAATACCCCTGGGCCTTGCGTAATCTGCCTCCATTCCCACCGGTCGCCAATCGACTGCTGGCCCTACTGCAGAACCAGAACGCTTCCAATGTCCAGCTAGCGGAGGTCATCCGCATGGACGCCACATTCTCGTTCGAGTTATTGAGGCTTGCAAACTCGTCGCTTTTCGGATTCGCGCACCAGATCATCGACATCGGGCACGCAATCTCCGTTGTGGGGCTGGAGCGGGTGAAGGCCATGGTGATGATGGTGGCGCTGAACGCGCAGATTAAGTCCGCCCTGCGCTACCAGCGGTTGTTGGACTGCTGGGTACACTGCCTGGCTTGCGCCGTGCTCTCAGAGCAGGTGGCCTACGGCTGCGGGCTTCCACCGGAACGCGCCTACACCGCCGGGTTGTTACACGATGTGGGCCGCCTGGGAATGATGACGGCATACCCGCAGGAGTACAGCCGGCTGCTGGACGTGGCCGCCGACGAGAATCTTGAGCTTCTGGATGCCGAACTGGACGTCTTTGATATTGACCATTGCTTGGCTGGTGCATGGCTGGTGGCTGAGTGGAATCTACCCAACGAAGTGGGTATCGTGGCCCAAACTCACCACGAGCTTCCTGTCGCGGGAGACCGGGAAATCGGCAACGTCATTCGCATCACCAACCGGCTCACCAACGCGTTGGGCTTTCATGTGCTCCCCGGCAGGCAGGAATTTGGCTACGAAGAACTGCGACACATGCTTCCCAGCATTGCGCAACGTAACCTACCTGAGGATCCAGAAGAGCTGCGCACCGCCATCAAGGACCGCGTGCTTTCCTTCACCTCGCCAAAGGCTGTAGCCTAGCAGCCAACGTGCCTAGTTCGCCACGGCCGCAGCCGGCAGGGAAACCACTGCTGGAAAACTACCGGCGGGGCAACAACTGGCAGGGGAGACGGACAGCGCGAAAACACGTTGCCCTCAGGTCGCGAACCTTCCCGTCGTTTGGCGTGGCTTGCGGCAACTCCGCGGCTGACGTGGCAACCACCGGCTCTAGCTTGCCAATGGACATCTCCCTCGCCAGACCTCCATTCCCCCCCCCTAGATGCGTCGCCATCCCGCGTGCCACTGCTACATGCACCCTCTCCTCGTCCTCGCATTTGCACCCGCGCCGTATCCCCGAAATGTCCTGTTGACACGATTCGTCCAGAAGTTCCGTGTTTGGATGCAAGCATGGCTGCTCTTGCAATGGGCAACAAACAGTCTCCGCTGCAGGCACACCCGATGGCGGGTGCGAAGCGCCCACAAGAATCCCGAAAATGGAGGACAGACGCGTGGTATCCATAACCGGCAGCGTTGGACAAGGCGGAAAAAACCGGCCAGACGATGTCCGTAGCATCCAGCAATTGCTGGTGAAGAACATGCATCAACTCACCCCGTTGATGCCCTGCGCGGTGAGTGGCGTATGCGATGTTCAAACAACTACACTCATCCGGGAGTTCCAACGACGGGTCGTCCGGCTAGCATCTCCAGACAGCCGCGTTGACCCCGGCGGCCGGACCCTCCGCACGTTGAATGCCGGGGCCAGTCCCGGCGGTAACGGTAGCAGTGGTGGCAGCACCGCCCCCCTGGCCGGCGATCCCATCCTGGAAGGAAAGACCTTGCCGAACACCGCGGCTAAAGTGCTGAAAGAAATTCTCAAGTCCGCCGGTATTGCGCGCGCCCAGGTAACCAGTGTCTCAAGGACGCCCTATGACCAGGCCCGGATCATGTACGAGAACTGCGAAGAACACGGAGCCGCCTACAACAAGACCATGTACGCATCCTCTGGAGACAAGGTGATCGACGTCTACGAGGCCAACAAGACGAAGCCGCGCGATACCGTCATTGAACTTATGCGGGCCAAAATCGTCGAACTCGGACCCACGCGCGTTTCCTCTCATATCAGTGAAAACTACTACACGTTCGACGTAGCACCTAGTTCCATTCCAGGCACAAAATTGAAGGCTTTCGAGGATGCTATCCGAGCACACAAGGCCGTGTCGAAGCTGATTCCACCGCCTGTTGATCCTGCCTACCACATCGAAATTCCGAAGAACTCCCCGCATCTCTAGAGTTCACCTCATACAGGTTGGGAAGCATTCCAGGGGGATACTGTGAGCATGCGATTGGCGTATATTTCGGTACTGTTGGTGTTAGCGTCCTTAGGTAGCTGCGTTGGCGAGAAACCCGAAACGAAGGACGCGCCCGCGAAGCAAGAGCAGACTTCGCAACAGGAAGTCGAAGACCAGCAGGATGATTGTGTGCGCGGTAAGCCTTCAGCGATTCTTGCCTCCGGCTCAGCGTTCGTCTCAAGGAGTCCCCGCGAGGCATTTGAGACCGTTTCGGATGCGGAGGTTCCTCGCGTAGTAATCCGCCACTACGGCTGCGCCCACTACGGGCTGGACTTCACATTCACATGGGCAGCGTCGACGTCCCTCAACCGACAAACCGCGCTTCGCGAGGCCGCCGACCGGATCAGTTCACTACGCGGCAATCACGAGACGGCTCCCACGCTGCAGAGGATTCGCGACGGCATACGCAAACTAGCCGACGATCCAACGAAGCAAACGATTTCCCTAGGTGAAATGGAAACGATTGGAGTGTCCGCCCCGGCACCGAACGCCATCACGGTCACCTATGACGTCGCGCTGTAGGCCAATAGGCTTGGCAGCCGGAGATGGGATTTCAACAAGTCAGAGGGAGGACTGGCGGAGAGGGAGGGATTCGAACCCTCGGTACAGGTTTTGCCCGTACGACGGTTTAGCAAACCGCTGCTTTCGACCACTCAGCCACCTCTCCGCGGTTCTGGTGGGTCAACCTCGATGGTAGCACAGCAAAACCCACTTTCATGGCACGCCCGGTCCAGACACCCGTTCACCCCGCGCGCACAAGCAAACAGATGCATTGCTCCCTCTAAGGGCCGTCCAATATGGCCATCAACCGCCGCAACGCTTGCGGCTGATCTCGGTGGTCTTCAGTCAACTCCCCCTGTGCCAGACGCTTTTCATACACCGCAAGCGCCTGCCGCATCAGGTCTCGGCTGCGCTGCTTAACGCTCGCGCGCCGGGGCACGGATGGTTCATTTCTCGCCTGATGAAGAAGTGCCTCAGCCAAACTGGCTCGGGCATGGGCCAAGCCCAACTCGTGCGTGATTGACCCAGGCTCTCTCGCGTGCACATCCTCGCGCAAGCGCATCGCCCGCTCCTGCACTTCCACCGCCTGCGGAAACCAGCCAAGATCGCGATAGACCGCGCCGAGACCGGCAAGCGCGTGCGCCAGACCAGCCTGCTGGAGCAAATCCTGGGGACGCGCCTTAACTGCCGATTCGCGAATCACCAGCGCTTCGCGATAACAACTAAGCGCCTGGTCATGGTCCTTGTTCAGGTGGTGAATGTGGGCCAGTTCACACTGAGTACCAGCAACTGCGTCCAGCAGTTCCAGGTCTTCAGGACGTTTGGAGACCAGAGATCGCTCTCCCTCTAAGGCTCGCGTGTAGAAAACCAGAGCTTCCTCGAGACGCTTTTCCGCTTTGGCAAGTCCGCCAAGCAGCTTGAGGGTGATTGGGAACTCCTCGGCAGTCTCCACCGGTGCATCCTGACGGGCGAGCAAACTCTCCAGGAGGTCTTTGGAACGCTGGAATTGCTTGCGGGCACCAACCAAATCGGCACCGGCAACCGCTACGGTGCCAAGCCTTCGATGTCCCCTCGCCTGGCCTAGAATCAATCTACCGTCCGCGGTGCTGCGCTCAGTTACCCCACCCATCATGGCTTCAAGACGTTTGTCACTGGCAGCCTGCTGCTGGAAAAGCCCCAACTGTTGCTGAAACGTACTCAGTCCTACCATGCTCTCCATGCAAATGGCCGCCGCTCTCGGGCCCATACTGCGGTCCTCCAACTCGGCCTCCGCTAAGGCGATAGCCTTCTGGTAGCTCTCAATCGCCACTTGGTGGCCTCCAACCTCCACGTCTGGCTCGCGGCCTTGAACCTCCGCCAAGTTGCGATAGCTCTCCGCCAGTTCGCAGCGCAACGCAGCGTCGTTCCCGCTGTTTGCCGCCAACTCATCCAAATATCGCGTTGCGCGCTGCAGCAGCAGGCGCCGCGCATTGGTGGCGCCCGGAACCCCGCGCAACTCTTTGTGCATCTCAACCAACAAAGACCGGGCCATATTGCGGCTTTGTAGTGAGTGCCACTCTGCCCGAAGACGCTCAGTCCGCGCTACCCGCCACTGCCAGATGGCCACGCCGAGTGCCCCTACTAGGATCAGCGCTAAGGCAGCTCCCATGCCGGTTTGCCAGCGATGCCGCCCAAGGAACTTCCGCACCCGGTAGCCCAAAGTCGCTTTGCGCGCCGTCACCACGTGGCCATCCAGGTACGCACGCAGATCATTGGCAAATGCAGCCGCCGTCCGATAGCGCCCAGCAGGTTTCTTCGTCAGTGCCTTCAGAATGATGTTGTCGAGATCCCCACGGAGTGCGCGCGTCAACTGCCGGATGTCGCTGCGGCGGTTCCACGCCACCAGTTCCGGCCGGATCACCTTTCCATCCTCTTCGTCTCGTCGCGCCACGGCCACGCTTGGCGGGATTGGATCCGCCTCCAGCAGCGTGCTGAGAATCTCAACCGCTGACTGCCCGTGGAAGCGGAACGGCCGCCGCCCGGTAAGCATCTCGTAAAGCAGTACTCCCAGCGAGTAAACGTCCGTCGCCGTGGTCACCTGGTCACCGCGAATCTGCTCAGGGCTGGCGTAATCTGGCGTGAATTGCCGCAGTCCGGTCTGCGTGATGGTGAGTTGTCCGTCTTCGTCCGGCTGCAGCACCTTCGCGATGCCGAAGTCCAGAAGCTTCGGGTTACCACTCTGGTCAACCAGGATGTTGCTTGCCTTCAGGTCACGGTGGACAATCAGCCGTTCGTGCGCATACTCCACCGCTTCGCACACCCGCAGGAACAACTCCAGCCGGCTGCGGGTATCCATCCCCATTTCGTCGCAGTAGTCCAGCAGCAGCTTGCCTTCCACATACTCCATCACGAAGTAAGGGGTGCCCTTATCCGTGGTGCCCCCGTCCAGCAGACGCGCGATGCCGGGGTGCTCCAGGCGGGCCAGAATCTGCCGCTCGCGGCGGAAGCGCTTGACGGCGTTTTCTCGCATCGCGCCGCCACGGATAAACTTGATGGCTACCTGCTTACGGAATTCGTCGTCCGCACGCTCAGCCAGGTAGACGCTGCCCATCCCACCCGCGCCAATCTTCCGGATGAGTTGATACGGACCCACGCGGTCCTCGCGGGTTTGTGCCTCAATCGCCTCCTCCAACACATCGCCGTGCGAGGCAAGCGCGCTCTCCTCAAGATACTCCGGATCATCCGTATGCACTTCCAGCAAGGAGCGCACTTCGTTCAGCATCGCCGTGTCCGCCCCGCATGCGGCCACCAGAAAGGCGTCACGCTGCGCAAGGGGCAGCCGCGCGGCTTTGTCAAACAGCGCGGTCACCATCTGCCAGCGGTCTGGAGTCATAGGCTCTATTGTTGCGCGTCCGCGGTGCTGTCGGAATCTTCGGGAAAGCGATTCGCGCCTCGCAGGATCTCTCTGCGGATCCACGCCTTCGCTACGCTCCAATCCCGCTTCACCGTCGCCGTGGAAAGCTTCATGAATTCGGCCGTCTCTTCAATCGACAAACCACCGAAGTAGCGTAGTTCCACAATCTGGCTTTGGCGGGCATCAATCTCCGCCAGCAGCTTGAGTGCCTGATCCAGTTCCATCAGGTCCAGGTCGCGCCGCCCTGGGATGTCGATGGCCTCGTCCAGCGCCAGACAGTAAGCCCCGCCCCCACGCTTCTCGCTTTTCCGGGCACGTGCGTAATCCACCAGGATGCCGCGGATGATGCGTGCGCAGACGGCCAGGAAGTGCGCCCGGTTGGCCCAGTGCGACTTCTGGTCAACCAGCCGCATGTAGGCTTCGTTCACCAGGGCGGTGCTTTGCAACGTATGGCCTACGCGCTCCTTGCTGAGGTAGCGGCCTGCGATGCGCTTCAGTTCCGGATACAGCCGCTCCACCAGAACGTCCAGCGCTTCCTGCTTTCCACCTGACCAGTCGCTTAATAGCTGCGTGATCTCCGCGCCCGGCTGTTGTTCACTCATCGCAATCGCTTCCCTCGCAAGTTATACTAGCGGACCGGCGGGCAAAATGAGGTCAGCAGTTGGCGCTTATCCGCTTGCGTCGAGGGCTTGACGTGGTTCGATGATCATCCGCGCCCCCGGCGGAGCATTTCCCAGTACTCTTTCGTACACGATGAGAGCCAGTTTTGCTGCATCCTGCGCATTTCTGAATTAACCTCAAAACGATGACCCTATTTCAACCGTTATCTCGAACCCTCCTTTTGGGGGTCTTTCTTGCCACATTCTTCGGCCCCGCATCCGCGGCGCCGCAATTACAGCAGGGTGCCATTGTAAATGCCGCCAGTTTCGCCGTGGATGGCACGCCCAGCGCAGGCATCGCACGTGGCAGCCTTTTTACCGTGTTCGGCGTCGACATCGGCCCCACTGCGCCAGTTCAAGCTACCAGTTTCCCGTTGCCTCTGGATCTGGGTGGAGTCACCATCAAGATTACCGCCGGCGGTAACCAGTACGATGCCGTCGTTCTGTTCGCCATCAACTCTCAGGTCTCCGCTATCCTGCCTTCGGCAGTACCGGCCGGCCAAGCCAGCCTCGTGCTTTCCTACAACGGTCAGCCTAGCAACGCCATCACTTTCCAGGTGGTGAACCGGCAGGTGGGGGTGTTCACTCGCACTCAGAATGGCAGCGGACTTGCCGTGCTGCAAAATTTCATCAGTCCCAGCAACCAACCCGTGAATACCCTGAACCAATCCGCGCAGCCTGGCCAGGTGGTGATCCTATGGGGTACGGGCCTCGGCGCGTCGCTGAATGCCGACGACCGGAACGCCCCTGCTCCTGGCAACATCGTCCCGCCAAATGAAGTGAAGGTTTACGTGGGTGGCACGGAAGCGGTCGTAGAGTATGCTGGCCGCTCAGGATGCTGCTCTGGCGTTGACCAGATTAATTTCCGTGTGCCCTCCAACGTCGAAGGCTGCTTTGTCCCGGTCGTCGTCACGACGAACGGGGTGCCTAGCAACTTCACGTCGATGGCCATTTCCAAAGGCAGCAACATCTGCAATGACCCTTATGGGCTTAGCTCCAACCAGCTTGAAACTCTCCTCAGCAAGAGCACCATTCGCGTGGGCGCCGTCTCACTCAGCCGCTCCCGGACGCAGATTGAGACGCCCTTCATCACCGTCACCAACACCAGCGATGTGGGCGTGGCAACCTTCCAGGAGTACTCCACCGCAGGCCTGCTGGAAGCACCCGGCGTGGTGGGCAATCCCGTTCTGGTAAACGGCAGTTGCATGGTCTCCACCTTCCGCAACGACCAAGATGACGAGCAGCCGGTACCGCCGGAACTCGCGGCGCTGTACCGTCAACGGGGCCTGGATGCCGGCGCCGCCGTCAGCGTCAACGGCCCCTTGGGCGCCCGCCAGTTGCCGAAGCAAGGCGAACCCGGCGAGTACTTTGCGCTTCTCACAAATCCCTTGGTTCCCAACGACACCTATCTCGACCCCGGGCAGTACACCGTTAGCAACGGCAGTGGAGGCGCAGACGTTAAGGCATTCAGCATCACCCGGAACGTGCCTAGCATCTTCACCTGGACCAACCGCAACGCCATTACCAGCGTGAACCGCGGGCAAAGCCTAACGGTCACTTGGACCCCCGGCAACAACCCGGACGATGTCGCTGCCATCTTCGGCGCGTCCTACTCTATTCCTAAGCGCGTTGCCTCGACGGTGTTCTGCTTTGCCCCAGCCAACGCGGGAACATTTACCATTCCTCAGTACGTGCTTGCCGCGATGGTCCCCTCTGACACCACAGGCTCACCAGCGGGCACCCCTGGCGGAAACCTCTCCGTGGGAGCCTACAGTGCCATTGCAGACTTCACCGCCGATGGCCTGGATGTAGGCGCCTTTGTGGTGTCCTCCACGGACATCAAGTTTGTGAATTTCCAGTAGGCCTTTCCGCCGTATGGTTGATGTTCGTCGCGGGCCGCCTCCAGGCGGCCCGCTTTTTTGTTCGCCATCGCAGAAGGAAGCGTATAGAATACGCCCATGCAAAGAAGGCAGTTTGTCGCAACGGCCTTGGCCGCCAGCCAAGTGAGGGGGGCCAATGAACGGGTCCGGCTGGCCCTCATCGGCTGCGGTGGGCGTGGCCGCTACGTCACCGGTTTCGCTAAGGAACATCCGCACGCCGCCTTCACTGCTACAGCGGACGTCTATCTTCCTAATGCTCAGGCCGCCGCCAAACAACTGGGTGCCGCCAACGCCCTGCAGGACTTTCGCCGCCTGCTGGAGCGCAAGGATGTCGATGCCGTCTTCGTGGCCACGCCGGACCACTGGCACGCCCAAGTTGCCGTCCTTTCCGCGGAAGCTGGCAAGGACGTCTACGTAGAAAAGCCCCTCGCATTTTCGATCGCCGAGGGCCGCCAAATTGTGTCCGCCATGCAGCGTACCGGACGCCTCATCGCTGCGGGCACCCAGCACCGCAGCGCGCCCCACTTCGCCGAAGCAGCAGACCTCATCCAAAGCGGTTATCTCGGCGACATCAAGTACGTCCGCATCTGGAACTATGTCAACTGGCATCCCGCTACATGGGCCAAAGTGCCAGATACGGCGCCTCCAGACGGCCTCGATTGGGACATGTACCTTGGCCCCGCCCCACACACACCCTTCAACCGCATGCGGTTTCTGGCCAGCTTCCGGCACTTCCGCGATTACGCGGGCGGCACGATTACAGATTTCGGCACCCATCGCTTTGACACCCTCCACCAGATGATGGGCCTCACCGGAAACGCCGCTGCCCCCCTCAAAATCTCCGCAGCCGGTGGCAGACTGGTGCTGCAAGGTGCGGGCGACAACCCTGACCTGATGCAGGCCACCTTTGAGTACAAAAACTTCGTGCTCAGTTACGAGGGCGTAAACTTTAACGGGCATGGCGGCGGTTTCCGCACTCCCCAATGGCGGTATTACAACGCGATGGGGGACCGCGATATGCCCAACGGCATGATCTTGTACGGCACCAAAGCAACCATGGTGGCTGAGCGCGTGGGCTTCGAAATCCACCCGGAACCCGGCAACCGTCAGGACCCCAACCCCCGCACCCCAGCCAAAGCGGTGGTGGGCAAGGACGCCACCCGCGAGCACGCCCTGCATTTTGTAGACGCGGTGCGTCGCGTGACCCCTGCCAACTCAACGGCCATCCACGCGCACGCCGCAACCAACATCGGCCATCTGGGAAACATCGCCCTACGCACCGGAGAGAAGCTGGATTGGGATCCAGTGGCTGAGCGCTTCACAAACTCTTCCAAGGCGAACGACATGTTGCATCGGGAGCCGCGCGCACCCTGGAATCTGGTCTAGCTGCAAGCGTACAAAGAACGGTCATTCCTTGGCACAAAATGTACGAGGTCGTCTCAGTTACCCATGATCGAATCCATTCCCTTTTCACGCTAACACCCTGTGGTAGAGCTATTTCCGATTGCCCGGCACACCATGCGATGATGGCCCATTGCGTGCCTTGGTGTGCTTGCCATCACGTGGCAATCGTGACGGCAGGAAGTGAGAAAGCGACATGTGGGAACTGTTCGGCGTAATGCTGCTAATGGCCATTCCGGCCTTGGTGATTGGCGTGCCCATCTGGCTATTGCGGATCGCGCAGCGCAGCCGCGATGCCATTGCAAGGGTCACATTGCTGGAAGAGCGTGTGCAGTGGCAGCGAGACGCGATTGAGACACTCATCGGCCAGATCAACAGGCTGCAGGAACACCACCAACCCAGTGAGGCGACATCAGCCCGTCCTGCCACGATGGGAATGGGGGTGGCGCCAGCGCCAGAGCGCACCCATCAGACGTCCCAACCGGACGAAACGCTTGCTCAATCGACAGCACACGCCTCCGCAGGAATTGACTGGACTGAGGCGATCGAGTCCACCACCGCCGTACCACCGCCACCATCCGTAGGAGTCCCGCCAGTGAGTCCAGTGGCAGCCAGGGAAGCTACGTCACTTCCGCATGCGCCTTACGCACCGCAACCGGACGACACCACGGCTACGGGTGGTCACGCGCCGGCGCCTCCACCTCCTCCGTTGCCGCCACAGGCCCCTGCTGCCGCGCCGATTCCTTCCCCTTTCCAGGATGGCCAGCCACAGGAGGCCACTGCCCCCGAGTTTGAAGCAGCCCCCGCGGTAGATTGGGAAACCCGTCTCGGCACGAACTGGTTAAGTAAGCTGGGCGTGGCCGCAATGGTAATCGGCCTCGCTCTCTTCGTGGGATATTCATTCACCACCATGGGCGCTGCCGGGCGAATCTCAATGGCCGCACTTCTAAGCAGCGGTATGCTGGCTGGCGGCGTTCTGTTTGAGCGTCGCGAACAATACCAAATGCTCTGCCGCGGACTCATCGCAGGCGGCTGGGCAGGTGCCTATCTCACCAGCTTTGCGGCCTACGGCGTGGAAGCGGCCAAGGTAATTGACAGCCCTGCGGTCGCCACCGGATTGCTGCTGGCTGTCGCCACGGGCATGATCGTACATTCGCTCCGCTACCGTTCGCAGGCCCTCACCACGTTGGCGTTTGTGTTGGCCGCCCTCGCTTTAGGAATCAGTGATTCCTTCGGATTCGCACTGGGGGGACTGTTCCCCCTGGCTGGAGCCCTGCTGGTGGTGGCTCACCGGATGCGATGGCCAGTCTTGCGGATGGCGGGTGCCGCAGCCAGCTACATTGTGGTGGCTCTACTGCTGTTCTTCCGCAGCGACGTCATCGGTACGGCTACCGTCAGCGCCGTGGCGATTGGTCTTTGGCTGCTGTTTGAGTTTGCGGCTTGGGCCGCAATGCGTCGCGGCGAGGCACCGGGCATCCCTGTCTTCCTGCTCAGCCTTGGTAACGCAGCGTCGCTGCTGGTGCTGCTATGTGGCAACGGCGGACTACCTGAGATCACCAGCGCCGAAACCCCCAATCTCCAGTTCGCCACGCTCACCACGGGGCTAATGTTGGCCGTTGCCGCTACGGTGCGCGCATGGCTTACCCGCCACCAGGACGAAGGCACGTCCTTAGGGGACCGCCTTCTGGAGGGTGGCTACCTGCCCAACGCCACAATCGGTGCCGCCAGCCTTGCGGCCTACCTCTTGCTGCGCTTTGAAGGCGCCTTGGAGGTGAGTCTCCTCATGGCATTGGGCCTTGTTCTAATGACTATCGCCCTCCTGTTCCGCCAGCGTGACCTCGCCAGAGTCGCAGATGCCCTTTTCAGCTTCTCGCTGATGCGCGTCTACACGGGCAACGTATCCACGGATCCCCTTTTCACCTTCGCCGGAACCGCCTGGAGCGCGCGCGCCCTGCTGGCCCTCGGCCATGCCCTGATGTTCTACGGCAACCGCCTGGTGGCACCCCAGCGCGCCTACTACAGCATCGTGGGAACCATCATCCTGCTGGTGACCCTCGCTGAAACTCTACCTCCCATCTGGCTGGGCTTTGGTTATTTGTTGGCGTCTCTGGGCCTGTTGGAAGCCGCTCGCCGCACCCGTGCGCTGTCTGCCCTGCTGGAAAGTTGGGGCGTCCTGGCCGCCGCCATCATCGCCTGCACGGTTACCTGGCTGGAATTTGAGGCATCCGCCAGTCTCCCCTGGCAACCGGTAGCCGCCACTGCCGTTCTCTTCTATTTGTCGGGCTGGCAGCTCCACCGCACTCGCCTTGCAGTTCTGCAGTCTCAGGATGCCGCCCAACCAGCCGCTGTCATTGATCAAGGCGCACTGCTGCTGGCTGGCGTCTGCACCGCCCTGGCCGCCTACCAACTGATCCCTGACGTCTGGCTGCCCTCCTCCTGGCTGCTGCTGGCCGTTGCATGGACTGCCATCGGCCAGCGCCTCAGCCAAACCATTTGGCCCGCCAAGGCCCTTGGGGTTAGCTTCCTCGCCGTTGTACTCTTGCTGGCGGTTTCTGGCGAGATGACTGCGCTAAGTGTGCGTAGCCCCCTCTTCTGGTTGGCTCATTTGTTGCCCACCACGGCACTGTTCTGGGTTTGGAACCAGTTCAACACCTGGCGCAGCGGCGCCAGCGCCCCCACCTTGGTCAGCGCTCTGTACGCCGCTCCCTCGGCCCTCGCCACCGTCGTCTTGGCCACCCTTGCGGCCAATCTCACTGAAGGTGTCTGGGTGGGACTGCTATGGATCCTGCTTAGCATCCTCCTCACCGGCGCGGGACTGCTGCTACGCAAGCGAGACCTACGGGTTGAGGGCTACATCGTAGCTGGGCTGGCAGGCTTCGTCAGCTTTGTATTGCTATCGGAACAGGTTGCGGACTGGTTCCAGGGCTACCATGAACTGGTTGCCGGCATCCTGGGCACCTTACTGCTGTTGGCCCTCTTCGCCGTCACTCTGGGCCTGCGCAGCTTGCGCCGCGACTGGCCGGACGCCGTTTGGACCTGGGAGCAATATGTTCCCACCGCAGCAGCCCTGACTGCCGGCGTCTTTGCCGTCCGCGTGATGTTCCTGGTGGTGGAAGGCCGCCTGCTCACCATGGCACTGGGTTTTGAGGCGATCGCCCTGCTGGCGATTGGTGTCTTCGTCAACTTGCGAGCTGTCCGTCTAGGCGCCCTCGGCCTGCTGCTCTTCGCCGTCGGCAAGTTGTTTGTCTACGACTTGTCCAGCTTGGTGATGCCTTACCGTATTGCGTCCTTCTTCGTTCTGGGCGCGTTGCTTCTCACGGTCTCCTGGGCTTACTCCCGTTTTGGTGACCGTATCCGCCGGCTGCTGTAAACAGGCGATAATGACAGTTTGGCTTTATGGTGGAAACAGTGCAATGGACGGCAGAAGGCGTGGTACTGATTGACCAGACCCGCCTTCCACGCCACATCGAATACGTAACCTGCAAGACCTATCAGGAAGTGGCGGTCGCCATCAAGGACATGATTGTCCGTGGCGCGCCCGCCATTGGCGTCACCGCTGCCATGGGCGTGGCGCTAGGGGTCCTGCAGGCCAATCCGGATGACCTCGACGCAGAGGTTGAGCGCATCATTGATACCCTTGCCCGGACGCGCCCCACGGCGGTGAACCTCTTCTGGGCGCTAGATCGCATGCGCACGGTTTACCTCTCTGTTAAGCAGCAGCCAATGGCTGAGATCCGCCAACGCCTGGTGGACGAAGCCGTGGGGATCAAGGAAGAGGATATTGCCATCAACCAGGCCATGGGTCTACATGGCGCCGCGCTGGTTCCCGATGGCCGCACCGTGCTGACGCACTGCAACGCGGGGGCACTGGCTACAGCGGGCTATGGCACTGCACTGGGCGTCATCCGCGCTGCTGTCGCCAGCGGTAAGCATGTGGATGTCTTTGCTGACGAAACCCGTCCTTTTCTGCAAGGCGCGCGCCTCACCGCATGGGAACTCCAGCAGGATGGCATTCCCGTCACCCTCATCACGGATAACATGGCCGGGCACTTCATGAAGGCCGGTCGCATCGGTTGCGTGGTGGTGGGCGCGGATCGTATTGCAGCGAACGGCGATGTCGCCAATAAGATTGGCACCTATTCAGTAGCCGTCCTGGCCAAGGAAAACGGCGTACCCTTTTACGTCGCGGCTCCCATCTCTACCATTGACCTCACATTGGCCAGCGGCGATGAAATCCCCATTGAGGAACGCGCTGCCGCGGAGGTCACCCACGTGGGGGGCGTAGAGCTGGCGCCCGAAGGCATTGCAGTTGCGAACCCAGCCTTCGACGTCACTCCGCACCGTTACGTCACGGGGATCATCACGGAGCGTGGCGTGGCCAGGGCTCCCTTCCACGAGAGCCTCACTGCTCTTGTGAACCAGCAGGTCTAGCCCGCAACCGCTGTCACGGAAAGGATTCTCACAAACACCATGAAGAAGCTCTTTGCACTGCTTACCCTGGGCGTCCTGCTCGCTCTCCCCGGCCTTGCCGTCAACAAACATTCCAACCGCCGCGCCCCCGGCTGGAGCCTGCCGGACACCTCATTCAAGTTTCACGACCTCATGGACTATAGAGGCAAAGTTGTACTGATTGAGTTCATGCAAACCACATGCCCGCATTGCCAGCAGGCCACCGAAAACCTGAAGAAGCTGAGCGCCCGCTACGGCCAGAACGTGGTGGTCATTCACATCGTCAATCCGCCCTCCAGCATGAACGAAGTGACGGCATACATCAAGAAGAACCAGCTCACTTCCCCCGTGCTGTTCGACTCTGGCCAGGTGGCGGCGTCTTACCTTCGGATTACGCCATCCAACCCTGGCTTTGACGTGCCGCACCTCTTTGTCGTGAATAAGGAAGGGCAGATCGTCAACGACTTCGGTTACGCGCCAGAGACCAAGGATGTCTTCTTCGGCAATGGGTTGGCGCCCATCCTGGACAAGCTCACCAAGTAGCATTGCACCACCCGGGCCGCCTGGCTACACGGCACCCGGCTACACGGCACCCGGCTATACGGGCGCCCGGCTATACGGGCCGGCTCGTGTCCCGGTGATGCGTACTTACGGTAAACTCGCGCTCGCGAAGGCGGCTGGCGATTTCCTCGGCAATCATCACTGACCGGTGGTGCCCGCCGGTGCAACCAAACGATACGGTTAGGTAGCTTTTGCCTTCGCGCGTGTAGTGCGGAATCAGATAGGCCAATAGATCGGTGATTCGCAGGATGAACTCGCCCGTTTGCGGAAAGCCCCGAATGTAGTTGGCCACCTCCGCATCCAGCCCGGTAAGGTGGCGAAATTCCGGAATGTAATGCGGGTTTGGCAGAAAGCGCACATCAAACAGCAAATCGCTGGTGTCGGGCACCCCATGCCGGAACCCGAAGCTGGTGATGGCAATCCGCATCTGCGGCTGGCTGGCGCCCTCTCCAAAACGCGCATAGATGTGATCCCGCAATTCATGCACGTTGAACCGCGAGGTATCCAATAGCAAGTCACTGAGCTCCCGAAGCGACGTCAGGCGCGCGCGCTCAGCCTCAATACTCTCCCTGAGGTTCGCGTAGCTTCCCAAGGGATGAGGCCGCCGCGTTTCGCTGTATCGCCGCAGAATTGTATCGGTCTGGCAGTCCAGAAAGACCAACGCGGTGGGAATTTGATCCCGCAGTTGCAGGAACACTTCAGGCAAGCGGCCCAACCCGTCTTCGCCGCGCACATCCACGACAATTGCAGCCTGCTGAATCGAGGGCGATTCCTTGATAAGCGCTGCGAATGTCGGCAACAGCCCTACCGGCAGGTTATCAACGGCATAGTAGCCCAGGTCCTCCAGGCTTCGCAGCACGGTGCCCTTCCCTGACCCGCTCAGGCCCGTGATGATAATCAACCGCGGAGGCGGGGCCTCCGGCGGAACGTGCTCAGGGTAGCTGCTCACTTCGAACCCCCGAATGACTGATGCTTTACGAGTGTCTCCATTGTCGCGCACAGCGGCATGGATGTCGCTCAAGGCCACCTGGAACCCAACCACAGCGTCGCACCCCGCAGCAAAGCCTGGCGCGTACTAACACCCAAATCATTTTCGCCTCGCTACGATTTTCGCCCTTCTCACCCATGTGCATCGAGGGTTAAACTGAGACGGTTTCACATTACTGACAAGCGCTTATCCGAAACGGAGTACCGGGATTTCGATGATGTATCCGGTTTGTGTCCGCCTCCCAGAAAACCCTGAACTCGCTACCGCGCTCTGGACCGTGCTGGAGGTTGGCATGCTACAACAGCACCATCGCCGCGGTACACGCGCCCTTAGTCCTATGCATCGCCAGCATGTCGATACGCTGCTCACGTTGTTGAGGAGCAAACTGTCTGGGTCAGCAGATCACCCTGGGTCCGTCTGGGTGGAGCGCCGCGAGATTGCCGGCCTGCTGGTGCTGGTGGACGATGGCCTCCAGGCGCTCTCCAACAGGCTGGAGGATAACGGTTCGGCGCAACTCTATGCCGAAGCGATTCATGGCTTCCTTGGCGAGATTCGCAGGCACCTGCCCACGCCGCGAAGACCGGTCTCCCGTCAATCGCCTGCAGTCCTGCCGCAGCGCGTCATGGCGGTTGCTTCCGGCCGCTAGCGCGACGGTTCTGCCCTTCCTGATCGTCCCGCCGAAGCCCGCGAATGCTCCATCGTGCCAGAATAGAGCCGATGACGAATAATCTGGTTTCCATTCTTGGCGTACCCATGGACCTGGGGGCTGGACGCCGCGGCGTTGACATGGGTCCTTCCGCTATCCGAGTCGCCCATCTCGGCGGCCGCCTGCGCGAACTCGGCTACGAGGTGGAAGACCTCGGTAACATCGACGTTGTCCAGCCCGAGAGCATCGCCATGCAGGACGACAAGCTCCGCTACCTGCCGGAGATCGCCGAGACCTGCCAGCGCGTGGCGAACGTCGTTTACCGCATTCTGGAGAATGGGCGGCTACCTGTTGTTCTGGGTGGCGACCACGCCATCTCCATGGGAACCATCGGCGGCGTCTCCAGCTACTTCCACGAGCGCGAGCGCAAGGTGGGCATGATCTGGATTGACGCCCACGCCGACATGAACACTCCCGAAACCACGCCCTCGGGCAATGTCCATGGAATGCCGCTTGCCGCCAGCATCGGCATGGGTCCTGAGGCCCTGACGCAATTGCGCGGATTCTCTCCGATGGTGCATCCGAAGAACGTCGCCCTGGTGGGTATCCGCTCCGTCGATTCACTGGAAAGACTGAACGTCCGCAAGTCCGGCATCATGTGCTTCACGATGCGCGATATCGACGAACGCGGCATGCGCAGCGTAATGGATGAGGCCATCCGCATTGCCTCCAATGGCACCGAAGGCGTTCACGTCTCGCTTGACCTTGATTCCATTGACCCTTCCGAAGCCCCAGGCGTGGGCACCCCTGTCAAGGGCGGCCTTAGCTATCGCGAGGCTCATCTGGCACTGGAAATGATTTCAGACTCCCGCAAGTTGCTTTCCATTGACTGCGTAGAGGTGAACCCGGTCATTGACGATGCCAATCGCACCGCCATCCTGGCTGTGGAGTTCCTCACCTCCGCGCTTGGCAAGCGGATCCTTTAGCCGGGTTGCCTTCCGCGGAGGGCAGCCTTGTTCCAATCGTTTTGTAAACCTGCCCGCCATTGTGCGGAGCCACAAAGGAGCCCATGCATGCGCCACCTGTTTGCGCTATTTCTCGCGGTTGCCGTCACTTTCCCTCTGGCGGCGGAGACGCTCAAGGTGATGGCCTACAACATCCGCTACCCAGAGAAGCGCGATGGCGTCAACTACTGGGACGAGCGGCGCCCGGTAGCCATTGAGATGTTGCGACGCACCGCGCCAGACCTCATTGGCACCCAGGAGTTGTTCTTCCGTCAGGGCGAGGATATCGTCACCGCACTACCCGAGTACGTATGGCTGGGGACCGCGCGCTACGGAATCCATACCAACGAGTACATGGGCATTTTCTACAAGAAGGACCGTTTCGAGCTCTTGCAGATGGGACAGTTCTGGCTCTCAGAAACACCCGACGTCCCGGGCAGCATGAGTTGGAAGGTCAGCCTTCCCCGCCTGGCCACCTGGGTCCGTCTGCTCGACAAGCGTACGGCGAGACCCTTGTACTTTGTCGACACTCACTTCGCCCATCGCGCTGAGGATGCGGAGGCGCGCGCCCAAAGCTCACGGGTAATCGCGAAGTTTCTGGGCACGCTGCCCGCGGATGTCCCCGTAGTCCTCACCGGAGACTTCAATACCGGTCCCGACACCGATGCCCATCGCGTACTCACGGCCAACCTCCAGGATGCCTGGCTGGCAACGAAACAGCGAAAAGGCCCCGAGGGCACTTTCCATGGATTCCGCGGTGGTGACGGCGGTGGCGGTGGCCGCCGCATTGATTGGGTGCTCTTCCGCGCCCCCTGGAGCGTCACCGAAGCGGAAACCATTACGATGCACCAGGGCAATCAGTATCCATCTGACCACTACCCCGTGATGGCCACCTTCGACATCCCTTAGGGCTGCCACCCCGGCGCGATATGCCACCCCGGCGCGATATGCCACCCCGGCGCGATATGCCACCCCGGCGCGATATGATGGCGCCAGATCGTTCTATCCACCTCTGAGGTAAGTCATGCATCGTCGTCGCTTCCTGCTCTCCTCCGGCTCAGCCCTTGGTGCCACAGCCTTCGCTGCGTCAACTTCACCCAATGACACCGTACGCGTCGCCGTACTGGGCGTGAACGGTCGCGGCCAAAACCACATTGAGGGCTACTCGCGCCTGAAGAATGTCGAAGTAGTGGCGGTGGTTGATCCTGACCTTACCGTGGCCCGCAAGGTAGCCGCCATGATGGAGGGCAAGACCGGCCGCAAGGTAAACGTACTTCAGGATCTCCGCCGCGCCCTTGACGACAAGCAGATCGACTGCATCAGCATTGCCACGCCCAACCACTGGCACGCTCTCGCCACCATCTGGGGATGTCAGGCGGGCAAAGACGTGTATGTGGAGAAGCCCGGCAGCCACAACGTCTTCGAGGGCCGCAGGATGATTCAAGCAGCCCAAAAATACAACCGTATCGTCCAGCACGGCGTGCAATTACGTAGTTCCGCCGCCCTCCGCGAGGCCGTCGACAAGCTAAACGCTGGCGTCATAGGCAAAGTCTATATGTCCCGCGCCATCATTTACCGGTGGAGGCCTAGCATTGGCAAGCACCCGGTGATGGAAGTACCCGCCCAGCTTGACTACGATCTGTGGCAAGGTCCCGCCCAGGAGGAGCCTTTTTCCCGCCGCCTCGTGCACTACAACTGGCACTACAGTTGGGCGCATGGGAATGGCGAAATCGGCAACCAGGGAGTCCACGAAACGGATATGTCTCTCTGGGGGTTGGGCGAGCAGATGCCGCGCCACATTAGCGCCATGGGCGGCAAGTTCCTTTGGGACGACGACAAACAGACCCCGGAAGTACTCACCTCCAACTTCCTCTTCGATAGCGGCAAGTACCTGGAGGTGGCTGTCCGGCACTGGTGCACCAATGAAGAACACGGCGTCGGCGTCGGCAATATCTTCTACGGTTCAGAGGGCTATATGACCATTCACGGCTATAGCAAGTACGCCACGTACCTTGGCCAGAAGCGCGAGCCAGGCCCCGCCCGTGACGAAGGGGGAGATCACTACGCAAACTTCATCCAGGCTGTCCGCCAACGTGATGCCAGCCTGTTGCATGGCCCCGTGGAGACCGCGCACTACTCTTCCGCCATCGCGCACTTGGGAAACATTGCGCACCGTCTGGAGCGGCGCCTGGAATTCGACCCCCAAGCGGAAACTTTCGTGGGTGATACAGAGGCGGATACCATGCTTAGCCGCCCCTATCGCGCTCCGTTTGTGGTGCCGGACAAGGTATAGCCATCAAGACGGAGACGCCATTGGCCGAGTAGCAGCCTAGTCTTCAAGCCGGGAAACGTACTGCTTCAGGTGGGGTACTGTTTGGGCAAACTGCTGTTCAATCTCCAGCAAGCGCTGGCGCAGCGTCTCGGGATCCGTGCTGCGTTCCTGCTCAAACGCCTCACAGGAATCCACCAGGTCGCGCGCCCCCAGGCTGCTGGAACTGCCTTTGATCTTGTGAACCAGGTCGCGGGCATCCTGCCAGCGCTGGTGTTCCGCCATCGCCCGCAGGCCATCAATCCGTAGGCCGCTATCCTCCACGAACAGGCTCACGATGTCGCGAACCACATCCGTGTCCAGGTCAGCACACAGACGATCCAGCGCCTCGTCGATCCGCCGGGATGCCGGGGTCAGGTTCGCGTTCGCCACCTCCGCGGCAGGCGCATCTGGCTTCGTCCATCGCCGCAGCACATCCGCTAGCGCTTCCATCCGGATCGGCTTCACCATGAACTCGTCCACGCCGGCTTCCAGGCAGCGTCTACGGTCGTCGTCGTGGCCAAATGCAGTCACTGCCACGATCGGAATACGTCCAATGCTTTCCTCATTGCCGCGAATGAATCGCGTGGCTTCAATGCCATCCATCTCGGGCATTTGGCAGTCCATGAGGATGGCGGCATACGGCCGATGGCACACCGCGTGCACCGCCTCCAAACCGTTCGATACAATTTCCGCGCGCAGTCCCAGTTTCTCCACCATGCCCTGGATGACGCGCTGGTTCACGGGATGGTCCTCCGCAATCAGCACCGTTTGGGTCTGCCGCCCGGTCATGGGCCCAAGGCCATCTTCC
The DNA here is from genome assembly GCA_036821995.1 of Bryobacteraceae bacterium. Taxonomy (GTDB): domain Bacteria; phylum Acidobacteriota; class Terriglobia; order Bryobacterales; family Bryobacteraceae; genus JACTMJ01. The sequence goes on from DAISIM010000036.1 coordinate 56,789, forward strand.
ATCCCCATCCGCATCAGCGCCACGCTCCAGGCCTGTTCATCTCCTGCATAGGTTACCGGAGCAGAAAACGCGCGGAATCTCATTAGCTTTCCGTCCGCCCCGCGATGCACACAATCCGTGTCATGCACCTTTGCCCATGGCAGGCCCGTAACAACATCTACCTCAGGGGCATCCTGGAACGTTGAATCGAACGCGAACAGTTGCTCGAAAGTCCTGACGGCGGCATCTGTACTCATGCCCAGATGCCCACGCAAAGCCTCACTCACCGCCAACAGGTGCCCCGCCTCGTTCACCGTACAATGCCCTACACAGCGCGGATCGCACAGCAGGTTCACATGCTGTTGCAAGGTCGCCTGCAGTTCGCGCGCTGCTTCCAACTCCTGCTTGTCTTCGCGCGCTTCCATGCGCAACGCAATCTGGCGGCACACCTCCAGCAACAGCACACTGGTTTCCTCTGATACGAGCGGTCGGGGTGCCGGATGCGCCAGAAGCAACACTGCCTGCGTATCCTGGGCCAGTACGGGAAACCGGAACGAAATCAGCAGACCCGGTTCCTCCGCCAGCACCGCCGCCAACAAGCTGATGCCTTCGCTCTCCAGCGAAGCATCGGGAATCACCACTTCCTGCTCAAGCCCGGGCAGGAAATCCGGTAGCAGCAGCGCCGCTGCCCGGGTTCCATCCTCTTGCGCCCCATACGAGGCCAGCGGCCACACGTTTCCCTGCTGCTCCAGGAACAGGGTGGCGGTGTTCGTCAGCGCCACATGCGCCGCCAACCGAAGCAGTCCCTCCAAAGCATCTGGAGACAGCGCATACGGTACGGGGCGCGGACGGGCAGCACTGGTGCTGGATGGTGTCATTGGTTGCTCTCGATTCACCGATCAGAGCCCCTCGCGTCAGCACACCGGCCGCCGGGGGGAGCGCGCCCGCTACGGCATCCGCGCCTTCCCGCTCTATCCTTGGAAATGAAAGACGATGCCCTTGCGGACTCTTGCCCATAGTAGCGCTCTTAAGAAGCGAATTTCCAGAACAAAAATTGATCTTTATGTTTGCGGTTACCGTCGCCCCTCAAAATGCGGCATCATAAACTCCATGAACCGCCGGGATCTTTTCCGCGTTGGAGCCAGCGGAGTTGCCGCTACGGCTCTGGGCGCTCAACACCAGCACCCCGTCACCCCCGCCACCACCAACGAGGCCACCGCCGCGGGTTGGGCCCCATCCGTATTTGACGGTCATCAAAATGACACCGTGATCGCACTCACAGAGTGCATCATCCCGGAAACCGATACCCCTGGTGCCAAAGCCGCAAATGTCAATCGCTACATGGACCTCTTGCTCCGCGATGGTGACCCTCGCCGCCGCCAGCAGTTTCTTGAAGGTCTATCCTGGGTGGACGGCTACAGCATCCGCCGCTTCAAGGCACCCTTTGTCCGCTTACCCGAATCAGACCAAGTAGAGATCCTGAAAACTCTCGACGCTGGTGGCGACCCCGCCCTGCAACCCGGGCATGCCTACTTCCGCATGCTGAAGACGATGACGGCCAGCATCTATTACGCCACTGAGATCGGCTTCAATGAACTCAACAAAGGTGGGCGCGTGCCTTCGGGCTTCGGCTGCGACGGCGCAAACCACGCCTAAGCGGCACCACCTCTGCCCCACTCCATCGCGCGAAGGGCGCCAGCAGCCGCGTCATCATGCACTATCCGGATTCGGTTGAATTTCTTTACGCGCTGGGCAACGAGATGCGTTCGGCCAAGCTCGGCCTTGATCGCATGCAGGCTTTGCTGGACGCCCTTGGCAATCCGCAAAGGCGCTTCCGCACCGTGCATGTCGCGGGCACCAATGGCAAAGGTTCCACCTGTGCCATGATCGCCTCCGCGCTCCACACCCACGGCCTTGCCACCGGCCTGTACACCTCCCCACACCTGCTGCAACCAACTGAGCGGATTCGAATCGGCACCAGTGACATCCATCCGGACGCCTTTGTGGAGGCCTTCCAGGCCGTCCACAGCGCCGCCGAAGCGATGCTTGCCCGTGGCGAACTCGACGCACATCCCAGCTACTTTGAAACCGTAACCGCCATGGCATTCTGGGCCTTCGCCAACGCTCGGATTGAGTGGGCAGTTGTTGAGGTTGGACTCGGTGGCCGCCTTGACGCCACGAATGTCGTCCAGCCTGCACTCACCGTCATCACCCCGATTCACTTTGACCATGAAGCCTGGCTCGGCCACAGCATTGAAAGCATCGCCGCGGAAAAGGCTGGAATCCTCAAGCCCCACACCCCGGCTCTGACAAGCCCGCAGCGCGCTGAAGCCCTTGCGGTCATCCAGCAGCGCGCCAGGGAATTGCATGTAGAACTGCATCAATACGACGAATGGCATCAGCGGGAACTCTGCGTCCACCCCGATGGCGTGCGCTTTCAATTGCAACCCGGTCCAGCGTCTAGCTATCCTCCCCTGGAGATCGATTGCCCTTTGCGCGGAGCCTTCCAGGCCGTCAACGCCCACACCGCCGCCGCCGCGCTGCAACTGCTGGATATCCCTCCGCACGCAATTCAGGAGGGCATCCACACCGTCCGCTGGCCAGGCCGATTACAGAAGGTGGCCTCCCGCCCGGATATCTTCCTCGATGGCGCCCACAATCCGTCAGGCTGCGCCGCCCTTGCCGAATACATCCAGCAATGCAAAGGCAATCACCCGGTCTGGCTGGTCTTTGGCGCCATGCGCGACAAGGCAATCAGCGAGATGGCGGCACACTTGTTCCCTTGTGCTGACCACCTCGTGCTCACCTCGCCGCAACAGCCCCGCGCCCTCCGTCCTGAAGCGCTTGCGCAAGAGGCAGCAGGTAAGCCCTACACGCTTGCCCCGGATGTGCAGGCTGCTCTGCAACTCGTGAGCAAGCTGGATGCGGACACCCTTGTCTTCGTGGCCGGCTCCTTGTTCCTGGTTGCTGAAGCGGCCGCCCTCCTAGACAGCCCCCAGCGCTAGCAGTAGTCCTGCCAGATCACGGCACAGCCATCCCCCCCTCAAGCCGCATACAATCAGAAGAGCACTCAGCATGGCCAAGGATCGCATCTCACCCGCTTACCTTTTCGCCATCCTTGTGAAGGCTCCGCTTATCTGCCTCTCCACCGTCATCATGGGCAGCATCTCGTTCGCCTGTTCGCTTTTCGACAGAACCGGCAATACCCAGCACCAGGTGGCCCGCGCCTGGGCCCGCCAACTGCTTGGCATCGGCGGTGTGCGCGTCCACGTGGAGGGGCTTGAGCGAATCCAGCCCGGCGGCAGCTACATCTTCGTCAGCAACCATGTCAGCTTCATGGACACCCCGGTGCTGATCGCGCACCTCCCTGTCCAGTTCCGTTTCCTCGCCAAGCGAGGTCTCTTTCAAGTTCCATTCCTGGGAAACCACCTCCACCGCGCAGGACACATCCCCATTCCTCGCGACGATATCCGCGGCATGCTGAAGGCCCTAACCTTTGCCGCTGAGGTGGTGCAGCAGCGCCGCATCTGCCTGCTGGTGTTTCCCGAGGGAGGGCGCACGCACGAGGGCCTTGGACTGCAGGAGTTCAAGGACGGCGCTGCTTATCTCGCTGTAAAAAGCGGCGTTCCCGTGGTCCCTATCGGCCTGATTGGCATGGAGCATATCCTCCCCATGGGCTCCTCTCACGTTCGCAGCGGCCAGGCTCGCATGCGTATCGGCGTCCCCATCCCCACTGCCGGCCTATCCCTAAAGGAGCACAAGGCCCTCACCCAACAACTTCGGCAGGAGGTGGCGAGCCTTTCCGGCCAGCACCTGATGCCGCTCACCCAGCATCAGCCGCTCAGCCCAGTCGCCGCACAGCGTAGCTAGCGTAGCTAGATTACAGCGTAGCCAGATTACAGCGTAGCCAGATTGCCGGCAACAGACGCTAAGCGCAGTCCTCATCCGCGTGCCCGCAGAAGCAGCGCATCCAGGCTGAAGCTGAGCCGCATCGCTGGTGGCATTTCTGCCTGCAGCGGCCGGTAGATTGCCAACTGCACGTCGCGCACTGCATCGGCATCCAGGTCAGCCGTGCAGCTAATCCGCCGTTGCGCTTCCATCGCGAAAAAGGGGGCCAACATCTCGGCCACCCGCACCGTCCGGTCTTTGCCCACTCCACGCAGTTCCACCAGATCCTCCGGACCAGGAACTGCCACCAACAACCAGCCGCCCTGCGTCAGCACCCGCCGGAACTCCTCCGGGTGCAACCGCGCCGTAATCGACATCACCGCCCCAAATCCCCCCGTCACATAGGGCAGTGACCGGTCAGCATTCGCCACCAGCCAATGGCACTCAACATAGCGCCTCGCAGCGGCCTGCACGGCCGGCACAGACAGATCCACTCCCCAGCCATCCGCTCCAAACCGCGCTGCCAGATTTCCCAGGTAGAATCCGTCCCCGCAGCCAACATCCAGAAGGGATTGGCCAGAGTCAATCGGCAGCATCTCCGCCAGTCCTTCCAGCAGCGGCTGGCTGATACCCCGCTCATGCAAGCGCCGCCGCGCCGCCACCGCCTCCGCACGATCGCCGGGCTTGCGCGAGCGCTTATCCTGAGGCTGCAGCAGATTTACATAGCCATACCGCGACACATCATACGAGTGACCGCGTTCGCAAACCCAGCGCGAACCCTCCCGCACCAGTGACTGTCCGCAATTCCTAACCGTACACAGCAGCATGCGCCCGAAAGGCTCCAGCGCATAGTCTAGCGCAGCCGCAGTCCACCTCCTCTTTCCGCGCATTTCCGCAGGCCGTCCGTGGCGGATGTGGTCCACAATGCACCGCATTCGCTTGAGATAGGACAAGCGGGAGAAACTCCATGGCGCCCAATAGCAGCATCAGGCAAAACAAGAAATCGTACAACAGCGTCCACTCCGCCGTGCAGAAGGTAAGCAACCAGCCCGCGACGGTGAAAGCAGCATTCCAGAAGCTGGGCGGCATCATCCCCGTAGCCAAGGCGCTGTTTGCCGCGGTAAATAGTGCCGTCACCATCACACTGGGACAGGCCCTTCAATGGGTGGAGAACTACCTCGGCAACAGTTTCATGTTCATGATCGGCTTCTTCGCCCTGGCGATAGGATCCGGCGAGAAGAACGCACTCAAGATGGCGTTGGAAGAGCTTACCTAGCGCTCTTGCCGCGCACAAAAGGACGTTGCGCGACAGCGCTATGAAAGACACCTCTGCATCCTGCGTCACCAGAGTCTCGATACGCTGAGTAGAGTCTGAAAAGTTCATGACCGTCAAGGCCAGCGCGCGATCGCCCTGGGTTTTCCTCGGTTGCGGGAGTTGGAGCGGGAGGGCCGGTTTGCCTACGCGACGGTCCCCATTTGCCCGGCGTCGCGTTGCCTTGCGCTACCGCCCCCGTCGG